>CANMCE010000005.1 GCA_947496235.1 uncultured Glaciecola sp. | reverse complement strand
TGCATTCTTCCTAAAAATGTCCAAATAATCCTTGATCTGAAAAGGGAGTCCATATACACGATGACGATTCTTCGTAGTTAACTATTTGTTGCTTACTTCCGGTTTAAGAACAAAGTAGACCTTAAATTTGCGAAATCTGACAACATTTCAAAGAGATTTTTATAAAAAAGTCTCTTTGAACCAATCCCAAATACCTGTCGAATATCCTTCTATCAAATTTATCCCCAGAGCCGATTTGATTAGATACAAGACTAACAAGCCAAACAGAGTACAGGCGGTGATAAAAAGCGTTACCAGTAGTGCAGTAGTAATTGCAGAGATACGTGCTTCTCGTCTGGAAAGTTCTCGACGGTTTTTACCTAAAAGGAAAACACAATAGTAACGTGCTCGCGTTAGCGGTATCGCAAATGAGAACCGAAGATCTACCGCATGTTTTTTCCAGCTACGTACCCCTAAAGCTGCATGCAAGTGATTCAGCTGTTCCTCTGTAAAGCTGTCTGCAACTTCTTTTGGCATTCGCTGCAAAATGTTCTGTACAGCGGGTGCTTGAGATTTAGGAATGGTTTTAATGCTAGTCAATGGTAACTTTCGATAATCGAGCTTAGTGTATCTAAGTTAACGTCTGAGTCACTGATTTATTGAGCATTTTATTCACAGTGTAAAATTAACTAACGGGAAATAATATTCCAAGGTTAAGCTAAGGGCAAAAAGATATCCGTAATAGCATCAACTGCGAGAACATCTGGATAGAACACTACGCGCTCTACCAATAAGGGCATATCTTTTAAGTTATACTCTGTAGTCGGCCACCATTGGTTATATAAATAGTGAATTGCCGATGCTAGCCCATGATCAGCTCCCTTTACTCGTAATTTTGCATATCGTCCTTTTGGAATTTTTGATTGACTAATAAAGTCAGACTCAATTTCAGTTCCAACAGGAATTTGGCAGCCAATGTCCAAGCGATATTCATTCTCCGGCACTTCATTAGGGTCGTTATAAAATAAATTAAAGGTTCTACTTCGTGTAGGTGGTAACCCCACTTGTTTGCGCCATGCGATAAATTGACCAATGGTCTTACTAATTTGATTCGGACTTTCGCGATGACTGATGACTGCAATCGGGATATTAGGAAGCTCCACCAATTCTACATCGTAATTTTGCGTATCCATTTTCGTTTCCTCTAATTTCACTTGAATGTTGATCAATTGCTCTTCAAACGACTCCCAACGAGACCAATCTGGTGCCTTTCTAAACGAAGAGGGAGATATGTTAAAAATCTGCTTAAACCCACGGCTAAAAGTTTCAGGAGATTGAAACCCCGCCGTATAGGCTATGTCCGTTATACTTATGTGTTTGCGATACGCTAGTTGAAACGCCGCTCTTTTTATCCGTAGCAACTTTATGAGTTGCACACTGGAAATTCCCAGAAAGTCAGCACTTAGACGGTGAAAATGATATTTAGAAATACCCGCTTGTAGAGCTAGTTGTTCTAACCCTAATGGCTGATCAAGATTCTGTTCTGCAAATAACAGGGCTTTCTGGATTTTTAGTTTATACATCTCACAACAAGGCTTTGCGTTTTCTAACAATAAACCAATAGTAAAACAATGAAACGCACTAAACTTGACAAAAATTGCGAATTTTTAAAACCGCGTTGTCATTTTTAACAATCGCAACATATTCAATAGCGAGTATTATTAGGTGAAACTTTAAATTGATGTTAACAAAGACGTGCTGGCATAATGCGCCAATCGTTTATAAAAAGATAATAACAGCGAGATAATTTATGGCCTATGATGCAATAGTAATTGGCAGTGGCATTTCTGGCGGTTGGGCAGCAAAGGAGCTCAGCGAAAATGGATTAAAGACCTTAGTGCTGGAAAGAGGTCGCAACATTGAGCATATCAAAGACTATAAAACCATGTGGATGGATCCATGGGACTTTGAATTAAAAGGACGCCCTTCACCAGAAGCACTAGAAAATCAATTCAAACAAAACCGCACTGGGTATACTACCAGTCCGTCTATGTCCCATTGGTTCGTAAATGATAAAGAACATCCTTATTACGAAGACAAACGCTTTGATTGGATGCGAGGTTACCACACAGGTGGCCGTTCTATTACCTGGGGACGCCAAAGCTATCGCTTGGGTGATTTAGATTTCGAAGCGAATAAAAAAGAAAATATTGGCGTCGATTGGCCAGTACGCTATGCGGATATCAAGCCTTGGTATGACAAAGTAGAGAGTTTTATTGGTGTTTCAGGAGAAAATTTAGGCATCGCCCAAATACCCGATGGAAAGTTCTTAGCCCCTATGCATCTCAACGCGGTCGAAAGAGACTTGCAAAATAAAATGGCCACATGGGGTAACAACTATCTATTAACCATAGGTCGCACCGCACATATCACTGACAATACACCTTTCAAAGGGCGAAATAAGTGTCAGTACCGCAATAGATGCAGTGCTGGATGTCCGTTTGGGGGATATTTTAGTAGCCTATCATCAACACTCCCTGCCGCTTTAGCGACCGGAAATTGCGAAATTCGCAACAATGCTATTGTGCACTCCATTATCTACGATGATGATAAAAAACGTGCCATTGGGGTAAATATTATCGACGCTGAGACTATGGAAAAATCTCAAGTGTTTGCCAAAGTCATATTCAGTTGTGCGTCTGCATTGGCGTCAGCGTCTATTCTCTTGAATTCTGTTTCTGAGCGTTTTCCTAACGGGCTTGGCAATGATTCTGGTGAGCTAGGTCACAATATTATGGACCATCACCTCGGCATAGGCGCTTCTGCTGAAGTCGATGGCTTTGATGATATGTTCTATAAAGGTCGACGAGCAAATGGCTTTTACATTCCTAGATTTAGAAATATGGATGAAGAGTCTCAAGCAAAAGATTTTGTTCGTGGTTATGGTTTCCAAGGTTCTGCTAACCGTGAAAACTGGACTACAGCAGTGCGTGAATTATCTGTCGGCGAACCTCTTAAAGACAAGATCACCAAACCTGGTAAATGGCGAATTGGTATGATGGCATTTGGTGAGATTTTACCAAATCACAAAAACCATATGCGCCTTAACTTTGATAAACGCGATAAATGGGGTATTCCGACCATTACCTTCTCTGCTGAACTGCAGAAAAACGAACTTGCCATGCGCGAAGATATGAAGGTACAAGCTAAGAAGATATTCGAGCGAGCCGGATATAAAAATGTGCATACTTTTGAAAACAGCTATGGCATTGGTCTTGGTATTCATGAAATGGGCACAGCTCGCATGGGCCGAGATCCTAAAACATCAGTGCTAAATGGTTATAATCAGGTGCACGAAGTACCCAATGTATTTGTCACTGATGGCGCTTTCATGACCTCGGCTGCTTGCCAGAATCCTTCCTTGACTTATATGGCGTTTACGGCGCGAGCCGCAAATTACGCTGCCAACCTCATAAAGGAGAATAAACTATGAATATGACTCGTAGACAGGCGTTAAAATCTATCGCTTTAGGTTCTGGTCTTGTTATTTCTTCTTCAAGTATTATAGGCATGCTAAACACCGCTTATGCACAGTCTAATAATGTTAGAGAGTGGCAGTATTTAAGCTCTGAACAAGCACATATGTTGGAACAAATTAGTCATGTCATTATACCATCTTCAAAGGATGTTCCTGGGGCGGAAGCAGTAGCGACAATTCCGTTTTTAGATATGCTGTTCGCCAAACTGTTAGATGAAGATGAGCAACAGAAGTTTAAAAAAGGCATGCAGGTATTTGATGCCTATTGTGAAAAAAATCTGAATAGCAATTTTGTGAGTTTGTCGAATAAACAACAAACAGAGATTGTTTACAGCATGTACAATTTGCCAGCTAAACTGCAAGAACAAATGCTATGGCTTATTAATGGACAAAACAAAGAAGCTAAGAAGGATGACCAATATTATCTGTATAGCTTTTTGTTTAACTTGCGCTCAATTGTGCTTGAAGCCTATGTGAATTCACAACTAGTAGGTGAAAAGGTACTTGCTTACGATCAAGTACCTGGAAATTACGAAGATATGCAAATGACGGCATCAACCCGAGCCTGGTCTTTATCCTGATTAATTCCAGCGCACTCTAGCAGTATCAGGCTTTCGCTGAAGGCCTGCTACTGACTTTATTGTACCACTGTTGCAAAGCGGTCTGCTTTTCATCTATTCGAATATTCACCACCCGCGCAAAATCTATGGCACATAAAGCCGTAATATCCGCGATACTGAAACTATCTCCTGCTACATAGTCTAGTGTGGCTAGTCGTTTGTTCAATAAATGCAGGAATTTACTGGCATTTTTTCCGGCTTCAGCGCCCCATTCTGGAATCGGATTCATACGGTCTTTAAAATATCCAGTAGAGTGTTGAAAACACATTCCGACTTGCATAAATAAACCAAATTCTACTTGTCGAGCCCATTGTGCAATAACGCCTTTTTCCAAAGGTGTGCGCCCCATTAAGGGAGGTTCAGGATGCAAGGCTTCAAAATAAGTACAAATGGCATCGCTTTCACTGATACAGGTTCCATCATCCAGTTCTAATACTGGAATTTTACCGATAGGATTTTTAGCACGCATTTCTGGGGATAAGTTTTCGCCCTTCTGCAAATCAATCTGCACGTATTCCATTTCGATGCCTTTTTCTGCTAGGAAAATTCTAACTCGACGAGGTGTAGGGGCTGTTTTGGTATCAAAAATTCGCATTTGCTTTAGCTCTTATTAACGCAGTTTGAGCTAAGTGTGGCAGAATTTTACCGAACTGCCTATTTTGAATTTGAATAATGGATAATTACTAGAGTGTGTTTATATCTGCCATTTCAATGTGAGAATTTTTAATTTCTATACACCGTTTAAGATGATAAAAGGCTAATCTGTCATCAGGGTTCATAGAAATTGCCTGCTCAAATTCCTTTATTGCCAAATCCCATTCAGATTTTAGTCTATGTTTTACACCCGATTGAATTAATCTGGCGACTTCAAGCTTTTGCTGAATAACATCAGATGCTAGGTGTTCCAAGATTTCATACACATCTAATGACTTTTCACGGCCTCTGACTTTAAGGCGATCAACAAAGCGGTAGGCGAAACGACCTTTTTCTAAAGCACGCTCAAGTAGATCGTCAGTAACCAAAATATCGACTTCATAGACGGCGCTGAGTTTTTCCACCCTTTCTGCTACGTTAACTGCATCTCCAATTACCGTTGTATCCATGCGATCTTCAGAGCCAACAGTACCAATTACCACAGACCCATGATGTACGCCAACGCCAATTCTTACAGGATCGTACCCTGTCTTTTTACGATGACTATTATACAACTCTAACGCGCGATAAAGCTCAGAAGAAGCTTTAATAGCATCATAAGCATTATTGGCTTGCTCGCTATCCGGTCGGTCAAATAATGCCATAATGGCATCACCAATAAATTTATCGATGAAACCACCGTTTTCGTGAATAGGATCATTCATACGATAAAAATAAGAATTCAAGAAGGTAATTAAATCTTTCGGGGGCATCTTTTCAGCTAAGGTAGTAAAACCTCGGATATCACAAAAAAGTATCGACACGTCAGCTTCAATCGCCTGACCTAGTTGAATAGAATCAAATCCACTGCGAGTAAAATGGGCTAAAAATTGTTTGGGCACAAACTTTTGAAAGGTTTGGGTAAATTTTACCGCATCATCCGCCTGCTTAAGCAAACGATTATCCAATGCTTGGGAGTCTAAATTGGTGTGGCTAGGCCAGCTCTTCTCACTTTGTTGTTTGATGTGGCGCGTTTTCTTGTTTTGAATTTGACGATCCCTAAATAATACTAAAGCAACCAGCACTAGTATTAAGATCAAGTTAAGAACGGCTATGAGGTCATATAGCATTCAATATTCCAAAACAGACAATTTTATTGATTATTCTACGCCGCAGTATCGGGCTCAGTGATAAAGACGAAAGACGCCTATCAATGTATAGATTCATCGGTAAAAACACCTATTTGCTTTAGCGCATAAGCTTTATTTTTCGCTAAAATTTCAAATACCTCCGAGGAATTTATTCGAGTTAAGAATAAACCTTAGTTTTGCGGTGGTAGCTTTTTATACACCTGCACATAGTTAACACTTAAATTCGCGTTCAGTTTCCACGATTTGGTAAACATGTTGTAACTCATACCCTTTTCTTCAATTAACTGAAGACGACTCATAGAGGCCCAACTATTAAGTTCAAGAGGCGTGACAAAAAGGCCCCAAGAGTGCGTTCCCACAGGCAAGTATCGCATAATATATTCAGCACCAATGATGCCAAAAAAATAGGATTTAACTGTTCGATTCAAAGTCGCAAGAATTGTTAGTCCCCCCACTCTGGTAAGATAAGCACAGTGTTTGACTAAGGTTTTTTGATCGGGAACGTGTTCGATAACTTCAGCATTGATTACAACATCAAAGCTTTCTCGGGCATCAACTAATTGCTTGGAGGTCTGATGGCGATAATCCACAGAAACGCCCGATTTCACCGCATGACGTTTAGCTACCTCAACGCTGGTTTGGCTGGCATCAATACCGACAACTTTTGCTCCCTTGAGCGCCAAAGCCTCACTGACTAAGCCTCCACCACAGCCTAAATCCAAAATGTTCAATCCAGAAAGACAATTTCGGGCACTCGCACTGCGTTTAAAATGGCTGCATATAGTCTCAACAAAATACGCTACCCTTGCCTCGTTAAATAGCAATGCCATCTTATAATCCCCATTGGGATCCCACCATTGCTCGGCCATGCGATCAAATCTTGCGATTTCCTCGGATGAAAGGGTTGTATCTTGACTGGTAACTGATTTAAGCTCACTTTTATCTAACATCGTATACCTTATAAAGCGTTCACTTCTTTACGTTTAATAATTGGAGTCCATTATGGCCAATGCGACCAATGTTTATGGTAATCCTCTGCTCCTTTGTTGTGGAAATACAGGTTTTACGCGTGAAGGATTCTGTTATGTTCCTGATGGCGATTTTGGCAACCACAGTGTTTGTGCAATTATGACAACAGAATTTCTCAATTATTCAAAATCTATGGGCAATGATCTTATCACACCTATGCCCCAATATTCATTTCCTGGATTAAAGCCTGGCGATCGCTGGTGTTTATGTGCCAGTCGATGGCAGCAAGCATTGGTCGCAGGAGTAGCACCACCTGTGATTCTCGCGGCAACCAATAGTAAAGCCCTAGAATTGGTCAAGTTAGAAGATTTAGAAAAACATGCTTACCCATCGGTGTGAGAGTCGAGTTTTTCTTGTTGTTCTTCCCATTGTTGTAATTTTTTCGCCGACATGGCATCAATGGCATCTTTATTTTGCGATACCCAATATTTCTCCATTATGCGCACATTTCGAATGTTAGCTTTAAATACCATATCTGCAATATCACCCACTATAGGAATCAAGCCCAGAGCAAAGTCGATAACAGTATTGCGTAACATAACTGAGATCAGAGGTTTAGGTACATTCATTTTACGCGCTAACCAAATGATGCGTAGAGAAAGTAACATCATCAAGCCATCCCCAACACCTGGAATTAGCCCTATTAAAGAATCCAAACCAATGTGGAAGTTAATAATTGGAATGCGTACAGAATAATCTAACAAGTTGGCTAAAGACTGGGCTTTAAGTAGTTCTTTTGGCGCACGAAATTCGTAAGAATCTTGGTCTTTTTGCTCACTCATTTATCTGCACCCAAAGCTTTTGCAAGTTGCGCTCTTTGTGTCGTGTCTTGTTCTATCTGCCAGCCAGCAATATTCTCTTTAACTAATCCAACCAGCATATCGATGTGTTGTTCATCACTATTTAGAGCGGCTATGTATTGATAACTTTCACCACCACTATGCAGAAAATACTCTCGGTTTTCTTCGCCAATTTCTTCTATAGTTTCCAAACAATCAGATGAAAAGCCTGGGCAAACAATTTGTACACTTTTCACACCCTTTGCAGGTAGCGACTTTAAGGTTTCATCGGTGTATGGTTTCAACCATTCTTCGCGACCAAATCTTGATTGAAAGCTGGTTAAATACTCGTCTTCTGATAAGCCTAGTTCGGTCGCAATAAGGCGAGACGTTTTGTAACATTGACAATGATAAGGGTCGCCATTAAGCAAATAACGTTTTGGAATGCCATGATAAGAAAAAACGAGCTTATCTGCGTTTCCATGGACTTCTCGATGCGCTCTAATTTTGTCGGCTACGCATTTAATGTAGCTGGGATTATCATGATATTGATTAATAAAACGTAATTCAGGTATCCATCGGCGCTGAGTAAAATCTTCTGCAACAGCGTCAAAGGTGGACGCTGTAGTTGAAGCACAATATTGAGGATACAAAGGCAATACCAATAATTTTCTAACCCCTGAGTTTAGCATTTTGTCTATTGCGGATGTCACCGAAGGTTGACCATAGCGCATAGCAAAATCTACCACTACCTGATCGCCAAATTCTGCCTTAAGCTTATTATCTATTGCAGTAGCTTGCGCCTTGGTATGAGTTAATAAGGGTGATCCTTCATCCGTCCACACAGTTTCATAGGCTTTTGCTGATCGCTTAGGTCGAATATTCAATATGATGCCATTTAAAATGAACCACCAAATTAATTTAGGAACTTCAACCACTCTAGGATCAGATAAAAATTGTTTTAAATAAGGTTTTAACGCCTGAGCAGTAGGTGCTTCAGGTGTGCCTAAGTTGGTAATCAGAACACCTAACTTATCCCGCTGTTGATGAGTAAATGCTGTCTGCGCCTTAAACTTCATAAGTAATGATTTTTAGTTAATTAGCTTGTTATACGAAAAAGTTGGCACTAAGACCAAATGCCAACTTAACATTTTGCCAAATACTAGCCTGTCACCGGGGTATAGTAGGTTTCTGCACCTGGACCAACAGGGAAGCCGAATAAGAATACCCAAATATAAAATAATATGGACCATCCAACAATAAAGACTAGGGTGTAAGGCAACATAGTGGCAATTAGAGTACCCATTCCCAAATCTTTTTTGTATCTGGCCGCTATGGCCAAAATGAGCCCAAAGTAACTCATCATAGGTGAAATTACATTGGTCACAGAATCTCCTATTCTGTATGCCGCTTGAATAGTTTCAGGCGCAAAGCCAATGAGCATCAACATAGGGACAAAAATAGGTGCCGTCACCGCCCATTGAGCTGAAGCACTACCTAAGGATAGATTCACAACGCCACACATGAGAATAAATAGCACAAATACTTCAGGTCCATCGAAGCCGGTAGCTTGTAAGAAAGCGGCACCTTTCACTGCCAACACAGTGCCAAGATTTGTCCATTTAAAAAAGGCCACAAATTGAGCTGCGAAAAACACTAAGGTGATGTATAGCCCCATAGACCCCATGCTTTTCGCCATGGCATCAATGATGTCCCGGTCATTTTTCATGGTCCCAGCAATTCGGCCATACACAAAACCTGGAATTGCAAAGGTAATAAAGATAAAAGCCACAATTCCTTTTAAAAATGGACTACCAGCAACTGCACCCGTTTCTGGGTGACGTAAAATACCATTTTCCGGCACTATGGTTAGCGCCAATATACCGCAGACGACCACAAAGGCTACCCCTGCCCACTTCATTGCTTTTATTTCTTGGGCATTGGGCTCTTCCATTTTTTGTTGCCCAAGATCTATGGCAGCCTCAGAGGGGTCATATTTACCTAGCCGAGGTTCTACAATTTTTTCAGTGACAAAAGCCCCCATAGCGGCCACTAAAAAGGTACTAACAAACATGAAATACCAATTAACTTCAGGCCCTACAATGTATTCTGGATCTATCATTCTAGCCGCGTCTTGGGTAATCCCTGACAATAAGGGATCAACTGTACCTAATAGTAAGTTTGCACTATACCCTGCGGAAACACCGGCAAAAGCAGCGGCAAGCCCCGCCAAAGGATGTCGGCCCAAAGAATGGAAGATCATAGCTGCCAAAGGAATTAAGACCACGTAGCCCAACTCTGATGCAGTATTGGAGACCACGCCGGCGAAAACCACCACTACAGTTACTGCGGTTTTAGAAGCATTCATTACCATTGCGCGCATAATGGTAGCCAACAAACCAGAATGTTCAGCCACCGAGACGCCAAGAAGAGCCACTAATACAGTGCCAAGTGGCGCAAAACCAGTAAAATTGGTAACTAAGCCAGTGACAATGCGTTGCAAACCTTCTGCATTGAGTAAAGAGATGACCTCAATGACCCCATCTGCCTCTCGGCCCTTAGCACCCACTGGACGAGGGTCGAGTACGGATACATCGAAATATCCCAAAATACCGCTGAGAATAACGATAAATAAAGCCAAAGAAGCAAACAACGTAATAGGATGAGGTAATAAATTTCCTAGCCACTCAACCGTGGAGAGAAATTTTGAAAACCATCCACTGTTGTTTGGTGAATTATTTTGTTGTGAATTTTCCGTTGTTGAGCTTTTAGACAAAACGCAGGTTCCTCATTTTATTGTTATTTTTAAATCTGTCGTATTTTTAATAGGTGTAAAGGCGAAGAGTTTTTTACAGCCAATGGCTTCTTTTTTCCCTAACTCGGCTATACTACCTAAGTTCTAAAAGCTTTTCATATATAATTGTGTGAAGCGCTTAAATTGTATACAGTTATAATAGCTTATACCTGAACTAGGTATGAATTATCGCCAAAATTCTAAGGGACTTTTATTATGGCAACAAAAGTGATTCCTGATAACGCGTCAAATGACCCCTTGAACGATCTAGAACAACTTAGATTAATTGTTTTTGGTGCGGCCAAACAAGAACTAGACGCTAAGATTGAGCAATTAAATCAACGTTTGACCGATGAAATGTCTAAGTTACAGACTCATTTTTCGGAGCAATTCAGCCTGGTCCAGCAGAATATGGCTGACAATCAAGCGGATTTATTACTTAAACTTTCACAATCTAACGAAATTCAAGAGAGTAACAAACAGGCATTCCTAGACACCACAAATTCATTAAGTAGCCAATTGGAAATGGCCGAAAACGCTGCCCAAGACGATGCTCAACAATTGCATAAACGCTTGGATGAAGAGGTTAATCAACTGCAAGGAGAGCTAAAAGACGCGGTAGAACGCTTAATGGCGAAGTTAGACTCCGTTACCAACGAGCTAACCACCAGTAAAACCGATCGTAAAACGCTGGCCCAATTATTGGCAAATGTTGCTAATAATCTAGAGGCGGGTGATTGATAAAAATCACCTGACTTATAGTTATGTCAAAACTAGTGGATAACGACCCCGAAGAATTAAAACAACAGGCAGAGAAGGATCTCGAAAAACTTCGTTATCTGTTGCTACATCAACCATTGACAGAGCATCAAGCAGAACTGCAGGAAAACACTCGTGAAATGGTCAAAGAGGTAGTGACCGAAGCGATCCGAGATCGAGAATTAACCGATCAGAGTGTGTCTAAGGTTTTAATACCAGTTGTTGAAGAAAGTATGCAGCATTCATTCACCCGACAACGTGGTGAAATGTTGAATTACATTTTTCCGTTAGTTGGTGACTTGGTCAGAAAATATGTAGCCGCTAGCTTAAGAGATTTTATTGAGAAGACTAATGAAATTATCGAAAAATCAGTTTCTATGGAGTCCATTTTCTGGCGTTATCGCGCATGGCGAGCAGGAATGCCCTACGCTACTTACGTTGCATCTCAAACCTATGTGTTTCAAATCCACAATGTGCTGTTAATTCACAAGGAAACTGGTGCTTTACTAAATGCGGTGAATCTAACCAATGAAGTTGATGAAAATTCTGAATTGGTTTCCGCCATGCTCACCGCAATAAATGATTTTGTCGCGGATTCATTTTCATCCAAACTGCAACACGATCAGCAATTAGACGAAATTAAAACCGATGATTTTACCTTATTTATTAAGCAAGGCCCGTCAGTAGCATTAGTTGCATCGGTAACAGGTTCAATCTCTCCTTCTGCAAAAGCAAAATTGCAATCAACCTTAGAGTACATCCACAAACTCTATATTAAGGAAATTCAGAATTTTGATGGTGACAAAACGCCCTTCGCCGAAACCACGCCAATTCTCGAAGAATGTTTGTTGTTTGAAGAAAAAAGTACCCCCCCAAAAAAAGCCTGGTTTGCTTGGGTATTTATCGGAATTCTAGCTGGACTGGCAGGCTGGTATGCTTATTTAAGTTGGCAAACTTCGAATGTTGCATCGTCTCTTAGAGAATCAAACACTAATAATGGTATTGTGGTAACAAGTGCGAGTGTGCGAGGATTGCAAGACATAGAGCTTACCTTACTACGGGATAAGTCTGCCATTTCTGTGAGCCAATGGCTGGAGTCTCTTAACCTCCCAGCTGATTGGATTCAGGTAAATGAAATTTCTTTCATTTCTGATGCTCCAGAGGTTATTGACAATAAAATTCAAACGTTAATTAAAGAAGATCCTCGATTTAACTACAATGAAGGAAAAATTGAAGCTTTACAAAGCGCACAATATTCTGATGTGATTGCTTTAGAGAAATCATTATCAGCCATTCCAGGTATTGACCTTGATCGTATTGGCATGCCCACGCTAAAACAAGACAGGCTTAATTCAAGTAATGAATCTACTGCACCTATGATTAGAAATATGATAGGCCAGTTAAGTGCGCAACTGGCCAGTATTCAGGTGCTATTTGACGTAAACCAGAGTACTATGCATCCACAAGCTCAATCAAAACTAGATGAAGTGGTGAGTACTTTTCAGCGATTGAAGCAGCTGGCTGAAAATATTCAAATTACGCCGACATTGCTAATCATTGGGGCTAGCGATACACTTGGCGCACAGTCAAGAAATGAAGTGCTAAGTATTGAACGGGCAAGTAAAGTCAGAAGAGAGTTATTGCGTCGTGGTTTACTTGAAACTGAAGTTGTTTCGGTCGCAGCAAGCCAAATAGAAACATCAGGAAAGAATTCAAATGCTAGGAAGGTCATCTTCGCCGCACTCTATTAACTCAAGAGATAATCAGACGATTATGTTGCAGAAGAAAATCTGTGTTTTAGGACCTACAGGGGTCGGCAAAACCAGTCTAATTAAGCAGTTTGTAGAGGGTATTTTTTCAGAAAAATACCTAACCTCTATTGGCGTAAAAATAGACAAAAAACTGCTAATAAATGGCATTCGCCCCGTGCAACTTATGATATGGGATTTAGAGGGCATAGATAAATATAGCCATTTTAATCCGCGCTACCTGCGTGGCGCTTCTGGTCTCATTTTCGTTGCTGATAAATCCCGCTTTAGCTCTGTTTCAGAATTAATGGAAATCTATTCATTAACGAAAAAACATCTTGATGTACCAAGTATTTTAGCTATTAACAAAGACGATTTACCCCAATCAATAAAATGGGATCAATCCATCGTAGACAGTCACGCGCAAAGTTTTGACCGTATATTTACCACCAGTGCTAAAACAGGACAGTCGGTAGAAGAAATGTTTGAGCAAATAGGCAAATTAATCACAGAGAGCTAGTCTTATGCATCTATCGCTGATTAAATCTTTAGGAATTGCTGATTGCATTATCTTGAAACGATTAAAAGATAATTTGTTTGAGATGATTTATGCGCAAAATGAATGGGTTAGTCAATTATTCAAAAATCTTGCTGTTGGCCAACAAGTTAACATTGATTCTCAATCATTATTTTTAGATGACTTCATGTTCGATGCCAATGAATATTGGCGCAAGCAAGTACAAGGGCAGATTGAAAGCGGTATCTGGACAGAAATTACGGCTGATGGTGAACTCTATTTAGAGGCCATCGCCGCACATGTAACCGAAGGCCAGTTTTTAATCATTAAGAATCAGGCTCAGCTTTATCACCAACAAAAAGAAACGTTACAGATAGCGCGCGAATTACTTATTTCCAACGATGAAGTCATTGAACGCCATGACTATTTAAGTGAACGAATTCGAAGTCTTCTAATTGAATCTGCCGAAGCAAAAACCGAATTGCCTATACTTGACGCGATAAGAAAAGCTGACATAGGTGTTCTAATAACAGATTCAGTAGGCGTAATTAAAGAAGTTAACCCAGCAGCATGGAAAATATTCGAAAAAAGCCCGAGTAACCAAACGTTTGATATCTTAGCCACTATTAAGGGGCTAGTAGATCGGCAATACGGAGCTTCTGAAGATATTTTATCGGGTACTACATCTTGGGCTGGAGAACTGTATTGGCATTCTCCGCCGACGCCGCATAAATGGCTAAAGGTAAATATTCATCCTGTACTAAATGGAATAGGGTTTAGCACTTTTTGGATTTTCACAATTAGCGACATCTCCCGAGTAAAATATCTTCTTCAGACCAACGAAGAACTGGCGCTACATGATCCGCTTACGGGCTTACCAAACAGACAATTCTTCTGGCAAGAGTTGCATCAGTTAGTAGATAACAAACAAGCTGTGGCATTGTTAAATATCGATATTGTGAATTTTAGAAGCGTCAATGAATTATATGGTTATCTTGATGGTGATGACCTTTTGATCCAAATGGTAAAACGTATCTCTGCCATATTGCAAGAGGGCGACTTTATGACCCGTGTTGGCGCCGATGAATTTATGATCATGCGTCGACTAGAGAATGCGAGTGACCCTGACACTCTAAATGAAAATCAAGACAATATTGAAATGCTCGCTCGCGATATAAGCAATATTTGTCGCCAACCCTTATATACCAAAAGCAATAGCCGTTGCGAACTGTCAGTCAAAATTGGTGTCGCACACTTTCCACAAAATGCTATCAATAGCGAAGAATTATTAGGTTGTGCTGACCTAGCACTGTCTACAGCAAAAGCGTCAATGAGTAATGATGTGGTAGTTTACACCGAAGCCTTAAAACGCAAATCTCGACGACGTATTCTGTTAGAAGAAGCGCTGAAACATGCCATCGAGAAAGATCAATTTGAACTATTTTTGCAGCCCATCTATGACCTGCACAGTAAGCAAATTATAAAAGCAGAGGCTTTATTACGTTGGCATTTAAACGGCGAAACTATATCGCCTGAAGAGTTCATTCCCATCGCTGAAAAGTCGGAGCTTATCAACACCATTGGTCGCTGGGTCTTTACCCAAGTATGCGATATTTTAACTCAACAGAAAAAAGCCCAAATTGTAGTGCCGATTTCTTTGAATTTTTCACCTAAACAAATCTATGATCTTAATCTTATAGGCTTTTTCCGTAACGTCATTACGCAAAAGAATATTGCGCCCAATTTACTCGAAATAGAAGTAACTGAAGGTGTATTAATTAATAATTACAACAAAGTAAAAATGTTCCTGAAGGAACTTAAAGACTCTGGTATCAGTATTTCAGTTGATGACTTTGGTACCGGCTATTGTTCACTTTCTTATTTGAAGCATCTACCCATTGATACCTTAAAAATTGATCGCTCTTTTATTATTGATTTGGCCAATAGTGAAGATGATCAAGCTATAGTCAATGCCATAATTGCTATGGCAAATAACCTTAAACTGAAGGTAATTGCCGAAGGAGTAGAAACCCCAGCGCAAGAGAGTTATCTGATAAATCATGATTGTCATCTAGTACAAGGTTTTTTGTTTGGTGAGCCTTGCTCGGTAGCTGACTTTAACAAATTATATCAAGCTAACCATTAATAGCTTGAAATAGCGAAATTCAGGCAAAAAAAAGCCTCTACTTAAAGAGGCTTTCGATATGCAAATAGCTTGGTGTATTATTTGCCAGATGCTTGCTTCATATATTTAAAGAAGTCACTGTCTGGTTCTACAACCAAAATGTCATTTTTACTGTTAAAGCTTGCTCTGTACGCATCCATACTTCTTAAGAACGAATAAAACTCTGGGTTCTTGTTGTAAGTATTGGCATATATCTCAGCTGCAATAGCATCGCCTTCACCGCGTAACTGACGTGAATTTCGTTCAGCATCTGCGTACATTACAGTGATTTTAGCGTCTATATTAGCTTCAATTATGGCTGCTTGTTCCTGACCTTTAGAGCGGTATTCTCGAGCAGCTGCGTTACGTTCAGCTCGCATTCTGTTAAAGATGTTGTTACTGATTTCAGTTGGTAAGTTAATTTGCTTAACTCGCACATCTAAAATTTCAACACCCAGTTCATTCGAACTACTGCTGGCCTGTGTTAACGCATCATCCATCAATTCAGAACGTTCACCAGAAACAATTTGGTTAATAGTACGTGTACCAAATTCAGAACGTAGACCGTTGGTTACTTTTTGCTTTAACAGGGTTTCTGCTTGCATAATGTTTCCGCCAGTCGACAGGTAATAACGAGCAAAGTCTTGAATACGCCATTTAACGTAAGAATCAACGATTAAGTCTTCTTTTTCACTGGTAACAAAGCGGTCAGCACGTTCGTCCAAGGTTTGAATGCGTGCATCTAGTCGTTGTACGCGGGCAAAAAACGGGATCTTTCCGTGTAGACCCGGCTCATAGACCACAGGCGTGCCAGAATCATCCATTTTTACTTTACCGAAAGTAATAACAATGGCTCTTGTGCCTTCCTCGACAACAAAGAGAGAATTATATCCAAGCAATAATGCGACTACTAAGAGGATTGCTGCAAATGGTTTCATTGACTAATTTCTCCCCTGTCTACTACTACGATTACTTGATTGGCTAGAACTGCTAGAACTATCGTTTATGTCTTGGAAACGACTAGGTGTAGTGCTAGTTGAAGTTCTATTCGTTGTATTTTGTTGCTGTTGTTGCATAATCTTATCCAATGGCAAGTACATCATGTTATTGCCACCTTCAGTATCAACCATGACTTTACTGGTGTTACCAAACACTTGTTCCATAGTTTCTAGGTACAAACGTTGACGTGTTACTTCAGGCGCAGCTTCGTATTGAGGCAATAACTCTTCGAAGCGTGCCACTTCACCCTGTGCTTCAAGGATAACTCTCTCTTTATAAGCTTGAGCTTCTTCAAGCATACGATTCACAACACCGCGAGCTTCTGGTTCACGCTCTTTGGCATAGGCTTCAGCTAAACGAATGAACCTAACTTGGTCTTCCTGAGCAGCTATAGCATCATCAAAGGCTTCACGCACTTCTTCCGGTGGACGCGCGTTTGAGAAGTTTAAATCTATGATTGAAACACCCATTTTGTAAGGTTCAATTATTCCCTGAAGTTCTTCTAATACTCTGCCTCGAATATCTTCACGACCGCCTGTTAAGATATCATCCATGTTTGAATGACCAATCACATAACGAATAGCACTATCAAAAGCGTGACTTAAACTAACTCTGGGATTCACCACCGAGAATACCCATTGCTGGGGGTCCATTACTCGGTATTGCACTTCCATTTCTACACTTACCATGTTCTCATCGTCTGTTAACATAGCACCACGAGAAGATAGTGAGTTAATCTCTTGAATATTGACAGGAATCACTTCATCAATAAAAGTGAACTTCCATTGTAGACCTGGATCTACCAGTCCTACGTACTCACCGAAGCGCAGTAATACACCTCGTTCCGCTTCTTTAATGGTGTAGAAACCTGTTAAACCATAAATAAAGATGGCTATTGCGACTATTAGGCCAATGCCTTTAGCGCCGAAGTTACCGCTGCCGCCACCAGAAGATTTACCTTTACCAAATTTACCAAAGAGGTTTTTTAATACATCATCAAGATCAGGTGGCCCCTGATCATTACCGCCTTTGTTTTTCCAAGGATCTTTATCGTTATTACCGCCAGGCTCGTTCCAAGCCATAAGTTCATACTCCAATAAATACGTTAGCTAGTTATTATACTAGATTAAAACTCGAATAGTTTTACCAATCGATACGAAAACTGTAACAAAAGGTCAACTAAGTGTGAAAACAATATTAATGCACAATATATTGGCTTAATCGATTATCGACTTTTTTATCCATTCTATGCCAGTCCGCTGTTGGCATCTGTACATTTACCACCCAATCGCCTTTGTCTGAATATTCTTGCTCCAAGATGCAATTCAACTCATACAACATACCACGAATTTTTCCATCATCAGGTGGAATGCATAATGTATAATTGACCATGGACCGTCTAAGACGTTCAGTGAGGGCATTTTTTAATAAATCAATACCTTGATCTTGAGCAGCTGAAATCCAAACCCTAATGGGATTACCATCTTGGTCCCTATCAATCTTTGGCGAAACAGCTTCTAAGCGGTCGATTTTGTTACAAATAATGAGTTGAGGCACCTCTAGAGCATCAATCTCTTCTAATACATTGTTGACCTGATCCATATTCTCTTTATATTGACCGTCAGAATAGTCAACCACATGTAAAAGTAAGTCTGCTTCTTGGGTTTCTTGCAAAGTTGCTTTAAACGCCGCCACCAAATCATGAGGTAAATGGCGAATAAATCCAACTGTATCCGCTAAAATAACTGGGCCGATTTCACTGATCTCAATTTTTCTCAAGGTTGGGTCTAGGGTGGCAAATAATTGGTCAGCCGCATATACGCCAGCCTGAGTAATGCTGTTAAATAGCGTTGACTTGCCAGCGTTGGTATAGCCAACCAAAGAAACTGTTGGTATTTCAGCGCGTTGGCGCGAACGACGCCCTTGTTCTCGCTGTTTTTGTACCCGTTCAAGGCGACGCATAATAGCTTTCATACGCCCGCGGATTAAACGCCTATCTGTTTCCAGCTGGGTTTCACCTGGACCTCTAAGCCCAATACCACCTTTCTGTCTTTCTAAGTGTGTCCAACCCCTGATCAAACGCGTAGATAAGTGTTTTAATTGCGCAAGTTCAACTTGCAACTTACCTTCGTGAGTACGTGCTCGTTGGGCAAAGATATCCAAAATCAAACTGGTGCGATCCAACACACGGCATTTGACTAAGGATTCAATATTTCTTTCTTGTGCAGGAGATAAGGAATGATTGAAGATAACCACATCAGCTTCTAATGCTTTAACGGCTTCGGCGATTTCTTCCGCTTTACCACTGCCCACAAAATATTTGGCATGTGGTGCATTACGCTTGGTAGTAAGAACGGCCAACTGGTTTACACCAGCAGAAGACACCAACATTTGCAATTCTTGGATATCTTCCTTTGTTTGATCGTCCGAAAAATCTACATGAACAAGTACAGCGTTTTCACCCGCTTCAAAACGATCAAACAAACAGTAAACTCCAATTAATCTTGATTGCCCTCACTATCACCGTGATTTGTGGGCATTGTAATAGCGCGTGAAGGCACTACCGTTGAGATAGCATGCTTATATACCATCTGACTCACAGTATTTTTTAACAACACTACAAACTGATCAAATGACTCCACTTGACCCTGTAGTTTAATCCCATTTACCAGATAAATTGAAACTGGTATGCGTTCCTTTCTAAGTGCGTTTAGAAATGGGTCTTGTAAAGACTGACCTTTTGCCATTCTATGTCCTTATTTATTATTATGTTTTGTTACCCATGTGAATATTTAGTGTACACCAAAAAAAAGGTATTATGTACCCACTTTTTTAAGAACTATGGATAAATTTTTTATATCACCAGTTTCTAAGTTCGTCAAATTTTCCCAACCCCTTAGCCATGTTATTTGGCGTTTGGCAAGTTGACGTGTTGCAATAATACCAAGTTCACGCATTTCGTTAAAGGTTGTTTTACCCTTTAAATACTCAAATATTTGACGATATCCCACGCTTCTAAGGGCTGGCAAGTCTTCGTGTAGTTGATATTTTTCTAATAAAAACTTCACTTCATCAATAAATCCTTTTTCCAACATTAGATCAAAACGCCTTTCAATCGCCTGATGCAGAAGGCTTCTATCGGTCGGCATAATAGCAAATTGAGTAAAATTGAATTCAGAAGGTGTTGCTTTTTGTTGTTGCCAATGAGTGAGCGAGTGGCCAGTTGCTAAATAAACTTCCATCGCCCTTGATACTCTTTGGGTATCATTTGGATGCAATCGTTGTGCAGCTTCTGGATCTATCTGCGCCAATTGCGCATGCACAGATTCAAGGCCCTGTTCTTCAATTAAAGATTTTACTTTTTCTCGGGTGACAGCATCACTGGCTGGGATTTGGGAAATGCCATTGATTAGCCCATTGAAATACATCATGGTGCCACCCGCTAGTATTGGAATTTTGCCCTTAACCAGAATCTCCCGTATTTTACTTTCTGCATCAATAATAAAATCAGAGACAGAATAGCTTTGTTCTGGGCTTAATATATCAATTAACCAATGCGGTATCCCTTGCCTTTCGTCCATAGTTGGTTTCGCTGTGCCTATGTTCATGTCTTGAAACACTAAAGCCGAATCAACACTGATCACTTCACCATTTATGTGTTGTGCAAGTTCAATCGCCAAATCAGTCTTGCCAGAAGCTGTTGGTCCCATGATACAAATAGCATTTGGTAGCGGGTCAGTCATCTAGCAAAGACTCTATTTGAATTTGCTGACCACTAAGTTGCAACACGGATGTAAAACTGTCTCCCAATTCTATTATCCAACTTTTGACAAGAGTATGGTCCAAAACCACGGAGCGACACCAAGCTTTCGCTAATCCTGTTAGCAAAGCTGCTTCAGAATCTGGATGGAATGACACCCATGCTGGAAATATCTGCGCCCACGGTAAACTGCGTAAAAAACTTGGCACCTGTTTTAGCATCAATTTTTGGTTATGTTGGTGTAGGTTAAACCCCATATCCTGTAATTTTTGCTTAAATTGCGCGAAACCTGTGTCGGATACCGAAATCGGCATCAACAAAGGCTGCATTGTTATGCCATTTTCGGATGCGTCAGTATCTAACCTTTTAGTTAACAGAGCATGGGCAATTTTATCTGTTTTAAGCGCCCAAAGTTGTTCGTTCTTACTTATTAGAAGGGTATCTTTGATTAAGATAAATTGCTCAGAATTTCCTTGTTCGTCTTGTGAGCTTACCTGCATTAACTGGTGATAAGATTGACTGGCTTTTTTTATATGACTAGCCGAGGGCTTATTAAAACTATAACCGCCACCTAGAGACTGCCTTGTAGGGTTAGTAGTGCTGACCACTTCAGTATTCAAAGGACGAATATAATTATGGCTAGGCTCATGTATATCTGTTGGTTGCGACTCTTTATCAAATGATTCAGTTGAATCTGAAATCAACCTTTGATTAATAGCGCTGTAGAATACATCATGTACATGTCGAGACTCTCTAAACCTTACCTCATGTTTTGCAGGATGCACGTTCACATCCAGTTCATTTGGCGGAATATCTAAAAAAATCACAAACCCAGGATGCTTTGCGTCTGGCAACATGCCTTCATAGGCTTGACGCAATGCATGCATTAAAAGCCTGTCTTTCATCATGCGATGATTGATAAACAAAAACTGATTTTCATTATTATCAAAGCCATTTCCCGGCGGCGTGATCCAGCCACTGATCTTAATTTGCTCATATGCATAATCTAGCGGAAGCATTGCGTCCAAAAACTTATTCTTACACACTTGAAGTATGCGTTTTTGTTGATCGGTGCCAGTAAATTTATATACCCGTTTACCATTGTGTTTAAGTTCGAAACTGATCTGAGGGTAAGCTAGCGCGATTCGCTTGACGATTTGCTCAATGTGCTGAAATTCTGTCTTGGGCGCGCGCAGAAATTTTCTGCGCGCAGGCGTATTGTAAAAAAGATCGATGACTTCTACTGAAGTACCTTTAGGATGAGCTGCGGGAATGATATCCACCACCATGTCAGAGCCTTCGGCGGAAGCTTGCCAAGCAGCTTCTTGATGTTGAGTTTTTGAGGTTAAGGTGCAACGACTCACAGAACTGATACTAGCAAGCGCCTCACCTCTGAATCCCATACTCATAATGGCATCCAAATCATCCAACGAATATATTTTACTGGTGGCATGTCGACTTAATGCCAAGGACAGTTGATCTTTTGCTATGCCTTTTCCGTCGTCGCGAATACATATGCGTTTATGTCCTCCCATATCGATTTCAATTTGAATCGAGGACGCGCCGGCATCAAGACTATTTTCAACTAATTCTTTAACTACGGATGCGGGCCGCTCTACCACTTCCCCAGCAGCTATTTGATTGGCTAATTGTTGCGGTAGTATCCGTATTTGACGACTTTCTTCAGTGGTCATTAGGCGCGCGGGATCTTTAATACTTGTCCAACGCGAACAACGTCGGATTTCAGGTTATTTTCAGTCTTAATTTGCCCAACCGTAACACCATATCGTTGTGCCAGAAGAGAAAGGGAGTCACCGCGTTCTACTTTATGTTGCTTGGGCTTCTCACTTTTCCACTGAGCCCATAATGTGCCATCTGGTGGCGTTTTCTGGAAAAATTGCTTAATTGCAACAAACATCGCATTGGCTAAACGCTTGCGGTGCTGTGCCCAATTTAAATTTTTCTCTTCTTGAGGATTACTGATAAAACCCACTTCAACCAAAATAGAAGGAGTTTCAGATGCTGTAAGCACAGCTAAACTGGCACTTTGTGGCGACCTTTTGTGCATTTTAGTGATGTTCTTCATTTGCCCAATGACATTGTTGCTCAATTCATAACTAGAGGCACGAGACAAATCCATCGACATGTTAAAAATAGTTTCTGCGAAGTAGCGCTCAGTATCTCTATCTTCAATTACACCCGCAGCAGCTCCAAGTAAAGCAGAGCTTCTTTCCGTCTGCTCCAGTAACCGACCCAATTCACTGTCTGCGCGACCTTTGGATAACACCCACACTGAACCCCCTCGTGGTTGAGGTGTGGTGAAAGCATCGGCATGAATGGAAATTAACAAGTCTGCTCGTTCTTTGGCCGCGAATTTTGGTCTGTCATTGGGCGAAATATAATAGTCCCCAGTACGCGTCATAATGGCGCGCATGCCTGGTTCGTTATCGATGTAGTCCTGCAGCATTTTAGCGATGCTTAGGGTAATATTTTTTTCGTAACTTCCAGAGGGTCCAATAGAGCCAGGATCATTGCCGCCGTGTCCGGCATCAACCACAACAATTATATCCTTATCGCGGTCAGGCCCTTGATTATTAATCAACACTGGAACAGGATCAGGATCGACCATTTCTATGACCAAACGATCGGGAAAATCGTCATTTTTTGCTAAGGCATACAAGGTTACATTTGGTTTCTTGGTTAACTCAATAACAAGACGGGTATCAGCTTTTGTTTTTGGCTTACTATGACGAATTTTCGAGACCAGTGCACCTGTGATTCCCACCGATGTAAAATCGAAATTCCGTTTCACATCCTGTAAGTCAATTACCAGACGATCTGGATTTTTCAGGGAAAAGTAAGTAAAGCTTGGGGCGTCTTCTAATTCTAAGACTAAACGGCTTGTGTCCGCTGCATGAGAAAATCTAGCATCGGTAATTTTATCGGCGTAACTCACAGTAGAAAATAGGATAAAACTTATTCCTATGCTCCACGTGACAATTTTTTGCACTAACCCTAGTTGCATTTTATTATTCTTATAGGTTCGCAATATAACGGCGACCGCGTTCGCTAAGCGCGCTAAATTCAAAGGACCGCCCCTGTTCTGTAAACAGGATATTAAGTTCAACATCCGCTGTTGGTAATAAATGTCCACCTTTTTCAGGCCATTCCACCAAACAACAAGCATTTGCATTAAAATAATCTCTTATCCCCATAAACTCAAGTTCTTCGGGGTCTGCTAATCTGTAAAGGTCAAAGTGAAAAACATCCATGCCGGCAATATTATAGGGTTCAACCAATGTATAAGTAGGGCTTTTCACTTTTCCATCATGACCTAATGATTGTAGCAAAAAACGAGAAAAAGTGGTTTTCCCGGCCCCCAAATCGCCATGTAAAAAAATAACAGCGCCACCTAAACCGGACGCTTTTAAGTTTTGAGCAAACCCTACAGCAAGCGCTTGGGTTTGGGTTTCGTCATTGACATTGACTGTAACTTGCATAACACCTTAATTAACCTTATTGATTGACTAGCAATCTGATTTTAGGGAATAAATCACTGGCAATAATACCCCTTTGACCATATTCCTCAGCAATCATGTCACCTGCTTTAGCATGCAATGATACCCCAAATTGACAAGCCATTGATTTATCGATGCCTTGGGCCATGAGTGAGCTGATGACGCCGGTTAATACATCCCCCATTCCTGCTGTTGCCATACCAGGATTACCATGGCGACATACCCAAGAATGTCGTTGATCATCAATAATACTTCCAGCGCCTTTTAATACACATACTGCATCGTATCTTTGTGCGCACAACCGGGCATAATTAAATCTATTGGATTCGATTTCATCTATACTCACGTTTAACAGTCTAGCCGCCTCTCCAGCATGCGGCGTAACAACACAATCAGGCAGAGATACGAAAGTGGCATTTACGGCTTTTAGATTTAACGCATCTGCATCAACCACTATAGGTTTTGGATTTCGTTGAGTATATTCCATCACCTTATCGAATATTGACTTACTCCAATCATCTCTTCCTAAGCCTGGTCCAAGTGCGATACAGGTTGCCCACTCCAATGCATCTTCTAGACCTTCACTTATCACCATAAGTTCTGGGCGGCCAGCACAAATCTGCACTTTAGACGCTTCATGAGCAAACACTTTGACCAAACCAGTGCCGGTGCGCAACGCCGCTTCTGCGGTTAGACGAATTGCGCCAGACATACCTGCATTGCCGCCGATACATAGCAATCGACCATAACTGCCTTTATGGCTATTTATATCTCTTGGTGCCATGCCTCTAAAATGCTTCATATCTAAGGCTCGGGCATCACTTCTGGCTAAAGAAGCGAAAGTTTTGCCTACCCCTAAATCTTTAAACACTAATTTGCCACAGGATTGCTTACCAGCACCTGTTGTAAGGCCCATTTTAATGCCGATAAAAGTCACTGTGACATCTGCTTGTACGCAGCGGCCAAGTGATTCGCCTGTATCTGCATCTAAGCCGCTAGGCACATCGATACTTACCACGGGGATATCTGAGTGATTGATGGTATCGATAACGTCTGCATATTCATTTCGGATGATGCCATTGATGCCGGTACCCAATAAGCCATCAATCACAATATCGGCTTTTTCAAGTAAATCAGGACTGAAGGTTTCAACTTTTCCTCCATTGGCTTCCCATTCTTGACGTGCTCTTGCTGCATCACCCGACAATTCTCGCTTAGGGTCTACAGCGCATAAAGTAACGTTTTTACCGGCAATTTTTGCTTGCAGTCCGGCAACGTATCCATCCCCTGCGTTGTTGCCAACGCCTACCAATACTAGATAACGGTCCACATTAGGAATTAAGTTTACACATTCTTCGAAAACAGCCTTGCCAGCACGTTGCATTAAGCTGTACATTTCTAGGCCAAGTTTTTCGGCGGCAGATTTTTCGTGCAAACGAACCTGATCAGCCCGATAGAGTTTTTGTGTTAAGCTGGGTGCGTTTATTTTGTCTAACATGAGCTTATGTCCTTAATTCCAACAATTGACCTAATTCAACTTGCAAACAATATCAAGGCGTGGGGGAAATCGCTAGGTTTCCAACAAGTTGGTATAAGTGATCTTGACCTTGGTCAACATAGCGACTATTTACAAGCTTGGTTGGACAAAGGATACCACGGGCAAATGGATTTTTTTCAACGAAATCTCGAAAAACGTCTATATCCAGAAAGATTGCATCCGGGCACATCAAGGATCATAAGTGTGCGCATGGACTATTTGCCAGATGATGCAGCTTTTGCCGACAATTTAGAACAACCTACGAAAGCTTTTGTCAGTCGCTACGCGCTAGGCAAAGACTACCATAAATTAATCCGCAAACGACTAAAGCAATTAGCCGAGAAAATCACCGAACATTTTACAGATACTGACTATCGGCCTTTTGTTGATTCAGCCCCTGTGCTTGAACATGCATTTGCCGAGAAAGCAGGAATTGGCTGGACTGGTAAGCACTCACTCACATTGAATCGAGAAGCGGGTTCTTGGTTTTTCTTAGGTGAGATTTTTATTAATTTACCCCTACCCGTCGACCAGCCAGTAGAAGAAGGTTGTGGTAGTTGCAATGCATGTATCTCTATATGCCCAACAAATGCAATAGTGGCACCTTACACCATTGATGCCAATAAATGTATTTCCTATTTAACCATAGAGTATGAAGGTGTTATTCCTGAACATTTCAGGACAGCAATGGGAAACCGCATCTATGGGTGTGACGATTGTCAGCTTGTTTGCCCTTACAATAAGCAGGCACAACTTACCCAAGAAACAGGGTTTAACGATTTGTATGGGCTAAAAAATGCAGACTTATTGCGTCTGTTTTATTGGTCAGAAGAAGAATTTATGCAAAAGCTTCAGGGCTCGCCCATTCGTCGCATCGGCATTATCAAATGGCGTCGAAATATTTCCATAGCCTTAGGCAACGCGCCTTACTCTGAGGCTATAGAAAGTGCACTCAGCGCTGCCTTAGACAAAGAATCCAATGATACACTTAATCAGCATTATCGTTGGGCGCTGGACCAGCAACAAAGAAAAAAATCAGACGGCGCTGATAAAGCTCAAGTCAATCGTCAGCAAGCAAGGCTGGCCAGAACCGTCCGTAAAGGCCTGCCTAGAGATGCTTAGATTTTATTTGTGATACTGAGCGCTATATTTGTGTATTGCGTCTACAAATACTTTGGCATTTTCTGGTGGTACATCTAAATGAATACCATGTCCAAGATTAAACACATGCCCTGTCCCCTCGCCAAATCCCTGTAAAATATCCTGCACTTCCTGCTCAATACGCTCCGCAGGTGCATATAAAACGGAAGGATCCATATTTCCTTGTAAGGCTACTTTGTCACCTACTCTGGCTTTAGCATCGGCAATATCTATGGTCCAATCTAAACCTAGAGCATCACAACCTGTAGCTGCAATATGCTCAAGCCACATACCGCCATTTTTGGTGAATAGCGTCACTGGGATTTTCTGACCTTCATACTCGCGAGTAAGTCCATCGACAATTTTGTGCATATACTGCAATGAGAATAGTTTGTAATCTCTTGGACTTAAAACGCCTCCCCAAGTGTCAAACACCATAACAGACTGAGCACCAGCGGCGATTTGTGCATTCAGGTATGAAATAACTGAATCAGCTAGTTTATCCAATAGAGCATGCAAGGTTTGAGGTGAACTAAACATCATTTTCTTTATTTTGGTAAAAGCCTTACTAGAACCGCCTTCAACCATGTAGGTCGCCAAGGTCCAAGGACTACCTGAAAAACCGATTAAAGGAACGCTACCTTGAAGATTTTTTCGAATAGTGCGAACCGCATCCATCACATAAGTCAATGATAGTTCGGGATCTGGAACAGGCAAATTCTTAACATCCTGTTCGCTAGTAATTGTTTTTTTAAACTTGGGACCTTCACCTTGTTCAAAGTATAAACCTAGTCCCATAGCATCAGGAATGGTGAGAATATCGGAAAACAGAATGGCCGCATCAAGTTCAAACCGACGTAGAGGCTGTAATGTAACTTCACATGCTAATTCAGGATTGGTACACAAGGCCATAAAATTACCTGCTTCTGCTCGAATTTCTCGATACTCAGGCAAGTAACGCCCTGCTTGACGCATCATCCACACGGGTGTGACATCAACGGGTTGTTTTAATAGTGCACGTAAATAGCGGTCATTTTTCAGGCCTGTCATATTTCTCTCTTATACAAATAATTCGGTATTTAGTTGGTCTTTAAAATCAGGCGCAAGTGTACTGTTTTTTAGCCCAGATTCCCATGCTATTTCAGCCGATTTGCTCACCTTTAATAAGTTCAATCGTTGCCTTGATCAAACGGCCCGCTATTGAAACAGTTGGCGGCGTATTCGGCAAGTGATCTACATCAAACCAATCGGCGTTAAGTATTTCTTTCTCATCCACCTTAATATCCCCGCTGGCATAGTCAGCTAAATATCCACACATCAAAGAATGAGGAAATGGCCAAGGCTGACTGTCAAAGTATCTAAGATTTTTAATTTGAATCCCTACTTCTTCAAACACTTCTCGATGCACGGCTTGTTCCAACGACTCAGCACTTTCAACGAAACCGGCCAAGGTCGAGTGCATATCTCTGGTTTTATGATGGGCACCTTGAGCCAATAAAATTTTATCGTCTTTGCGCACAGCTACAATAATGCAAGGACTTACGCGAGGATAACATCGGTGCTGACATTTATGACAATGGGTAGCCATTTCCCAATGCACTCGATACATTTGTGAGCCGCATTGCCCGCAATATCTATGGGTTTTTAAAAATTGCGCATACTGCCAAGCTTGCGCAACACTGGCAAAATCTTGATCGGGAAGAGAAAACAGAAGCTCTCGCAGACTTACTAATTGCCAAGACTCTTCGTCTACTTGTGATTTATGCAAATCAAGTAAGTGATGGTGACGTCCATTTAAAGCGGAATATTTTACGACGTCTTCATAGGAGGAAGAAAATTCGTTTAAGTTTAAATTTCGTAGAAATTCAGGAATTGCACCGTGGTCAACTGACTGTTTTATAACTAACTTGTCATGTGCGAAAACAAACTTCATCAAGATTCCTGTAAGATTATGTTATATAATTGGCACTTTACGTGTTTTCAATCTTGTTCACAAACGAAGCAATGATATACTTGCTTTAGTGTTGATATTAATTGTCGGAGTTTTTTTGTCTAATACAACGCATTTAAACAATAAACAACAAACTTTGTTAAATAAGGCGCGTGAGTATTGTGAAAACAATGGTAATCGTTTTACTCCGATTCGTGCAAAGGTTTACGAATTATTATTGCTCGAAAATGGATCTATAGGTGCTTATGACCTGTTAGATAAACTTCGTGAGACGGACGATAATGCCAAACCTCCGACCATTTATAGAGCTCTCGACTTTTTCTTAAATCTTGGGCTTGTGCACAAAGTTGAATCTACTAATACATTTAAGGCTTGTCATCATTTTGACTGCTCACATCCTGTCCAGTTTTTAATTTGCGATAAATGTGGAGATGTACAAGAAATACAGTCTGAAGGAGTGAAAGATACTCTAGAAGCACAAGCGTTACAGAATGCCTTTATAATAAGAACACAAACAATTGAGGCACACGGTACTTGTAAGCAATGTAACGCGATGAGCTAGTATGAACGTTGAATTTATCAATCCATTCATAGCCTCTATGCAAAATGTGCTAAGTACTATGGCAATGATTGAGCTGGCGCCCAACAAACCTAAGCGCAAAACAAGTGATGAATCTGAAGGTGATGTAACAGGATTGATCACTATGCGAGGACCCCAAACCAGAGGTTCTTTAGCCATAGTGTTCGACCAAGACTTAGCCTTTAGTATAATGAACAATATGCTCGGTGAGAGCGTAACAAGTATCGATGAGCAAGTAAAAGATATGGTGGGTGAAATTACCAACATGATATGTGGTGGTGCTAAAAGTACATTGTCCGAAAAAGGCTATGACTTTGAAATGGCAATCCCTCGTATTATTACCGGTCATCGGCATACAATAAAACATGATATAGAAAGTCCAGTGATCTTATTAGCTTTTGAAAGCGAACAAGGTAATGCATACTTAGAAATATCATTTAATAATTAGTAATATGAACTCAACTCGCCAAATACCCTGTTGAATTATTAAAAAATCTAAAAAAGGATTTAAAACATGAAAAAACTAGCTTTATTGGCTGGCATCTCCCTTACAGCTGTCTCAACTGCAATTATGGCCCAAGAAGCTCCTCCCTATGAATCTTGGATAGGTGGTTTTGCAAGTTATTACAATGCTGACGATGAGAAACATGAACCCGTTGGCGGTTTAGATGATGGTAAAGGCTTTGGCGCAGAATTAGGTTTTCGTTTTGACCCTTCATGGGCCGTTCGTTTCGAATTAGGTCGAGTATTAATTGACAAAGACAACAACAATCCTCTAGCCCTTGCGGATGATGGCACCATGATTGGCGCCGACATGATGTATTTCTTAGAAGATGATGTCGCCTATTTGTTCGGTGGTGTGCGTGAGCAAAGCTTACGCGATGATTATCGTATGGCCGCAGCTGGTGTGGGAAAACACTGGGCTGTATCTGAAGATTGGCGTGTTATCACCGAGTTAGCGACTTATTATGATTTTGGTCAAGGCTACAACGAATATAGTGCTAAGCTTGGATTAGCTTATATTTTCGGTCAGAACAAAGCGCCTGCTGCGCAACCTGATACTGATGGTGATGGCGTTTATGACGCAGTTGATCGTTGTCCAACTACGCCTCCTGGAACACAGGTTGATGCCACTGGTTGTAATATAGATTTAGATGGCGACGGTGTATTTAACAGCGTTGACCAGTGCCCTACGACGCCTGCTGGTGTTGAAGTAGATGCCGTTGGTTGTGCATTGAAAGATTCTGATGGTGACGGTGTGCTGGATAAAGATGACAAGTGTCCTGATACTCCAGTAGCAGACAAAGTAGATGAAGACGGCTGTTCAATTCTGCAAGAATCTGAAGTGGCTATTGAATTAGACATTTTGTTCCCGAATAACAGCAGTGTTATCAGCAACCCTGATTCTCAGAAAATTGAAGAGTTTGTTGCTTTCATGGAACGTTTCCCGAACACTGATGCGGTAATCGAAGGTCATACTTCAGCTGTAGGTGATGCAGCCTACAATCAGATGCTCTCAGAAAAACGTGCGAATGCTGTTCGTAGTTTCTTAATTAATGAACATGGCATTGATGCTAAGCGTTTACGTGCTGTTGGTTACGGTGAAACTAAGCTTAAATACACTGAAAACACGGCTGAAGCACACAGACTAAACCGCCGTATTGAAGCTAAAGTAAGTACTACAATACAAACTAAAGTAACTAGATAAAATACTCAAACTAAGCAAAAGGCAGATGATTACATCTGCCTTTTTTGTTTCTAGTATTCATCTTCGAAGGCGGGTCCCGCATAGTTGTCAAAGCGGGAAAATTGTCCTTGGAAAGTCAATCTACAGGTACCTATGGGTCCGTTACGCTGCTTACCAATGATAATTTCAGCAATACCCTTATATTCTGAATTTTCATGGTATACCTCATCGCGGTAAATAAACATGATTAAGTCGGCATCCTGCTCAATAGAGCCAGATTCACGTAAATCTGAGTTAATAGGACGCTTATCAGCCCTTTGTTCCAAGCCACGATTTAACTGAGACAATGCAACAACTGGCACTTCCAGTTCTTTTGCTAGTGCTTTGAGTGAGCGAGAAATTTCCGCAATTTCTAAGGTTCGGTTATCAGATAAACTTGGCACTCGCATTAATTGTAAATAGTCCACCATGATTAAGGATAAACCACCACGCTCCCTGGCAAGTTTACGCGCTCTAGTGCGCAATTCCATTGGCGTTAGCCCGGAACTGTCATCAATATAGAGGTTATCTTTGTCGTGCAACTCTTTCATGGTTTGCTGCAATCTAGCCCAATCCGTATCAGCAAGTTTCGCAGTTCGGATACTGGTTTGATTGACTCGGCTTAAAGAGGCCAGCATCCTCATCATGATCTGCTCTGAAGGCATCTCCAAGGAAAATACCAATACAGGTTTATCCTGCATCATCATGGCATTTTCACACAGGTTCATGGCAAAGGTAGTGTTATGTACGCATATGTCTTGCGCTATAAAATTGTGTAGCTCTGGCACAGTTAGATCATATACCTGCTTGTGACCTGTAAATTCTATGCTTTTTATTTCATCCCAGTAGATATCGGCGTTGGCCATTTGATTCAGATATTCGTCGTTTAGCCTAGTCGCCAGCCCTTGCAACTGATGTAAGCTATTTATGCCTGTGGGCAGACCTGCTTCTTGAGCTATTTGGTCAGCATAAACAGTTAAACTTGCTGGTAAACTTTCTTGCAAACTACATTTTCTACTTGTTCTCAAAGTCTCTAACGCTTGCTGACAGAGATGTTCCTGACCTGCAATACTAAAGGTAGACAAAGCGACTAATAAACTTTCATGATGTCGTAAACAAATTTGGTGAGAATTTTCTACTTCAACGTAGTGAGCAACTATGCCAAATCGCAATAACAGGTGCTGAATTTGGCGTGCCAAACCTTGATTTTTCAATCTCAGGTTTATTGCTATCTGATTCTCGACTTGCACCTGTGCACAAGCTGAAAAAATGCTTGTTAATAACTTTTCTAATTGATCTTTTGTTAATTCAAAGACTTGCTGCGGCAGTGATTGAAGATCAAGAACTTCTTTGGTCGTTTTAGTAGAAACCGTTTCTACAGTAAAGGGTACCAAATCGGCACCCAAAGCTAGGTCATTGCCGGAAAAAAACTGAGCTTGCTGGCTGATTAAAGGGGCAACAGTTTGATGAGCCAGTTGCTGCATCCAAGCGCAAAGGTTTTTTACTTTTTTTAACGGCGCTACAGAGGCTTTAATGGAAAGCGCAAAACCGGTAGAGGTTTTTACTAAGTTCAAAGGTTGACCTGAAGATTCAGCAAACGCCTGTTGAGCCAATTGAGCGGCTTTTCTATTATTAAAGACAAAGCAATCGCCTTTAGCGTTAACTCTGCCAGTCACTAGGAATCCCAAAGTTGATAGCAAAGACGTAGATATTTTTTTATTACCAAAAATGGGCATAGCGCGCGGCACTGCGATTTTATCCCCAGACGACAACTTAGCTAGAGGTTGCCAGCCGTTACCACTTAAAAACGGATGTGTAAGAGTAGTTTCAATCACTTTGCCCAAAGCTGTAGTGATTTTAAACACAGGTTTTATCCCGTCATCCACAAAATGCGACGCTTTTGCTTTTTGCATGCTAAAGTCATGATTAAGCGCACTAACCCCTGATATTTTGTTTTCAACCATGTGATCTATGCTTTGCAACGCACCTGTCTCAGGATTTACCAGCTGTGAGCCACTAACGATACATTTCCCCATTGATGGTCTGGCTGCAACGATTATGAGATCTGAGCGTTGCAATCCACTGGTCATCTTATCTAAGTCGGTGTAACCAGAGGATACGCCAGTAACTTCTTGGTCTTGTTTAGCTAACTCATCGAGTCTATCAACAGTCTTTTTAAGGACGCTTTTTACATCCACCGGCCCTTCGCTAGAAGAAGTACGCTTTTCTGCAATTTCAAATACTTTTGTCTCTGCATAGTCTAATACTTCTTTAGCTTCGCGACCTTCAGGGTTAAACCCTACATCTGCGATATCATGGGCGACGCCAATCAGTTCTCTTATCACTGCCCGTTCACGAATTGCATTGGCATAAGCGGCGACGTTGGCGGCACTTGGCGTATTCTTGGCTAGTTCGATTAAATAGGCGTATCCACCTGCGGCGTCTAGTTCGTTATGCGCTTCAAGTTCTGTTTTTAAAGTGACGATGTCGACCGATTTATTGTTATTAATTAGCCTAATAATGCCACGATATATAACTCTATGGGCGTGATTGTAGAAATCTTCGGCAACAATAAGATCAGCGACTTTATCCCAAGCATCTGCGGAGATCATCAAAGACCCTAAAACAGATTGTTCCGCCTCTATGCTGTGCGGAGGAATATGGAGTTTTTCAATGTTAGAAGAATTATTTTCGGTTGCCACAGAAATTACTGCCTAGTTAATTGGCCCAATAGTATGCGATAAATTAGCAAGAATGTCTTTATTGATATGGTATCTAAGTAACAGGAAATAACAAGGTAACAGTTGAAAGACTTTTAGCAAAGGCGATAGCTCACTTGGTACCTCTAAAATTATCGTCAACTGAAAAGATGAAACCGATTACAAAATAATTGCAAAAAAATCTCCCTTTATTAACATAAATTCGGCTATTATTGTCGCCAAGATGGCTTTAGTCCTTTTTTAATATCTGTAATTCAGATGATTTTGAAATCGTTTTCGCATAGAGCAACCCGCAAACAGAGTGGTATGAATGAAAATCGGCATTAAAGATGTTGCAAAAAAAGCAGGTGTTTCATCTGCAACTGTATCACGCACCTTATCAAACCCTGAACTTGTCACCGAAAATACCCGCTCTAAGGTGATGGAAGCCGTTAATGCTACTGGCTACAAACCCAATAGATTTGGTGCCAGTTTACGTACCCAAAAGAGTGGCAATGTGGTGGTAGTAATGCCTGATATTACTAACCAAGTAAATGCCAGTATAATTCGCGCGATTGAGCGAGAAGCTATGGATGCAGGATATTCTGTGTTGCTAGGTGATACTCAAAACAGTGAAGAACGCGAACGTCATTATGGAGAGATGGTATTATCAGGGCAAGCTGATGGCATATTGGTTTTTACTCCCAGATTACCTTTTGAACTTGGAAATTTAACCAAGCTTCCTGCCATAGTGAATTCATGTGAGGAAATTGATCATGCTGATGTATGTAAAGTTACCATTGATAATGAAGCCGGTGCAATAACTGCTGTTGAACATTTAATTTCCTTGGGGCACACAAAAATAGCCGCTATTAAGGGCCCTAGCTTAACACCTAGTACCAGAGATCGATTAGCGGGTTATAAAAAGGCCTTACAAAAAGCCGATATTCCCATTGATGAAAAATACATTATTACTGGTGACTATGGTGTCGAATCAGGTATTGCGGCTATGGAAAAATTATTAAAATTGAAAAGTCGACCAACGGCGGTATTTTGTTTTAGTGATGACATGGCCATAGGCGCCATGAACACGTTAAGAGAAAACGAATATAACATCCCTCAGGATATGTCGATCATTGGTTTCGATGATATCAGCTATGCCAGTTTAATGTCGCCAAAACTAACTACCATTAAGCAACCCTTAGAAGCTCTAGGGCGGCAATGTATGAAAACCTTGCTTAAATTAATGAAAGGGCAACAGCCGGAACAAAAAGTCATGCAATTGCCTTTTGAACTCGTGGTGCGACAAAGCACAGCCGCACCTAAAGCAGGGACTTGATGTTACTGTTGGTCGGCTAGCACCTGCTTGAAAAACTCCCCTTGTTCTGTCGGTGTATATGACCAATCCTGAATTATGGTCGGCGACCAATTGGGATCAAAGCACCAAGCGGTCCATGAAAGCCCGTTTTGTTGTATGTATTCCATGATGTAAGGGCCATAACTGCCATCATCAATCACCGGGATATGAGCACCGTGCCCATCTTCTGCGACCCAACCCAATTCTGTTAAAATAATCGGATAATCCTCTGCCAAAATACCCCATGCTGCTGTCCAGCGTTTAAATAAGGCTTCTTTTGTTCTTGGATTAGGTCTCTCTTTTTGCGGATAGGGATGAGACACATAGCCTACCCCGGTTCGTTCGATGGGAGCTTGCTTAGCGTTTTTGAGTTCATAGGCCCAATTAAACCCAGCCACTAAGATTATAGTTTGATCATCAAACGCCTGAATAATATCGATAGCTCGCTCGTTGAATGCTTTCCATTCAGCCCAGTTTTCCCGTCCGGTTTTACTATGTTTATCAGTAGGTTCATTAAAGATTTCATAAGCAGCTAGGGTAGGAATATTGGCATAGCGCCTAGCGACCAATTGCCAAAACCTTAAGGTCTCTTCTACTGTTGTTTCATAGATTGGATTTTGAAAGGTTTCATTGAGCAAATATCCAATTGAATGCCAATCAATTATTAAATAAAGATCCAATTCATTTGCCCAAACTACGGCTTGATCGATTAATTTCAGATATTCATCTTCACCGTATCTGCGCCATCCTATTGGGTGCACCGGCAATCTAACGGTATTTGCTCCCCAGCGTTTGATTTCTGCAAATATGGCTTTGTCCCATTTCCCGTCTTTGATCAATTTTTCTGGAGAAGCAATGTTAAAGCCTTTAAAAACGAAGGTCTCATTGTGTTCATCTATGAAACGATTTGCTTGAATGGCTATTTTGTTCTGTTTTATTAACTGAGCACTATCAAAGGCTGTTGAAGAGTGGAGAGTTGGGTCTTGTATAATATTGGGAGACACAGAAACGCAGCCAAAGGCTGCGTAACTCAACCCCCAAAACACTATCATTGCCTTTGGTAGATTCAACATATTGTGCTCTCTTGTTAATCGAGTAAAGTGACTCGTACAGAGTGATGGTTATGAAATAAATCATAAGGAATAAGATTATCTTTCATCTTCACTCCGTCAACTTCCACTACTATATTGTTTATTTTACCCGTTGTCCGGCGCACAATTTCTATGTCGTAAGTAGCATCTCTATACTCACGATGCACCTCCACTTTATCCCAAGAAGATGGGATAGAAGGCGCGATTACTAGACCATGATAGTCTGGCCGAATACCGAGTATGTATTGTACTGCAGCATAGTAACACCATGCGGCTGTACCTGTTAACCATGAATTCTTAGCTTGCCCAGGAAACTCTGCGTCTTTACCTGCCACCATCTGACTATAGACATAAGGTTCAGATCGACGAAGATCTTGAGTGTCTTGTAAATACGAAGGACATAGGCGAGAAAAGTAATCATAACAACGATCACTATTGCCTAACATAGCATCACTGATCAGAATCCATGGATTATTGTGACAAAAGATACCTGCGTTTTCTTTATATCCAGGGGGATAAGACGATATTTCACCTAAGTACTTGTTGTATTCACTGAATGCAGGTTGCTGCAACATAATACCGTAGTCAGTAGCTAACATTTTTTCCACAGAATCCATTGCCTGCTGTGCCTTACCGTCATCTACGCCTACTTCCGCCATTACGCAGAAACCTTGAGATTCAATGAAAATTTTACCTTCTTCATTTTCATTTGAACCGATTTTCTCACCATTAGCATCATAAGCGCGCAAGAACCATTCTCCGTCCCATGCGTGAGTCTTAATAGTCTCAACCATTTTTTCAACATGTTGCAGACAGGCATCGGCTAGTTCCTGACGCCCTGTGACCTTGCAAAGCTCAGCAAAATCACGTCCATAAAGTACAAACTGACCAGCAATCATTACAGATTCAGCAACGTCTGATTTGCCTCGTTGGGTAGTTTGGAAAGATTCATTAGGGTCGGTTGAAAAACAATTAAGATTTAAACAGTCATTCCAATCTGCTCGTCCAATTAATGGCAATCCATGAGGACCTAAATTATTAACAACATGGTCAAAGGCCCGTTGAAGGTGATCAAAGTGACTTGCCATGTTTGACATATCATTATCATAAGGAACTTGCTCATCCAAGATAGTAAAATCACCGGTTTCTTTGATGTAGTTCACCGTAGACAAGACTAACCACATTGGGTCGTCATTAAAGTTACCACCTATATTCGCATTGCCCTTTTTGGTTAGCGGTTGATATTGGTGAAATGCGGAACCGTCGGGTTTTTGAGTTGCCGAAAGATCGAGAATTCTCTCTCTTACTTTTGCTGGTACCATGTGTGTAAAGCCGATGGTATCTTGGTTTGAATCTCTAAACCCCATGCCTCGGCCTATACCGCTTTCATAAAAACTGGCGCTTCGGGAAAGGTTGAAGGTCACCATGTTTTGGTATTGGTTCCAAATATTAATACTGGTATCAAAGGCTTCATCTGGCGTCTTAACAAGACATTTATTCAGCAAGGTTCGCCAGTATTGATTAAGTTCAAGCAACTTTTGCTTTGCTTTTTCCACTGTATCAAACTGGGCGATCATAGCTTTCGCTGGCCCCTTATTAATTACACCTTTGCTTTCCCACTTTTGAGCTTCATCGAGTTCGCAATAGCCCATCACAAAAACCAGTTCGATTTCTTCGTTAGGCGCTAAATTCAATTCAATATGATGGGATGCAATGGGCGAAAAGCCTCTTGCTTTTGAATTGTTTGATTTACGTTCTAGGACCGCACGAGGATTGTGCATGCCTTTATAGGGCCCTAGGAAATTATCGCGACAAGTATCAAACCCTTGGATTTCGGTGTTTACATGATAAAAAGCGTAATGATTACGGCGTTCACGAAACTCTGTCTTGTGATACAAGGTACTGCCATCCACTTCAACTTCGCCAGTTGATAGATTGCGCTGGAAGTTTGCCGCATCATCTTCCGCATTCCATAAACACCATTCCAAAAATGAAAACAGACCAATAGATTGTTCGCTATCAGAGGTGTTTTTTAGGCTTAAGATACAGACTTCGGCTGTAGTATTTAAAGGTACAAAATAAGTGGCACTGGCCTTAATATTTTGGAAGCTCGAGGATATTTTGCTGTAACCCATACCATGGCGACATTCATATTCATCCAATGCTGTGTCCATTGGTCGACCTGTTAACGACCAAGCTTTGTCATTATTGGTCAGATAGAAATAACGGCCACCGGTATCCACAGGTACGTTATTGTATCTGTAGCGAGTTAATCGACGAAACTTGGGGTCGCGATAAAAAGTATAACCACCAGCAGTGTTTGATATAAGCCCATGAAAGCCATCATTTCCTAGATAGTTGATCCAAGGTGACGGAGTAAAAGGGCTGGTTATCACATATTCATATTGAGTGTTATCGAAATAGCCGTATTTATTTAAATCTTTATTCATGCTGCGTTTTCATCAAGTTTGTTGTACCAATTTCGCTTCAGCAGAATTGCGCTTATCGCGAGAATGACGAGAGTTGTTGTAAGTGAGCCCCATTCTTTGATCACAATGAATATCGGGAGTGCTACCAGACTTGTTTGTGCAATAACGCCTGTTAGCACATTAAACATGTCTTGTTTGAAGTTGTTATTTGGTTCAAATGATGGATCTTCCTTCATCACCTGTTCTTTTATTGGTCCCCAGAAGCCCCAGGGCTTGACCGTTTTATAGAAGGATTTAAGTACTTCGATATCATCAGAATCAGTTTTGATACTGACCATGATGCAGATAAAACCTGATATTACTAACAACACAGGGAACACTGTTAGAGGCAGAAGATCCGAGCTCAATTCTGGGAACAAGGCGCCGGCGACAGGTGGCAGAACGAGAGCCCCGACTATTCCTGCTAACATGCCGTAGAAATAACCCAAGCCGTTGAGTCGCCACCAATACCATTTGAGCACGTTAGATACTACGTAACCGCCCCACAGTCCAGACACCAACCATTGCAAAATACTATTGATACTTTGCACATAGAGTCCAATGACAGTACTAATTAGCACTACACTAACAGAGACGATATAACTTGCTCTGATTAAGGTTTTGTTTGACGCATTTGGGTTGATATATCGATAGTAAATATCGTTAACCAAATATGCAGGTGCAGCATTTACTGTAGCCGCGAAAGTTGACATAAAGGCGGAGATCAAACCCGCGAGCAAGATACCTAAAATGCCTACAGGTGCAAATTCCAAAATTGCACTTGGAAGAATGTTTTCAAAATCCAGTGAACCACCTGACATCAAATCCAAGCGCTCATAAAATACTATGGCCAATACGGTAAAGCCTGCAATCATGAAATAGCGAATTGGCATTAACACAATAGAAACGAATCCACTCATTAACGCGCCTTCTTTGGGTGAACGCGTGGCGAGTATTTTCTGCATATCATAATTGGGAGCAGGGCCAGCAGCACTTACTAAAACGCCTTTAAACAACATCATCATGACAAATATACTGAACAGTGAATAACCGTCAGAGAGAATTTTGTCATTGACTTCAGCTATCAGCGCTGACCAATCTAATTCTAAACTCCATCCGAAAAATGGATTTGTCCAACCTTCTGGCACCGCGCTATTTAACGCTTCTGGTGACACTTGTGTCATAGCGATAATACCGATTGCCAAGGATGCGAAGGTCATAATCGTAAATTGCAACACATCGGCCCATACGATACTCATCATGCCACCCATCATTACGTAAAGGGTTGCTATTGTGGTAAAGATAATGCCGTAAAAATGCGGTACAAATTCTGGCGCTAGTGTGAAAGGCAAATAAGGGGCAACAGTTTCGTAGGGAATAAATATCTCGACGAATTTTCCTACACCAACAAATCCATAAGCGAGAAATCCCAATACACTTATTATGGCAAATAGAATAACGATAAAATGTGAGAGCTTTCCGCCTTGGCTATCGCCAAAACGGGTTCGCATCCATTCTGCACCGGTTAATACGTTAGAACGGCGCAACCAAATGGATAGGAACACCATTAGAAATACTTGGTTAAACACAGGCCATAACCATGGTATCCAAATACTTTTAAGCCCATAAACAAATAACAAGGTAACCAACCACATGGTTCCTGAAATATCGAACATACCAGAGGCATTGGATAAGCCTAACATGTACCAAGGCAAGGTTTTTCCACCCTGATAATACGCACTAAGATCTTTGGCGGCGCGGCGTTTAAGTAGTAGACCTATACTTAAAATAGCGACTAAATATGCCAGAATAATGGCGATATCGATTCCTGCTAACTGCATCTAATCCCTTTTACTTATTTAAAAATTTGCGTAAATGTAGCTGATTATGTAAACGTTTACAAGTGTTTCATTTATACAATTTGTTTACAAAAAAGTTAAAGGGGTTCTGATGGCTTATTCGAGTTCGATAATCAATTTGATAGATTTCAGTCGGTTATGAATTGAGCCATGACATAAAAGAAACCAAGACAAAAATTGAATGTTATATTTTTGTAATCGCCGATTGGGAAAGATAAGAATAGGTTGAGGGGGTTATAAATAAAGAAACATTGTCATTCTCATAGCTTGTTCTATGTCCAGGTAAGGTCAATCATATGGATAACAGAAAAGCCAGCAGAACAGCTGTTATATTTCACATTGAATTTTGAATACTTCATAACTTACCTTTTTATAGACAATCATAATTGATTTAAAGAAACCTTCCGAAACCTCATATTCTTTTATAATTGCTTTTTTATTATTTTATTCAATAAATTGGAACTTACTAAAAGCCTAATCATCTGTATAAGAAAATTCGGGAAAGTACTCTTTGATGAGGCTATATTGTTTCTTAGCCTCTTCTACTTCACCTATATACTCTAATGCCAAGGCATAATTAGACATGGTCGCGAGCGATACAGGATCAAGCTCAATAGCTTTTTCAATCGCTTCAAAAGACTCTGCATAGCGTGCCATATTTTTAAGCAATAAATGCTTCCACATATAGGCTTTGGCTAAACTGGGGTTTAATTCTGTGGCTTTTTCATAGGCATCTAATGCGTCTTGTTGATTACCAGTCAATTCAAATGTTTTGCCTAAAATTGCAAAAGCTTCTGCATTGGTATCTGATCTCAACAGGGCGTTATTGATTTTCTCAGTGGCTAGATTAACTGCAATATCAGGATCTAAAACGCCAAATCTAGTATCGCCTTTAGACAGCAAAAGAAGGGTATCAGCCAAGCTAATATAAGCTTGAGCATATTCTGGATCCAAACCTATGGCTTGTTCAAATAATGCCCGAGCCTGCTTCATGGATTCGGTAGTTTGCTTGCTATATTGCTCTCTACCTTTCAGATATACCACATAAGCTTCTGTACTTTGGGTTCTCGCCTGATTAGCCATTTGATCTGAGGTCACATAGCTATCTTGAATCAAGTTTACAATTGAGCGGGCAATCTCTGATTCAATAAAAAAGATGTCTTCAAAATTACGTGAAAAATTGTCTGACCATAACACCCGACCATCTTCAGCATTTAGCAATTCAGCAAACACTTTTAGCTGGTTACCATTTTTGCGTACACTACCGGTTATTACCGTTTGTACATTCACTAACTTTGCTATTTCTACCGGTGTTAATTGTTGGTCAGCCAAACGTGAGGTAGAACTGGTAGAGGCTACTTTAAACTCTTTAAAGCGACCTAAAAGATTGGAAATTTCTTCTGCGATACCCTGTGCTAAATAGTCTTGATCTTGGCTTGGACTGTTATCTTTAAAGGGTATAACCGCAATAGAATTAGCAGAGAAACTGGCATCTTCTGGCTCAGCCTGTTTATCAAGCTCTGATTTAATATCATAATAAACTTGATAACCTATATAGCCAGAACATAAGGTGATAGCAATCAGAAAGATCCAATGAACAAGTCCAAATTTAGCCAGTTCATCTTCTTGTTGATCAGATGCAAAAACCGGTTTTAGTCCTTCAGCAGTAAAGTCAAAATACCAAGACAAATATAACATCACCGGGATTCCGGCAAACAACACCACCGCAACCAAGGTATTTACCAATGGATGCCAATTCAGCATAGGCGTTAGTACCGAGACAATCTGCAAAAGTAGCCATACTAATGCTAAATAAGGCACGAAGGTTTGTACTACTCGGCGACGTTTGATTTCAGCTATGAGCTTTGACAATTAGAGTCCAACCTTGAAAGTGAGATACTTAGTCCATACCAGAATTTTCATGTTAAACACTATATTGCGGCTTATCAATATAGAGAGTTAAACAGTTTCCAGATTATTGGGCTTCAAATGAAAAACCTTCGGGATATTGATGTTTTCCATCAAAATCACCTTTAGTTAAGGGGACATTGTTAGCTCTGGCTATGGCATACACTATGCTGATATGAAAATAGAAATTTGGATAAGCGAATTCCAATAGAAAATCATCCGCCTTTAGCTCTACAGGAATAGGACCGGCCCGATCCAATATGGTGACTGAAAAATCATTTTTTGAATTATCCAAACTTTCGATGTATTCAATAGTTTGGGCTAATTGCAACTTAATCCCTTGAAAGTTCTTTTCTTGTTTGACAAAGGTAGAGGTTTTCACACCAGCAATGGGACAACAGGCACGTAAAGCAAAACTCGCCGCAATTTCTGCTTGAACAATTAATGGCAACATATCTTCCGCTAGCCGCTTAAATAAAATATCTTCGTTGCCTTCTACAGCCAAATCGATTTTACAAATTATTTGCAGTAACTGATGCAAAGAATGCGTAAATACACTGATATGTTTATTGTTCATGTCACTTCCATATCACATAGACTTGCTTTTCATAGCTTACTGAGTCTATACAGAAAAGCAATTGCGGTTTACGTAAGCAATACCAAGCAAAGATGTCTTATGCATTTAAAAAACCCAGCCCAGCATAAGCTGGGCTGGGTTATAGATAGTTTTTTAATAACCTATTATTTTTTACTGTTTAATGTTATACCACCGCTTACCGTAGATACTTTCACTGAGGCTTTTGGATTGCCTTTTGAAAATTCCAACCAAGATCTTGGACCAAACTCTGCTTCTTGCGCTCTTTGGTTGGTAAGCTTATTGGTAATATCACCGCCGGCATGGGCTTCAATATCAAATTTTGCCTGCACGTCTTTGTCGAAAAAGAATTCCATATCACCGCTAACTGAGGCTGCGCGCACTCTTGCGCCGTCCAGTAAACTCAGATAAACATCAATATTGCCGTTCACCGTATCTAAGCTCATTGAATTGACGTTAGTTAAAATGGCTTCCATATCACCGTTTACCGTTTCAATCTTTATGTCTTTGGCCTCTGAAGCAAATTCAATATCGCCATTAACTGCAACGACTTGGACTTTTTCACCATTTTTGTGGGAGAATTTTATATCACCATTTACAGCTTCAACTTCCACGTCTCCGCTGATATCATCACCTTTAAGATCACCATTGACTGTGGTCATTTCCAGTCCACCGGCAATGTTTTTGGCTTTAATTTCGCCATTAATGACTTCTACTTCAGCCCCTCCGGCTATATCCAAAATATCAACATCAGCATTTACCGATTGATAATTTATTGTAGCCATCTTAGGTACAAATATTCGCAAATTATCTTCGTCAACATTGCTTCCGCCCCAATTGCCCCAGCCGCCGGTTTCAGTTTCAACAATGATCTGTATAGTTTTGCCATTGCGCTCAAATTTAAACTCTTCGGTGTCATCCCCTAAAGTACCTTCCACTTTAACTTGATTTTTGTCCCACCCCTCTATTCTGGCCTTACCTGCAGTGTGCTCTATTTCCACAATACTGTTAGGATCTGCGTCCAAGGTTTTGTTGACTTGAGTTTTCGCCATTAAGCACAGAGGTAATAGGAGCATACCTGAACCCAATATCAATTTCGTTAACTTCGTCATAATTACACCTTTTCCTATTAAATTTTTTGCCATGATGGCGCATGCACACGCTCAATCAGTTTCAATTGTTGCTCATACACCTGCTTAAGCATGTGCAGCAACGCTGGATTTTTCGGGTCTTCTTGCAACGCACTTTTTATCGCAGCTGCTGCTCGGTCTAAATCGTCAAGTTGTTGTTGCCAATTTTCTGTGGTGGCAGGTTTATCTTGAAAACTCACCAATAATTCTTCTCGTTGTTTCAAATATTGCTCGCTCATTTGCTCTGCAATTATTGAACTTTGTGTATTAATGCCTGATTGGTATCCCATATACCCAACCAACACCACTAGAAGCAGAGATGCCGCAATTGCTAGTTGAGGTCGCCAATTTGTTTCAACCTTGGTAGAACCTTGAGTAATTGCATGTTCAACGCCTTGCCAAAGATCTCTTTGTGGCGTTTTTTCACGTGCAAGCTCGTTGATTTGTCGAGTTAATCTATCTTGCTTACTCATTTCCCATCCACTCCTCAATCATGGTTCTTGCTCGGTGAAATTGCACTTTGCTTGTACCTACTGCAATATCTAAGGTTTCTGCTATTTGTTCATGCCGGTAACCTTCAATTGCATGGAGGACAAACACCCACCTAGCTCGCTCAGGTAATCGATAGATCATTTTTTCTAGGTCACTTAAATCTGTAATTAAGTCAGCGCTTCTTTCATCTATGTCGGAAGCTTCAATATCAAACATTCGTTGCCACCAGCCCCGCTGTTTACGGATATAGCTAATAGTGACATTGGAAGTAACACTATGTAACCAAGTAGAAAACTTGCTCTTGCCATCAAAGTTGTCTAATTTGTTCCACAGTTGAATAAATACCTCTTGCGCCGCGTCTTCTGCCAAACTTTTGTCCGCGCACAAGCGCAAACATAGCCCATAAACTCGGTTTATATGCAGCTCATAAATGGTTTTGAAGGCAGAAACGTCCCCAGCGCGAGCTGAAGCTATTAAGCTATCTTCATTACATTCCTGTATTTCCATCGGCGTCACTAGGTTCAAGTGATGTCTCATTTTTCTCATTTTCGTGTCCGTCTTGAATCTATAGTCGCAACTGAGCTCAAAAAGGTTTACACCAAAAAATTAAAAAATTTGACTGTACAAATAAGGTGTTATTTAGCATACACTGAAGCTAGGCTAGTTCGACAGGTTTATACAACAATGCAGGTAACTCATCTTTTTGCTGGCAAGCCCCAGCCCTTTGGTCCCAAAGGCTCGCCAAGTAGCATTATTAAACAAGCGTATCAGCAACTTCATGTTGAAAAAGAGGGAGCCGTAGAGGACGAGCAAGGTAACAAACAGTTACACGGTGGACCTGAAATGGCGTTTCATCAATATTCCACGCTTGGGTATGAAATTCTGCAAAGCGCTTTTCCTGAACATGCCAGTAAGATGCAAATTGGTACCATAGGTGAAAATATTTCTATCCCCGATATGCACGAAGAAAATGTGTTTATCGGCGATGTTTACACAATGGGATCTTTAGTTCTTCAGGTCAGTTCGCCGCGAGCGCCCTGCGCTAAAATAAATCATAGATATGATGTTAAAAAAGTAGATAGCTTTATTTTAGAACAAGGCAATACCGGCTGGTATTTTCGCGTACTTGAACCTGGCACAGTTGCTATTGGTGATACTGTAAATCTGTCTCATCGAGAACAACAAACTTGTAGTGTAAAAGACATCATGTTTATGACCAAACCACCAAAGGGTGTGGAATACAGTGTCCAAGATATTCAAAAGGCGGCAACCTTATCTAGCCTAGCGCCAGAGTGGCAAGGCAAACTGAACCGTATTCTGAAGAAATTATAAAACTAGATAAATCCAGCCTGATTTAATTCATGTAGCAATTAATTCTATTAATGTAATTTAGGCTGTCTTATGTCAAAAAAGAGAACGGAACAAGATTCAATCGGCGCAATTGAGGTGCCGGCAGACAAATATTGGGGCGCACAAACCCAGAGGTCCAAACAAAACTTTGATATTGCATCGAGCACAATGAAAATGCCAATGCAGATTATCTATGCCTTTGCCTATTTAAAAAAGGCGGCAGCATTAACCAATGCAGAATTAGCAGTATTATCCAAAGAAAAAGCCGAACTAATCGCCAAAGTGTGTGATGAAATTCTCTCTGGTGAACTTGATGAGCAATTCCCACTAGTGGTGTGGCAAACAGGTTCTGGTACTCAATCTAACATGAATGTAAACGAAGTTATTGCCAACAGAGCGCACGTATTAAAAGGTGGCTCCCTCAATGACACAGATAAAACAATTCATCCAAATGATGATGTGAATAAATCTCAATCGTCCAATGATACTTTTCCTACCGCCATGCACATTGCAGGCTATAAATTAATCGTTGAAAACTGCATACCTAATGTAAAGATGTTACGAGATGCACTAGCTAAAAAGTCAGATGAATTTCAGCAAATTGTCAAAATTGGTAGAACCCACTTTATGGATGCAACGCCCCTGACGCTTGGCATGGAGTTTTCGGGTTACGTAACGCAATTAGATCATGGATTAGAAGCCTTAGAAAACACACTCCCCCATCTAAGCCAACTGGCTTTAGGAGGAACAGCTGTAGGTACGGGTTTGAACACACCTAAAGGTTATGCCCAAAAAGTTGCACAGATAATTGCAAAGTTAACAGGTCACCCATTTGTTACCGCGGAGAATAAATTTGCTACTTTGTCAGCCCATGATGCCCTAGTTGAAAGCCACGGTGCCCTAAAGCAAATTGCTGTTAGCTTAATGAAAATTGCTAATGATATTCGCATGTTAGGCTCAGGACCCAGAGCCGGTATTGGAGAAATTCATCTACCAGCCAATGAACCGGGTTCTTCTATTATGCCGGGGAAAGTAAATCCGACTCAGGTAGAGGCAATTACTATGGTTGCGGCTCAAGTAATGGGTAATGATGTTGCAATGTCCGTTGGTGGTAGTAGTGGTCAGTTCCAGCTAAACGTGTTTAAACCCATGATGGCGTTTAATTTGATTAATTCTGCCACCTTGTTAAGTGACGCCTGTAAAAGCTTTACTGAAAATTGTGTTATTGGCATTCAACCTGACGTAAAATCCATTGATAAGCATTTGAACAATTCATTAATGTTAGTTACAGCGCTTAATCCCCATATTGGCTATGACAAAGCAGCCGAAATCGCCAAAAAAGCCTACAAAGAAGGCACAAAGTTGAAACAAGCCGCCTTGTCTTTAGGCTATCTTACTGAAGATGAGTTTGATCTATGGGTAGACGCCAACAAAATGTTAGGACATGCAGAACAATAAAAAATGATTGATGTATTTGGTATCGCAATAAGCCTCTGGGATCTCGGATTACTCTTTGTTAGTGCTTTTTTTATTGGCATGGCAAAAACAGGTGTCCACGGTGTTGGCATGTTGAGCGTGCCTGTTATGGCGATTATTTTTGGTGCTAAAAGCAGTGCTGGTATTGTTTTACCTATGCTAATCATGGCTGATATATTTGCTGTCATTTATTACCATAGGCACGCAAATTGGGGTTATCTATATAAACTCTTTCCTGCAGCGGCAGCAGGTGTAGTCATTGCGACCTTGATTGGTGACAACATTTCGGATGCTGTTTTCACTCAAATCATGGTGCTGATTATTTTTGCCAGCTTAGGCATCATGATTTGGCAAGAAACTCGTAAAAATAAATTTGTCCCAGACTACACTTGGTTCGCTATCTTGATGGGGACCTTGGGCGGTATAACCACCATGATAGGTAACCTAGCAGGTCCAGTGATGGCAGTTTATTTGCTCAGTATGCGCCTGCCCAAAAATGAATATATAGGTACAGCCGCATGGTTTTTCTTAGTCATTAATGTATTCAAGGTGCCATTTCATATTTTTGTTTGGGATACGATTACGCTTTCTTCGTTTGGCTTAAATGCGATAACACTGCCAGCCATAGCTCTAGGAGCCTTCATCGGCATATGGATTATCAAACGCTTCTCCGACAAACGCTACCGTTGGTTAGTGATTTTAATGACGTTGATTGCTGCGGGCGCCATGCTGGCATAGATCTTACTTGCTATTTTTAAATAATCCTCTTAGTTTAATCAAATTGCTCAATTTTGCCGTAAAAACAAAACAAGGCTTGATGCCACTAATGTTTAAAGGAATTTCCATGAATACAAAAATTTTGGCACTGCTCCTATGCTCAAGCTTATTACTAACTGCTTGCCAGCCCAAAAACGAAGCAGAACAAACTGAAAACCCACCAGCCGATACAGCAAACCAAGAAATAAAACCGATAGTTAAAGAAGTTCCCCAGTATTCGGTAGAAGATTTTTTTGAAACAACAACCTTGCTCGGCTCTAGAATTGATGCAAAAGGCGAATATATTTTAGTTTCCAGTGATGCATCTGGGGTGTTTAACGCGTTTAAATATCCTGTCAATGGCGGAGATCCCATTGCACTTACCAATTCAACAGAAGATTCTGTCTGGGTGGTAGATTGGTTAAATGGTGAAAATCGCTTTTTATATGTGAGCGACAAAGGTGGTGACGAACTCGATCATGTTTATGTTCAAGAGTCTGATGGTAGCGTTGTTGATTTAACGCCGGGAGATAATCTGAAAGCCTCCTTTTTGGCATTTAATGACGATAAATCTCAGGTATATATTTTAACCAATGAAAGAGATAACAACCTGTTTGATCTTTACCGTTACTCAACCGAAGATTATTCACGAACACTCATTTATGAGAACACAGAAAACTTATCTTTAGATATAATCAGTCAAGATGGTCGATATCTAGCTGCTTCAAAAAGCATATCGAATCAAAAAACCGATTTATATTTAATCGACTTGGTTAACGACGATAAAAAACCCAAACTCATTACAGACGCTGAAGCGCAAGTTGAACACAGCGCGCTTACCTTTATTCCCGGTAAGCATAAACTTGTCTATGCAGGCAATGAAGATTCAGAATTCTATCAAGCCTACACCTACGATATTGTTACCAATAACACAGAATTGACCTACCCCACCGATTGGGATATCACCTATTATTACTACTCGCCGCAAGGTAGATATATTGTTGTAAATACCAATGAAGATGCAAAAATTAAAGTCACCATAATAGATACAAAAACCAGACAACCTGTGGATCTGCCAGAACTACCTGTAGGCTCTATCCAAAATGTGAACTTTAATCAAGATGAGACAGCAATCGCATTTTTGCTTAATGCTGATTCGACTCCGTCTAACCTTTATTACCACAAATTGGGGAGCAGCAGCGCCAAAAAGCTATCAAAGACACTCAATCCAAAAATGTCCTCGGATGAACTTGTAGAAAGTACCGTTGAACGATTCGAAAGTTTTGATGGATTATCTGTACCAGGCTTATTGTATAGACCTCATGCTGCCTCTGCCGACAATAAGGTACCTGCTATTGTGTTAGTGCATGGTGGACCAGGCGGTCAAGCGCGAAAAGACTATAACCCAACCATTCAACATTTGGTGAATAATGGTTACGCAATTTTTGATGTGAATAATCGCGGCTCTTCAGGTTACGGAAAAACCTTTTATCATTTAGATGATAAAAAACACGGTGAAGACGACCTGCAAGATATAGTGTACGCCAAAAAGTATCTGCAATCTTTAGATTGGGTGGAACAAGATAAAATTGCCATTATGGGCGGTAGCTATGGCGGATACATGGTAATGGCAGCCATGGCATTTACTAACGAGTTTAAACTAGGCATTAACATTTTTGGTGTAACCAACTGGGTTCGGACCTTAGAAAGCATTCCACCTTGGTGGGGTTCATTCAGACAAGCCTTGTATGACGAGTTAGGAGACCCTGCCACAGACAAAGAGCGACTTACCCGGATTTCACCTTTATTTCATGCGGATAAAATACAAAGTCCAGTGCTTATCGTTCAAGGCGCAAATGACCCTAGGGTGTTGCAAATTGAAAGTGATGAAATGGTTGAAAATATGCGCGCCAATGAAGTACCAGTGGAATACGTATTATTTGATGATGAGGGCCATGGCTTTACTAAAAAAGAGAACCGCATTGCGGCCCAAAAAGCTTATATCAACTTTTTGAGAAAGTATCTATAAGTCTTTTCTGTAAAGCGCTGGTAATACTCTACTAGCGCTTTATTCGCATTTTTAGCCACTGCAACTTCCACTGATCAACCTTCGTATTGAGAGATAGAAATAATTTTTTTAACTCTATTTGAAGGAATTTTCGATGGCAGACCCCAGTGGTGGTTTTTTAGAATTTGCAATCAAAGCTTGGCATCATCGTGACCACATAATGCAGGCAAAAAATGCAGCGGAATGCACGCGTCGAATCTATAACTATTACAATTATTTTGAAGGCATAGAGCAACCCGATTGGTGTGAATTATTAACATCACTTGAAACAGAATTTTTAGTCAGTCGTGATTTGATTTTTTACTTTCAGGGCTTAAACGACATTCACTTTAGAGGTGATCATCTATCTTACATGGCTTACTCGCTCAGAGATCTTCTAAACAACGATTCTGCAGCTCTTGCCCTACTACAAGATATTGGTAAAGATAGTTATCAACACAGTTATTTTGATAAAACTACCAGAAGATTCCGTGCACCTAGAACCGCCAAAGAACTCGTGAAGTCAGACCCAGCATTTATGTTGGACCAGTTCTTATGGAATCGTACTCCTAGAAGTAAGAATATGGCGATGTACCGCATTTACGTAACGCCACAATCCTTATTCTGTCCAAAGGTATTCACTGCCATTGTTAGGAAAATGAATTCCCAAGTACCCTCTACGTTCAAAATGCCCAGCTCAGCTAAAATGTTAATTCCCGGCCCTGGAACTAGCAAAAGGGCAGACAAGATTGTTTTATATTGCCAAGACAAAGATGAGTTAGATGGTGGTGTAGAATTTTTAAGGCTGTATCAAAAAAAATATGGATATGCAGCCTTGTTCGAGAGCTTGATTCCACGCTCCACCAAGCCGGTTAGCGACTTGCAAGGCGTAGCCGTTACTCCTCAACCTAGCCCTGAAAGTTTTATGATGGGCTATGCAGGTATTGATAAAGATAAAGTGAAAGGCATAAGTTTTGGCATGTCCCGAGCCGCCATTATTTATTTAGCCATGAATGACAACTATAGAAAAGGTGACTCAGCAAGCATTCAGTTCCTTCGTGATTGCCATAAAATTGCCAGGATAGCGAATATAGATATACACCTAAATCGCGCTGACCTGACAGTTTAAAAGTGTAAATCTTTGATTACCAAGACCCATACATAGGATTTGGTAGCAAGATCAGTCGAGCCGGAAATTGAGGTGCGAGTGTTTCGATCTCTGCCTCTTCTTGGGTAATACCGGTAAAGTCTTCAATATTATCGCCGACTTCCATTACAATCTCGTGTGGGTTGGCCCAGTCAGAATTATCAGTTACTCCGAAACACTGCGCTTGACCACTACTCACTAACTGACGGCGTCTGTCCTTGTCATTAATAATAGTAGTGCCATTAATTGCACTTTTATCTTCAGCAAGTCGCCCCATTAAACAAGTATTGTCTTTTGTAACTGGAAGTCCTTGGGCTTGCAAATTACGCCAAGTATAGGCATCAAGTGCGTTGTTTCTATTGGTTACTAAGGCTAGTTTTCCACCTTTTGCTAACACTGTTTGAATGAAACTTTGTACGCCAGGAACAAGCCCTGCTTGCTCTTTTTTGACCCAGTCATCCCAAGTTTTAGAGGTATAACTCGCTCCTGTTTCATCCAACGCTACTTGATAGGCACTATTATCTAACACAGTCTCATCTACATCCATTACCACTACCCAATTATCTTTTGGTGTATCCATGGTGTTAATGGTATTCGCTGCCTGCTGATATATTGCGGTTGTTAAGAATTCATATTCCTTACTTTGGGTTAGCCATTTGACCGCATTTGTAATAGGTAATTGCTGCTGTGCTATGCTCACTGACACTGCGCAATGATCACTTAACATATTGTCAGGATGCATATCGGTAAAATTATGCGCTTGGGTTTTAAATGAAGTTGATTTGTTAGCTAATCCACCAACAAAAATCTGATCAATTGGTGCAGGATAATATGGATGACAACCAATTAAGTTGGCCGTAGCATTTTTCAAGCTAGAGCCAGAACCATCTGAATTGGTCAATAATTGTTGAGTTAAATGATTATAAGGCGCGCTTAATCGATGATTAAAGTCACCTAACACCATATACTTAGCCTGCTCTGCTTCTTTTTCTTCGATCCAAGCGTCTAATATAGGTGCTTGTTTTGCAAAGGTTTGACAGGCTTCTGAATCTTTGCGGCTATAATTATCTACAAAACAACCACTTTTCATATGTACATTGAGTAGCCATAGAGGGCCAGTTGCAGTATCAACTTTCAATTCTAGTCCATATCGTAAACCAGGATTATCTAAGCCAAAAGCTGAAAGACTCTCTACCTTATCAACCTTAATGTCTTTTCGTACCGCATAGGCAACCTTTTGTTGAGTCGAGTTATGACCGGATTCGCGACAAACATAGGGATCACTATCTGGGCGTTCCGATAGATAAATTTGCCATTGGGTTTCTGGAAATAACTGTGCAACCGCTTGGGAAGAGGCTACTTCTTGCAATGCAAAAATATCAGCATCCACCGCTTCAATATATTGTTTTAACTGTATAATTTCGGCTTGATTTCGAGGCCGACAACCTGCGTCTATCGGATAAGCCAGATGTTCTGTGTTCCATGTTGCTACTTTTAATGAAAACACATTTTGAGTATCCGCTACTCCGTTATTTTTTGCAGGTAAAATTGTAGCAGGTTGAACAAGGCTTACATCTTTTGAGGCTAGGTGATCAGTATTAGCACATCCAAGGGATAATACAGCTAAGGCTGCTATGCTAGAAAGTCTGCACAATATATTTGATTTCATTAGTAACTAGTTTTCCCAGAAATTTATTTTAATTTTTAGCTGTTAATCCGTTTATCATGACATCTTGTAAAAAGACAACGAGCAGTATAAAGCAATTCGTTTATAACGTCTTAATTGTTCAATAATCCCTTTTTAATGCAGCTATCGAATAGATTTACATCTATACGATAAGAGAATTGATGTTATAGTATAACATCTTTAAACATTATAAATACAACCAGAATAAACGACAGAGAAGTACCCATGCAAAAAAAAATATTAGCTATCGGAATTAGTGCTCTACTATTAGGCACCGCATGTAGCGAACCAACAACTACGCAATCGGAAACAAGCCAAGGGTCAACTATAGAACAAGCATCATCCACTGACACTATGAATAATCCACTATTAACGGCAAGTAACCTGACTTACGAAGCGCCTAATTTTGATGTCATTGAAGATAAGCACTTTTTACCCGCCATAGAACAAGGTATGGCTGAAAAAATTGAAGAAATAGAAGCCATCGCCGCAAATCCAGAGGCTCCTACTTTTGACAATACCTTGGTTGCAATGGAAAAAAGTGGCGCTTTGTTAACCCGTTCCCTGAGAGTTTTTTATAATCTTGTTGGCACCGACAGTAATGAAAAGCGACGTGAAATTCAAAAAGAACTAGCCCCTAAACTTGCCGCTCATAATGACAATATCATGTTGAATGCAGATTTGTTCGCACGCATAGAAACACTATATGAACAACGTGATGAACTTGATTTGGATGCTGAGGCAATGCGGTTAATTGACGTCTATTATGATGATTTTGTTCGCGCAGGCGCCAAATTAAACGAAGAGCAAAAAACTAAAATTCGTGCAATTAATGAAGAGCACTCCACACTAACAACACAGTTTTCTCAAAACCTTTTAGCCGAAACTAAAAAGATCGCAGTTGTCGTTGAGAATGTTGAAGAATTAGCGGGATTGAGTGAATCTAGAATTAAAGCTGCCAAACTAGCCGCAGAAAAAGAAGGCTTAGAAGATAAGTATTTACTGTCTATTACAAACACTACTCGCCAACCTATTTTAGCGTCTTTGGATAATCGTGAACTTAGACAACGTGTTTGGGAAGCTTCTGCCAATCGTGCTCAAAGTGGTGAAACGGATAATCGTCCATTAGTAGCTCGTCTAACCGAACTTCGCGCAGAAAAAGCCGCTATATTAGGTTATGACACCTGGGCTGACTATTCGTTAAATGCGCAAATGGCAAAAACTCCAGACGCAGTACTCGATATGTTCGGTAGCATGGTGCCTGCGGTGGTTGCAAATGTTGAGCGTGAAGCCGCTGATATTCAAACCATCATTGACACTCAAGGCGGAGACTTTAACGTTAAACCTTGGGATTGGGCTTATTATGCAGAGCAAGTGAGACAAGCCAGATATGATTTAGATGAAGAAGAAGTGCGTCAATATTTCGAGTTTAACCGAGTGCTTGAAGACGGATTGTTCTACACCATGAATCGTTTATATGGCGTGACCTTCGAGCCTCGTCCAGATCTGCCTGTGTACCATCCTGACGTAAAAGCCTATGAGTTATTTGATATTGACGGAGAAAGTAAAGCAATCTTTTATGCCGATTATTACGCCAGAGACGGTAAACGTGGCGGTGCCTGGATGTCTTCTTTCGTAGGACAATCTAAACTACTAGGTAAGAAACCAGTAGTGGTAAATGTCATGAATATTCCTAAAGCCCCTGAAGGCGAGCCCACGCTTATTAGCTATGACCATGTCACCACTATGTTCCATGAGTTGGGGCATGGGTTACATGGAATGTTATCTGATGTGGCGTACCCTAGCCTAGCGGGCACTTCAGTATCACGAGATTTTGTTGAGTTTCCTTCTACTTTCGAAGAGGACTGGGCAGCTCACCCTGAAGTCATCGCAAATTATGCAAAACATTATCAAACCGGTGAAGCCATTCCTGCAGATTTGTTGAAAAAAGTTATGACTTCTCGCACGTTTAACATGGGCTTTGATACCCTTGAATATATGTCAGCAGCTTTACTCGATATGGAATGGCATATGCGAAAAGCTGGCGATAAAGTAGAAGATGTCAGTGCTTTTGAGCAAAAAGCCTTAGAAAAACACGGTGTAAATCTTGAAGCGGTTCCACCAAGATATCGCTCAACTTACTTCTCTCACTCTATGGGCGGTGGTTATTCTGCGGGATATTATGCATACATGTGGAGTGAAATATTAGCCGCTGATGCATTTGCCTTTATTCAACAAAATGGCGGTTTGACCTTAGAAAATGGTATGCGATACCGCAAAAATATTCTTGAAGTAGGTAATTCTCGTCCTCCAATGGAAAGCTATAAAGCTTTCCGTGGTCAAGAACCTACTACGGATGCGCTGTTAATCAGAAGAGGTCTTAAAACCAACATTCAATAAGGTTTTACTAAGTATACCAAGCCCCGAATCAGATTTGATCCCGGGGCTTTTTTAGTTTCCAAAAAAGCCGCAATTCGATTTAATCGAACAATAAATGCACTTTTTCTCACTTTTAATTGATAATAATTATCATTTACAATTAATGAGAAAAGGAGAGTTTATGAACAAAAGAATGCCATATTTATTAACTGTTGACCAAAGTGTTCAGCTTACCCCAAATATGCGCCGAATCGAATTTGTTGGCGATGATCTCAAGCGATTTCCTGAGGTGCAATCGGGAAGCTATATAAAGCTTTTGTTTAATGGTTATGGTGAAGCATTAACAGCGCCGTCAACAGAAAATCAAAAAGTCGTGATGCGGACCTACACTGTGCGCGAGTTTGATCCTGTAAATCTACGTTTAGTGGTCGATTTTGCCCTGCATGGTGATACCGTTGAAAGTGGTCCTGCATCCTATTGGGCGAAGCAGGCGACCAAGGGCGAGCAAATTCTGGTTGCTGGTCCAGGAGCTAGCAAAGCCTTAGCATCTGATTATGATTGGGTGTTGTTTATGGGCGATATGACATCATTACCAGCTATCAGCAATTACCTTGAGGAATTACCTACAGTTACCCAAGGCTTTGTGGTGATAGAAGTCGCGACAAAAGATGATATCCAGACGTTAGATTTGCCCGACAATATGCGCATAATTTGGCGGATAAAAGAGTACGGTGAAGATTTGCCCAGTGCGCTTTCGGCTATTGAATGGCTAGAGGGAACGCCAGCTGTTTGGGTAGCATGTGAGTTTTCTTCCATGCGGACCTTACGAAGTATTCTAGGTTCAGAATATCAAGTGCCGAGACAACAGCTCTATATCAGCAGTTATTGGCGTCAAGGCCGGTCCGAAGATCAGCATAAAATTGACAAGCGAGCAGATCAAGAAGCGCATCAAGCACAACAATAAAGTTTGTGAAATTGAGCAACAAAAGGATGTTAGTTGCTTGAACATCAGGTATTGTTAAACAAACCTTTATAACTTGGTTACCATACCTTAATTCAAGCATTTTTATGGAGCTATTTATCTTAGGTACTTCATCGGGAGTCCCTACCAAAGCGAGAAACGTATCAGCAACTGCTGTTTGCATTACCAACAGAAAGCCTTGGTACCTAGTCGATTGCGGCGAAGGTACTCAGCATAGATTGCTGCATTTACCTCTTTCCTTAGCCAATTTAAGGGCGATTTTTATCACTCATGTACATGGTGATCACACCTACGGATTGCCGGGATTACTAGCTACGGCGGCTATGGTAGGACGTACTGAGCCTCTAACAATAATATGCCCACCTGAAATTGAGACCTTTATCAAACAAACGCAATTGTTAAGCGATATGTTTGTTAACTACCCAATGGAGTTCATTCATACCCACAGCAAGGGCGTTTTATTTTCCGATGATGCTATTGAAGTCAAGGCTGTTCCACTTTCACATCGAGTACCTACCCATGCATTTGTGTTTACCAAGACCATTAAAAAAGTACAACTCGATAGACAAAAGCTTATGGATGATGGTATTTCTCAAGGTCCATTGTGGGGCAAAATACAACAAGGGATAGACGTTCAGCTTAGTGATGGTCGAACTATAGTTGCCAACGACTATCGACAAGTAAACCAAGATCGCAAACGCATTATTGTGTCAGGCGACAACGATACCCCTGAAAAACTGGCAGATGTTGCTGAGGGCGCGCATGTATTAATGCACGAGTCGACCTACACCCAAGAAATATCCGATAAAGTGGGTAAATCACCTATGCATAGCAGTGCTAAGGCTGTCGCTAGTTTTGCTGAAAGGCATAACATACCCAATCTCGTCCTTACCCATTTTAGTGCTCGCTACCATTCGATAGAAGCTCTTAACTACAGTAAAATAAAGTCTACAAAAGGACATAATATCCAAGAAGTTGAAGATGAGGCTAAGCAGTATTATTCGGGAAACTTGATTCTAGCTAATGATCTTGAGCATTATATTTTGGATGATCAGGGGCAACTAAATAAAAACGACAATTTGCCGTTATAAAAAACATTATTTGGAAAGCGCGACAGACTATTTTCGAACAAATTAAATTTTCTGATAAACAGGATAAATGACTTGAGTTCACCTTATTTTCAAACCGATAAATTGCCCATTCATATTACAGAACAACAAGCGCCTTCGTTGTCTTGTAACGCTTGTCGAAATGGCAAAAATTTAGACTTTAATTTTTCAATGGCATTTCAACCTTTGGTTGATTTAGAGAAAGCTGAAGTTTACGGATATGAAAGCCTTGTAAGAGGTTTAAACGGTGAGTCAGCTTTTGAAGTACTTAAAAAAGTGACCACAGAAAATGTGTATCGATTTGATCAAGCCTGCCGCGTGAAATCAATCGCTTTAGCAGCTTCGGCGAAACTAGATAAAAACCTCAGTATCAATTTCATGCCTGGTGCTGTTTATAAACCTGAGCACTGTATTCGAACAACCTTGGCGGCGGCAAGAGACTATGGTTTTCCCTTGGATAAAATCAGTTTTGAAATAGTAGAAACTGACCATGTTGCCGACTTACCTCACCTTTATAATATTATCGAAAGCTATAAAAGCATGGGCTTTCGCACCGCTTTAGATGACTTCGGCTCTAAACACGCAAATCTCGATTGGTTAGTATCCTTACAACCTGACATTATTAAGTTAGATATCACTTTGATTAGAGATATCGATAGTTCAAAACGTAAACAGTTGATTGTTTCTCATGTTTCCCAGCTTTGTAAAGATTTAGGTATTACCGTTTTGGCTGAAGGCGTAGAAACCCGAGCAGAAAGAGACCGTTTAATCGAAATGGGCATTTTTAAACAACAAGGCTACTATTTCGGCAAACCAATGTTTGAAACCTTTGAACAAGTTGACTCGGTACTTTTGGACTAAACGAAAAAAATGGTTGAACCTTGTAGATTCAACCATCCTAAGTAAACAACTTTAAATCAGTAGTCTAGAGTTTAAAGAGTGGAATGAAGCCATCAACCCACCCACTACAGACTTAGTTACTGCGAAATATAATTCGTATAACAACTATACCAAGCTTGGTAGTCCGCAAAATCGATTTGTTGATTATTATCGAAATCAGCTAATTCTATGTAATTCGTATCGTCGCTGGTAGAGCGAAGTGCCGACATAAAGCGCATTCTATCAAGATTATCAACGTCCCTATCGCCATCCAAATCTCCACAAACTAGAGGCTCTGGAATATCACAAGCATCTCCTTGCCCATCTTGGTCGGAATCAAGTTGATTCAGGTTAGCTGTATCAGGACAATTGTCGTCTTCATCTGCTACACCATCGTTGTCCCTGTCTGCGGAAACTTGAACTTCTATCGTATATGTTTCTTCATCAGACGTCAGATAGGTTATTTGCCAAGTAAGTGCCTTACATACTGAGGCTGAAGTATCTGCGGTAAAGTGCGCTTTATCTATACTATGAGTACTTCCCATTGGAACCACAGTACCTATCACTTCAGGGTCTGTATCATCCGAACGACCAAAACGAACATTCCCATCAATAACATTGATTCCTTCGGGAGCATTTATTATTCGAGCGCTAGCGTTATGCGCAAATGCCGTTCCCTTATTATAAAGTACTACCGTCCATTCATCAGAATCTTCATCATCTCTAAAGCACTGCACCACACCTAGATCAGGCACGGAAGGAAAATCAGGGTCTTCAATCGCATGCTCTACCCAATTCGTATCCGTCCGTATCTGTTCTGCATTTATCGCTTCACATCGAGCTCTATCGCATGGTCCATGAGAACAACAACAAGCTGGCGCTGGTATTGGATTGTCATGTAAATCTCTTAAATTGCACGATTGTGGCGGTGGGGGATTAGGAATATTATTGGGATCTGTGGGAAAATTATCGATATCCTCCCCATTAAAGCAAGTCACTGTATTACCATTGATTATGCATCTATCAGGTGGTGTTGGATTATTAATAAACACCGGAGGCGCACAAGCAGGCGATGAAGAACAACCACTATCCGCACAGTCTGTTCGACCGTCACAATCATCATCTATGCCATTGTTGCATATTTCAGGCTCACTTTGCCTTGAAGTGTTATCAAAGCGCGTTGTGGAAAGCATTGTATTGTTTAACAAATTACTATCGATAGCGCCAGAAGTCACTGTGCCTATGGTCAATAGCCTAGAATTACAACGAAAAAACCCCGTATATTCATCGCCGGTGCCTGAAGCGTAAAAGGGAGGGAACTCTACCGTGGCTGTGGTTCTTGTGGTGGAGCCATTGTTAACATCTCCGATTTCAAATTCTACTATAGCATCATTACCGTTATTAACTGGTGTTGTCGGGCTGGTTGCAATAATCTCCATGTGCGTGGGGGGAATCACATAAAGTCTGGCATCGGGCGCATTATCAGGACCAAAATTCACCGCGTCAAAAGGAACATCTGTTGGATTATTATCTTGGCTTGCTTCTGAAGGCAGTAATTGAACTATAGCCAAATCTGCAGATTCAGTTGGCGGAGGGTTGATGGCATTAGTATCGAAATACATGTCCCTGAATGAGCCAAATGCACAAGTACTGTAAAGCTCCGCGGATGTAATGTCTCCAATATCTGTGGCACCTAAAAATCAATTAAAGGCACCAAACTCTAAAGTATGGTCTTCAGTCCCCAAGGTACCGACAAAGCGGGCCCTGCCACTGCACTCACCACTGGTAAAAATGAAACCAACGCTTTGAACGCCAGGAGAAAAGCTCACAATAATAGGGTCTGGGTTCCAAGCGACAATAGTATTCTGACCTAAGGTTCCTATTGGACTGGTATTGTTGAAGTCAAAGGTAGTAGCGCCTACGCTAAACTGCAATTGGCTCTGCCCTGCACCAAACCCGTATTCAGGTAAAAATTGTAGTTGGGTAGCATTGTCGAAAGCTTCATCGCTTTGCACTAACACCAATCTAGCCTGAGCTAATTGCGTATTGAAGATTAAGAGTATGGTAAAAAATAATATTTTTTGAATAACGAATTCGGCTTCTCGGCCCTTGTAGTTAGCAAAAAATTTCCTCATTCCTTGGTTCCTCCTTGAATGATAGTTGGCTTGGTCACGAAAATATCTCGAAGCACGAGATTCCTAGCCTCTACCATAAAAGAATAAGCAGTCTAATAGTCTATGGAAAACCTATGGGAAACCTATGGGGTAAAGTTTTGGAATGTTAAATAGATTAATCGGCTTATTTAATACCTAAGGATGTAAGGACCTCTAAACAAGAGGTCCTTTGGGGATAATTTTATTTGGATTTAACGCCTTGATGGAATAGTAGCCTGTCTTTATATGATCCAAGTTAACGGTTTCCGCTATTCCTTGTAGTTGCCAAATGCGGTTCATATAGGGATACATGAATGACATCTGCTGAATCAAATTTCGATTACATTTAAAAAGTCCATAGTAGGCGGCATCAAATCGAACTAGCGTTACAAACAATCGAATATCGGTTTCTGTTAACTTGTCTCCGAACAAAAACTGGCGACCGTCTGACAATTGGTTTTCTAATTTATCTAAAGTACTAAATACATTCTTATAGGCTTCTTCATAGGCTTGCTGGCTAGAAGCGAAACCAGCCTGATATACACCATTGTTTAGCTTGGAATAAATTTCAGCATTCAGTTCGTCTATTTCTGCTGCCAATTCAGACGGATATAAGTTTGGTCCCGCATCGGTTAAGTTCGAAAATGCACTGTTTAACATTCGTAGAATGTCTGCTGACTCATTATTCACTATGGTATTGCGCTTCTTGTCCCATAACACAGGAACAGTTGCTCTACCTGTAAAAACAGGATCTACCTTAGTGTAAATTTGATGCATGTAAGTGGCTTGATTTAAAGGATCATCTGTAGATTCAGGGTATTCACCAAATTTCCAGCCTTGGTCACTCATGCGAGGATCAACAACTGAAACTGAGATATAGTCTTCCAAGTGTTTAAGCGCTCTCACAGCTAATGCTCTAGATGCCCATGGACAAATATAGGCTACATACAGGTGATATCGCCCTGCTTCAGCCTTGAACCCGCCTTCACCAGTCGGACCTGCTTCGCCATCTGGGGTTATCCAATTGCGAAATGACGATACCTGACGAATGAATCTGCCGTCTTTATCTTTCTTTTGCACGGGTTGCCAATCTGCATCCCATTTTCCGTTCACTAACATAATAATTGCTCCAACTTAGTTGCGCTTAGTAGGCTAGATTGCCTTTTAAGATGTTAGAGAAATTCTACTATTATTATTTTTGGCTATTAAGAAGGCTATAATTGCTTAACTATCAATGAAATGTTGATAATAAAATTTATTTTAAAGATAGTCATTGCGGAAAAAGAAAGCCAAACCTAGTAAAAGATTGTCATTTAAGGTACAACAAAAAAAAGCATCAAGGAAAGGATGGATAGTAAAGTGAGCACTTATCTTAAATACGCGTTTCTGCTATTCCTCTCTAGTTACTTTGTAATATCAGAACCTGTGGCAGCGAGTGAGCAAAAATATGCCCACTTTAAATCCTGCGAGCTCATTGCTGGTCAAGTTATTTCTCCATGCAATATAGGTTATCGAACCTTCGGGGCCCTTAATAAAGCAAAATCTAACGCCATTCTAGTACCAACATGGTACGGCGGTACCTCTGAAGGACATGCTTATTTAGCTGACGCTGAATATATAGATCCAAAAAAATTTTTCATCATTATAATAGATGCCTTGGGCAACCATATTTCCTCATCACCTTCCAACAGTGCAACCCAATCAAACGAAAAATTTCCCCAATTTACTATGGCAGATTTGGTTAGTATCCAACATCGTCTTCTTGTAGAAGTTTTACAGATAGAGCAGCTATATGCTGTCGTTGGGCTTTCTATGGGAGGAATGCAAGCTTTTCAATTTGCAGTTCAATACCCTGAAGTTTCTTCAAAATATGCTATAGCCATTGCTTCGCCTCGATTAGCCACATTTGATATTGCGCATTGGACCACCCGAAACAAGCTGTTAAAACAATTTTTAGAATGCCAATGCAATGCCCCTTTAGAAGTGCTTGCGGGTATACAACTTTTAGGTGCTGTGCCTGAGAAACTAAGCCTTGATATTCCAAGAGAAATCATTGCTACTAGAATTAATGAAAATGCCCAGCGAATTAATATGACCACGGGAAAAGCCTGGAATCAAATAAGACAAACCCAAGCTATGCTCACCCATAACATTGCAATGGATTTTAATAATGATATGTCATTAGCTGCGAGCAAGGTAAAAGGTGAGTTTTTGATTATTGTAGGTGCCGATGATCGAGTTGTGACACCTCAGCCGGCTAGAGAGTTTGCTGATTTGATTGATGCTAATTTTATCGAATTAGATAAAGACTGTGGGCATGCTGACCCATGGTGCGACGCCTCGACTTTTAGTAATGCTTTGACAACTTTTTTGGACAAGAAAACTAAATAGATAGTTGAGGAAGCCTGTTAAGCTTCCTCGTAAGATTTTAACGTTATTTTTTACGTTGCTTTTGGGCTAAACCACCTATCAGCAGCATGCTAGATAACATCAAAAAAGTCGTGGGCGCAGATACGTTGGCGGTTTCTACAGCTGTTAGTTGAATATTACCTAAATTTATTTCGCCAACATATTGGAAACCTGGAGTGGTAGGGTCTTCCCACAAATATCTCAATGTACCTGTAGGTGAATTACGCTCGTTATTTGGATCATGTAAGTCATTAAAAAAGGCAAGCGCAGAAGTATCAGACATCGAAAAGGTGTTTTCATCTGCTTGACCTACAAAATACGAACTTAACATTGATAGATTGCGGTTTAGGCCTAAAAACGAATCTTCTTGGCTAAAAAAAGAAATTCTGTCATGAGTATTGTATCCGGGATCTTCAGCGATACCATTTAAAACCGTCATTTGCACACCTTGAGTTTGACTCCAACTTTGAGTGCCTAACCAAAAGGTCAAACTTTCCAGTGTATATTGGGCATATTCAGCAACGATAGCGCCATTACTTGAAGTATACGAATTAGGTGAATTTTGATCATCGACTGTTAGTGCAAACTTAATACTTGCCGGCGACGTCACAGGTCTCGAAGGATCTATAGGTTCAGCGCCAAACCAATTTCGAACCACATATCCTTCTGTTGTTGAATTACCCGCATAACCAAAGCTTGCATATCCTTCAAAGTTATAAGTCACTAACGCTGATTTAGCGGTATAAGAAGTGAATAATATCCCCGTTAGGAAAAGTACTGATAAAAATTTCATTGTAAAACTAAATAAAAAACGACTGTGGGATTAGCTCAGCAAGTTTTATTCCAGAATAATAAAATCAAAGAGTTAGCAAAATACTTGAACTCAAATGTAAAGTAATCCGACGATGCTTTGGTGTTGAATTCACTTGTATCAAGGTTTTATTTTATTACACTTTTTAAAAAGATTATTGCTCCCCTGCAAAAAAGCAATCTATTTTTCCTCTAGGTGAAAAAGCATTCAAATAGCGTTTGAATAGCCAGAGGCTATGGGTAGAATATAAATTTTTTCGAACTATACTAAAGTAACGATAAAATAAATGCTCATAGGTAAATCACAATGAAACCTTTTTTGCTAAAGATTGCGGTATTATTTCTTTTTACTTTGGCTTTTCCAACTAAAGCGTCGTTGCTTACCATCAACGGATTTACCTTAAATACTGATACGCAAATCGTAAGCGGAAATTCATTAGAATGGTTAAGATGGCCCGAGACTGCAAATATGAGTATTCAACAAGCATTAAACATTTACCAGCCTGAAGGGTGGCGATTAGCTTATAACCAAGAAGTTGTTGATCTAATGAACGTTTTTTTCGCTGCTGAAGATTGGTCGCCAGCGTTAGATGAAAATACTTCTGTAGGTGCAACCCTTGACCACACTGCAGGCGGCGTCAATTTATGGCGTGATTTCACCAATATTATGGGAGTTGTATTTTCTCCAGGACCTGCTTTTTCGAATATGCTCTTTGGCGAAGACGCTGATAGCGATGGTTTCTATCGTAGCTTGGGGTCTTTTTATTCCGACTATGACCCTGTAGTGGTGATAGGTGATGATCATCCAACTTTCACAAATGACTTTTCAGATATGGAATTTGGTGTACTTTTGGTCAGAGAACCGGCTAATACAGTTCCTATCTCCTCTACAGTGACACTACTGTTGCTGCCAATAGCAGTTTTATTACTACGAAACCGAAAGACGGATTTTTTATTATGATCAAAAAATTTAAAGACCTTTAAAGGTCGAATAAATTAAGCGCTTAGGAAGGTTTAATTTAACTGAGGTAGTAAATACATAGATCTTATTTAATTGTTCAAAGTTTATACTGCACTGTTTATATAAAGGGAGAGTAACTCGAGGACAATCTATGAAAACTGCTAACGGATCAGCCATTTTATACCTTATTACTTTCATTTTAATGGGTTGTCACGGGCACCCTCCCGAAAGAACCGCCGTGGAAGGAAATTTAGTTTCAAACAATGGTGATACTCTACAACCTCCATTGTTAGTGGCCCATGGTGATGGAGATTTCTCTGAAAACGCGCAGCTGAGATTAAGCATCAGCGAAGATAATAAATTTATCCCTAGTTTAGATTCGGTAACATTATAAACTATAGAGCGCAGTGGACTTAATCACTTTGCCGAAGATTTTGTCATGCAGTCCTTATCCCACCTTAAAGATAACAACTGGAATGAAACTACCGCTGTACCCAATTGGATTCGCTCAAGAATTGGAGATTTAGCGATTTTACGCATACGCCAAGACGATATTGAATTTGAAAGCAATTCTTATAGCGCTTTCTCTTCATCTAATAACTCTCGTGTTTCAGGAATTACCTACTTAGTACGAGTTGAAGATAACGACCGGAAATTACCTTTGAGAATTCACCCTGAAGATGACCTATGTCAACCAATGTCCCTTGATTTGACCTTAGTTGTGCTGCCTGACTATTGCGAAACGGATTGCACGGATTTTGAAACACTCGCAGCCATGATGTTTACGCAAATAGCGCAACAAATGGCAGAAGGCTTAATGAACGCATCTTCAGATTTAAACTTAGCTTTGTTTGATCAACACTTTAATGTAGTACCAGCTCTTCAAGCAACAAGAACAAAATTCCGGGCTTTGCCTTTATTTACGGTGTTGAAATTTCAGGGAATTTTAACGGCATTGAGGTATTTGAAGCGACCATTTATGCGCCAATATCCTTTCAATTTGACCTCGACAATAGTATCTCTTATTCATTATATGTAGATCCAGCCTCTTTTGATAATCCTCAGAATCCTCAACGAGTCACCGTTGTAGCTAAGGAGCTAGTGAGTCAAATTGCCGCTGATGCGCTGGTTGCAGGAGTGTCAGGACAACTAGAAACTCTTGATTTGGGTGAGGTTCAGATTGGAGATGATTTATATGCTACCGAAGTAGCTTCAGAATCAATAATCCAATTTTCTTTGCCTGCTTTGGGACAAATGTATATTCCGGTTAACTATCAAATAATTGCCCTGCCAACAAAACGTACCACCCCAGGATTACCTATTACCAATAAAGTGTTTTCATTACCGCCAATTTCAGTTAGCGAACGCATGGTAAGTGGTTGGCAAGATGACGGTATCGCGAATGTAGAAGGGAACCAAATTGTCAGCATTGAGGGGGATAGCGTAGTAATTCAACGATTTTTAGATGTTAATGGCAAAGCAGAAAGGATTATTAAAATTCCAGCACCTCAAATAATTAATGAATTTGAATTGGTATTTTTGGAGTAGAATAGGCACATACATATAAAGTTGCTTAGGATAAATAATGTCTATAGCCTGCGCGCTGCATATTTTAGTAAAAACCGAGAACGAAGCTCAATCTATTCTAAATCAAATTAAAAAGGGGAAGGATTTTGGCTCTCTTGCCAAAAAACACTCCATTTGTCCGTCTGGGAAAAAAGGCGGTGATCTAGGTGAATTTCGACGCGGTCAAATGGTGAAGGCATTTGATGATATAGTCTTCAAAAAAGATATTTTGGTAGTGCATGGTCCGGTTAAAACCCGCTTCGGATATCACTTAATTAAGACTTTATATCGAAATTAGTTTCAACAAATTTCAACTTCATTTTCCTTGGGGTTAGAATGCCCAACGCTTAAGGCTCGAAATAAATTGCAACGAATGTTGTAAGCCCCAAAATCAGCTGAATTAACTAACCTACCAAGGATACCATTGCATTAAGCCCTTGCTCTAATCCAAACGCTTCCAAAATAAATTCAACTGATAGTGCAGCTAATATCATGCCCATTAATCGCGTCAATAAAGATGCTCCGCCCAAACCAATCATCCTTATTATGCGGCCAGAAAGTAACATCAATACCAAGGTAATTAAGAGTACAATAAGCATGGTAGCAGTAGTAACCATTTGCTCTTCAATAGAATAAAGATTGTTATCAGTGATTAAAATCACCGCAAGAATAGCACCGGGTGAGGCCGTGGCTGGTATTGCCAAAGGAAAAACGGAAATATCGTGTCTTGGCTCTGTAGTTTCGTCCATATTATTGTGGGTAAAGATCATTTGTAACCCGAATAGGAAAAGTATGATGCCACCCGCTACCTGAAACGACAATAAACTGATGCCCATTGATGTTAACAATATTTGGCCAAGTACAATGGAGCCAATCAAAATCAATGAAGCATACAAGATAGTTTTATAAGCGGTCTTTCGACGCTCTTTCGCTGGAAGCGTTGCCGTCAACCCGGCAAACAAAGCCATAGTGCCAATAGGATCTATAGTAGCCCAAATTATTAAAAAATCGTGCAAAACGTTATCAAACATCAATTATCTACAATATAGTGAAATGCTAAGGTAAGTTACTGAGACCGTAAAACTATTAGTTGAGTTCTTGAAGCAATTAAGTACGTAGATGAGGGCAAATTTGGACAAATTCAAGTTTTATTTGTCAGCCAAAACAATAAAAAATTAGGCTCCAACGACTCTATTGATAATTATTTGAGCACAAATTAAGGGATTTGTTTGCGCAATAAAATGCCCACCTTCAATATTAATTACATTTGTTTTAGGTAGAAATTTGGTCAATTGCTTAACAGCCGATGCTTCTACTAGTCGATCATTTGTAGGGCGCAGGTAAGTAGTTACAACTTCTAGCTTTTCTTCTGGGGGAGATAAATTCGCCATGTTGCTAATACGTCGGTGAAAGGTCTTCGAAGGTACAGTTTGAATGACACTCGAAATCCAATTCTTTAGCTCTTGGTCACCGAAGCCGCTGAAGCCAATATAATCAAGAAGCGCTCTAGGCAAATACCTAGTATTAAAAGCATTCTTTGGTAGAAATTGACCAATTTTACAAAGAAATATAGGTGGCGTTATAAAACTGGCTATAAATATTATCTGTACTACCTGATTTCGCAGAATTCTAGCGAGTTCATAAGCAATTCTACCTGAATAGGATTCGGCTATAAGGGTAATTGGATGGTTGCCTAATTTAGTCACAATTTCATTTATCTGTTCAGAATATGAATTCCCCTCTAAACTATTTAACGGAATAACTTCAATATCTAAAGAATTTGGGAGTTGCTCTAGTAAGGGTTGGAATAAATCTCCCGTTCCGTCCATTCCTGGTAACAAAATAAGTTTCAATGACGAAAATCCACTAAGTAAAAACAATTATGTGAGACTGCAAGTCTTAGTGACTTGCAGTCGAAAGTTAACGTTTTAGTCAGTGCTTGGCATAGTAAAAGCAAACTCTGACAAACCTAGTTTATCTAGCACATCGTCTAAGTGTGCCATGGCCTCATCAGTTGGGCCAGGGTAATCCCCAGCAATGGGTACATTGCCTTGATAGCCTAATTCTTTAATGCCTGTTGGCGAACAAAAATAGGCCGCTAGTACAAAACTGCGAAAACGTGAAAATGCAGACGTTGGTGGTGCAAATGCCTCTGATACCTTCTCGTGCTGATAAGCAATATCGTCAATTATTTGCAGTCTTTGCACACTAGAGCAAGATATGAAATCTTTTTTGAACCGCATTTTTGCTTCGTCATCTAACCAAGCCAACAGTGTTAAAAAGGTTATTCGATCTCGCTGCTGAGCAGAATAAGGAGCACTTATCCATTCATTTACAACGTCCGGTACCTTGATTTTAGATGCCGCTGGATTACCATCTTTTCCTGGCAGAATAATGTCGGCCACCACAGCCACTTGTTGTAATTGCGATTGCGATAACGTTAGCGGCCAAGGTGATTCTGGCGGAATAACCATATTAGGATCTTTACCATAGCCCTTTGCACTTATTGGCGCTAAATCTAACTTCGGCCAATGCCCCGCCGTTAAGTTTGCATCCTTAGAGCTAACGACGTCTGAACAAGCTCCCAAACTTGGCAAAGCTGCGCTGGCCGCCAAAATACCTAACCATTTCAGGCTTTCTCGTCTAGTCATGCTTGGCGTGTATGACATTTCTTGTTGTTTAAAATTATCTTTATCAACAGTCATCTTAATAAACTCCCTGTTGAATTTGGCCAGCTAAATGATTGGCGTTTCGCATGGCTAAAGTCAAAATGGTAAGGGTACAATTTTTATGTGGATTTGAGGCAAAGACACCACCATCCATCACGAACAAGTTGTCGCAATCCCAGGTTTGCCCCCACTGATTACAAACCGAGTCTTTTGGTGATTTTCCCATGCGAGTAGCACCAACCTCATGAATGATTTGTCCACCTTTTAGAATTGCATCTTCTGGTGCAGGCAATTCACCAACCTCGGCGCCCATTGTAGTTAAAATTTCCTTGGCTGTTTTTAACCCATGAGCCACTTGATTAATTTCATGTTCAGACCACTTCCAATGGAATTTCGCCACTGGGATACCCCATTTATCTTTAACTTCCTCATCGATTTCCATATAGCAGTTATCGTTTGGTAGCATCTCGCCTCTTAGAGCAAAATAGACACCGGCGCCATAATTGGATTTTACTTCGTCTTTTAACTGATCACCGTAACCTTGGAAATTCCCTGATACATAAGCACCAGGTTCGCGAAAACCGCTACCAATTTCAAAATGGTATCCGCGAGGAAAATCTAATTCGCCCTTAGCTTGTTGCTCATGTCCCCACCAGGGTACAAATAAATGATTTGCTGTGTGACCATCTTCGTTATACCGAGGACGATTTTTCAATAAAGGGATAGTGGCACCTAATCCAGTACCTGTAGAGTCCATAATGTTACGCCCAACCTGTCCACTGGAATTAGCAACACCATTGGGGTGTTTGTCACTTTTAGAATTGAGCATTATGCGCGCACTTTCGCAGGCACTAGCCGCTAATATAACGATCTTTGCATTAACAGTATTTGATTTTGAGGTCTTTTTGTTAACATAAGTGACGCCTGTTACTTTACCATCAGCATCTGTGTTAACTTGGCTCACCATGGCATCGGTTACAACCTCTAACAATCCCGTAGCCTTAGCCATGGGGATCAGTGAGGTTGTGGTTTGAAATGCTGCGCCGATAGAGCAACCTCGACCACAACTAGTGGCATAAAAACATTTTTGTCTGTCATCTAGCGGCTGAGTTAATACCGCCCTATGCATTGGCGCTAATGCTATACCAAGCTTCTTTGCAGCTGCCGCTACCAATAGTTCGGGTACTCTAGGTTTAGGCGGTGGTTGTAAAACGCCAGGGGAAGATTTAGGCATATCGTCTAAATCCATATTTGCACCGCAAACCCCAATCAGAGATTCCGTCTTGTCATACCAAGGGGCAATATCATCATATTCAAACGGCCAATCCGCCCCCAAGCCGTCTCTTGATTTGCCTTTAAAATCATGTTCGCTAAACCTTAAGGAATAACGTCCCCAGTGATTGGTCCGCCCGCCTAACATGCGTGCTCGCCACCATAAAAATTCTGAACCTTCACCTGTGGTATATGGCTCATCAGGCACCGTCCAACCGCCATCCACAGTAGCGTCATAAAATCCGAAATCTTTGTCTACGTTACTTGTGCCCATTAACGGCGCTTGATAATTTGTATTGAACATAGGTGTTTCGGTTTTAGGATCATAATCTCTACCTGCTTCTAGCATTAATACAGGAATACCGGCTTTGGTCAGTTCATAGGCGGCCATAGCACCACCGGCGCCAGAACCTACGACAACTACCTGATGGACTTTATCAGACATAGTTACAACTCCTTATTTTTATTCTTCTGTTGTTTAGCTTGGTATACAAAACATCGTGATCAATCTAGAGATTTGATTTTAATGTTCTTAAACCAAACTTGATCGCCATGATCTTGCAAACCTATATGCCCTTGAGCATTTTTTCCAAAGCCTTCCCAGGTGGCGAACTTACTGGCCTTAACTAATTTATCCCAAGTAAGACTGCCGACCACGATATTAGTGGTCATGACATCGTTTTGCCAAACTTGCAGCAGATTATCCTCCAATCGAATACGTACAGAATTCCATTCGCCAGCAGGTTTAAATGAAGATTCATGCGGCGCTACCATATCGTAAAGGGAGCCAGAAAGATGATCTTCAAGTTTATTGTCACTGTGGCGTTCGTTATCTAAAATTTGAATTTCTGGCGCATGTGAAAAGATATACTTACCTTCTTCATCCGCCATTATGAGAATTCCACTGTTACCTGCTTTGGCAATTTTCCAGTCGATTTTGAAATCGAAATTCTTGTAGCTATTCTTGGTTATAATATCTCCACCATTAGGACCGCTGAGTTTCATCGCCCCATCTTCGATCACCCATAATGGATTTAAATCTGCTTGCTTAAAATTGCGCCATTGAGACATGTCTTTACCATCAAAAAGCAGCTGCCAGCCATCGGCCTTTTCCCTTGGTGTTAATTGATTATCAGACGCATAAATAAAACTAGAAAGAAGTATCAGGAAAAGAGAAAAAAATGGTTTAGTCATTTGAAGTCCTTCGGAAAATGCACAAGCCTATTGATTATATTTTTAGCTTGTTGAAAACATAGATTTGAACAATACAAGCCATGTCTAAGTTTGTCGATATCAATGAGGCGCTATTTGCGCTAAAAATGGTCCGACCTTTTGGTTATCGTTTTTATAAAAATATATGATTGGCATAAATTGTCGTAAATGTGGCTAACTGCCAATATTGAAATATATAAAATAGGCTGAAGTTAAATTGTTAAGGACTTCAACCATGAAACATTTATTAGAAACTATTTGGTATTATTTAATTCTATTTTTACTCGTAGTTTCATCCACATTCGCTTCCGCTGACGCAAAATATAAAGTCGCTATACTCATGTTCGATGATGTTCAGATTATAGATTTTGCTGGGCCTTATGAAGTTTTTGGGCAAGCTGGATTTGATGTTTTTACCGTTTCAACTGATGGTGAACCAATTAAAACCGTAATGGGTCTGGATGTCACACCTACCTTTAGCTTTGCAAATATGCCTCAAGTTGACGCGATATTAGTACCCGGAGGCAATGTGCATGATGTGATGCAAGATGCTTCTGTCAAAGAATGGTTAAAACAAATGCAGGCTTCAACTCAGTATCTTTTATCCGTTTGTACTGGTGCGTATATTTTGGCTGAAACAGGACTGCTAGATAATAAATCAGCAACCACCTTTCACCGAGCACTTAATGGATTTGAAAAAGATTATCCTAAAGTTAATCTGCAAAGAGAGAAACGCTTTGTCGATAACGGACAAATAATCACATCTGCAGGGCTATCCTCTGGTTTAGATGCTTCGTTACACTTGGTTAGCAAGGTGTTGGGTTTGGAAAAAGCGCGCACGTTAGCCATGCATTTAGAATACGATTGGGACCCGACTGGTGGTTTTGTAAGAGCACAAATGGCAGACATGTATTTTCCAGATAACAATATAAATTGGCCAGAAGATGTGGATTTTGAACGTGACTATTCTTTTGGCAATAAAAGTCATTGGCGCACTACTTATAAAGCAACAACATCGTCAACTACCGATACACAATTATTATCCTTTTATCAAATAGCCATGGAATCAGACAAAAATTGGAAGTTAGTCGATAATAAAAAACACAATAGTCTGCAATTTATTGGCGTTGACGGCGGTGAACGCAAAAATTGGGAGCATAGGGTTACAATAGATACCCTTAATGATGAGAATCATTATATGATTACATTAGAAATTCACTCTGATGAACATACAGGCATCTAGATGCTAACCAAAAAGATCGGTTTTTTACTTTTTAACGGACTCAACAGTCAAGACTTAGTTGGGCCATTGGAAGTGTTCTCAGCGGCAAAGGAAATCGCTAAAGCATCTTATGACTTTGTGTTTATCGGGGAGTCTCAAGAAAGCTATAAAAGCGAATCTGGTTTGGCGATATTTGCGGATGTGTCTCTTACTGATATTTCTGAACTAGACACCCTGATTATTCCAGGTGGATCTGGTGCTCGTAATAAACAAAATCACCTCAAGTTGTGTTCATGGATAAAAAAAATCAAGCCGCAAACAAGACGCATAGCCAGCATATGTACAGGTGCTTTTCTACTTGCTGAAACAGGGCTGTTAGATGGTAAAAAAGCCACAACCCATTGGGCATTTGTTGATGAACTGGCCAAAACCTACCCCAAGGTTAAGGTCTGTGAAAATGATCTCTATGTAGACAATGGTGATCTTGCCACGTCTGCTGGTATCACCTCAGGCATTGATTTAGCCTTACGCTTGGTAGAAAACGATTTAGGCTCTGAAATATCTACGCAAGTTGCCCGATATTTGGTTGTGCATTACAGAAGAGCGGGTGATCAGGCGCAGTTTTCTGAACCACTAAAATTTCAACAAAAAGCAGATACCGGATTTTCCTCATTAACGGGCTTTATTATGCAAAACCTTCAACGACAGCTTAGTGTTGGGGATTTAGCAAATCATTGTGCCATGAGTGAACGCAATTTTTATCGACAATTCACCCGCAAAATGGGGCAAGCGCCTGCAAAATACATTGAAACCTTGCGTCTAGATTATGCTCGCCAACTTTTAGTTGAAAAAAAATGGCCCCTTGAGCGGATTTCTCAGGCATGCGGTTACTTGAGTGCAGATGCGTTTAGACGTGCATTTCATCGACGATTTTCCATATCGCCTAGTGAATATCGTGGTAGATTTACCGCAAATGAAGGCAATGGATAATTAAACTCAAGTGGTTTATTCGCTAGAAATTTAAATATCGCAAAATGGTTAATCGTTCCAAAGAAAAAGAATCTAGCAACTTTCTATCCTAATTATTTCTTAAACAACTGCAACTTTCCCTCATCAATAAAAGTATATCTGTTTAACTGAGAACTATTTTATTAAAGGATTAGTTGCCTTATGTCGTTGTTTGGGAAGAAAAAAATTCGCATTAGCGAGCCGCAAACTATGCTAAATCTAGCGCAGTTTCAAACGCTCATAAGAAACGAAAGAGAGTATCATGCACTAGCAGCCGTGATTGGGTATCCCATAGCGGAAGAATCTCTTAAAGACATATTTTGGATGTATACCAATAAATACAAGTTGTCTGGACTAGTGCTAACGAGTAGGAATTGGGAGGAGGATAAGTTTGGCCTTTGTCAAATGCTTGTGCGACAAAGAACCAGAATATTGAGAACCGGTAAATATGTGGAAGGCATTTTTAGAAAAGCCTTTGTAAACCAACTCGCTACGGGTTTACGTACAACGGCTAATTCAATTCCTGAAGCACAGTACGGTGCGAACCCAAGAGATCTTGACGCAGTCAAAGGTGCAAAATGGATAGATAGTTGCTCAAATAGTAACGAAATGTCAGTCATGGAGATAGCTAATGTCATTATCGAAGCAAGACACTCTAATCGTTCGGTTTTTCAGTTAGAAACTCTTGAGTATCTTCACGACCGTCTCGTTCCTAAAGGCTCTATACATGACCGCAGACCGCTAAATGTTGAACAACCTTGGCCCAGTTCAGGCGCTGCAAAAATGATGCAAAGAAAAGTTGCCCATATGGTTCGTACCATAGGCGCACGTACCCATTTGTTATCTGATGACGATTGGGACAATTTTGCCTGTTATTTTCTTGGTGCTTTTACTCGCACTCATGGATTTGCAGATGGAAACGGTCGACCAAACCGCGCACTCTATGTATTAACCATGATTGAAGGTTTTAGACCATTTGTTGCCCCAACGCACGAGTTCGAACAACAAAGATTGATTCATTCTGCTGAATTTGTGTAATTTTACATGGGCAACCTTGGGGTTGCCTGTGTTGTGATGGAATAGATTAGCTCGTTAGTTTCTGCTTAAAATATTCTAGCGTTAAAGTTTGCGCTTGCTGATTAATCTCGACCTGCTCATTTTCTCTTAATTCCAAATAGATACTAATGACATTTTCATAGGCTGAAACCAAAGACTCGCGATTCACATTCGCGACTGTTGCCTTCAATTGCTGACTAAATTCTGGCAATCGCTTTTCAATCCATCTGACACCTGAAGGTGTAAGGCCGTGTTGCTTTAAAGCTAAAGGCGAAAGCACTATAAATCTTAAAAAAGATAAGAACTCTAATGCTTCGAAATATTCTCCTCGAGCTATTTTACCTGTGGCATAGTGCATCCATACCCAGAATCTATCTTCTATCCATTGAATATCAGGCTGAGGATAGTGATGGGTAGAATTGGTATAGATTTCAGTTAATACACCATTTCTTTCCCAAATAACTTGCGTATCATCTACGCGTGCTGCCGCGTCAGACAATGAAACAAACTTAAAATCCACGTGTATTAGGCCTGGAGTAAATAAACTGATTATCAGTCTAGGCTCTCCCACGTGCTCACCTGTGAAAGCGGCAATTTTACCTTCAATTGTGTCTAGAATATTTATCCTTTGTTGCATTACCTCGTCATAGTTATCAGGGTTTATTACGATAACCAAATCTAAATCACTATATTCGTCCATGGAATTTGAAGCAAAGGAACCACTACCGCCTATGGCTAAAATTCGTTGATCTTGAGAAAGGCTGTCGACTATCCGCTCGAGGATAAGGCGCTGTGCTACTGGAAGCGTGCTTGGATATTTCATATTTTACCTTTGAAATTTGAAGTTTGAACTGCAAAAGCAGTTAGTGCGGTAAAATTAGCGCAGCACCTTAGGATAATAAATTGATCTTGATAACTCAACGCTTTTGGCGATTGAATATTGTTAACTATATTTTTTAGCGGCTTTAGAGGGAGCTCAGGTTAAAAAACTTGTTGATATGATTGGCAAATTTATCCAAAAAAATCGAACAAAAACCCTTTTCCAAGTTCCGTAAATTAAAACCTTTGTAAGTAGAGAAAACTAAGAAAATCTAATCCTGGATTTTTTGTGTTAAACCCCCCGTTGGAATAGTGGACATAGCGAAGACCGATTTCCGCATTACTGTCTTCACCCAGTTTCATAGAAAGACCTATTCGATCTTCGAATTGGTAAGAACTACCAATGTCAGTACCGCCAAAACGTTCATCGTGCACATAAGCAACACCAATACCCACTTCAAGGTCTATTGGGTAATGATTCCGCCATTCTGCTATTCGTTTTACCAATACAGGTGAAAAAGACGCACCATAAGTTGCCTCATTGTTAGAGCTACCGTGAATATCAAAAACATTGGCACTAAGTTCATATTCAACATTTATTGGGCCAATCCAAGGCATATCTAATTCATGGTAAAAAGGTAATCTAATAGCCGCTCGAACACCATGTAGGTCCCCTGAACCCATCATGTATTCTATGGAAGCCGCGCCTAAATAATTACTGATTTCGGCACTTTGAGCTTGCTTTGACGGAAGGATAAAAACAACGCAAATGAAAATTACTGAAAAAACTCTATACAACATCACTACTCCGGAAATTTACAGGAAAATTTTAACGTTAGCTGATCAACTCCTTGATTGACGATCAGCATTTATTGATGGTATTCACCCAGCAAACATCGGACCACTTGTTTTTTACAATAAAAATCAATCGGTTAATTAGATTACGGGGCTTTTAGGATGCTAGACTATGAAATCTTTTCTCACTATTTGGAAATAAATCTATATAAATCAATGTTGAATGATGAAAAGTTCTATTGCTCTCCACTATTTTAAAAAGATTTGAAACAAACAGGACTGCCTTGTATTTGGATTGGCATAATTTTATATTTCTTACACTGAAATGGTCTTAATTAACTATTAACGAAACTGAATAAGATGCTCTCGATTAGAACTTGTTTTACCGCCGCTTGTTGCTTCATAGTTTGCTTGTTGACCTTTTCTGTCACAGCCGGATCGGAAACGCTATCGTTGGAATGCTTTGCAATTCCTAATTCTAACAACCAATTATGCGAGGCCAGAACACAAGGTTATGAGCCTATGTATGATGACCTTTTATTATTTGAAAAAACACAAGCTGGTAGGTTTCGTTTTCTCGTTAACGAAGAAAGCTCCATGGTCGGCCAGTCGTATTTATGGGGGTTTTCCCAAGGAGGAAAATACTTAGTCATCGAATCCACCGAAGAAGGGCATGCTGGATATCAAATCTACGAAGCTGAAGCTTTCATTGAATTTCCCCAAACAACCCACGCATCCTTTGTGGTTTATGATTATTATTTACCTAGTTTGATTGCTCTAGATGACGATGGAGCTGCCATTTTTGAAAGAATGCAGGATGGCGAAAAACATAACCACGCTGATTGTTTAACCAATATTGAGGATTATGAATACGAACCTGATTATCCGGTATGTTTGGTAAAGATTGATTTATTGGCATTAGACGCGAAGAACTAGCAATGTCAGCCATACATATTTCGTTAATACTGACCTATCAGGATGATGAACTTGCAAAATTAGTGTTTGAAGCCTTTAGCCAATGGCCAACTGCGAGTGTACGTAAGAAAAAACCAGACGCCAAACGTATGAAAGCCATAAAGTGCAGCATGGATTGGATAGGCTATGAAATACCTCATTTGTACAAACGCGTTTTCGAACAGGAAGTTTGTCTCTTAGAAAGTGCCCCAAGAAAACAACAAAATAATGTATTTTTACACTTTTATTGTGGGAAAAGAGCAGGATGGCAGTTCTGGGACGAGGTATTTGATGACCTCGGCACTTTACCCGTGACCATAAAAGGCTACTTCATGTATGACATGACTGGCCAAGAACAATTCCGAGAAGAAACCTACCCCAAACCGAATGGTAGAAAGTAAATAATGGAGCCGTAGTTCATTTAAATAATGGAGCCGTAGTTCATTATTTCTCAACTAAATTAAAAACCCTAGGATATTTTCCCGAAATAATGAACTACGGCTCCATTATTTACTTACCGCTCCATTATTATTTGTTTACCCGTGCAGGTGGGAATATACCACTCTTAAGGTTTTCTCTAAGCTCTGTTTAGCTGCTGGCCAGCGGATTGACACGTTGTCCACCATACCGCTTTTACAGTCGTTTTCGATGTCTGAAAGCATATCTGTAAGAACCTCCGAATTTACCTCATGAGCAATTCTAATAAGCTCTTTGGTGCCTCTAAATATACCCGATACATCGTTTTCAACTATCGCAGATTCAGTCTCACTCAAATTAGATTCTAATCCGTCAATCAGTTCTGCTAGAGCCTTAGGTAGTGATTCAATCTCACCTTGTTTTTGAAGATAAGGCAATAAATCAAACCAATCAGTTGGTCGTGGTGGCATATCCAATTTTTCAATTTGTGGACGTCGTCTAGCTGCACCTTCTTCCTTAGAAGCGTCCTCTAATTCTTGTTTGTGAGCACTGATCAAAGCTTCCTCTTGTTCCGACAACTTGCTTTGGCTGTCTTGTAAATCCGACTGTGCTTTTTGCAGCGCATTTTCTTTATCTGCCAATAATTGCTTGCTATCGGCCAGTGCCTTTTCCAATTCCTCTAATTGAGTAGATAAGTTTGAATGACTATCATGCTGATTGGATAAACTCTCTTTACTTTGCGCATAATCCTGCTGCACTTTTGCTAGCTCGTCTGCCAAGGCTTTTTGTTTGCCTTCTAACTCATGAATTGAAGCTTCTTTGGCCTCGATTGCCTGTTGTTGCTCGGATAACTGCTGTTGCAGTTGTTTTTCTTTTTCAGCTTGAGATGCAATTTTCTCTTCTAAAGCCTCACGCGCGGCACGCGCTTGCTCTAACTCTTGTTGCAACGCCTGTTCACCCGTCTGAGATTCAGTAACCTGATTCTCCGCTTGTTTAAGCGCATCTAACTTACCCGTTAACTGACCTTGCAACATTTGATTTTGTTCTGTAGCTTCGGCCAAAGCTTTCTGTAATTGTTGTTTCTGCTGTTCAATTTCGGCGTGATGCTTATGCCATTGCTCTTCACTACTTTCCAACATTTGCTGTTGTTTTTGTGCCCGTTGTTCAACATCACTTAACTCTAGGGCTAGCTGTTTAAGTTTCTGCTCTTGCTCTATACGTGTTAAACGCTCTTTATCAGCCTGTTGTTGAATATCATCAAGGGCAGTTTTGGTTTGTAACAATTGCTCGCGTTTAGCGTCAATTTCTTCGCGCATAGCAGATTTATCTTTCTGCCACTGCTCGTCACTTTGATTAATCTTAGCTTCTTGTTCAGCAGAGCGTTGTTCGATGTCTTTTAACTCGCCTTTGAGTTTTTCATATAGCTGACGTTGCTGTTCTTTTTCAGCTTTTTCTGCTTCAGTTTGTTGTTTGCTCTGACTAAGAACTTGCTCTGTTTGCTGTAACTGTAGTTGTTTGGCTTTCAACTCACGGGCAAGCTTTTCTTGTAACTCTCTGCGTTGCTGTTCTTTTTGCGCCATTTCAGCTTGCTTCTGAGCTGCGTGGGTTTCCGCTTCAGACAACTCATGCTGTAATTTCTTCAACTCAGCTTCTTGTTGATCCCGTGCCTGTTTCTCTTGTTCAGCAGCTTGTTGTGCTGTTAACAGTGCATCTTTAGTTGACTGCAATTGATCTTGTTTAGCCAAGAGCTCCTGTTTCAAGGCTTCTTGCTGGGCTTGCATGTCGCCTTTTTCTTGATTCGACATTTCTTCCAGCTTTTGCATTTCACTTTGCATGTGTTCAAGATGGCGTTCTTTTGTACGCAATTCAGCTTGAGCTAAATTATAGGTTTCTTCGATCTGGCGTTTTTGCTTTTGTGCCTCTTCACTTGCTTTACGTTGATTTTCCAACTGTTGTTTCAAGTTCTCAGTGACGTTAGTTGAACTGGTCAATTGAGACTGCAAAGCTTGTATCTGATTGCTGACCTGATGTATTTGCGCATCTTTATCCGACACCGCATTCTTCATTTTAGTCATTTGCCCAATTAAGGTGTTCATCTTACCTTTTTCGTCTTGCAGTTGAGATTGCAATTCACGGGCATTTTCTTCACTCAATGCTAGGGCAGCTTTCGCATCTTTGTATCTGTCTTCACTTTGTCTTAGTGCTTCGGCGATTTGTTCACGTTGATGATTTAAGCCTTTCACTTGTTCGCTGGAAGAGTCCAGTTGCTGTTGCAGATCTTGGTTTGCTTGCTGAGCATCAGCCAGCATGTTACGAGACTGCGTATACTGATGTTGTAACTGCATTAAGTTTTCATTAACTGATTCATGCTGTTCTTTAAGCTGCGTATATTCGGAACGGGTTTCATCAAACTGTACTTGTACTGAACGTAATTTTTGTTCGGTATTTGCCAACGAGCGCATTTTATCCGCCAACTGATCTTGGCTGTTAGAGAGCAATTTCTGTTTCTCTTGAATTTCCCGTTGCGCCGCTTGTTGTAAATTGATCGCCTCAATTCTAGCTTGATCGATTTTTTTCAACTCGCGTTTATCCATCCAAATACACAAGATGGATTCTAATTGTTTATCTTTGAAAATCGGCACAAAAGTAGCTTCACAAGGCAACTTGGTTTCTCCAACTTGATATTCCCAAGTATGAGAAAATACTTTTCCAGTTAGTTTAATTTGATCAATGAGTCGCTTTAACTCGTCGGCTTTATATTCGTCGGCATTTAAATTAGTCGAATATGGCATTAAATTGCGTAACTCATATTCATCACGGGCAGCAAAGAAGTTGGTTGCAGCTTCATTGACTTTACTAAAGCCATCATTACCTAGAATCGCCATTGGCATACTGCTGTTTTCCAACAGACTTTCAAACTTGTCTTGTTGGAACTGTTCATCCGAACGGTCAGCGATCCAACACAAATATTCTTGTTTCTCTCGATTAATCAGATCAATGTGAAGTTCGCTTGGATGTAATTTGTTTTCTTTATCTTTTAGCTTAGCGTGGAAACCTCTCAACTGGCCAGTTTGCGACAGCTTTTTCGCGGCAGTGCCTGCTTGCGCCGCATCGGCAAATAATTGATAGAAATTACCGTGCTTAAGTTCCCCTTCACTATACTTTAAGCGCTCTAGCATCTGGTGGTTCGCCATGATGACGCGATCTTCAGCGTCTATTGTAGCAATGGCAACCGGCGCTAAACTTAATAGATTATCTAATTGGGCACGTTCTTCATCTAGCTGTTGTTTGGCATCGACTAACTGGGTTAAATCGACAATAGTGCCGATAGCGTATCGAGTTTCGGTTTTGGCTAAATAATCTGTTTTCTTGAAGAAAGAAACAAACAAACGAATTTGCAAGACTCTGCCATCATGACACTCTAATTTACACTCAATCTGCTGAGCAAAATTCGAAAGTTGATTGGTACTCTTATGCAACGCCAATGCTTGGTCTGGCAACACGCCCATATCAAATAGATTTTGAGAATTTGCCTTTGGATTTACGATTCTGGCGAGTGAACTAAATGGATGGTTATGTTGAATAATCTGCCCAGCATCATTAATGATATACATTGGATTGGGTGTTGCATTGAGCATAGCTTGATAGCGATTTTCAGCAAAAACTAACTGCTCTGTTTTTTCTGCTAAGGCTGGAGAAGTAGAAATAATAGCTTCAAATGCATTATGGCGACCTTCTTCGGGTTCACCAATAGCGAATAATTTTAGTTGGCAAAGCGAAAAAGTTAAGTTTTCGTCGTTAGGTACACAATCTGAAGTTAATAGCCTTAGTTGCTCATTTGCCTGGCCTTTTAGCGCAAAATTATCTAACAGGCGCTTCCATAACTCTACATCAGCTGGATGTACGCGCTCACTCACCTGACCGAGTTCGACTTCTGTCTTTTTATGGTCGTAATGACAACAAATGGTTTGTGCAATATCATCCAACTTAAGTTGTTTATCTTTTAAATTACCTGTTAAACGACCTAGCTGAGATTGCTGGAGAAGTTGAGTAGTTTGTCTATTAGTTTGTTTTTCTTTGCTATACGCCCGCTGTAAGTTATTAATATCAAATAAAGTTATTCTGCGTTGTTTATAACCTGAAGCAGCTGTCATCTGGCCCAAATTTATTCCTAGAATCAGATTACTGGCTCGGGCAGTGGCTTGAATCTTTGCTTCTTCAGCGTTGAGCGCGTCATTCACATTGTCTTTTTCTTCTGTGCGAAACAACTCAGCAAAATTAAGCCCTTTTAACTTATCTATCTCTCGCCCTAAGAGCTTGGCGCCATAGCCATTTACGTTCAAGATTCGCCCGTCTGTATCTAGAGTAACTATGCCTGTCGGTAAGTTTTGCAGATCTTGTTCATTGGCAGCTTGCTTGCGCGCAAGTTTGTTTTTCGACGACTTGAGAACAAACAGATAAATAATTAAAAACGCAAAAATCCCCAAAACTACAAAAGATGATAATTGGGCCAAATCAGCGATATCAGTATTCGATTTATCTTTCAGAATATCTTGAAAAATAGATAGCAGAGGATTGATGTCACTTGATAACAAATTCGAAGTGAACATATTAAAAGACAAGATATTCTCCAATATATTTAGCATAATCAGGCACTACTCAACAGGGTATACGGTTTTTTTGACTCTCTAAAAATACCCCTTTTAGGGGCTTATTAAAGTGTATTTGTGAATACCAGTTATCGGCTTTAATACCTAATTGGAAATGTTAACGGTACTCCATCTGTCTTATCGGCAACCTAGCCGCCTTTTTGTAGTAAAAATCAGGAACTAACTGAAATCACAAGGATTTCAGCAATTTTAATAATTGAAAGGGGAAATATTCTGTTTTATAACCCATGTTAACTTTGATTTAACAATTTAGGGCTTAATGATGAAGCTTCTTTTCTTACCTCTTTTACTTCTTATTTCTGCTAGTTCTTTCGCCCAGTCCACGCCGCCAGACCCTTTTAAGGCAGGTATAGATACTTCAAAACCCATCACCTATCAAAACCCAGTTATTCCCGGTTTTTATTCAGATCCCAGCGTCGTTCGTGTTGGTGAAGACTACTATTTAATTACCAGTACCTTTGAATATTTTCCGGGTGTTCCGGTGTTTCATAGTAAAGATCTGGTTAATTGGCGACAAATCGGACATGCGATTCATAGAACTGACCAATTACCTGACGTTTTAAATATCTTTGCCGCTACTTTGCGCTATCACGAAGGTCTGTTTTATATGATCACCACTAATGTTGGTGGCAAAGGAAACTTTTTTGTAACCGCCGAGAATCCTGCAGGTCCTTGGTCAGATCCAATTTGGGTAAATGTACCTGGAATAGATCCAGATTTATTCTTTGATGAGGATGGAAAAGTATACACAATAGGATCATCTTTTGAACTGTTTGAAATTAATCCTAAGACTGGTGAGATTATTAAAGAATATGGACAGGTTTGGGCGACAACCGGAGGACGTTATTCTGAAGCACCTCATATTTATAAAAAGGATGGTTGGTACTATTTGATGGCAGCTGAAGGTGGCACCGAAGAAGCGCACTCAGAAACTATTGCTCGTAGTCACAAAATTGAAGGTCCTTATTATAGTAATCCTGCTAATCCTATCCTGACTCATGTTAATCGTGCGGGTCAGCAAAAACCATTACAAGGTTTAGGCCACGGAGATATGGTGCAGGCAGCTGATAATTCTTGGTGGATGTTATTCCACGGGTATCGTAACGTTGCTCAAGGAGGTGTGCACCACACACTAGGTCGGGAGACCTTGTTGGCACCCGTTTCATGGCCTGAAAATGGATGGCCTCAGGTTAATGGTAATGGAACCGTGGAAATGGAAATGCGAACCCCAACACTGCCACTAAAACCTTGGGCAGCACAACCGAGCAAAATCAATTTCGATAAAGATTTAGGTTTGGAATGGAACTACGTTCAAAATCCCAAACTAGCTAACTACAGTGTAAGCGAACGCAAAGGCTACCTTCGATTAAAAGGCGATACGACTACCTTGGGGGATAACTTCGCTACTTCAACCTTTGTAGGTCGCAGAGTACAACATGAGTATTTCACTGCAACCACTGAAGTGGAATTTTCTCCCGCTAAATCAAATGAAGAAGCAGGCGTTACTTTACTCAATAATGGAACCCATTTTGATTTTGTTATTACCGAAGAAGAAGGCCAAAGGGTGATCTTTGCAAGGTTACAGTTTGAAAACGTGATTCACGAATCCAAACATTATCCTCTCGCTCAAGGCCCTGTAAAATTAAAAGTTGAAGGGCAGAAGTCATTCTTTACCTTTTCTTTTAGTCAAAACAATAAGAATTATACCGAAATACAAAAAGTCAGTGCGCGCTACCTAAGCTCCGAAACAATAGGTGGATTTACCGGGCTCTATGTAGGTTTGTTTGCTACGGGTAATGGCAAGGTTTCTACTTCAAATGCTGATTTTGATTGGTTCGAATATAAATATTAGTGGCTCAAAAAATTCGTATGTATTGATAATTCAGCGTTTTTGCAATAGGTTAATTACTAATCGATTCGAAAAACGCTAACGCAATGTACTTCGACATTTTAAAAGCCGCAGCTTATGCTGGTATACCCGTCTTTATTTTTAGCTTTCTAATGGTAAGGCGGGCCTTGGCATCTAATAGACTCAAAGATTTTTCTGGCATGCATGAATTCGAAAAATCCATGAAAGATTTGTCTAAATCTCAGAAAAAACAATCAAAAATTCCAGATGTTAAGAATATTGGGAATTATGCGTTAGATAAGTGGCTTAATTATGGTGGTGGCTTTTACGGTCTTATGGTCTTCCTGACCTTTGTGTGCATCGAAATTGGCCAAGTAATCAGTTTTTTTAAAAAGCTATTTTCACTTAATTTATCCGAACTATTCAGTAATGTAAGTATTCAATTACTCGTTAAATTTTTCATTGATGCCATCATGAATCTTGTTGATGCTTTTATTTGGTTTATCTATTGGCCGAAACAAATTGACATGTATAACGGTTGGGTTTGGCTAGGCATAGCTTACGCTGCCTATTTTGTTGGCGCTAGAGTGGCATATAAGTTTCAGACAACTAAAGCGGCAACTACTGGCGATATGCCCCAGTAGTTGCACTTAATTAGCTTAGAGTTGGAAAGCAGCTAAGTAGGCCTGCCAATTTTCAGCAGTGGTTATATCCCCGGCTTTTTCCCAGCCATAACCAGCATGATAGATAATTTGTCCGTTTTCATCGGTATGTAATACAAATAACCCGTGCCCTTTGTCAGCAACGCCGTCGCTATTAACCACCAATCCTTGCTTAATTCGCGTAGGATCAACTTTAACACCAGTGCCTAAACCTGAACCATCTAGGTTTTCCCAAACTGCGATGTAGCCAAGCTCGGCATTGACTTCAGCCTCACCTTTTTCGTCGTGCGTACTCACAGCGACAACAACTGGCAAATCAGCCGCTATTTCGCCATTTTTAGTAAAAGTAGAAGTAGCCTTAAATAAGCGTTTTCCAAGTTCAATACTGACAACTTTGCGTTCTGCATAAACCACACCCTGAATTTCTTTTTCAAAGGTCAAGGCAAACTCCGTTTTTTCAGTGGTTTGAGAGAGAATTTCATAATCAACAAAAGTCTCCAACGGCTGACGTTGATCATTTAACCAAAGGGCAGAACTGCCGCAACCAGCAGAAGAGCCAACATGATAGTTGTCCAGCCCTTCGCCCCAGTCTGTGTGATATGACTTGTCCTGCTCCAAATGTTGCTTATACCATTTATCGATAATGCTGTAATTAACGCGCTTTAACCAACAATCAACACCTGAATCTTCTTTACCTTCACGCAAAGCAGGTCCGTACATTCGAAATGCTACTAGGTCATTCTCAAACGCAAAGTCGTCACTTCGTTCAGGTACAAAGCGCGCATAAGTCTTAACTTCTATTGCTTGTGCAGAAGCAACATCTGATGTGGCAACTACCTGTGGCTCCGCTTCTGTCTGCGGTTTAGAATCGCTGCAGGCGGTCAGAGCAAAAGTTAAGCCGGCTAATAGTGTCGCAATATGTGTCTTGGAACGCATAATTTATCCTTTTAGCTTGATAGTCTTCTGATTTATTTAACGAAGCTCCGCACCGCTGTATTTGTCCATATCGTTATAATCTAGGTTTTCACCAGCCATGCCCCAGACAAAAGCGTAGTTTGAAGTGCCAGCACCGCAGTGAATTGACCATGCAGGAGATATCGCCATGGTTTCATTGGTCATCCACATGACTCTAGTTTGATCTGGTTGCCCCATAAAGTGCGCAACTGCTTGATCCTCTGGAACTTCGAAATACAGATAAGCTTCCATTCTTCTATCATGCTGGTGAGCAGGCATGGTATTCCAAACACTGCCGGTTGAAAGTGTGGTTACGCCCATTTGCAACTGACAGGTTTGTACTACTTCTTTCACGATAAGTTGGCGAATGATGCGGTCGTTACAGGTTTCTTGTGAACCCATATCTAAAACCACACCTTCTTCGGCACCTACTTTTTTAGTTGGATATGAAGCATGGGCTGGAGCTGAATTTATGTAAAACCGAGCTGGTGCGCTCTTATCGATGCTTTTGAAGGTTACTTCTTTGTTACCAGCACCCACGTAAATGGCTTCTTTGAATCCTACTTCGTAATCTGTACCGTCTACAGTTACAATGCCGGGCTTACCCACGTTGACCACTCCAAGTTCTCGTCTATCCAGAAAGTGCTCAGCTTTTAATGGATCTATAGTTTCTAAAACTAAGGTTTTTTCAACCGGTACTGCTGCGCCAACGATATAACGCTCGTAGTGAGTGTATACCAAGTTGATTTTGTCATTTTCGAACATATTTTCCGCTAGAAAATGTTCGCGCAGTTGCTCAGTATCAAAGCCTTTAGCTTCATTCGGACCCACTGCATATCTTGTTTCGTAATGCATACTCATTGTTTTTTCCTATTCTGTTCGTTTCTCGATAATTGATTAGCCAGTGATTAGCGCGCTAGCCAACCGCCATCTACTGCCAATACATGTCCATTCACATAATCGCTGGCTTGAGACGCCAAAAATACAGCGGCACCAGCCAGTTGATGGGGCTCACCCCACTCTCCCGCTGGAATGCGTGCTTGAATTTGCGCATTGCGGGTTTCGTCGTCTTGTAGTGCTTGGGTGTTGTCGGTTCTAAAGTAACCTGGCGCTATAGCGTTCACTTGTACATTTTTACTTGCCCATTCATTAGCTAAAGCACGGGTAATACCTGCCACAGCATGTTTACTTGCGGTGTAGGCAGGAACAGTCAAACCACCTGAATATGACAGCATCGAGGCAATATTAATAATTTTGCCGCCGCCATTTTCAATCATATTTCGACCTATTAATTGGCTAAGCTGAAACACTGAATTGAGATTCACATCAATCACATGTTTGAACTCATCCATTGGATATTCGGCAGCTGGAAAACGTGAAATAGTGCCACCGTTATTCACTAGGATATCGACTTTACCTTTTACCGCGATAGCGTCTTCAGCAAGTTTTGATACTGCATGTTCATCAGCTAAGTTGGCACTTAATGTAGTGGCATCACCGCCTTTTGATTTGATCAGCTCTAACGTTTTATCGCAGCCACCAGGCGCTGAACTAGCACAAATAACATAAGCACCAGCTTCAGCTAGTCCTACCGCAATGGCTTGCCCCAAACCTCTACTTGCACCCGTTACCAGTGCGACTTTACCTTCAAGTGAAAACATTTTTAAAAATTCCGTGCTCATGTAAAGTTGTATGATAACATTACAACTAGAATGCTCAAGTATCAAATTTAGTAAACCAGAGTTACAATGGCGTCATGAAATTAGGACAAATACAAAAAAGCAAAAGTCTTACCCACGAATTAGCCGACACCTTACGTCAAGAAATCATAGGTGGTAAGTACAAAATTGGGGATAAGCTACCTTCTTCAAAGTACATCGAAACTCAGGTAGGTGTGAGCCGCACCGTTGTGCGTGAAGCCTTAGCCCAATTAAGAGCTGAAGGATTATTAGAAAGCCGCCAAGGCTCAGGCGTATTTGTATCCGAAATAACCCCAAAAGCGTCTGGTTTTAATATTGACCATAAGGATTTTGCTGATCTTAAAAACGCTATTCATATTTTAGAACTGCGGATGGCAGTAGAAGTGGAAATGAGTGGCAAAGCGGCATTAAATCGCAGTGAGCAACAATTGGCACAAATTGAATATTGCTGTAATGCGATGGAACAAAAGTTTGCCTCCGGAGCTGATGCAATCGCTGAAGACTTTGCTTTTCATAAAGCTATTGCCGATGCTTCAGGTAATCCTTACTTTCGTCGATTTATCGATTTTATAGGCGACGGCGTTATTCCGGCCAGGGAAATTATTCTGAACAATGACCAAGAACTCGATAAACAAGCCTTTATAAAAATTGTGCAACAAGAGCATCAAGCAATTGTTGACGCTATTCGCGCGAAAGATAGCGAAGGTGCTAAATCAGCAATACATGCACATTTATCGAATAGCATTCACCGCCATCAAAAAATAGCTCAACATATAGCGGCAGAAGTTTCAGCACCTTAATAAAGCCGGTTTTTAGTTGCTTTTTACTTGGCTAGGCGGCAAATACGCAGGTGTATTCCACAAAGGAACAGTTGACAGACTATGCTTAAAGCTGCCGGACGTTTCTTTGGTAGAGTACGAAATGTACATAAGAGTTTGAGATTGAGCATCATAGATACGTCGCACTTTCATATTTTTAAAGAAAATGCTCTTCGACTTTTTAAACACTACATCGCCTGAATCTGACTTATCGATTTTCTCAATCATTGCCGCTGTGATATCACCGGTCTGACGACACGCAATAGAGCTATCTGACGGATCCGACAAATCTAAATTGGCTTCTATGCTTGAAATATGACAAGTTACGCCAGTAACTATAGGATCCTGTAGCGCGTCAATTTTGATATCTTTAGTGGTAAAGATACCTAAAGACACATCCCCTACTTCATTATCGCTACAACCCACAATAGTCAAAGACAAAAGTAAGGGTAAGCACCATTTTTTCATATTCAATTCCTTATACATCCATTTTTCAGCATTTATACTATTAAAACAAACCATCTGTCCGCATTAAATTTTGAACTATACTTTAGCCACATTATTTGAGTTTACCGTCATATCAATAAGTCTGGTTTTGCCAAATTAACGAAAATTCGGACTGGACAGACCTGATAACGTAAAGTCTAGGACAATGGTATGACTTGTAAAAGGTGATTTCGACCATATACTAATGGGCGTCAAAAAACACCAGCAATATATTAATGGCTACACTAGCCCTAACCAAGAGGTTCATAATGTCTAAAATTATATACACCAAAACCGATGAAGCCCCCTTATTGGCGACATACTCCCTTTTGCCAATCATTAAAGCATTTGCGGGAACCGCAGACATCGACGTTGAATTGAGTGATATTTCTTTAGCTGGTCGTATTTTGGCAAATTTCCCGGAATATTTAGAAGAATCTCAGCGCATTGAAGACGCGCTCGCAGAATTAGGTGCTCTGACGCAAGATCCCAATGCTAATATAATTAAACTTCCTAATATCAGTGCTTCAATTCCTCAATTACGAGCTGCTATCAAAGAGTTACAATCAAAAGGTTATGCTGTACCTGAGTACCCTGAAAGCCCAAAAAATGATGAAGAAAAAGCGATTAAAGATCGTTACGGAAAGATTTTAGGAAGTGCAGTAAACCCAGTGTTACGTGAAGGTAACTCTGACCGTCGAGCTCCCACTGCTGTGAAAAATTTTGCTAAAAAGCACCCACATTCTATGGGAGCATGGACCCAAGCATCTCAAACTCACGTAGCCCACATGAAAGGCGGCGACTTCTACTCTAGAGAAAAGTCTGTCACAGTTGATAAAGAAGGTTATGTACGTATTGAATTCGAAGATAAACAAGGTAATAAAAAAGACTTGCGCTCTAAAGTTGACTTGCTAGAAGGCGAAGTCATTGATGGCATGTTCATGAGCAAGAAAGCCCTTTGTAAATTCTTCGAAGAACAGATTGAAGACGCCAAAGAAACTGGGGTTTTATTTTCACTTCATGTTAAAGCAACCATGATGAAAGTTTCTCATCCAATTGTATTTGGTCACTGTGTAAAGGTTTTCTATAAAGATTTATTTGAAAAATACGGCGACTTATTTGAAGAACTAGGTGTTAATGCAAACAATGGTTTAGGTAGTGTATACGATAAAATCAGCCAATTGCCTGAGTCTAAGCGGGCTGAAATTCAAAAAGATATAAACGCTTGTTACCATGACAGACCTCCATTGGCTATGGTTAACTCAGATAAAGGTATTTCTAACTTACACGTTCCTAGTGACGTTATCGTTGATGCTTCTATGCCAGCAATGATTAGAAACTCTGGACAAATGTGGGGCCCAGATGGAAAGCCTAAAGATACTAAAGCAGTAATTCCTGAAAGTACTTACGCAACCATCTATCAAGAAATGATTAATTTCTGTAAAACTCACGGTGCTTTCGATCCAACTACTATGGGTACTGTGCCTAACGTAGGTCTGATGGCGCAAAAAGCAGAAGAATACGGCTCACATGATAAAACTTTTGAACTAGAAGCTGACGGTACGGTACGTATTATCGACCAAGATGGTACTGTGCTAATTGAGCATGATGTTGAAGAAGGCGATATCTGGCGTATGTGCCAAGCGAAAGATGCGCCAATTCGCGATTGGGTTAAATTAGCTGTCACTCGCGCCCGTCAAAGCGGGATGCCTGCAGTTTTCTGGTTAGACGATGAAAGAGCTCACGACGCTCAGTTAATCAAAAAAGTAGAAAAATACTTAGCTGAACATGACACTGATGGCTTGAACATTCAGATCATGTCACCAGTACGTGCGATTCGCTGGACTATGGAAAGAGCAATTCGAGGCATGGATACGATTTCTGTAACAGGTAACGTATTACGTGACTATTTAACTGACCTATTCCCAATTCTAGAATTAGGCACCAGTGCTAAAATGCTTTCTATCGTACCTCTAATGGCTGGTGGTGGTTTATTCGAAACTGGTGCTGGTGGTTCTGCGCCTAAACACGTTCAGCAATTTGTTGAAGAAGGTCACTTACGTTGGGACTCGCTTGGTGAATTTTTAGCCTTAGCGGTTTCATTAGAAGATGTTGCAATAAAACAAGAAAATCCAAGAGCGAAAATCTTGGCAACGACCTTAGATAAAGCCACTGAAGAGTTATTGAACAACGATAAGTCACCACAGCGACGCGCTGGCGAGTTAGATAATCGTGGTTCACATTTCTATTTAGCAATGTATTGGGCGAAAGGCTTAGCAACGCAAACAGAAGACTCTGAATTAGCAGCACAATTTACTGAGGTTGCTAAAGCACTTGAAGAAAATGCAGACAAGATTATGGCTGAAATCGATGAGACGCAGAATAAGCCTGCAGACATTGGTGGCTACTATATGCCTGAAGAAGATAAGGTAAGTAAAGCAATGTCTCCAAGTGAAACATTTAAAGCAATTCTTGCTTCTGCTTCATAACTAAGGTTATTTATCTATACACAAGGGCACACATTTTATGTTGTGCCCTTTTTTTATCTATTTATAATAAAGACTGCTCAGCTACAGTCGATAATTTAGTTAACCTTGCTCAACGAAATACTATTATGTCACTTATCATTAAAGGCCAACTTAATCTGGCAAACTATTTTGCATTTATGGTGCTCGCTACTCTACTTTTAGTGTCAGTGGTTGTAGCATCTTTTACAACTCAAGCAGATAAAGCAACAACGGCGTATTTAATTGCTTTTTTGGCCAGTATAGCGGTTGGCTTAAATATGAAAGTAATCACTATGCTGCGTGACAAAGAAAGTTCATCTATCTCAAAAGAATAAAAAAAGGGTCTGCAAGCGCAGACCCAACTACTCAGCTACTCAGTCATTTGTAGCGGATTTACTCAGATGCGGGTGCAACGGAAAAAACTTGATTGTTATCACTCGAGCCTATCCGTTTCACATATAATTCATTAACGATTTGTTGCACACCATCAATGCGACTCACCACTGACATTGCATAAGCTTTTTGCTGTTGTGTAGGAACATTTCCAGTGAGCGTAATAGTGCCATCGTTCTCCTCAACAATAATGCCAATTCCTGACACTTCTGGCGCCACTAGTAAGGCTGTTTTAACTTTTACTTGTAAAAGATCACCATCGACCGAGCTGTTCTTGTTTGTCATGTCGACCGCCGAAGCAATAAGAGGCGCATTTGCATATCCCTGACTGGATTTACTCACGACATAATAAGACCCGATTAAAAGAATCGTAATAAAGATAAAATAAACACTAGAACTTGATTTCATCGGACACTCCTTTTACTTGTCGCTCCGCCAATGAATTTCTTACAGCATTATTTGTTCCAGAATCTCCTACTTATAACCTATTGAATTTTAAAATAAATTTATATTACACAGATGAGTTTAAAGAATAGTTAGGTAAAATATTACCTTTACTGTGTAAAAACTTCCAAAAATCTGCCCAAGAGGTGAAAAAAACCTCTGAGGTTAAAGATTATGAATAGGGATTAGTTCCCTCTCAGAGGATTCGCCTAATTCAACCTTCGGCATAAAAGAACATGCGTCGGCTTCTTTGAGTTCCAACTCATACATATCTGGCACTTCATTTTTTAGGAAACTTCCGTGAGGCACTATGGGATAAATTTGGTCAAATCGTTTAACCACTTCTTGATTAACCCTTCGATGAATGTGAGAGCGATTAAGTTCTTTTGTATGCAAAAAGCCGGTAGAAGACATCATATCAGCAACCACGTGCATGGTTTTTGTATGAAACGAATGCACTCGTTTGTATTTTTCTTCTACTACCAAACCATTCGCGAGTTTAGGATCCTGTGTCGCAACGCCAGTAGGACATTTATTGGTATTGCATGAAAGCGATTGTACACACCCGAGAGCCAACATCATGCCTCTTGCACTGTTGCAAATATCCGCACCTAACGCTAGGTGTTTGATGATGTGAAATCCGGTAATAATTTTACCTGAAGCGATCACTTTAATATCTTTTCTCAAGTCATATCCGCGTAAGATATCATCAACAAAAACCAAGGCTTCTTTTAACGGCGTGCCTATGGAATTTGAATATTCCAATGGCGCCGCTCCGGTGCCACCTTCACCACCATCAACGGTAATAAAATCAGGTTTTATGTTAGTTTCTAGCATGGCTTTACAAATCGCCACAAACTCTGAGCGGCGACCCAAAGATAATTTAATACCTATGGGTTTTCCATTAGATAATTCTCTTAATTCTTTAACAAACTCCATGAGACCAACAGGACTTTTAAAGGCTGAATGACGAGCAGGGCTATCCACTTGAGTATGTGGTTCCACACCTCTTATTTCTGCTATTTCTGGCGTATTTTTATCTGCAGGTAAAATACCACCATGTCCAGGTTTGGCGCCTTGAGATAGTTTTATTTCGATCATTTTTACGGCTTCTTTATTTGCATTTTTTGCAAATAACTCTGCAGAAAATTTTCCATCTTTAGTCCTGCAACCAAAATACCCTGTGCCTATTTGCCATACTATATCGCCGCCGTTTTCCAGGTGATAAGGACTTAATCCACCTTCGCCTGTATTGTGATAAAAACCACCTTCTTTCGCCCCTTTGTTGAGCGCCAAAATGGCATTTTGGCTTAGTGAACCAAAACTCATGGCTGATATATTCAAAATGCTCGCACTGTAGGGTTGTGTGCAATCTTTTCCGCCAACTGTTACTCTTGGAGAACAATCCAGTTGTGTAACGTCACGCGCAGATAATGAATGGCCAATCCACTCATAGCCGTTTCTATAGGTGTCTAATTGCGTTCCAAAGGGTATAGTTTCTCGACTGGATTTTGCCCGTTGATAAACAATATTTCTAAACATTCTAGAAATTGGCGCGCCTCCAGTGTCCGGTTCGATAATATACTGTTGGATAAACGGTCGAAGACCTTCAATTATCCATCGAGCACGTCCAAAAAAAGGATAATTACGAAGAATAGAATGCTTTGATTGCAAGCGATCATAAATTGCAAGAAATAGGAAAAAAGCAAAGATTGCCGATAACCAATAAATACTATCAAATACAACATTGATAATTGCAGAAACAAGCAACAGACCGCAAAAAAGAGGAATAGCGTTTCTATCCAATTCCTAACTCCTTATAAAAAGATTAACAGGCTCTAGTTTGTGGCGTTGTATGTTATCAATACGCACACACTTGCAATAATGGCAAACCAAATCAGCATTGCAAATACATTAATTTTACTTAATTGGGTTTTCACAGATACAGTATAGACCTGTATTTGATCATTATTATTGCCTAATACATGGTTACTCAGAACAGATAGCGCCAAACTGATCAATAAGGTAACGGTTAGACCGAAAAGATTCCACCAAAACCAAAACACATTCTCAAAAAATAACCACAACATCATGTTAGTCAATACACCGCTAAAGATACCTAGGTTCACATGCAAGGACCTAACGGATTTAGCGTATATCCCCAAGATGAAACAGGCTAGAATTGGCCCATAAAATAAAGAACCTATTTTATTAATTGCCTCAATTACAGTTGGCGCTATATCGCCTGCAAATGCTGAGAAAATTAGGGTAATTAAACCCCAAAATAAACCTGTGCAACGCGCACCAATAAGATATTGACGATCAGTTAATGATTTCTTTGTGATTCTACAAATATCTTCCAAGGTCACAGCAGATAAACTATTGACCGCGGAACTAAGAGAAGACATAGCAGCAGCCATAATAGCGACTAATAAGATGCCAATGATACCGTTAGGTAGATAGTTGATGATAAACACTGGCATCATCCAATCAGGACTGTCTTTGGGAATTTGCAGCATAAATTCTGGTGTTGCGAAGGCAAAAACGCCTATCACTAAACCTGTAGCGCAATATAATAGGGTTATTGGGAAGCGTAAAAAAGCCGCTGACATCAACATTTTTTTCAAGTCTTTTTGATCATGAGCTGATAGGCAACGCTGTGCTTCAGATTGGTCGCAGCCATAATAGGACGCGTACAACACAATACCACCAAAGATCATGGGGAGAAGTCCAAAACTGCCGCCATCAAAACCAGTGGATTCAGTATTTAACGCAGTTAATCGGTCAATATCAACTTGTGAGATAACGGAAGAAATTCCGCCAGCGTACTCAAGGCCATATAACAAACAAAGCACTGCGCCAATAATAATTAATATCATCTGCAGAGCATCGCCGTAGACAACCGCAGACATACCGCCCTGTAATGAATATAAAATGGTAACAAAACCAATAAGCGCAATGCTTTGCCAGAAATCTAAACCTATAGTGCCTTGCAAAATAATGGATATGGCGTAAATCATAATGCCTGTGGCAAATGAACGGCTGATTTGAAAAACAGCACTAATCACCAATCGAGTAGACATAGAAAACCGCCGTTCTAGGTAGTCATAAACACTTACCACGCCAGAAGCATGCAAGGTTGGCATTAACCGCCAAAGCAGAAACAACATGGCCAAAGGTACGGCTAATTCGTAGGTCAACCACACCAAGCCACCGCCTTCTCGCAAACCGACAAAGGCAGGCGCGGAAATAAAACTAACAGCAGAAAGTTGAGTCGCCATTACACTTAAGGTCAAAGGTTTCCAACCGATTTTCCGACCGCCAAGGTAATAATCTTCTTTGGATACCTGATGCCTGAGTAAAAAACCCATCAATAGCAATCCCAAAAAGTAGATAGCTAAAATGGAATAATCGAGCCAGTTCATTTAAGTTGCCTTTATTGTTAGATTTATCAGCGCTTAAATTACTATGCCTGTAGTAAACTAAAAGCTCAACTTTGAAAAAGAACCAAATAAAAAGTCGCACCTTCATCTGGAACATATTGATTAATTCCAGCAGCTATAGGGGCTGGCCAGCCTTCTCCCGAAACATAATATCCCACTGGTGCAATTGTTTGCTCTGTTGCGCCAGCTACAGGTACATAATAGCCAGGGTCTGCTGGCGTACATACGAAAGAATTGTCAGGTCCATATGAACAAGCGGGACAAAAACTATCCGCATAAGCGGAAGGACTCAGAAATAATAAAAGTGGACTCAAACTTATTACAAAGGCAGAAACTAAACGATGGGGGATTCGCAAACCAAATTTCATATTTTCTTCCATAAAAACTGTTGCAAGACATTTAGTACAGGAGCCCGTGTTGAATTTTAACATTCCAGAACTACTTAAATTTTTGTTTTCCTATACCCAATTTTTAAATTTTGCAGCTGCCAAACAATGAGTTTGACAATTCAAATTAGGCCAAAATTCGATTTTTGCAGTACAAAACGTTTAATCAGATGGATTTATGCAAAAAGCTAAAACGAAAGGGGCAATATGAGCTTAGATGAATTGAACACCAAAACACAACTTGAAGTAGGTGGTAAAACTTATCAAATCTTTGACATAGGGCGCATTAATGCGCAAGACAAGATCGCTAAACTGCCATATTCAATCAAAATTTTGTTAGAGAACTTACTTCGCAATCAAGATGATCTTCATGTCACCGTAGAAGATATCCAAGAAGTCATCAATTGGGACGCAAACGCAACACCAGTTGCTCAAATAGCATTTACTCCTGCACGGGTAGTTTTACAAGATTTTACCGGCGTCCCAGCAATAGTTGATTTAGCCGCAATGCGCGACGCTGTGGTCAATTTGGGCGCAGACGCCAATACCATAAACCCTCAAGTACCTGTAGATTTGGTTATTGACCATTCGGTGATGGTCGATCATTTCGGCAATAAATCGGCCCTTGAAAAGAACACTGAAATAGAATTTGAACGCAACAAAGAAAGATATCAATTCCTGCGCTGGGGCCAAAAAGCCTTTAAAAATTTCCGCGTTGTGCCGCCAGGCACAGGAATAGTGCACCAAGTAAACTTGGAATACTTAGGACAGGTCGTCATGCAAGCTGATGACTCCGATGTTATTTATCCTGATACCCTAGTTGGTACTGACAGTCATACCACTATGATTAATGGACTTGGCGTTCTAGGTTGGGGCGTAGGCGGCATTGAGGCAGAAGCCGCAATGTTAGGTCAACCCATAAGCATGCTATTGCCTGAGGTGGTTGGGTTTGAGTTAAGTGGTGAATTGTCAGAAGGCGCTACCGCAACAGACTTGGTGTTAACCGTTGTTGAAATGCTAAGAGAAAAAGGTGTGGTTGGTAAATTTGTTGAATTTTATGGCGATGGACTCGCTAATTTGCCACTAGCCGATAGAGCAACTATTGCCAATATGGCACCAGAATATGGTGCAACTTGTGGTATTTTCCCAGTAGATGAAGAAACTCTCACTTATTTAAAATTAAGCGGACGTACGGAAGAACAAGTTAAGATTGTAGAAGCCTATGCTAAAGCACAAGGTATGTGGCGTAATGACGGCGAAGAGCCAGCCAATTATAGTGACAAACTGGCCTTGAACTTGGCTAACGTAGTGCCGAGCATTGCAGGACCTAAACGCCCTCAAGACAGAATTGCGTTGACCGATGCAAAAGCCGCCTTTGTGAAGCATATGCAGTTGCTTGGTGTAGAACTAGAAGACACCGACATATCTCGATTTGCAGACGAGGGTGGAGCCACTGCCGTCGGCCGTGAACCTACAGAAAAAAGTGTCCCCATAGAAATCAATGGCGAGAAAACCTGCTTAAACCATGGCGATGTAGTTATCGCCGCCATTACCTCTTGCACCAACACTTCAAATCCAGATGTCATGATTGCTGCAGGGCTTGTTGCGCAAAAAGCGTTGGAAAAAGGGCTAAAACCTAAACCTTGGGTCAAAACCTCACTAGCACCAGGTTCACAAGTGGTACCTGCTTATTTAAAAAATGCAGGTGTCATGGATGCCTTAAGTGAATTAGGCTTTGATATCGTCGGTTTCGGTTGTACAACCTGTATTGGTAATTCAGGTCCATTACCAGATGTCATCAGTGATGCTATCAAAGAAGGTGGTTTAACAGCTTGTTCGGTGTTGTCAGGAAACCGTAATTTTGAGGGTAGAATTCACCAAGATGTTCGAGCGAACTACTTAGCGTCTCCGCCTTTAGTTGTGGCCTATGCATTGGCAGGCAGCATGACAGTGGACATTGCCAATGATCCGATTGGGCATGATACAAACGGAGATGCCGTTTATTTAAAAGATATTTGGCCAAGCCAAGACGAAATAAATCAAAAAGTAGCGGCATCAATTTCGGCTGAGTTGTATAACGAAAAGTATGCAGATGTATTTAACGGAACAGAAGAATGGCGCAAGCTAGACACTCCAGAAGGCGAAACTTACGCTTGGCCAGATTCCACCTACGTGCGAAACCCACCCTATTTTGAAGGCCTAACCAAAGAACCACCAGCCCCCCCTTTAATAGAAGGAGCAAGATGCATTGTTAAAGTTGGCGATTCTATTACGACTGACCATATCTCACCTGCGGGTGCGATTCAGTCCAGTAGTCCAGCTGGCGAATATCTGAAAGGCAATGGTGTAGCGCAGAAAGATTTTAATAGCCTCGGCTCTCGTCGTGGTAACCACGAAGTTATGATGCGAGGCACCTTTGCTAATACGCGTTTACGAAATCAAATTGCACCTGACACAGAAGGTGGATATACGACTTACTGGCCAGAAGATAAGGTGACCAGCATCTATGAAGCTGCCATGGAATATCAAAAGCAGAAAACGCCATTAGTGGTTCTTGCTGGCAAAGAATACGGCACAGGTTCAAGTCGCGATTGGGCGGCTAAGGGCACCAAGCTTTTAGGCATAGAAGCTGTAATTGCACAAAGTTATGAACGAATCCATCGTTCTAACTTGGTAGGGTTTGGCGTTTTACCCTTAGAGTTTACCAATGGTGATAGCGCTGACAGTTTAGGACTTGATGGTAAAGAAACGTTTAGTATCTCCAGCTTAGACGAAAAGCCGAGCGAAGTAACGGTAACCGCTGAAAATAATAAGGGTGAAATCACCACATTTGCAGCCAAAGTACGTATTGATACTGAGAGCGAATGGCAATATTACCAACATGGTGGAATATTGCATTATGTACTAAGAAACCTAGCATCATAAAAGCAGATAAAAACAAAAGCAGCGTCACTGAACGCTGCTTTTTTATAGCACAATTCTCTTGCTGTTGTTTGCAGCAGATTCAAACGCAGCTTCCACTACCTTGATGTCTGCAAGTCCTTCTTCGCCTGGCACCATAACTTTTGTATCTTTCAAAATAGCCAGCGCATCGTTATCCATTTGCAGGGTTTGTTGCATGCCATTGATCGGATTAAAAGTTTCATCTTTACTTGTGTAGCCAGTAACACCCGAATAAGGCGACATAGGGTTTAGTTCATACCAACCATTTTCACATTCAATGCGAGCTTTGTTAAAAGATTTCACTACACTAGTGCCACAATCAGCAATTAAACCATTAGGAAATTCTAATGTGAAAAAGGTAGTTTCATCGACTTCTGTAAAAATTTCTGGATGCGATTTTTCGTGGCGCGCTGTTATAGCTATCGGCTCCATTTTAGTAAGATAACGGGCACCATTTAATGGGTAAACACCCATATCGTACATGGCACCACCGCCCATATCTTTTTTCATCCGCCAATAATCTTGTGGAAAGCCATTTCCCGCATAACCAGCACGGGTAAATACCGAAGTAAAATCACCGAAAGGTTTGGTAGTTGCGTATTCACCGAATCTTCTAGTGTTGGGTTCGTGTTGCATTCTATAGCCAATAGAAAGCTTGACCTTATTTTTATTACAAGCATCAATAATCTTCTGGCATTCTTGCACAGTCATCGCCATAGGTTTCTCGCACCAAACATGCTTACCTGCGTTAGCAGCTTTTACTGCATATTTCATGTGCGTGCCTGTTGGAGTCACTATATAAATGACGTCTATATCTGGATTATCGGCTATCTCATCCATGTTATCGTAGGTATACACATTAGCGTCTTTGATGCCGTACTTGCGTTGCCATTTTGGGATTTTGCTTGGCGTTCCTGTAATTATTCCGCGTAATTCGCAATGTAGTGTCGCTTGAAGTGCTGGCGCGAGAAGGTTTTCACTATAATTTCCCAATCCTAAAAGAGCCACACCTAGCTTGCGGTCGGACTGAGCAAATGCCGGAATTTTTGCGGCACTTGCCAGTACCACTGCGCTTGAAAAAAATTTTAATGCCTGACGGCGAGTGAACCCAGTCATACATGTTTCCTTATAAAGGTTGTCTACCCTGAATAATTTTTACTCAGCATTTATCATTATAGTTTAGATTGGTAAAAATCATTTTCGTAATCCATTAACGAAATTTACCCTCTTCAACTCATATTAAACTTACTGGCATTATAATATTATTAATAAAATGATATAGAATTATTAAATAAAACACATTAAAGCTTCAAAAAATTAATGGAGAAATATCTAATGAAATTTAAGTCTCTTTTAAGGGCTATTGGGATCGCTTTAACGATCACTAGCACCTCATCTATGGCCGAGGTATCTGTTAGCCTAGATACTGATAATACTGGTGCAGTGATTAATAAGAATATTTACGGTCAGTTTATGGAGCATCTAGGCCGAGGGATTTATGAAGGTGTTTGGGTAGGTCCAGAAAGTGATATCCCCAATACCAATGGCTATAGAGATGATGTATTACAGGCGTTGAAAGATCTTCAAGTACCCTTGTTACGATGGCCGGGAGGATGTTTTGCTGATGAATATCATTGGGAAGATGGCATAGGTCCAAATGCTGAGCGAAAACGCACGGTTAATACCACTTGGGGTGGGGTAATTGATGACAATAGTTTTGGCACCCATGAGTTCATGAATTTAGCAGAAATGCTCGGCGCAGACGCTTACGTAAATGGCAATTTAGGCACTGGCTCGCCAAAAGAAATGGCCCAATGGGTTGAATATATGACATCTGATAGTGAGTCTTCACTTGCTAATTTACGCAGAGAAAATGGCCGAGATAAACCATGGCGACTGCATTTTTTCGCAATAGGAAATGAAACCTGGGGCTGTGGTGGTAGTATGGACGCAGACTATTATGTCGACCTGTACAAACACTATGCTACATTCATCAAAACCCCAGCCAATAACAAACCCACGTTAATTGCCAGCGGCGGTACCGATTTCAGAACTGACTATACCGAAGCTTTAATGAGCATGGAGAGCTATTGGTCCTACAACAAAGGCGCAATTAGCCACCATTATTACACCCTTCCAACCAGTGATTGGAGCAAAAAAGGCAGCGCATTAAATTTCCCAGAATCTGAATGGGCAAGCACTATGTCTCGCACGCTAAAAATTGAAGATATTTTAAAAACTAACATCGAAATCATGGACAAATACGATCCTGATGAGGAAATTGGCTTCTATTTGGATGAGTGGGGAACTTGGTATGATGTTACGGAAGGAGATCCTGGCTTCTTGTATCAGCAAAATAGTCTACGTGATGCCGTAGTTGCAGCACTAAATTTGAACATTTATCACAAATATGCAAAACGCGTTCAAATGACTATTATTGCGCAAATGGTAAACGTTCTCCAAGCCATGATACTAACTGATAAAGAAAAAATGTTACTAACCCCGACCTATCATGTTTTTCGCATGCATATTCCTTTTCAAGATGCGACCTATGTTCCCATAGAATTGGATGGCAATGAAACCTATGGTCAAGGCGAACATCAGGTGCCTAAAATCAATGCAAGTGCTGCTCGCGGTAAGGATGGAAAATTGTGGATTACCCTTGTTAACGTAGATCCTAATAATGATGAAGTGATCAACCTAGGAAGTGCATATAAGCGTATTACTGGTGAAATTCTTACCGCTGAAACAATGGATGCCCATAACACCTTTAAAGATCCAAATGCTGTAAGACCTACCTCTTTCGAAGTATCCCCTGCGGAAAATGGCGAACTAGTCATCACTTTACCGCCAAAAGCTATTATTGTAGCGCAACTAACTGAATAGCTTGTCTATTTACGAGATATCAATGATACCTTGATATCTCGTTCATTCTCTTAACTTGGTTCCTTGCGTTTTTACAGACTACTACTACACTTTTGTTGTTGATATTTCGTACTATTTCTTTGCCTTAGGAGATGCTCGATTGGCAGAAAAGATTCTTATCGTTGACGATAACAAAGTTATGCGCATGCTTAATCAGGAAATACTTGCTCAAGCTGGTTATGATGTAGTGTTGGCAGAAGATGGAGCAAGAGCTTGGGAACTAATAACGTCTGACGAATATCAATTTGAATTGATTCTTCTCGATAAACACATGCCCAAATTAGATGGATTAGGTTTACTGGAAAAACTGAAATCTGACCCTGCTCACAAAGAAATTCCGGTGATTATGTTAACCTCTGATAATTACCAACAACAAGTTTCAGAAGGCCTTAAAGCCGGTGCCAGTTATTACCTAACAAAGCCATCGGCAGATTCTGTAGTTCGTCAAGTAGTAAGAAAAGCAATTAGTGAACTAAAGTTTAAACGGGAATTACAATCTCAAATTGGCCGACATGCTAAAGGTTTGCAGAGCATGAAACGTGCAGAATTTGAAATTAGAACAATTGAAGAAGCAAAAAGCTTGGCTATAGTGTTAGCCGATGCAGGTAAAGATCCTTTACGCTCTGTAAATGGATATTCTGAGTTGCTCCTAAATGCTATTGAACATGGAAACTTAGGCATCACTTATGATGAAAAAAGCCAATTATTAGAGGATGAATGCTGGTTAGAAGAGGTCGAGCATCGCCTTAAAACGCCCCCTTATTGCGACCGAAAAGTGTCAGTTTTACTCGCAAGACACTCAGGCACCTGTACCATCACTATTTGCGACCAAGGCAAAGGTTTTGAATGGCAAAAATATCTAGAATTTGACCCTGAAAGAGCCTTTGATCTTCATGGTAGAGGAATTGCGTTAGCTAAATCTTCTTGCTTGGATGACATCCGATATGTCGGTTGCGGAAATACAGTCATAATAACTGTGTTAACTGATGAATAAAAAGTCAATCCATCCGGTCACCTAATACGTACATTAGGATATCCATAATCTCAGGGCAGTAGAGTGAAACTTTTTTTCCCCGCTTTTATATTTTTAAGTGCGCTTGCATTTTTTGCACAAGCACAAACTTCCGTCATTGTGGCAACTGTTGAACAAAATGAAATGGCCGATACCGTTGAAGCACTGGGCACATTGCGCGCCAATGAAAGTGTTGATTTAACAGCAAATGTTACCGAGATGATTACTGCTGTGCATTTTCAAGATGGTCAAAGGGTAAATCGAGGCGATGTGCTAGTTGAAATGGACGATAGCGAGCAGCAAGCTCTATTGGCAGAAGAAATGTCCCGATTAAACGAAGCTAAAAAGCAAGTGTCACGCTTATCTTCTTTGGCTGCGCAAAATGCTTCCACAGAATCTTTGTTAGATGAACAACAGCGAGAAGTAGAAACCGCTGAAGCAAGAATCAAAGCGATCCGTTCTCGTTTAGCACTCAGGACAATAAAAGCCCCCTTTGCTGGCGTACTTGGTTTACGCAATGTCAGCGTTGGTTCCTTAGTGCGACCAGGCGACACTATCACGACTTTAGATGATGATAGTGTAATGAAATTGGATTTTTCCGTGCCCTCTGTGTTCTTACCAGTACTTGGGTCTGGTGTTGAAATCAAAGCCAAAAGTGATGCCTTTAAAGACGAAATCTTTGACGGCAAAGTGCTAAATGTAGACAGTCGAATCGATCCTGTCACGCGCTCCATTATTGTTCGAGCCATTATTCCAAATCCTGAGCGCAAACTAAAACCCGGTTTATTAATGACTGTCACCATTCAGGCAAATCCACGGCAGGCATTAATTATACCTGAAGAAGCTTTAATCCCTTCTGGTAATAAGAATTTTGTACTGGTCTTAAGTAACAAAAATGGCGCTAGTACCGTAGAGCGAAGACAAATTGAGTTAGGTACCAGAAGGGCTGGAGAAGCTGAAATCGTACAAGGGTTATCTGCAGGTGATAAAGTCGTCACTCATGGAATCACTAAAGCCTTGCCAGGCGCTGAAGTCACAGTATTAGGAGAGCAAACAGCAGACGTTTCTATAACCTCTATATTACAAAGTTCAGGAAGAAAAGGTTAAACCATGTTGTTATCCGATATTTCCGTAAAGAGGCCTGTATTTGCTAGTGTTATCTCACTTTTATTAATTGCGTTTGGACTTGTATCATTTGATCGTTTGTCATTGCGTGAGTATCCCGATATTGATCCACCTATAGTGACAGTTGAAGTTGCCTATCCTGGGGCTCCTGCGAATATTGTAGAAACACGTATTACCGAAGTTATTGAAGAACGTATCGCGGGAGTCGAAGGAATTGAGTTTATTCAGTCGAGTTCTCAAGACGGCGAATCCAACGTTACTATCGAGTTCTCAATTGGTCGAGATGTAGATTCCGCAGCTAATGATATTCGCGATAGAATTGCCGGGGTTCAAGACAATTTGCCAGAAGAATCTGAACCACCAGAAGTGCAAAAAGTGGATAGCAGCGATGATGTTATTATTTGGCAAAACCTTGCCAGTTCTGAAATGTCGGTTCCCGAACTAACTGATTACGCCGAACGCTACATAGTTGACCAATATTCCACTCTTGATGGTGTTGCCAGAATACGGGTTGGTGGTAGCCAGCGATACGCCATGCGCATTTGGTTGAACCGTCAACAGCTAGCCGCAAAAGGTCTTAGCGTTTCTGACGTAGAACGAGCTTTACGTGCTGAAAACGTGGAACTGCCAGCAGGTAGTTTGGAATCTGAACAACGTATGTTCAAAGCCAGAGTAGACAGAAATTTCACCAGTGCTGAAAAATTTGGTGAGTTGGTGTTGGCCCAAGGTGAGGATGGTTACTTAGTGCGCCTTGGCGACGTGGCTCGGGTTGAACTGGGGCTAGAGGAAGACCGGACATTTTTTAGAGGTAATGGCATTCCCATGGTGGGCATTGGCGTTATCAAACAATCTACAGCCAATACCATTGAAGTTGCTCGCAACGTTAAAGCCCTAACTGCAAAACTCAACCAAAATTTACCCGATGGCATGTCTATCGAGCAAAGTTACGATGCTTCAGTTTTTATAGAGGCGGCAATTGAAGAAGTCTACGCGACTTTATTCATCGCTATAGGTTGTGTAGTGCTTGTCATCTATTTGTTTTTGGGTAGTGTGCGGGCCATGATAATCCCAGCGGTAACTGTTCCTGTATCCATTACAGCGACCTTTATCGTTGTTTACATGCTCGGATTCTCGATTAATCTACTTACTTTGCTCGCGCTAGTTTTGGCCATCGGATTAGTCGTAGATGACGCCATTGTAGTTTTGGAAAACATCACCAGACGCCTACAAGAACTTAAAGAGACTAAACTTGTTGCGGCTTACAGAGGCACAAGACAAGTTGGTTTCGCGGTTATTGCAACTACCTTAGTGTTAGTAGCAGTGTTTGTTCCCATTACTTTTTTAGAGGGCGACATAGGCAGGCTGTTTACTGAATTTGCCCTCACTATCGCTGCCGCCGTAGTATTTTCCTCCTTGGTGGCACTTACCCTTTCGCCAATGTTAGCGTCAAAAATATTGAAACATGATGATGGCAAAGCCACCTTACCTGTCAGGATCACCTCTTCCATTGTGAATTCTTTGCGTAAGGGCTACATGCGCTCATTGAACTACTGTCTAAAAACGCCAATCGGTATAGTGCTTATATTTGTTTTATTAATAGCGGGAACCGCCTGGCTCTACCCCAATGTAAAACAAGAGTTTGCCCCAAGAGAAGATCGAGGCGCTTTTTTTGTTATGGTTAATGGTCCCGAAGGCTCCTCTTACGAATACATAAAAACATACATGAATGAAATCGAAAGTCGGATGATGAAGTATGTCGACTCTGGCGAAGTCAGAAGACTTCTGGTAAGAGCACCAAGAGCATTTGGCAGCATAGAAAACTTCAGCGGCGGTATCGTTATTGTGTTGTTGGAAGATTGGTCAAAGCGTCGTCCAGCATTTGAGATTATGGATGAAGTTAGAGGTTCCTTAGGCAATCTTCCCGGCGTAAGAGTATTCCCAGTAATGCGTCAAGGTTTAGGGGGTGGTACCCAAAAACCTGTGCAATTTGTTATCGGAGGCTCAACCTACGATGAATTAGCTGAATGGCGAGATATTATCTTTGATGAAATTGAAAAAGATAAACCAGGTTTAATCGGATTAGATTCTGACTACAAAGAAACCCGGCCTCAGATAGATTTCGCAGTGAATTATGATCGGGCAGCCGCACTAGGCGTGACAGTTCAAGAAATTGGGCGTACTTTGGAAACTATGATGGGTGGTCGCAGGATCACTACCTTTTTAGACAAGGGTGAAGAATACGATGTCATAGTAGAGGGTGAAAGAGACGCTCAACGATCATTTAGTGATATTAAGAATATTTATGTAAGATCTGAACGCACCAATCAATTGATACCACTTTCTAATTTAGTGGATATTGATGAGTATGCAGCCGCTGAAACGCTTTCAAGGTACAACAGGATCCGCGCAATAACCTTAGAAGCCAATTTGAACGACAGTTTAACATTAGGAACAGCATTAGAATATTTACAACAACAAGTCATTGAAGATTTACCTGAAACCGCAGTCATTGATTATAAAGGCGAAAGTCGCGACTTTATTAATGCAGGTAGCTCAATTATTTTTGTCTTCTTGTTAGGTCTAGCTGTAGTGTTTTTAGTGTTAGCCGCACAATTTGAAAGCTTTATCCATCCTTTTGTGATCATGCTGACCGTGCCTCTCGCTATGGGCGGCGGATTGTTAGGGCTCTATTTAACAGGCTTTTCACTCAACATTTATTCACAAATTGCATTGATTATCTTAGTAGGTTTAGCCGCTAAGAATGGCATCCTAATTGTAGAATTCGCCAATCAGTTGCGTGATGAAGGTAGAGACTTCGATGATGCGTTGGAAGAAGCGACCAGCACTCGCTTCAGACCTATAGTAATGACAGGGCTCACCACAATAGCAGGATCAATTCCGCTAATGTTGAGTAGTGGCGCAGGGGCTGAAACTAGAGAAGTAATAGGCACGGTGATTCTGGCTGGAGTTTGTGCAGCCACTGTATTTACTCTCTACATAGTGCCAGTTGCCTATAGCTTGATAACCCGTAAGACTAACTCGCCTGAAGCTGTCACCCGCCAGTTAGAGACTGAGCTATCTGAACAGCAAAAACATCAACAAGAAAGTTTTTCAAAATAACGAAAAAGCCCTCAAAATGAGGGCTTATTTTTTTCTGTTATTTTATGTTAAGCGTGCATCAACCAACGTGTTTCAATTTCTCTTGCATCAACAGGCTTTGCAAATAAGAAACCCTGCCCGTGGTCGATTCCCAAAGATTTACAGATTTTTAAATGCTCTTCGGTTTCAATTCCTTCAGCGACTACTTTCATATTCAGACGTTTAAGCATGCTAGCCAAAGCTTCAAATACTGCTAGTCTTTTCTCTTCACTTTCATCCATTGTGAATAGCGATTTATCCAATTTCACTATATCTATGGGATAGTTAATTAGATGGGAAATAGAAGAGTAACCAACGCCAAAATCATCTAATGAAATAATAAAGCCGTAATCAGATAAGGTTTCAATGGATTCTTTAATTGCTTGTTGTTTTTCAAACAGTGCGGTTTCAGTGATTTCTAGCACTATAGTCTCTGGCTGTACCTGATAATATTCAGCGCGCTGAATAATGTACTGGGTAATTTTAGGAAACTGTAATTGTATAGGCGATATATTAATCGCGATAAAAGTACTCTGGCTAGTGCTGCGTTGCCAATGGGCAATTTGTTCAATAGCTCTGTCTATGACTAGGTTACCGATTGCATGAATATCGTTATTTTGTTCAGCAATAGGAATAAATTCGTCAGGTACAAAGCTCTCTTCCGCTTCAGACACCTGCGGCCAACGAATTAACGCTTCATAACCAACTTCACCACCGGTTTTAAGATCAATGACAGGTTGGAAAAACACATCAAAGGATTTATCCGTCAGGTGCTTTCTCAACCCCACTTGAATATCGTATTGTCGGCTAAAGGTAGCTCGCATGGATTCATTATAAAGTTTCACCATGCCTTTGCCTGCCCGCTTAGCGCTGTACATGGCAACATCAGCAAACTTAACCAACTCGTCTTTACTCTTGGCTTGATGAGGATACATAGCAGCGCCTACGCTGGCATTACACTCAATTTCGTTTTCTTCGATGGTAATGGGGGAATGTAAGGCACTGTGAATACGTTTCGCTACCATTTCCACTTGCTCCGGAGATCGAACTCCATTAAGTATGATGGCAAACTCGTCGCCTCCCAAGCGAGCAAAGCTTTCATGCCGACGCAATTGGTTTTTTATCCGTTTAGAAAACTCAATTAACAATCGATCACCAGCATCATGCCCCATGGTGTCATTGATAAATTTAAAATTATCTAGATCGATTAAAATTAGCGCTACATCGTTATGAGTTTTACCCTCAGTATCAATTAACAAACTCATTAATTGGTTAAAATGATACCGATTAGACAACCCCGTAAGAGGATCTTTTTCTGATAGGTGCTTAACGTTTAAATAGTTTTGGTGGAGTTTATGTTCGAGTTCAAAGCGCTTTTGAGCATGGGTGATAGCACGTTGTAAGTTGAGCTTTCCGATATCTGATTTGAGAATAAAATCCTGAGCGCCGGCTTCAATACATTCCACAGCAAGCGCTTCGCTTTCCGCTGAGCTCATCATGATAATGGCTACGCTACCTAAATCAGGTCTAGATCTAAGTTCACGTACCATTTGAATGCCGTCAGTGCCGGGCATGCGATAGTCCAGCAAAATGACATCAAAACTACTTTCTCTTAGCAGACCAAGGCCCTGTGTAACTGAGGTGGCCTCGACCATATCTACTTCAAAAGAATTCGCAGTTAGTGTACGACGAATGATTTTTCTATCAACTAGATCATCGTCAACAACAAGCACCCTTAAGCGTCTTCTCATCTCCATCTGGTATTACTCTTATTATTCTACCGCTGTGCAGGTACTAACTTACTTCTCACCCCGCAATTAAGATAGTATACGTTACCTCTAAATGATCCCCAGTAAAAGGGTTTTTTTGCCCTACAGGGATAATTCAAACCAAATTTCATTTATTAGTATAGAAGACATACAATTTTTAATGGTTGGATGAGTTATCGCTTAAACAAATATTCCGTGAATACTATTTGCCCTTAAACATGTAACTTGAGCTAAAAATTTCCAAAATGAAGTTTTTATGGCACTAGCCAAACTTTGCATCTGCAACAAAAGGATTAGTAGCTTTTTCTTTTGAAATAGTAGTAGTGGGTCCATGTCCTGGATACACCTGCATGTCACCCGGCAATTGAAACAATTTTTCACGTATAGAGGTAATGAGTTGTTGATGATTACCTTGAGGGAAATCTGTTCTACCAATTGAACCCGCAAAAATAATATCGCCCACAATGACCTTATTACTATTTCTTTCAACTAGTGCAACATGCCCTGGCGTATGTCCCGGACAGTGCAATATGCTCAATGTTTGATTGCCAATTGCGATTTCATCGTCTTCGGTGAGCCACTGATCAGGGGAAAAAGGTTTTGCTGGAGGGAATCCAAACATTTGGCTTTGTTGCATAAGCCCATCTAGCCAAAATTTGTCGCCAATATGTGGACCTATGATTGGCACCTTAAAATGTTCGGCGACTTCTAGTGTACCGCCAACGTGGTCAAGATGCCCATGGGTTAGGATAATCTTGGTGATTGTGACATTGTTCTTCTCAACCTGTGCGTAGATCTTCTGAGCATCACCTCCGGGATCGACTAACGCCCCTTGCATGGTTTGTGAGTCCCAAATGAGTGAGCAGTTTTGTGCAAAAGGTGTTACAGGAATGACAACTATATTCACGGCTTTATCTTCTTATTTATTGATGTCTTGATGGTATCAAAATTATTACGGGTTAACTAACTAGAGTGAATAAGCTTTTATGACCACATTACCAAAATTGCGGCAATAGCAATTAATAAAAGACCAATAATTTCATGTTTTTTCACCGGCTGCTTTAACCAAATTAAGCTAATTAACATGGTAGTAAATACTTCCAGTTGGCCTAAGGTTTTTACATAGGCCACATGTTGCAACGCCATTGCAGTGAACCAACCGACTGAACCTAAGAAGCTAGTGACACTAGCTGCCAACGTTTTACCCGGCAGAGCAGCGAGTTTTTTGAAAGTGTCAGGTTGTTTTATTGCAATAAAACTACACAATATGATTGTCTGTAAACTGAGCACCCAAAACAAAACCCAACCCGCGCCCTGAATATAAGGAACATCTAAAGTATGACTGGCTTCTCTGACATATAAAGAAGTAAGGGCAAAACAGGTGCCACAAGCCAAGCCAATAATCACCGTTTTTAAGGTCAGATCGCCGCCTTTTCGCCAACCACTTAAAATAAATACGGCAATTGCGCCTATGCCAATACCCAACCAGCCTAACAAGCTCAAATAACTACCGAAAAATAGCATGCCTAGAACACCTGCCATTAACGCTTCACTTTTGGCTAAGCCTGCTCCCACTGCAAAATTCTTTTGCTTAAACAATTGCACCATCAAGGAAGTTGCGGCTATTTGTAAAATTGCAGCTAGGCAAATGAACATCCAAAATTTAGCAGGAAACTCAGGAATTCCGATATTGTCTCGAACCGAAGTTAAATAAACATAAACCGCGGCCAAAGGTGGCGCAAATAAAAAGCGAGCCAGTGTAACCCCAGCAGTAGGCACAGTTGCACTTAATTGGCTTTGAATGGCATTACGAAAGGTTTGAAAAAATACCGCAATAAGGGTAAATAAAATCCAAGACATTAGGTACAGATTTCGGACAAACAGAAAGTAATCCTAGAATATACTAAACCCGTACCCACAACTACTTGTTCTTTATTGTAAATTTACAAAGAAATTGCGCCCCCATGGGTACGATTATGTCTTAGCACACTGATTTCTGACGATGCAGTGGTTAAGCTGTGATGTTCAACCAGATAGGTCAGGGTCCAAAAGTCAAAACTCGTAACATCAACTGGCAAATTACAGGCTTGATCATAGGGATTGGTACTTTGGGCCGATGTAAAAGATAAAGTTAAACGGTGTGCAATTGAGTCCTCATGATCATGCTCCGAAGCATCCGCAATTGCTACGCTTGGTAAAACAAGATGCACAGTGCAACCTGACTCAATAATTTCCCAATCGTTTGCTGCATAAAGATAAGTTTGATCCGTAAACCTTAAACTCACATTGAGTTTTGCTTTTACCGTCTCTTGGATTTCTGTATCTGATGAAATACTTATGCCTGTATCAGTTGTCGATAGTCGAGACCCTAACGATGATTTGGATGATGTGGATGTTCGGCTGCAGCTAGTTTCACTGACGCAGTGATAAGTAAAATCATACTCTTGAATTAACTGTTTCAACAATCTATTTTGCCGTTGCAACTCAGTGGCGTGACTATAAAAAGCACTTGCCCAACAAATCAAAAACAACCCCGTTTTAACAATAATACTATTCACAGTCTTTTATTCCTTTTACTTAATCTGTTATTTCTAAATGCCCCGATTGCATCAAAAAACGATCATTTCCTGAGCTACCAAAGACTTCAAAAAAATATGAGCCTGGCGCCAACCTCATATTACCGAGATTAACAAATAGGGTGCTTGCATTATTTAGCGTTAAGTTGGTTGATCTAAAAACGATTTGATTATCTTCACTGGATAATTGGAAACCGTATGAGGGATGATCAAACTGAGGTGTTTCGGTGTCCACATAAAAAGATAGAAGAGTCTGAGTACCGGTTAGATTTAACTCTATTGTGTTTTCACCCTCTCCTCTTACAGATGCTAATTCAATATTTACCACACGAATTTGATCGGCTTCACCTGACCCTTGAGAAGTAATTTGGATAATTGGAATGAGTAAAACTAAACATACTGTTGCTGCAAGAGACCAAAGGGGGACTGGTTTTTGCCAAAATCGCTTTTTAGCTTTTTGTTTTGCCAGCATATCTTGCATATCGCCGCTTTGTTGCAATGCTAACAATCCTTGATGAATTTGTTCCGCGATTTCAAGTTGCTCTAAGCAAGATTGATTAGAAAGAAAATAAGCTTCAAATTCCGACGCTTCTTGTTCAGACATTTTATTTAAAATGTATCTTTCTATTCTTTCATCTACTTGCAAATGCTTTTCAGCCTTCTTTTCGTTAGTCATGTTATTTACTTCATCTTATCTATAGTGTTGGTATGGGTAAAAAACTCTCACCCAACTCAAGAAGTATTGTGGTGCTGTTCCCAAATCTTACGAAATCTAAGTTTTGCTCTATAAAGCACTCGATCAAAATGTTCACTATCTAGACCTAAATTTTGGCAAATGGTTTTCTTATCTTGTTGATTTAAAAATAAGCTGAATAAGATATCTTTATCACGGGTTTGTTCCATCTCCAGAATAACTTTTTTGACCATCAAACCCAGGTTATAGTTAAGCAGTTTTTGCTCAGGGTTATCTCTTTGGTCCACTAGTTGTGCCAGGTTCGTATCTAGCGAATGAGAGTCAACCGCCGAAGATCCCTTATTCTCAATTTTCCTGAAGTGAGCAATTACCGCATTTTTTCCAGTTTGCACGATAAATGCGGCAAGCTTTTGAGGTTCTCTAATTTTATCAGCTCGGATTTTTTCGATGACAATTTGCCAAGTATCTTGCATTAAGTCTTGCGCAAGCACAGCATCTTGAGAACATTTTCGTCGCAATACAAAAAATAAACCCCGTTGATAACGTTCAACTAAGTCTCTTTCTGCGTCTTTTTCGCCGTTTTTTATACGTTCAACTAATTGTTCAGCAAACGCAGCTTCGTCCATTTGTGTCATTTATGACCCTGTTCCATGTAAAATAAATCCCGCCCAATAATAGGGGGCTCTCCATGGTCTTCTACCATCTTTTCGTTTGTAATTGCGGACATCTCTTTGCGCATGAACAAGGGCCAATTGAGCACTCATGTTTTGTTCAATATGATACTGATAAAACAATTGCATTAATTTTGCCGTTACATCATCTTGTACTTTCCACAAGCTCCCGATGACATTTCGGGCACCTGCTTGCATAAATGCACGTGATAAACCTAGCATACCTTCTCCGGCTATAGTTTTGCCTATTGCAGAATCACATCCACTTAGCACTACTAGGTGGGCATTTAAATGCAATTTTTTTATTTCTGGTGCTAATAAAAGATTGTCAGAATCATGACTATTTGACAAGACCAGCCCTCCCAGTTCGGGAAAGTCGCTATTGGCTACCGCATGAGTTGCAAAATGCAAAATATTAAATTGTGGAAGCATTTGTTGCTTAATATTTTGTTTGTTTGCTTGTTTACCAATGAGAGTGACTGCATCTGTTCCAAGGGTTTTTCCGATATACTCAGCTTCTGCTTTTGAAAATGGTAAATTAGAAGCTTTATAACCAGCTTGTAAAGAAGACCCGTTTTCTAGCGCCTGCATTTCAGGGCTTGCCACTATCAAGGATTTAGTCTGATTATCGCGTAAATCTGGTGTAGTCATCTGAGCCATCAATAAAGCCAACGATTGATGAAAACTAACGGTCAAAGAATTAAGCAGTGAAGATTTATCTGTCGGATTTTCCAATACTGAAAATGGCAAATTAGCCAAGGCGCCGTCTGCAATCACTATTAATTCTTGTTTTTGTTTTAACACTGAAGGGTCTGGAAATAGACTATTGGAAATTTTCTGTATAATTTGTTTGTTGTCTCGGTAGGATTTATGCTTCTTAATGTTCTCCAATAATCCAACCACTTGCTGGTTCAAATCCTTTGAATCTTTAATGTTAAATTGCTTCACGTTATTTTTGCTGATAAACCAAAGCTTTGAGGCAATATCACTGCTATCAACAAAAAGCACTAGTTGATGATCTTGCAGGTTTTGTCGCAACTTAGATAAGGCGGCTAGGTCAAAATCAGCCTGATCGCTGGAATCTGTGCGGTCAAAATAAATTGACTGCTCAACTTTATAACGCTCTTCACTTAATCGCCTGAGTTCTTGCAATAATGAGGGATGTGCTGATGCAGATGCGTTTTGTAAAGCTACTAGCTGTTGACTTATTTGAGAATTAATTGCCGCTAGACTTTTTTCTTGCTCTGAATTGCTAGTGAAGTCCGCCTTATTATAAAAAAATCGTTTTAACGCCTTAGCTTTTATATTTTCAACTAATACTAAACTTTGTTCGGCGGTTAATGCATCATCAAGTTTAATTTTTAAGCTTAGCAAGTCTTGCAGGCTAGCTGTAAACCCAATACTTAAATCTTCCCTTGCTACTTGAAAATCACCATTAAGTGATTGTTCCAAGGCTACATCGATTGCACTTAAAGCCTTTTCTTTGGATATGAGACTTATATATTTTGCGTACTCAAGGATTGCAGATAAGGCGGATGGTGTCGCCTCGATAGATTCATAAAAGCGCAACGCCGCATCAAAATAAAATGTCGCCTTTTCTATATCTGCTAGAGCAGCGTATGAAGCAGCTAAACCAAATTGGGTGTCAGCTAGTGAAAAGGCATCTGACACTCCTTGAAAATAGGTATGTGCGATGTTTTGATAGTCTATGGCTTCCTGTATAAATCCTTGCTTTAACTTTAATTCAGCAATTTGCATACTAACTTGTGCAACTTGAAGCTGTGTCAGTTCTTCTTGTGCATAGTTAAGATATTCAAAATACAATTTTTCAGCGTTTTCAACTTGTTGCATGTCGACATATAAATCCGCCAACACTATATTTATTTGATAAACATCCGCCATTGCATTTAATTTTTTAAACGCCGATTTTGCCTTGTCAAACCAATCGATTGCATAGTGATATTGTAAGGTGGCTTTCAGTAATTTAGCTTTTTCAAGTTTTGCCCAAGCGTCTAAGTAAGAATGATCAAATGAAGCACTTTGAGATAGGGCTATATCGAGAAATTTGGCCGCCTTATCATAGTCTCCCAAATTTCGATATACAGTAGCTAGCTTTATATTTGCATTGGTGACTGAGTATGATTCACTAATTGATTCTGCCAATAATTTCGCCGCATTATATTCTTGAGAGGCTCGCACCAATTCGCCCGTTCGATAATAAAAATACCCTAAGGATAATGCGGTATTTAACGCATCTTTTTTTGCGCCCTTGGCCATAAAAATTTGATAACTGGCAACAAAGTTATCGATACCCGATGAGAAATTTGCACGTTCGATTTCTATAGACGCCGATGTTTCTAAAGCATCCGCGTATAAAACACTTTGCTCGGCGTTTTCCAGTAACTGGAAAGTGAGCTCGATCTGTTTACTTGCCTCATCAAAATCTTTAATTTCGTAAATGGTGTAAATGGCAAGATCAACATGGGCTTGCGCTTTCATCTCTATTGCTAAATTAGGCTGGTCCAATAGTGTCTGTAAAATTCTAGCTTGTTCATCATACTGCCCAAGATAATGATAAACTTCACTTTGTTTATATTGGATGAGATGAGACCAATACGGCAGTGCGTCTCCAAGTAAATTTTTGGCACTTGTTAGGCTCTGTATTACATTGGCTAGCACATTTGATTGCTGGGCTTCGTTTACTTCAAAATAGTTTGACCATTTTTGTTCTGCCTCTACTAGATGCGCTAGGGCTGTAATTAAGTCTATCGATGGCTGCTTAACCTCAAACCAAGACAATTCAATATTTGCAAAGCTATCTGAAGTATCAGAAGCGCTGATGCTAATTTTGCAATTCTGACTTTTGGGATAAACAGCAAAAATTTCAGGAAGACGATAAGTATCCGGTGAATTTATTATCGTTTGAGTAGTCGATGAATCAGAATGGCAAGACGTTAAAACAACCCTAGCATCTGCGATTTCTTGTTTAAGAGTAAATACAACAAGGGCATTTTCATTGTTAACCAACTCCAATTGTGTTGTTTTCGACAATGGAATTTGAAGTTGCCCATTCGGTAATTCAGATATATTGATTATCGTTAGAGAAGCAGTGGCACTTTGGGAGAAAATAAAACATCCCAATATCACCCAATAGAATCGGAATCTTGTATACTTATGTACAGCAAGTATCTGAAATAGCATGGTATTTGGGCGAGTTATTTTTTAAACCAATATAGCTACAATGTATAGCACTAAAGTAGCAAAGTGAAGCAGAATCTAGCATTCCTTTGCATAAGACTTTTTCCCTTTTGAAAAACGTTCTCAAAGAAAGTGCAACTTACTTAAACTGTGGCCATGAAATAATGAACTTAGTGCCGCGAGGAGAATTGTCGGCAACTTCGATTTTGCCTTGATATTGTTCTACCAGCTTTTTCACCACGCTTAATCCCATGCCGGAACCTTCTAATTCGTCTCTTGGTTTCAATGTGGTAAATAGCTCAAAGACTTTTTGTTTGTATTCGTCGGGAACGCCTGGACCATTATCCGCAACCGTAATTACTGTGTAGCGTTTGGTAGTTTTAACGGAAATTGAAATATTCGCATTGGCCGAATCATGGTGCTTTATTGCATTACCAATTAGATTCACCATAACCACATTAAACGGAGTTTCAGGTAAAGTAACCTCTACATCGTCGCAGCGGATACCAAACCCCATAGGGAGATCGACTAAGTTCAGCAATTCGAGCACTTTTTTACGAATGTTAAACCTAACCGGCAACTGTTTTTCGCGTCCCATACGGCTGTATTCAAGCAAGTCCATTAGTAGCTTTTCCATGCGTTCAACACGGTTCATCACTAGCGCTAAATTGTCTTTACTTTCTAATGGTAGAATATCTTCACAGTCTTCTCTGACCCAAGCAACCATAGTTTTTATGGCGTTTAGTGGTGCTCGTAGATCATGAGAAGCTACATATGCGAAATTATCTAGATCGGCGTTTGAACGTTTGAGCTCTACTATTAAATCTTCTCTGTCAGTAATATCTCGACTTATACACAACAAATAGGGGGCGCCATCTTCACCAATAAAACGCTTTTTGGTTATTTGAGCCTGAATCTCTCTGCCGTCATCGAGCAAAACCGTTTCTTTTTTTTCATAAATACCTGTTGTTAAGGCAATATGGTCTGACTCTTCAAACTTTGCCACTTGCTCTGGAGGAAAGTGTTCAGCTGGATTTGTTCCAATAAGTTTGTCTCGAATCTTTTTCGAGTAAAATGAAAGCGCTGCATCATTTGCAAAGATCCAATTTAAATTGGCATCTTTAACAAAAATACTATCTTGGTTCAGGTTAATCACCTGATCTTGTAAATCATTTTTTCTTCTGAGCTCGACTATTTCGGCTTCTAATGCCGCTATTTTTTTTTCGAACTGATTTGTTTGATTATTTTCGCTTGAATTAGACAATGAGATTTAAAAAGGAAGCTATTTTGAAGCCTTGATACTAGTGAAAAATGCTAGCCATATCAAGTGCTATCTAAGTTCTAGTCACTGGTTCGTTTTATCAGTATTTAAGTCCGCCACATCCAAACTATAACGATCTACTTCTACGTCTCCTAGCGGATCTTGGTGGATTTCGTGGGTAATAAATCGCATACCTAGTTTTTTCATTATAGCGGTAGATGCTTTGTTATTGGTGTCTGCAATGGCACTGAAGCGCTTTACTATCGGGTCTTGGGCTTTCCAACGCATCAAATGGTCCGCAGCCTCTGTCGCGTAACCTTGCCCCCAGTACTTTCGAATAAATCGCCAGCCAAGTTCAATATCATGCTGATGAGGATTATCAGACCCAAAATGCATAGGGCGCATTATGAGTTCGCCAATAAAGGTATCGCAATCTGCTAAGGAAATTCGCCACATACCGAATCCTTTGTCGATATCTGTATATGATTTTAAACGGGGAATATAAACGTTTTTTAGTACTTCTTTGGAAGTGGTTACACCATTGGTTAAATACTTCATCACTTCAGGATCTTGGTCGACTTGCCAAATGTCATCTAAGTCTTGAGAGGCAGTATGAACGTCATCTAAATTGAATAAGCGATATGCTAACCTTGCTGAATTAGGAACGGTTACCAATATTCATTTTCCTTAAGATAAAAAAAACGCCAAAAGCATACAAATAGTAATGCGTAATTGGCGTATACTCAATGGGAACAACAAGTGCGCTTACACTGTTAATAAAGACAGAATATAAGCGCAAAAAATTTCAAATAAAATAAATTTTTTTAATTGGCGATTTCAAATAAGCCTGCAGCGCCCATTCCACCGCCGACACACATGGTCACAACGACATATTTAACACCGCGTCGTTTACCTTCAATTAATGCATGACCTACAGTGCGAGCACCAGTCATTCCGTATGGGTGGCCAATACTGATGGCACCGCCGTTAACATTGTATATTTCAGGATCAATACCTAGGTTGTCGCGACAGTAGAGTGCCTGACAAGCAAAGGCTTCATTTAATTCCCATAAACCTACGTCATTAATGCTCAAACCATGAAGTTTAAGTAATTTAGGAATGGCGTATATCGGGCCAATGCCCATTTCTTCAGGTTGGTTTCCTGCAACGGCCATACCGCGATAGATACCTAAAATATCAAGATTCCGTTGTTCTGCTAAACTTCTTTCCATTACCACACAAGCTGACGCGCCATCTGATAATTGAGAAGCATTACCTGCGGTAATACAACCATTATCAAGCACTGGCTTTAAGCTTTGGAGGTCATCTAAAGTAGTGCTTGGACGGTTTCCTTCATCTTTGCTTAAAGTGACTTCTTCGTAACTTGTCTCTTTGGTTTCTTTATTGAAAATGGCTTTAGTAGTAGTAAAAGGCACTATTTCATCATCGAATTTGCCTTCAGCCTGAGCCTTAGCTGTTCGTTGTTGTGAACTTAGCGCGTATTCGTCCTGAGCATCACGGGAAATCTTGTAAACTTTGGCGACATTTTCAGCAGTAAACAACATTGGCATGTATGCGTGCTTTTCATGTGCGATTACATTTTCATCGGTACACTTGCTCGCCCAATCAAAATAAGGCCCCTGAATTTCAGAGATATTATCTTGACCACCAGCTACAACCACATTCATACCATCAACAATAATTTGTTTAGCTGCGGTTGCAACCGCCATTAGACCGGATGAACATTGGCGATCTATCGTTTGTCCAGACACTGTATTTGGCAAACCTGCTGCTAGGGTGGCTAAACGCGCGATATTACCACCGGCACTGCCAGCATTTAATACTGAACCTATGATCACATCGTCGATTTCTCCACCTTCCACTTTGGCGCGCTCAACGGCATGCTTGATTGCATGGGCAGTAAGTGTTGGTGATTTAGTGTTATTAAAAGCACCTTTAAAGGCTCTTCCAATGGGAGTTCTTGCTGTGGATACTATAACGGCTTCTTTCATATTCAGTCCTCAAACATGACGCAAATTGTGTGTTTTTGCATCATAAAAGTACTGGTTTAGAAAAACGAATTTTTGCTAATGATTGACAATAATATGTTTTATGAATATTTAGCAAACATCTCCATCACTAGATTGAATGCAGATACATACACTTTATTAGGTATCTGCACCATCATAAAAAGCCTTAATTTAACTCCACTCAGTGCTTTTTCTTTGGTAAATCAAACCATAATGCTTCAACCTCACTATCATTGGATATAAATTCCAAAGACTCAGTTGAGTCTGGCGCAATAGCATCGCCAGCAGATAAAGCGACACCGTTAACTGATATATCGCCTTCAATTACATGCAAGTAACCTTGGCGGTCGGTGCCATATTGCAAATGCAATGAATCATTAGTAGACAATTTCAGTCTATATAGGGAAGCATCTTGATGCATGCTAATACTGCCACTATGACCATCAGGGGTAACCAGCGGGGTTAATTTCGCGTGCTGTTCAATTTTCTTTTGTTGATAACTTGGTGCTACCCCTACTTTGTTGGGTATTATCCAAATTTGTAAAAATTTAACTCTGTTAGTCTTAGAAGGGTTAAATTCAGAATGCATAACACCAGTACCGGCACTCATTCTTTGCACTTCACCTGGACGCACAATATGCCGATTGCCCTGATTATCTTGATGCTCCAACTCACCCTCTAACACATAAGAGATAATTTCCATATCCCTGTGTCCATGAGTATCGAAACCCGCTCCAGGAGCTACGGTATCATCATTAATAACACGCAAAACCGAAACGCCCATATGATCATGGTCATAATAATGCCCAAAGGAAAAACTGTGTTTGCTCTTTAACCAGCCAATATCGACCATTCCACGTTGGTCGGCTTTTCTGATATATGACATAAAGATTCCTGATATATTTTCAATGAAAGCATTATATTTCTTTTTATTAGAATAAAAATTGCAATATTTAGTGTTTATATATCTAATTTTTAGAAAACAATTCAGCTATTAATACGTAAGCTTAGTTTAGAATTCACATCATTTTGGACGCTTTATAAAGCATGTTGCATTACCGCTGGCAAATAATTTACCATCTTTGTCGCGAATATAACCTTCGGCTATGCCTAATGAGCGAGAAATATGGGTTACTTTTGCCTCCGCAAAAAGCGTTTGGTTGATCGGGATTGGTCTCATCATTTTTACTGCTAGATCAATAGTGCCATAAGAAACATTGGCCTCTAAAGCACTGTGTACTGCACAACCTGTTACTGAATCAAGCACTGTCGCTGCAAAGCCTCCATGCACTCCGCCCATTGGGTTACAATGCCTATCTGTAGCTTTGCATTCAATAAGTGCTTTGCCTCTTTCAATGACAAGTTCATGCATACCCATTGTTTCGAAAATACTAGGTTGCGGTATGTCTCCGCGCACTATCGCTTCCAGTTGTTCTAAGCCGGTTAATTCGGACACATTCATTTTTTACCTCTGTTTTGATTTATACACGCTCTATACTTTTTATATTATTGTTTATGCAACCATTTGTTCCGAAATTAATTCACTAAACCAGTCAAGACTCCCCTGCCAAAGTGGAATAGCATTCTTACGGAAGTATCCCATGTGCCCAATTCCACCCGGTATCATTGTTGCTGGAATATCGAGCTTAGAAAGCGGAGCGTTTTTATAATACTGAACAAATGCATCTCTCGATGCCGGCATAGCCCAACGGTCATCCATGGCATTTGCAGTAACCATCGGTGTGCGAACAGATTCATATAATTTATCAATGCCATCCATCTTAGGATCGTCAAAAAAGTATCTAGGATAACGACACCAGCGGCGCCATTGATAAAAAACATCTTTAGGTAAATCTTCTCCCATCCCCAACGCGCTCCACGCACAATAGCCTTTCCACCTTGTTATCATAGGTAGAATAGTGTTCCACATAAACAACACCTTAATTTGTTCTGGCCATGGCATATAACCATGCCAACCTGCACCTGTCCCATATACGTAAAATCCTGCTACTTTTTGATGATTCGGTAATAAGCCAAATGCGTGTCCGCCATAGGAATGTCCAATCATAAACAAAGGTAATTCCCCTGATTCCATGTACTCAACAGCGGCGGCTAGGTCCTTTCTCCCCCAATCCCTGAGAACCTATAGCCTTTTAACTCAAATTTGTCCGTCGTGTGTAATTGTATCGATTTCATAGCCAACCAAATTATAACGAGTGTCTTAATTAATTTAGCATGCTATCCTATAACAGTTGTTATAACAAGCGGATTTATAAATGAGTAAAAGAGCATCTCAAGGTCGGCAAAAAGTCATCGAAGCGGCAGCTAATATCCTTGCGACTAATGGGTTAAAGGGAGTCAGTATTCGAGAGTTATCTAAATTCGCCAATGCGCCTCTTGGTTCGACCTATCATAATTTTCCAAATGGTAAACAGCAGATCGTATTAGAAACCCTAGAATGGGCTGGCGAAAGAGCCGCATTACGGTTAAAAGAATGTTTAGAAAAGGATAAGAAAAACGGGCTACAATTATTTTTAGTCCAATGGCGCGAAAAATTGGTTAAGAGTAATTTTGAAAAGGGTTGTCCTATTGTTGCTGCCGCTGTTGAAGCCTCTCAAGAAGATAATTATCACCAAATCCGAAACGCTATTGCTAAAATATTTAATGACTGGCGCATACCCATTAGCGACTATTTAATTACGCTGGGGCACTCTAAATCTTCAGCTAATTCAACTGCTATTACTTTGCTAGCTTGTTTAGAAGGTGCCGTGATCTTATGTCGTGGATATAAAGATATTGATCCATTTGATGCAATTATAGACTCACTTCCAAAGTTAATCTTAGTAAATTAGAGTCTACTTAAAAATCACTTATGGGAAATATAATTTTCCAAACCTAGATGATATTTTCTACGTACACAACGTCTAGATTTAACTAAATAGAAAGTCCATTTTAAAATGGCTTTAGCAAGATTCGGAAGGATATGGATTCGACTTACACAGCATATAACAAAGTACTTTCCACCTTATTTACAGGTTTTGCATTATGCCTGATACCAATTGAACGAGCCAAAAGTTCTGAGTTTGAACAACAGGCTGAGTTCGAATTGAGACTAGATGATAACTCAAATCAATCAGCGGAATTTGAATATAGAGTGCGCTATAACCCTAAAATAAGGTTTAACGACACTTGGAGTCTCAATAGCTTTATTGTCACTGGTAATGAATATGGTTCAAGCCACAACACATTAGATGATGGGGAGTCAGATTATCTATACATGCGCAGATTATATCTTCGTCATCAAGGGGACTATGGTAAAACTGAGTTAGGGGTAATTCCAACTTACAAAGGAAGAGTATCATCTTCTGGGTTATCCAAAGACGGTTGGATTAAAGGTGTAAGGCACGTGCGCAAACTAGGTAATGATAATTTAGAAATTGTGCTAGGTGAACTTTCTACTCTGGACGCTTCTAAAGCTCTGCAGACGCCAGAAACCTTGAATTACATTGAAATTGAATATTCCGCTCGAATTGATCAACAATGGAGTTACGAAATTAGTGCTGAGCGGATGACAGGTGGTAACTTCGTTAGAACCGAAATGCGCTATAAGACCTCAGAATTAACTACCCTATTCGCGGAATTTATCGCGCGCCTTTATGAAACTAAATACAAAACTGTATGGGGACTCGAAAGTGAGTTTGCCCTAGCTAATTATCCAATCGAGTATTTTGTTCATTACGCTTTTGTTGATGATGATTTTGGTTTACGTGCAGAATTGACGGAAGATTTTTTAGGTACTGGCCATGGTATAGCCGGAGAACTGGGTGGAAGTATTAATGATTCTGGCTTAGCATGGTTTGCAGGCTTTGAAGCAGTAGAAAACAATTCACGTTTTCAAATAGGCATTAACTGGGAACTCTAAATAAATCATAAGACATAAAAAAAGCAGGGAACTCCCTGCTTTTCTTAATATTGTGACAACAACTATCAGCAATTAAGCTTCAGCAATAATTACTAGTTTGATAGTCGCCATAACGTCTGCGTGTACTTGAATATCAACTTCATATTCGCCAGTTTCACGCAAAGTACCAGTAGGTAATTTCACTTCAGCTTTAGTTACTTCGACACCAGCAGCAGTTACTGCATCAGCGATGTCACGAGTACCAACTGAACCAAATAATTTACCTTCATCGCCTGCTGGAGCAGCGATAGTCACTGCTTCTAAAGCGTTAAGTTTTTCTGCACGAGCTTCAGCTTCTGCTAATTGACCAGCAATTTTAGCTTCTAACTCTGCACGACGCTGTTCAAATTTTTCAACATTGTCTTTTGTTGCAGGAACTGCTTTGCCTTGCGGGAACAAAAAGTTACGCGCATAGCCAGATCTTACAGTTACCTGATCACCTAGACCGCCTAAGTTGGCGATTTTATCTAGTAGAATGATTTCCATCTTTGCTACCTCTTAATTGCCAAACTTACTTGTGTGAATCTGTGTACGGTAACAACGCAAGGAAGCGAGCACGCTTAATTGCAGTTGAAAGCTGACGCTGATATTTTGCACTTGTGCCAGTGATACGGCTAGGTACAATTTTACCACTTTCAGTGATGTAGTTTCTTAACAAAGAGATGTCTTTATAATCGATCTCTTGCACACCTTCTGCTGAAAAACGGCAGAACTTACGACGTCTAAAATAGCGAGCCATTATTCTTCTCCCTCTTCTTCTACAGATTCTACTCTAGGTGCAGAACGCTCTTTGCGCTCTTCACGACGTTCTTCTTTCGCCATAGGAGACGCTTCAGTCATAGCAGACTTAGTGCGCATAACTAGGTTACGTAAGATAACATCGTTGTAGCGGAAAGCAGTTTCTAATTCTTCAACAGCTTCAGCAGTTGCTTCAGCATTGATAAGAACATAGTGTGCTTTGTGAAGTTTTTCGATTGGATAAGCCAACTGACGACGACCCCAATCTTCAAGACGATGAATAGAACCGCCGTCTTGCTCTAAGATACCACGGTATTTTTCAATCATACCAGGTACTTGTTCACTCTGATCTGGGTGAACCATGAATACAATTTCGTAATGACGCATTTCTGCTCCCTACGGTTAAAGCCTCGGGACAGCGCAGCAATCTGTCATAAAGGCAAGGAACGTTATAATAGCTGCGAGGCGCGCGAGTATACAGAAATCGATAATGAGGCTCAAGGAAAAATTGCGATAAAATTAAAAATCAGTAATACTTTAGCACTAAATCTAGGACAATTGAGCGAATAAAGTATTTTATGACCCAAAGTCGCATAGAAAATCTCATTGAAAGCCTCTCGTTAAAACCCCATCCTGAAGGTGGTTACTATAATGAAGAGTATCGTTCAAATTTATCCTTAACCTCTCCTACCGCCAACGAGCAACGTGTAGCCATGAGCCACATTTATTATTTGATGCCCCAAGGTCAAATTAGTCGCTGGCACAAGGTATTGCACGATGAAATTTGGAATGTCTACGAAGGCGACCCACTGCGTATATTGACCTTTGACGGATTAGAAGTGGAAGAAACCTTTATCGGACACATTGGCCGCGAAGTACAAAATAATTATTATAAAGTGGTCCCACGAGGATATTATCAAGCGGCAGAAACAACAGGATTATATACATTATTGGGATGTACAGTTGCTCCTGGCTTCACCTTCGACGATTTCTTTTTTTTAGAGGACCCTAAGTTGAAGGCTGTGTTGCAGAGTAAAGAAGGCGATTACACAAAATTTATATAATAGTTTAATTGCATGGTATAAGGTTTGTTGGTTACATTACTGCTATAAATTACAAAACTCTTCCAAAATATAAGGGATTAAAATGAGCGAAATTGAACTTCAATCCGGTAACGATACTTCATCAATGGCCAAGTTAGTTTATATTCTCTACTTAGCCGGGCTGATAGTAGGTGTAACTGGGATAATAGGTGTAGTAATTGCCTATATCAATAAAGGGGAAAGCGAGGAGTGGCTAGAAAGTCATTACCAGTTTCAAATAAGAACATTTTGGATTGGATTCTTGTTTTTATTCGTTGGTTCGCTTTTAGCAATAATTCTAATTGGGTATCTTGTACTACTTTTCTGGCTGATTTGGTTAATCATCAGATGCGTTAAAGGATTCCAATTGATTGATAAAAAACTACCACATCCAGACCCAACTACTTGGATGTTTTAACAATTATTCAAAGGAAGCTTCAAGCTTCCTTTTTTATGCCGCTCGTTTAGGTAATTTCTTATCAATTTGCTGAACATTAGATTGGAAATGCTCGGTGTAATGCATTAGCGAAAATTCACCTTGATGATTTTCCAATAAAGCAGTGCAGTTTTCGACCCAATCACCGTCATTTAAATAATGAATTCCATTAATCTGGTCTGATTCAGGATGATGAATATGCCCACAAATAACGCCGTGTAGCTTTTTTCTTTTAGCATGTTCTGCCGCGGCTTTTTTGTATTGAGTAATTGCCGCGCCTGCACCTCTAATGCGAGACTTTATATATCCTGCTAACGACCAGTAATTTTGTCCCGTCTTTTGCTTATACAGGTGGTACCAACGATTAAGTGCCAATAATAAGCTATACCCCTTATCGCCAATCCAAGCTTCAAACTTGCCTAACTGAACATCGCCGTCACACTGATCACCATGAAATACTAGATATTGTTTATTGTCGGCGCTGGTATGAATCAGTTCGCGGGCTATTTTAATATTCGCAAATTCAAAACCCGAATATTTCTGCAAGGGTTCGTCATGATTACCTGGCAGATAATACACCTTGGTTTTAGTGCGGCTGATTTGAAAAATTTTATGCATGATCTGATTGTGTAATTCAGGCCATCTAAACTGACGCGACATGGCCCACATATCTACTATGTCGCCAACCAAATAGAGATTTTCACATTGAATACGATTAAGAAAGTCTAACAACATCTCAGCTTTACAATCTAAGCTACCAAGATGAAGGTCTGAAATAAAAACTGATTTGCTATATATAGTTTGCATAAAAACGCCAAGTACAGGTGACTTGGCGCTTAATAGTAGGATGCATTAGTGACAATTCAGTGAAAATTAAATGACGTTAGTTTGACAATTTACTGTTCAATTAACTTTTGCAGGTTTTCCAGAACTTTGATACTAGCAGCTTCCATCTGCTTCAGATGATTCAAGCAAGCATGAGCGTCGCCCTTTGCTTTGGCTTCTAAAGCATCAATGCCATGGGTATGTAATTCTTCATGAGGTCTTCGAATTTCAGAAAAAGCGCCTTTATTGCCGAACAAGTTACGTCCCTCTGTCTCATACCACTTGCCTAGTCGACAGCTTGTATGATCACCAAGCTGACTTGCCGACAATGCGCTATTGTCTTTTAATGCTGTATAGACTTTACCTTTCCACACTAGATGATCCAGCTTAACAGTTTGAATAAAGGTATCTAGAGAAGAGCGTTCTATATTGTGCATCATGCTCTTGCATTGATTCGCTATGGTTTGATAATTCTCATCCAACCCATTTATGCCACTGGAAAGTAGCTCGCTATTATTGCGTATGGTATCCACAGAGCCTGTAGCACTTCGAGTAGAGGATATGATATTCGTAACTAACTCTGAGACTTCACTCGCCGACTTATTGGTTTCCGTCGCCAATGAGCGCACTTCATCTGCAACCACGCTGAAGCCTCTACCTGCATCCCCAGCTCTTGCCGCTTCTATTGCCGCGTTCAATGCTAGTAAATTTGTTTGATCACTGATACTGGTAATAGTAGTAACAAAGGAATTGATAGAATCAGCTGTATCACTTAAACCTGTGATGCCTGTGGCCATATCTGTCATGCGTTCATTCATGCTCCCCATAGACTGGGAAATTTCAGTTAGTGAGGCTTTGGACGTACCAAACATAGTATCTAGTTCGGTTACTTTGGCAGTATCTTCTATCGCTACTTGGTAGGCTTGGGCAATAGAATTTCGAATACCGTCAAGTTGATTCAATGATGTCAGCATGCATGTTATTAAGTTATCACTGAAATATTGAGCGTCCTTGTCTATGTTGTTCACCTGCTCTTGAAGAGTACTTTTTTCACTTAACTCTTCAGAAAGCTGCATTTCGAGATCACGAATTTTTTGCTTTAATTTTTGGTTTTCTGATTGCTGTGCCTGTAATTTTCTGGCCATCACGAACATACAAATTAGTCCTTATGTGAAAAATAAATCGTTTTAAATGATTTTAGGTTATCGGCATAAGGTGGATTTTTCGTTAACAAAGTTAATAATTTTTTAAGATGGGCGTTAAATAATAGAATGGACGCTTAATAAAATAATGGCCTAACTCGATATTTAATACCAAAGTAAGCAATTCTGTAATATTCGGATAAATAAACGTTGTAATTTGATAAGAATATACTATTTGTAATAGAGCTGTAGCATTAATTTTTATTTTTGCTATTCAATATTTTACTGCATAAGGTTCATGATAATTTAAGTAGATATGAGACACTTATCAAAGAAAATTCTTCAGCATTTACTTATAATAACCATTAGCTTGTTCTGTCTCGCCGCGGCTTTTTTATTAACGATAAACCTGTGGAACCAAACCACAGTAGAATTTAACGAGAACGTTGAAATAGAAACACAGAGGATTTCTGACGTATTTGAAACCAAATTAAATTATGTTTTTCATGATGCAATCATATTAATTAATCAAGAAAAACTAAATCCTTTGATTGACGATGCGCAGTCTTCTGAAAAATCCCTCTCTTTCCTAAAATATCAATGGACAAATCTATTTGAGACTGTGCCATCCTTGTATCAAATTAGGTTTATTGATGCTCAGGGATTTGAGATTTTTAAACAAGTGAAGCAACAAAATATAGTTCGTTGGATCCCGTCGCAGAATTTACAAAACAAGAAGCACAGGTATTACTTTGCTCTAGCCATGTACGAGCCAGAAAAAGCGCATATTTCTCTGCTCGATTTGAATATCGAAAATAAACAAATTGAAATCCCTTATCGACCTACAATTCGCGCTAGCGCAGCTTATTATAAGAATAACCAAGTCGCTGGTGTGGTTGTCTTAAATTTCGATTTGACCAATACCTTTACTCAGCTAAAACAATTGCAATCAACGACCGCCCATTGGTTAGTCAATTCAAACGGATACTTTCTGATTTCTCCCAATGAAAATGCATGGGGTTGGTTAACTGGACAAGAAGAAGAAAAATTAGATAAGTATTTTCCTGAATTTAGTTATCTCACTAATACTGACCTTCCTGAAGCAGCTGTAGATACACAGTCCAAATATGCGCTGCAGACCATCTCAGTTTCTGTACCTAACAAAATCACTGACCAAATATTATTAGATGAAGACAACTACAAGCTGATTGTAGAAAAACCCGAAAGACTTTACGCAATCCGCGACAATTCTCGCCGTACCATGCTTATAACTTTGACTGTGGTTTGTATAATCATTCTAGCTTCTGCTTTCACACTTTTTCGACTTGTGGATCAATTAAACGTTGAAAAAGAAAACGCGCTTAAAGCTGAAAAACTAAAAACCAAATTTATTGCCAACATGTCCCACGAAATTAGAACCCCCATGAATGGCATATATGGTTTTTTACAACTCAGTAGAAACGAAACAGACGTTGACGTAATTCATCATCATATCGAACATTCTCTGTTAAGTTATGGACTATTAAAATCCATCATCGACGATATCTTAGATTTTGCAAAAATAGAATCAGGCCAATTTCATGTAACTTTTAAGCAATTTGATCTAATGACAATATTGGAAAACATCGCACAAATCATGAAAAGTGTTGGTAGTGAAAAACATTTAGATTTGTGGATAGATGTGTCCCCTGATGTTCCTAAAACTCTAATAGGAGATCCACTACGCATTACTCAAATGCTTTCAAACTTAATTAGCAACGCCTTTAAATTTACTCATGAAGGAGAAATTTTGATTACCGTGCGTTGTCTTGATCAAACGGAACATCATGGAAATTTTGTATTTGCGGTAAAAGATACTGGTATAGGACTCACCGAGGAGCAACAGGCACTTATTTTTGAGCGATTCATTCAAGCAGACGAGAACATTAGCTTCGATTATGGTGGCACTGGTTTAGGACTAAGTATCTGCAAAGAGCTTGCTAGCTTAATGAATGGCAGCATTGAAGTAGAAAGTGAATTTGAAAAAGGGAGTACCTTTTTCTTAAAATTACCCCTAGCTAAAGTTAATGAAGAGGAACAAGAATACTTTGACATTGAAAATGAGGATAGTATTTCTGTTGTTTTATGCTCATCAAATCTACAAGAGCTTCAAATTGTCAGTAATCAATGCCGCATGCTGGGTTGGCAATTATTCTGTAAGTCTTCTTTACAAGACTGCATAAATGCAAACATTAATTTTAATCAATTTCAGGTTCTTTTACTTAGTAATCCAAAACCCTCAGCCCATAAAACTAAGACCCTAGAGACTATTAAAATTAAATATAGCACCTTGCTAATTGGCTGTTTGTATAGCATAAACTCTAACAGTCATGCCGCCGAAATTGCGTCTAGGGCAGATTTTAATCTTGAATATCCTTTTGTTGCTTCAGAGCTTCATCGCAAAGTTTTCGATCTATTGCCCAGTAAATCTTCAAATAATAAACAGGATGATAATCTACATATAAATAAAATTTTAACCGAAAAGACAATTTGGGTAGTTGAAGATAATTTAGTAAATCAAGAGCTTATGCGCGAAATAATCAGTAAAATTGGCGCTAATTTCAAGATTATTGATAACGGAGAAGAATGCCTCCATCAATTAGCAACTTGCTTTACTTTACCTGACTTGATTCTTATGGATTTGCACATGCCGATTATGGATGGATTGACTACCACTAAATATATCCGCGAAACTGAAAATTGGGCTCAAATTCCCATAGTTGCAGTAACCGCCAACGTGACACCTGAAGATATCGAAGATTGTGCAAGCGTGGGAATGCAAGGGTTTCTAGCTAAACCTTTGGAAGAAGATGAGCTACTTAGCATGTGTGAAGTCTTGTTCGATTCTCAAGAGAAAGAAGATTTCATTCACTTTTAAACACCATATTTTGGTTTCACATCTATTTCACAACTAATCAGACACACTGTTGATTCAATATGACCATCTCAATTGGAGAACTTTGATGAAACAGTTAAGAGCAATTTTAGTGTTATTTTCATTTTTTGCTTCGTTATTTGCTTCTTTGCAAACAGACGCCTCAGACCACAAACATATATTAATGGTGTTAAGTAGCCATGGAAAAGAGCAAGGTAAAGTTGCGCCTGGCTATGAGTTTGATGAATTTTCTAAAGCCTACTTAATCTTCAAACAGAATAATATTCAAGTCACAGTGGCTAGCCCAGCAGGCGGCGAAGTAGAAGCAGATAAGTTTGATCCAGAAACAGAATTTAACGCCCAAGTGTTAGCTGATTCAGCAATAATGAAACAGCTTGAAAATACTCTGGCAACTGCACAAGTAGACGCTGAAGCTTATGACGGTGTATTTATTGTAGGTGGTAAAGGTGCAATGTTTGACTTACCTAAAGATCAAGCTTTACAGCGTTTAATTGCACAAATATACACTAGTCAGGGAACTGTGGCTGCCGTTTGTCATGGCCCAGCGGCGTTAGTCGATGTACAACTGCCTAATGGAAAATTTTTGGTCGATGGCAAGGCAGTAAATGGTTTTACTAATCAAGAAGAAAAGTTATTCGGCAAAAAATGGGCTAAAGAGTTTGATTTTTTGTTAGAAAATAAACTGATCGAACGTGGCGGTAAGTTTGAATCGAGTCCCATAATGTTGAATCATGTGGTAACAGATCAGCGTTTGATCACTGGTCAAAACCCGACTTCCACAGTTGCAGTGGCAGTGGAATTGTTAAAATCAATGGGGGTAACACCTAATGAAGTCCCTCAGTATAAAGATGATATTACCCTCGACCTAGTCGCCGAAATTCTAAATGGAGATCAAGAGGCGAAAGCATTGCTGGCAAGCAAGCCAGAGCTGTATCACATTGAATTAGTTGCCATGTACGGTTACTACTACTTAATGTTGGCCGAACAAGAAAACGAATTGGAAAATGCCCTAACCCTTATGCAACTGGGACAAAAAGCGGTGAAAAATCCACAATTAGATATACAAATTGCTACCGTTCAGCATAAGCTAGGCAAAAAAGCAGAAGCCAGCAAAACGCTAAATCAAATTATTAGTGAACATCCGGATTTTGAGCCTGCTAAGGAAATGTTGAAAACACTTTAACCTAATGACTGAATTAAACTCATTACATATTTTGCTTGTTGAAGACCAAATCGACATTGCTAAGAATATTGCCCAGTTTTTAGAACAAAAAGGTCATATTTTAGACTTTGCACACAAGGGTGTGCAAGGTCTTAAATTAGCGCTCGATAACTACTATGACGTTGTTATTCTCGATTTAAATTTACCCACCATGGACGGACTTGAAGTTTGTCGGCACCTAAGAGAAGAATCAACAAGACAGATCCCTATTTTAATGTTGACCGCGAGGGACAGCATTGAAGATAAAGTATCTGGGTTTTCCCATGGCGCAGATGACTATTTAACTAAACCATTTTCACTTCAGGAACTTGAAGTTAGGTGCCTAGCCCTCGCTCGTCGACACCTATTGCAAACTCATGATGCTATACGTCTTGGGCCACTTAAAATCGATAGAAAGCGCAGAACTGTAACGCGAAACGAACTGCCCATCGAGTTAAATACCATGGGGTATAAAATACTCTCCATTTTGGTTGAAGCTCACCCTCAGGTAGTAAGTCGCTCCCAATTGAGCCAAAGGCTTTGGGGAGACGAGCCAACAGAATCAGATGCCTTGCGCTCTCACATCTATAATTTGCGCAATGCGTTGGATAAACCTTTTGACTATCCCCTTATAAAAACAGTGTTTGGGGTGGGATTTTCTCTGGCAATTGCTGATGAAAACTGATTCCCAAACGTCTAGTGTTCGTAAATTCCATAGTCTTAGCAAAAGGCTGATTATACTGTTTTGTATTTTTGCCATTCTACTTTCCGCAATTTTTGGCGCCATTTCATTTATGTTGATGTACAACATTGAAGACACCTTTATCGAACGCAAAGTTAAACAAGAAGCCGAATATTTGATATCTGATTATGAAAAAACAGGCAAATGGCCAGCACCGCGTGAAACAAATATGCAATTGCATTTTTCTCGCCATAACTTTCCATCTGACTTTCGGGAGCTCGCAATTAAAGAGCCGATGCGAAAAGAATTTTTCGGGCAAGATGGCCGACACTACCATGTGTATCAATTTCCCGAATATCCCAATACGTTTTTAGTTGCAGAAGTAAGTAACGAACTTATTGTGCGGCATATTCGAGATGGTGTATTAGAGTTCCTTTTAGTCAGTAGCTTGATAGTTACACTCTTAGCCTGCTTAATTGCTTGGTGGATTGCCAGAAAGACAACTAAGCCTTTGGATCGTTTGGCTACTTTCGTCGAAACCGTATCGCCGGAAAACATGAAGAAACGCTTTGCCAATGAATATCCCCGTAATGAAGTAGGTATTCTCGCTCAAAAGTTAGAAGACACCTTATTACGCATACAGAAAGTGTTAGAACGAGAAAAAGCCTTTACCCGTGACGCTAGCCATGAATTAAGAACACCTTTGGCGGTGATAAAAAACACCGTTGAATTGGCTCAAAACCAAAAAGGTTCTGCTGATACTGAATTGTTAGCTCGCATCTATAAGGGTGCTGAGCAAATGGAACAAACCGTAAAAACCTTATTGATATTAGCGCGAAATGAGTCCGAGTTTAACAATTCACAACCCATAGACTTAATGCCCATAATCGAACAATCAATAATTGATAATCACCTTCTGCTTGAAAACAAAGCTGTTGAAATTGATATAGATGAAAGTTGCTGTAAAAAAATCCAAGGCCAAAAAGACATCCTAAAGCTCATATTGGATAACCTGCTCAGCAATGCTTTTAAATACACGGACAAAGGTGAAGTCTGTATCTATTTTGAAAATGATCACTTGCATATAAAAGACAGCGGCACAGGCATAGATAACAGCATTAGTAATGACATCACCCAAGTCGGTGTAAAAAGCGAGCAAAGCACAGGATTTGGCTTTGGGTTAGCCATTGTAAAACGCTTATGCGAGCATCAGGGTTGGCAATTGCAGATTGAAAACTCAGCTTCTCAACAAGGCACTGTTGTTAGTGTCCGGTTTTCTTCTTTAAAAAAAAACGCTTATGTGAGCATCAGGGTTGGCAGTTGAAAATAGAAAATTCAGCTTCTCAACAAGGCACTGTTGTTAGTATCTGGTTTTCTTCTTAAAAAAAAACCGCTCAAATGAGCAGGGCTTCTGGGAATAAATGGTGCCTCGACCCGGGATCGCGACTCACGGTTACCGGCAGGGACACACGGATTTTCATTAGGACGCTTACTCATAAAAATGATATAAATCATAAGAAATTGAAATGAAAAATCGCTTTGCAAATCGACACATAACCTTTTCTACTAGCAACATGGCTAAACAGATTGCTAGACATGACATCAATGACACGCTGTACATCTTCAAACAAAATAACAGCGAGCGTTGGTATGCGCGATTTGTACTGTTCAAGACGTGGTACTGCAAATCAACTAAAAAGAAAAACAAAGACGAAGCCATCGCTATGGCACATCGAATCTATCTCGACCCCGAAATCCGAATCAAAACCAATACGCTAGTTCAAAGCAAAAAATTCCGGTATGTAGCGGAAAGAGTAATTGTGAAAAACTTGAACGAGAGCTTGATGTCACCTCTTATGAAAAAGCCAAGGAACGAATCCATAAGACGTTGATTGACATTATAGAGAGCAAGGAAGGGAACAAAAATACCGAAAAGAAATTTCGTCATGACAACTCCCTAGCTCTCCGCAAATATCACATCCCCTACTTTGACAGAACATACGTTACATCAATAGACCAAGATGCCATTAAAAAATTTGATGAGTTGCGTATTAAGGAATTTGGCAGAAAACCGGCTTCATCAACGTTAAAGACTCACAGTGCTGCGCTTAACTTAGTGTTTAAAGAAGCTATTGAACACAAGTGGATGATTCCGATACAAGTGCTAGTATTGTCGTCGAAAGGTCAATCTGGAACACGTCGAGCCGCTTTTTCAGAAGAACAGTATAACGATGTAATTGATGGTATTTACGAAAGTGAACGTAACGCTCACACCGAGAAAACAAGGCAAATTAGAGAGCTGCTTTATGATTACGGTGAGATTGCAGTGAATACCGGCATCCGTCCAGGCACAGAGATGGAAATGTAGTGGCATAGTGATTTTGGCCACCTAACAATAGATGGTATGCTGTATAGCATATTAGTTTTCAAACATTTGTGAAGAATTGAAACCTTAGATAATAACCAACCTTGTGCAACAGAGTTGTAACACTCAGCGCACGCCAAGTATTTTAAGAATAATAGTTTATTGATCTCGTTAATGTTGATTAACGTCACTTATTCAAATGTTCTCAGGAAGATCGATACTCTCTATTAGGTAGGTGCCGTGAGAAAAGATAACCAATTGAGCGATTGGTCAGATGCGGAAAATTTCGATAATGTCTACCAGCGAACTTTAAAAGCAATAATTTGGCTAAAGCTAACTTTTTAATGCCAACACCAGAGGCACAGCATTATTGCGACTCTGGTGACTGGACTTGTTATGCTAACAGCGTTCCGTACTATGTACTGCTCTGTGACCGCTATTATAGCTACATCTCAAAACACATCGCGTTCAGGCTTGTATGCCATCCGAAAATCTCCACATTGTTTCTATTGTATTTTCTTTTGATGAATCTTTTTCTACAGAAAGGACTGAAACACGGGATTCAACATCTGTATTCTCCATGATTATTTCATCCTGAGAAATATCGAAATGTCGGTGCAACAATTTAATGCCAAAGCGATTAATATAACCATGCTTTAGCAAAACCTCCCTAAGTTCAGTTAAAACTGAATAGTCCTTTTCATTTAAAGGTTCAACATCATCAATGTCCTTTAATGAAGACCACTGTACTGCTTCCAATTTAATAGTACTCATAACGTCATCCTTAATTATGTTAAGGCTCTATTATTTCTACGCAAACGTGGAGCCTTGAGCACATAAGCATAGGCACTACATGCCAGCCTCCGAATTTTCCTAGGTTAGCTGAAACATTAGGATTAATCATTTGGAGGTTAGTATCAATAAACATAGCATGGTTTTTATCGAATTGGATACACAACAAATTCCGTAAAGTGCCTAGGAAACTAAGCAATCAAAGCATACAACAAGGCCGACAATTAGTCGTTTTGTTATATCAAAACAACTTATACTAAGGAAGCTGCGAATAAATACCACAATCCAGCACTGAATTGATCCGTTGCACGGGCAGTCTGATTTTTGAAAGCTAAATTTCCAGTTTAGGTCGAAATACCATCGTTTTATGCCGGATTTAGCCCCTAATCTGGTGCATTCCCGGATTTCAGACAGATCTTTGCTACCGTAGTAACATCTGGTCTACTTTAAACAGGTTCGCCAAGATGAATAGCATGGCTAACTGTGAGTCATTTTTCATCAATCCCTTATAGCGAACTTTGATAAAACCAAACTGGCATTTGATGATGCGAAACGGGTGTTCCACTTTTGCCCGGATACTGGCTTTTAAATATTCGATGTTGATGGCGGTTTTGTTTTTGCGGGGATGCTTTTTCAGTGCCCGGACTTTACCGGGGCGTTCGGCAATCAGCCATTCCACGTCTTTGTTTTTCAGCTTTTCTCGTTTTTCTGCCCCCTGATAACTGGCATCACTAGAGGCGAATTCTTCGTTGCCGTGCAACAGGTTGTTTAACTGGTTCAGATCAAGCTTGTTGGCCGCGGTGGTCACCAGCGTATGGGTCAGACCACTCTTGGCATCCACACCAATATGGGCTTTCATGCCGAAGTACCATTCATTGCCTTTTTTGGTCTGGTGCATCTCCGGGTCGCGCTGCTTGTCTTTGTTCTTGGTGGAACTGGGGCTTCAATTATCGTGGCATCTAACAAGGTGCATTGGGTCATTATCACACCACATTCAGACAGCCATTGGTTAACGGTGTTGAATAGCTTGCGAGTGAGTTTGTGTTTTTCTAGCAAGTGCCGGAAGCTCATGATGGTGGTGCGGTCTGGAATAGCGTTGTCCAGTGACAACTGAGCAAACTGGCGCATTGAAGCAATTTCATATAACGCATCTTCCATCGCTTCATCACTAAAGTGACCATTGCTGCATGCAATGAGTGCGGAACATGGTTTCCAGTGGGTAGGAACGGCGGCCACCGCCCGTCTTCGGATAGCACGGCTCAATCACGTCCAGCAGTTGAGACCACAGCAACAGGTTATCCATCAGGGATAAGTATATCTCATTACGGGTCAGACGGCGCTTGTTAGCAAACTCACTATCGGCAAAGGTCAATTGGTGGCCCATAAGTCGGCGGTACTTGCTGGATTACAGTACCCCTATGACCTCATATCAGAGACTTGTTCGCATCTTCCCTAGTAAATTGAATCTTTAATTTAAAAAACTGAACTACCATAAGACGTTCCGAACGGGTCAATGAGCAAATATGCCAATTTCAATGGAAAGCCCAGATCTCAAGGATAGGTGTTAACAATTATTTTTAATGTGGCAAAAATCCAAAAGCTGCTCCATATAAAAATCCAGTTTTAGCATTAGCGGTTGCAGATTCAAACTTATATGTCATATTGGCGCTGGGAGCCTGATTGGCCCAACCATATCCAAACTCGGTAGCCCCCTCAGATAACCCTCCCAGTGCTACGCGAGATAAGACAGATAAGCGGGCTCCGCGATTAAACCATTTGAACATCTTTAAAGTTGCAAATGGAGTAATGATTGAACCAACAAGTTCACCTGTAAATGTCACTGCTTTAAATCGTTCGGGGTCAATCTGTCGTGCATAAGCAAGCTCTTGGTCTTTCATCCATGCACACTGTTTTTCTTCAAGGCACCACAGGTTTGTCCATGGCAAAAATCCGTGAATTGCTTGCTCGAGCTCAGAGATATTGGTATTAAAGTTTTGAGATGCATAGGTATTGAAACGAAACCTAGTACGATAGACGGCATCCACCACAGTCGGAGTTTCGGAATATATACTCAAATCGACTAATGCTTTGATGCCCAGAGAGTCACCGAGAGCTGTTAGTGCTTCGTGCACATCTGCAACAGAGTAGACTAGTCGGTCATTTATTTGATAGAGGATTCCGGTGTTAGGTAACTCCACAAGCTCATCATAGATCGTTTTCCTCGGTAAGTTCGCAATCGATACGCCTAATACGAAAGGTCCTGAAGTGTCCTCTATGTAACCACCTAACTCAAATCTCGGTTGTTGATCCGACCACACTTTAGCTAACTCATATTGAGCAGTAACCAAGTGTGCTAACGTGCGAGCCTCTTCAAGTATTTGGTCCAAGGCTAGTCGATTTAGCACACTGTCTTCATCAACGTAGTACTCGTAGCCAGAGAAGCCAGGGTAGTTGGCGCCGAAAAATAATGAAGACGGATACGCAAGGTCCATTGCTAGTGTAACCGGTAGTTGTTGGTTGCACTCGTTGAGCGCCTCCATAGCTAGCCACCCTCCATCATGTCCAATCATACAAGTAGAAGCTTGCACCGCATTAAAGAAATAAGCGATAAGCGCTTGAACTTGCTCGGAATCATTAAGCCAAGTAGCATGATATCGACGCCAGTTTTCAAAAAACCAGGCCTCTTTTTTTACATCCACAGGCGTCGCGTTAAACAGTGATTGAGGATCCGCATCATAAGCTACTACACGTCTCTTAACGCAATCGCCTGGTTCGATTTCCTGAATCGGCTGTTGATAAAGAGGCCCGATAGTTCTAGTAAGAGCTTTACGATAGAAAGCGGATAGCTCTGGGGATGCGAGAACATCTACTGAATAAACCTTACTTTCGATCGGAGTAACATTACAATATTCGACGAGACGACTTTTTCGGCGCCCGAACGTCAATCCATACCCATTTTCGGCAATATAGTAGTCTTGATCAAAATGTCGTTCAAAGCGCTCGATCCAAGCGACAGGCATCTGAGATGCATTTGTACAGTCATCGAAGTGAATGCCATTAGCATCAAAATCTGTACACAATATACGTCGCGCATTCCATTGAGTAGCAAGTAGCTGAAAACGATCCCAACTGATGGAGCCCATTGAATCGTTACGGAGTTCCCGGAATTTATCGGTTATTGAACTTACGATACGCTCGGAAGCCTCGCCCAGAGTGTGCTCTTCAGCCCATGGTAATGGCAACCAGTTGCGTGAAGTGTAAGGCATGACGAAGTCGATACTCGGTACAATAGGGCGTAGCTCAGACGTAACCCGGTTACTGTAGTCTATGGCCCATTGAGTCCAGTAATGATGGGCAATACCTGCAGCGATTGATATCACATAAATAGGCACCCAGATAACTGGGCGCCATAATCTTGAAAAGTCTTTAGCCAACATAAGTACCCCCTAAATCGCGCTAGACAGCCAAAGGCAAAACCTGACCTGTTTTCACACCCTCGTCCGCACAGCGACGACGCTGGGTCTCCCGATATAACGCCAGACTGTATTCTTTCGTGGTACCGCACAGCTTCGCCGCAAAAAGCGCGAGCTCCAGTACCATCACCCACAGCTTCAGCAAGAACAGGTTCATTACAGCCGTGTCTGAGGACTTCTCAAAAATACGCTCAATCAGGTCGCCAATCGCCATCACGCCGCCGTCTGCGACGGGCTGCCACTCACCACTCGCTGCAAACTGGCTTTTCATACGCTCGATTTCGGACTCTGTGTTTTCCAGAATGCCTTGGCGCTTCGCGCGAAGCTCTGACAGCCGCAGCAATGATTGCGATTGAGTGAGGCGCTCTGGTGATTCAGCTATCTCGCCCTGCTTCTCCGCAATCAGTGTCGTCTTCTGCCCAATCAGCGTCTCGATTGCCGTCTTCTTTTTACCCCAGAAAACATAGATCTCACCACGGCCGGCCCTACCGGTATTCCGGCAGTCCCGCTCAATTCTTCCGGCCAACTCCGCTGCTTGACATTGCTGTGCGAATGCCTGGTCCGCCTGTAATTGCTCGCGCTCTTTCTGAAGCTTTCTCACATCGGCGACCAGTTGGCTACGCAGGTCGCCCTCTTTGGCACGAGCAAGGGTCAACTCACCCTCGATACTTTCGATTTGCTGCTCAATAGTCGCGGCAATGGCGTATTGTTCATCACGAAAGTAGTTCATCTTGTCAACGGAGGCCGCATTCAACTCCGCCTCTAACGCCTTTCTCTCGATACCGACCTCATATCCCAGAAGATCTGACATAGAGAGTGTGGCGGCGATATACGCGATCGTGACGCCGATACCAATGCGAACAACCATTGTCGAGGCAATTTTCTTTTTTATCTTGTCTATTTCTAGCGATTTCGGGTCGGTCTCCAGCAGGTGCTCTTTGCGTCCCTCATCATGACTATGAGAATCGAGTACCGTGCGATCCAGAACTATCAGAACGAATACACTCAAAGTCGCAGCGACAAGGCTGAATGTGTAGTCACCAGTAAAACTCGAAAGCGCCATGTATTGCAGGCCAAATAAAGTACACATTAAGCCAATCAGCAACAGTCCAACGTTTTGCAGTCCCCGGAGGGTATGCGGGTGCTTTCGCACCACGCTATAGTCCGAATTGGTTAAAGTCGTCCAAAAGACTGCACGGATGCAGACTAGCACAGTTAAAAGCGATCGAATGGTTTTCATAGCAATCTCCTAATGAATTAGATGGGATTTATTTAATGTTCTACAGATCTATCGCATCGGAATGGAAGAAACTAAAAACGATTCTGTATGAAAAGAGCTGCCTGAATAACCATTAGTCCAAGGCATAACGCTTTAGGCTCGGAAGACACCTCTTCCATCTTGTATCGACAAAATTTTAGTTTTGGTAGTATCTTTGTAATAATTAAGTATCTAGGATTGTCGGAGCTGATTCATGCATGTGGTATTACTGGTAGAAGATAGGAACATGATCGAGGAAGAGGAATCTGGCTGGGTTGTTGAGCTCACCGAACGGTTTGAACCCCTCCATGTACAGCGGCCTAATGCTGATCACCCACATTCCATTGCTGGCGTTAACGTCTTCCCAGCATCCACCAAGTCGATCGGCTCTCAAACCTCTTTTGAACCCACTAATTTTGTACGACAGTCCACGGTTGCCACGACCGCTGCGCATGCCATCCTGAATACCTACCCGGTGCTCATGGATTTAACCCGGTGGGTATATGAGGCGGACTTCTATCTACCCGCGGATCTTCCGGCGCCTATCAAAGGTTCCAGTGCCGGGCTAACCTATGCCCTGTATCAGCTGGAACACCTTGCCGGGTTTCATGTGGTCGGGGCGCCACCGAGGTTCCCCGCGATACAGCAACGTTTCAGCCATACCCTTATTGCCGCCACCGGTGCCATCGACCCCTCAGGGCAGGTGCAGCCGGTTCAGGGTGTTGTTGCCAAGTTTCGCGGCTTATTGGACTGGATGCAGCAAGCCGATGGCCGGATGGCGATCGACGAGCTGATCTGCTTCTACCCGGCGTGTGGCAGGGAAAGCATCCCAGACGACCTCATTGGCGAATTTAAACAGCTGCCTCTAGCCACTCGCTTTGTCGCCGTAACGACATTGGCCGACGCGGTGGAAGCCATTGTGCCTGATGCACTGCCGGCGCCCTCAGCAGATACCTCGCCCTACCGGGGCCTGAACAAGTTCACCCTTAAAAACAGCCCGCTGTTCTTCGGTCGGGAAGACAAGATAGCAAGGGCCCTGCAGGATCTGAAGGTGTATACCGCCACGGGCACCAACCAGCACGCCATCATTTTTGGTCATAGCGGTAACGGCAAATCCTCCTTCGTCGAAGCCGGATTACTCCCGCATTGGGTTAGTGGGCTGGAACCGATCGTCATCCGCCCCGCCGACTGTGGCGGCGACCCGCTTAGCTTTCTGGTGGGCTTACTGCAACCCTATGCACCAACCGACCTGAGCGACCTGAATTGGATTCAGTCACCTGATCAGGCGGTCGACACCAGCCTCAATTCTATCGCTCAGGTAAATAGTGGTAAACGCCTGATCATCGTCATTGACCAGGCTGAAGAACTGGGAATGGGTAGCATCTCCAAAGCCCAGGCTCAGGCCTTCAGCCAAGTGGTATCTGCCCTTTCACACTGGAGTAGCCTGCACCGCGACGATGGGCTCGATGTCTGGGTCTTCTCCTCCGTACGCACATCGGAGTTTGGTGGCTACAAAGTACTGTTAAACCTACCCGGTGAGGCTGGTGCGTTCTTTCCCTTTGAGCTGCAGAAGCTGGAGGTACGGACCCACGTTGAGAGCTATCAACAGATTATTGAAGCCCCTGCTAGGGCACACGGTATTGTGGTGGAGCCGGTGTTTACTTCCCACATTCTCAGTGTGCTGACTGAATTGGAGGACCCGCTACCCCACCTACAGTATGCCTTGGATGAGTTTTACCGTTACCTGAAGCAAGCGAAGCTGCTCAATGAGGGTTTTACCTTGGGCCGCTACCGGGAGGCGATTGGTTCGATAGGTAAATTGCTAGAGAGCCGGGCAAATGAACTCTACAAGGAGGTAGTGGTGAGAGGAGAGGAGCGCGATCTTTACGCCCTGTTCGATAAACTACTGGGCATCGATGTTGAAAACGGTACAGCGTACCAAACACCGTGTGACGTCAGCAGTATCAAAGCACCAAAACACCAGGCATTGCTCAATCGCTTTCGGGAGTACCGGCTGATAACGGATAGCCAGAACCGGGTGCGCTTTACTCACGAAATGCTCATCCGAAATTGGTTAATTATAAAGGCATGGACTGGCTCTCGGATAAAAAAGAAAAAACGGAGAACTATTAGGCATCTGGTTCTTGGATTATTTCTTGCGTTTGGGCTATTGGTGGCCGCAACTGTTTCGACCATTACAGCTGATCAGCAAAAGATGATTGCAGAGTCTGAAAGAAATTATAGCCTGAAGAATGAAAGTCGACTCTTGGCAAGTAGAGCAGAAAAATATATGGAATCAGGCAACTCTCTGGCTGCAGGGAAGCTGGCTTTGAAGGCCCTGCCTGACTATTCAAAACCCACTATGCAAAGACGTCCATTCGTCAATGATGCGAAATTAGCGCTGTTGAAAAGCCTCAATGAATATATGATTGTCTCCGTGATAAGACCTTTTCCTAACAAACTGTTCGGAATATCTTTTAGTAGTAACGGAGAAAAAGCTTTCTTGTTTAACGCAGGGTTGTCCTTTCATTCATTATCTCTCGTGGGGAAGAAGCAACCAAATCAGCTCTCAAGTTTTTTTGCAAATGATGACTGGGGACTAGAGTATATAGATTCATATTTTGGTCACGATGATGAAGATATTTTCATAGTTTTGGGAAAAGGGCATTCGGGAAGCGAACATATAGTAGTTTTCAATTCCGAGACTGGACTATGGCATGAAGGGTTTGATTTGCACTTTCAGCATGGGTTTAGAGTAGACAGGTTTAAGGATTTCTATATTTATCCAGAGAAGCGTCGCTGTTGGGATTTCAATGTTCAGTCATGCATTGATAACTCTTACCACATCGTTATTAAAGAAAAGAGACCTTCCGACAATAAGAGGTATATTTGCTGTCATCGCTTTCCCATGACATCTGGTACTTTCAGTCCAGACGGATTAAAAATTCTAACTTCAGATGAGCGAGGAAATGTAGTTCTGTGGGATACTTTGAATCGTAAAATTGATCACTTAATGGTCGGTAGCATTGACGATAGGGGAGGCAAAACCGCGTCACCAAGTGACGACTTGAGAGCAACGACTACTCCAATATTTAGCCCAAATGGAGAAAGGATAGTCGTAGGCTTATCTGATAATACTATCGGCGTGTTCAATACAAAGACGGGAGCTCGGACCTCAACTTATCATTTATACGGAGCTATTGCCAAAAGAATATCCATTAGTTTAGATGAAGAAAGACTCATGGCAGAAACAAATATTGGGGTAAAAATTTGGCGTTTTAATGGCGATGGTAATGTTTATTCCCCAACTAAAGTTCACGTAGAAGGTGCTCAGAAATATAAATTTGTTGATGGATATAGAAATATGCTTTCAGTATCGAAAAATCAGATTGGTTTCTGGAACAAATATACTGGATCTTATTCTGGGAAGATAGGATATTCTCAGGACTTTTTGGGTGGCAGTGAGAGCGTTTTTGTAAAAGACTACGGCAAAGAAATTTTTACAGCCACACAGAATGGGATTCAAATTTGGAGAATCCCTGGAAGCAGTGAGAAATTAGAGCTTGATTTCCTAGAATTTCCAGTTCGCTCAATTGAGTTAGCAAGACTTGGCAGCAAAAAACTAGTTTTTGTGGCAGTGAGCAAAAAGCTTCTTGTTATAGATAAAGATTCAAAAGTAGTTTTAGCAGAGCGCGATGAATTTGGGCGCTACACAGAAATTTTAGCTGTTAGCCCTAATGGGAATCGGGTTGTACTAAGTGATGAAAATTCTACCTACATGATAGACTCCTTGACAGGAGATACGATATGTAATTTCTCTCAAACACACAAGAATGCAACATTTAGCTCTGATGGCAATCGGATTTTGTTTGATAATAGAACATCAGTATTTATGCCGTTGTGGACGGTAGAAAATGGCTGTCAGAAGCTACAAGATTTCACCTCATTGACCCGTGTGTATTTTAATCGGCAACTTACTGAAGCTGTAGTTAAGGACGACAAAAGAGGTGTATCATTGTATCAATTGCCAAGTTTCACTGAGCCTAGTAAACTAGAAATGTTTCCTTCAAATCAATCTAGTAATACTTGGGCGGTAGCTTTTAGTCCTGATGGTAATAGGCTTGCCGTGACCATTGATCATAGGCTTAGTATTTATGATGTTGAATCCAGTAAGAAGCTAGGCGACTTAGATTCTGACCCAGATACAAATACTGGCGAGTATGCTTTCAGCGATAATGGACGTTATTTATTGGCGAAGACCTACATGGCAGAAGGATATTTGACAATGGCACTGTGGGATTCATTAAGCTTTAAGAAGGTTGGCGAATTCGGGGTCTATGACAAAGATGAAATTAAGTGTTTTGGTTTTTCTAAGGATTTTGATTTTGTTTTTATATTCACCCGATTTCAAAGTCAGATTTGGAATATTTCCAGTTTAGAAAAAGAATATGAGTACCGGAATAATTATTTTGATAATTCAGAGTATTACGCAGGTTGCCCACAAAAGGTCTACGATGATGAATCTTTGATTATTGATAGCCCATTAGAAAATTACCCAAGCGTCCTCTTAGATTATGCACCAAGCACAGAAGATTTAGTTGACAGATTTAAGAAATTAACCGCTTTTTAAAAAAATAGTTATCGGTGGATTAGTTTTGTGACTTGGTTGTTTTGGAGAAGTTAAGAAAATGAAAAATATAACTAAAGGGTTCATACATATGATATGTAGAAAATTACATATTGTAATTCATACTAGGCTAGCAGTATAAGAAACAAGGAAACTAATATGAAAAAGCCTAAGTCAACTGCACAATACCTTAAAGACAAATTGTATTTGGGTAGCCAGATTGTAGAAAAACGGAATATTGGCGTCTACATGGATGAAAGTATTAATGATCCTGCCATATCAGAAGAGTTGCTTTCAGAAGTTTCAAATGAATTGCTAAGCTCATCATACGATAAAAGGCGAGCCTGGTTTGAAAGAGCAAGTGAAACTTTGTCTAATGGCCTGTTCGCTGGCGCTCGACGCGAGATCGCAGGAAAATTACTCGAAAAACAAAAGATCAATCCATTTTATATAGATTTAATTTATCGGCCTCAGAGACTCGTAAGCGAGGCGGCAAAGAACTATGTAAACACGGGCGAATATTACGAATCCTTATTCAAATCATACTCATTGCACATCTATGAAGATTCACTTTCTCTTCTAATTTCTACTGTCAAGTACATAGCAGGTGATCTAGAAACAGAAGATTTAACTGATCAAGAAATTGACTTTTACGTTAAGCAAGCTGAACGTAAATTTTTATCCATTTTATGGCTTGATCCGGGTATTACGCCAGAAGAGCGTAAGGTGCTCAGAAGTCAGGCTATGAAACAGCTTCGTGAACACAACGAAGAATTCGGCGAGAATGCTGTTTCTGACTTTGTCCAGCTACGACTCAATCAAGATAAGCTTGTCGGTGAGATTAAAGCTAAATTCGATCCTGAGCTAGGATACTATGGTAGTCGTTTCTCTAATACCATTCATGGTCGCATTATTAATGCTTTTTATCGCGAGTCCAGAATTGGATCAATAGACGACGAAACATCAAATATAAATGTGGACGACGATTTATGCGAGACTTTTAATCCGGCCACTGGAGACTTTAGTTCACTTGAGGCTTACTCCCAGGCTCAATTTTTATTTTCTGCTCTAGATAAGGCTTTGTCGAAAGAGGATAAATTTCTGTTTTTGCAGAAGTACGTTGAAGAGTACTCACATGAAAAAATCGCTCAGGCGCTTCGAGAGGAGTTTGAATCTAAAAGAGAAATAAAGGAAACAAACATCCCCTACATGATAAAACGAGTATTGGCCGATCTTGAGAAGGCACTTGAAGACGCAGGTGTTGACGACTCAGGTACAGTACTTGATGGGCTAATTAGCTTTCTTACCGGCAAGAAACCCAAGCAATAGGTGCAATGAAAATGAACACTGTGAAACGAAAAATATACGAAACACTAGGGATTGCAGACATGCTGTTTGGCGAAGGGCGGTCTGCACCTATATCGCTAGCACAGGCAAGAAGAATTCTATCAATAAAGCATATTTCTGACTTAAACGACTCAGACTATGAGCTAATTGAAAAGAATATGGACGCTGCAATAGCCTACTATGAGCACCTCAAGGAAGTGAACGGATTAAACAAAGAAAATGATATTTCTTCACTTGGCAATGTCATTGAGCTGTTTCCACCGAAAAAGCTTATAAATCCCAGCGTTCCTGCTGCTTTGGCGGCCAGTAGTTCCGATAAAGACGACAATGCTGATGAGCCTATACGCAATAGTGTGCCAACCCGGCAATGTGATGTGGCTGTGATGTTGGAGAATCGAACTAATCCAATGACCGGAGATATCACCGTGCGCTTCCGGATCCATGTTGATGACGTGTGTCAAAATCCGATTACTATTGCCTGGAAACCAACCGGCGGCGATCAGGCAGTAATGGAATGTTTATTGCCCACAGGGTCTAATGATGCTGTAGCCACCCGTATCTTTACTAAAGAGCAGTGGTCCAGCTTGAAGAGTATTACATTTGAATTCGGCGAAATTAGTTCTGATTAGCCCTACATCTATGGCGTTAAAAAACACTATGTCAATTGGACATGAGGATTGTTCACGAGCATCATCAAATGCCAGTTTGGCTTTATCAAAGCTCGCTATAAGGGAGAAAAACGACAGCCAATTGGCCATATTATTTACGTTGGCGAACTTGGTTCGCGTGGACTAAATGTTAAGATGATGATTGAGGAGCAGATTGCAGGACTTATTCGGACCTTCCATAACTTTCGCTTATGAAATAGTTGTCAAAGATTGGACAGTTAAGAAATTTGCCTACGCTAGAACAAAAATATAAAAAAAAATTTTATTTGATGGTTCTCAATTGCGATAGACCTATGAGTGTAGTGATTTGTTCACCATACTCATAATTGACCTTTGAATTAGAGGACTTCCTATGAAAATAAATATCTCTCACCAAAAACTGAAGAAATGTTGCAGTTATACGTTATTGCTCATGGCAATGACAACCATAGCATCCCCGCCTGTCCATGCGGGAGCAGCAACGGCGCTCGCAAAGGCTGTCGTAAAGACAACGAAGCCTGCAACCGTCGCGAATTCGATGAGGCCTTTAGCAGTAAAAAGTACATTCAAAACTGCAGTTGTCATGCCTAAAGTAAGTCAACCATTAGCGCGCACTTATAATATAAAATCTTACGGTGGTTGGCCGAAGAATGATGGTTTTGTAACTAAGACTCGCGGTGTGCTTCCGCCCGGCGCAAAACTCAGCCGTATCGGTGATGACTCGGGTAGGTTCGTTTCTCCAAAAGGAACGCCCTTTACCCAGCGTTCGTTGCCGCGCGGCAGTGAACGTATGGCAACCACGAATTACAAGGTCGTTAAGCCTATTCCTAATTGGCACGGGCAAGCAGCGCCGGCTTTTGGTATGAAAGGTGGTGGCATGCAGCATAAGCTGCCGCTTTCGGTTAGGGAACTAGTCAATAGCGGACACTTGAAGGTAGCCAAGTAAAAATGGTGGCGGAACTCAAACTCTCGGTATGTTGCAGTTCCGCTTACTTATCAATCAGTCCTTTAAATCTGTTTTCGTAATCCTGACGTGGTCAAGCAAATTCACAGTGAGCACATTCAACCAGAACTTGGCACCTTCGTTTTCGGCTACCCACATGCCCATCAGCTCTTTTTGACCTTCGGTGTTGATGCCAAGGGCTAAGAAGATAGATTTGTTGATAACCCGCTTATCTTGTCGAATTTTCACCACAATACAATCGAGGTACACAATTGGATAAACCGGGTCGAGCGGTCTGGACTGCCACTCAATCACTTTTTCCATCACGGCGTTGGTGACGCGTGAAATTAGTGTGGGCGATATCTCAGCACCATACCATTCATCAAAGGCGTTTACGATTTCTCGAGTGCTCATGCCCTGAGCATAAAGCCATAGGATTTTGTCGTCCATCGAGGTAAATCGGGATTGATGTTTTTTCACGAGCTTAGGTTCGAATGAGCCCTCTCTGTCTCGCGGTGTATCCAGTTCAAACTCGCCATCTTCAGTTTTGATGCGTTTACTGGATTTGCCATTTCGGCTGTTTTTGCCAAGTGATTTCGCGTGTTTCTCGTAACCTAAATGTTCATCCATTTCAGCATTGAGTGCGGCTTCAACAGTGACCTTTTTCAACATTTGGCTAAATTCATTTAAATCTTCAGGGGTTTTAATACCTTTGGCAGCTTCTTTAGCGAAAGCTTCAAGCTCTTTCTTGTTCATTTGCATTTACATATCCTTATCTCATACTAGAGTAATTGACGATAGGCAGTTACACAAAATTAGTTACAGTCTCTAGCATATTTTACTGATTTATAGATGACGTTAATGCTTATTAACGTGACCTATTTACGATTTAGCGAACTATAGCTTGTAGTCTGAAACGGGCAATACATGGCTAGTTATCCAATGACTGTTATGGATCATTGCCAGAATTGAATACAGTCTCGCTTAGGAGCCTGCTTCGCAAGCCTCTCATTTGTTAGTAATAGTTGGAAGCAGCTCGACACCGGACTGCCTTAACAACGCCGTCCATTCATAGGACCTGACACTGCGCTTCGCGAGTGTGTGTAACTGCCTACAGTCATTAGCGGTGGGCCGATGCGAAGTACACCTAATATACTTCGTCGCTTTGTTTAGAGTCAAGCTCCTCAGCAAAGCTGAAATCTTTCCATTTCGTAAACCAATTGTCCCTCAAAGCCATAATCTCGGTTTGAAGTTTTCTTTTCCCTATTCCAAAATGCTTAAGTAACGTGCGTTTGAAGTTATCTTCCAAATACGGACAACTAATGCAATCCATTAAAAGAAGATACGCCTCGGTGTCTTTTCGTATTGAGATACCGGGTGCGGTCAACTTCGTTTTGATGATTCTCTTTATCCCCTTTCTAGCCCTGTCATATCTCTTCTTATTCTTCATATAAAAGAGGATAACTGTTATTGAGAAGTAGTTGAGACTATCATCAAATGATATTGTTCTCTTTGTCTCATACCTACCACCAAAATACTTCACTAAGGTAGGCTCCGTTAACCAATAGTCTTTTCCGAGTTCGGATATAACTGTCAACAAGTAAAGCGTTTCAACTTGTGTATAATTTTGTGTTTCGTATTTGTGAATCACAAATGATACGTTATCAGAGATACTTTTAAATGCGTGATGCATCTCATCGACGTCTACAAGTTTACTCTTGCAGAACTCAATAATCTGTTTAAGTACACGGCTTAGTTTAATTGTTGTGTTAGCTCTTGGAGCAACATTGTATATGAAGAAGCAAAACTCTATGCAAGCATCAATTGCATCTAAAAGGTCTCGCTTAGTTTTGTATTCACTTTCTATTTCTGAATACTTTTTAAATATCGATTTCAACTTTGACTCAACGATCGTCAATGTATAGTTGATGACACTTTTATATTCGGTTCCACTTTCAGATAGTATAGATTTATATGAGGTAATAAGCGTTTTTCCATGAATAAAAATCTTCCCAGTTTTAATTGCCCTACCTTGGTCATCTAATCGGTCATCATCAGTTTCAACTTCAATCTTTATCTTGTCATTTAGCAATTCAGAAATTTTTCTCTTTGCAATAGTTATCTCAGTAATGATTGGTTTCGAATATATTAATTCCTTTTCTGTGTTAAGACCTAACTTATAACTCGAAAGACAATCCACAAGTGAGTCAACAATGACCTTGTAAACCTTCTTATCATTGAAGAATACAAAGTAGTCATCAACATACCTAAAAATAGAATAATGCAAATCTCTATATATTGATGCTTTTCCTAGAGCTTCCTCAAGATTAAAATCAACTTTTTGAAGAATCAATTCTGCAAATATCCTTGAAACCTCTGGTCCAATTAATATTCCATTCGTCTCATTATAGTTTTGCTTTTGCATCAATAAATCAAACTCGTTTGCAAAGCTATTATTCAAAGACTTAATACCCGCATTGGCTAATTCATCTTTAACAACATCTTTGCCTAGCGTTGCCCATGCTATTGAGTGAGTGTAAATTGAGTCAAAACATTTCGAAACATCAAGTTGAGCCATTGAGTTGTAACGTTTTTCACACTGATGGTAAGTTGATGATTCAAAAAACTCATGGATATTTCGTATTTTTTGATATCCAAAAAATGACTTAATATGTTTATTCTTATAAGCGATACTTTTATCGAATTGATTTGATAGAATTACAGATGCGCTCTTTCTCTCGTCATCGAATAGTCTTGTGTTAGCTATTCTAGAGGGATGTCTCAGACTAAAGTTGGATCTAATCGAGTAGTACAGTATTAGCTCTTTGAATTTGTCGTAGAATTCTATGACTTGAAGTTGGTTTCGAGGGTGAGGAACAGAAAGCTTTCTATAACTATCCTCTTTGTGGCTGATTCCATACTGGAACGGTACAGTTATCAGTGTTCCATTTTTTATTTCGAAGCTTCTAAATTCACCATCTTCTGCAATGTCATTTTTTTCCTCTTCGCTTAATCCAAATAGTAGATGAATTACCGCATCATTGGCATCATCCAACTTTTTCCATGTAACTTTTCCAATTATACAACCAAGACTATTACTAACAATAAAATCATAGAAAAAGCGGTTTGAAAAAGTAATAGGAGTTTCATAAGGAAGTGTGTCAGAAAGTATCACTCTTTCTTTTTTTAATTTTATTCGGAGTATTTTTTTCACTACGACCATACCTTTGTGATTGTAGTGAATTCGGCAGCAGTAAAATTTGCAAACAATCGTTCATCAAATCCCTTTTTAAATGAGTATTTGGAAATTCTCGCTTTCAAGCTTGGACTAGCCAAAGAATGTGAAAGTCCTATTAGCTTTCGGTCCAATACTTCTAAACAATTTGAGTTCGTTATCCATTGATTTGAATTGTAGATCCCTACAACTGCATTGCATTTGTTATTCGAAAGCTTGGTGTTGTAAGTTAAAAATTTTAGACGCAATAACAACTCTCTTCTTGCCTTTATAGGCTGCTTGCGAACATTCCGTTTGTATGCATTTATCACGTCTAAGATTCTTTTTTTGTATTTAGTTATTTTCTTGCTCGAAAGCTCTAGCCTGATTCTTCCGCGTGAGTAGTTAAATCTATAGCCCAAATAATCAAATGAATAATTTGCGCACCCGTTGCTCAAGTCAAGAACTTTAGTTTTATCACCTTCTTTGTTAAGTTCCAGGCACTCCTTTTCCAACTGAGACTCAATATTAATCAAAAAATCTTGAGCCGCGTTCCCAGCTTGGGGAGTCAGCACTAAAACGATATCGTCAACATATCTAGCATAGTAAATGAGGTTAGGTAGGCTCTCCATCTCTAAATCAAACCTTTTTAAATACAGCTCTGACAAGTAAGCACTTACGCCTACCCCTCTAGGAATACCTTGAGTAGCTCCTGATACTGATTCATATGACTTGAAGAGCCTAGCAATAATTTTCCTCGTTGTAAGGCTTAAGATAGGACTTTCATTTAATTTTTTTAAAAGAACATCTCTATTAATGCTCTCATAAAATGACTTAATATCTGTCTTAATAATGATCTTGGGAAAGGAATCATCCAGAACTGAACGAAGTTGCGGAATAATTAGATCCCTATCAGCTTGTTTCACTCCGTAAGTGTACTTTATATTTCTTTGTATTTGCTTTTCGGAAAAGAACGAATCAGCCGACGAGCCGGTGACATAGATATCTTTTCCATTCACATTATTAGGTGATTTTGAAATAACAAAGTTGAAGCTTCTGTTGGAGATATTGTTAGAAATTATCTTTAGATATTGTCTAACAGCACTTCTTTTACGCTCTTTAAAATGTCGTAACAATCGATATAAAAACAAGACCCTATTCTCAAAGAAGTTTCTTGAATAGAAACGTTTTCTAGAATAAGTTCGTCGTAGAAGCTTTCTGACACGGTTGATATATTTATATTCAATGCTTACATTCGGGAAAAATCTGACTGCAAGATTATTGCCTTTATTATTTTCTGATGAATATATTTTAAATAAGTTTTGTTCTGAAAAAGACTGGTCAAACATAATCATCCTTAATTGAGTGCACTACCAGTTGATTTTGGCGTATTAACTTTTTGAAGTAGAGGTAATTTGTTCTGCTTGAGTCAATTCAAGGTGTAGGCATTTTATACTGCATCTAGTACCACCTGTAAGTACCACTTGGTACCACTTAAGAATTGTCTAGACGTATATATAACAAAGCCCCTGAGATAACTCAAGGGCTCCAGAAGAATGGTGCCTCGACCCGGGATCGAACCAGGGACACGCGGATTTTCAATCCGCTGCTCTACCAACTGAGCTATCGAGGCACATAAAACAAGCTACTTGGCTGTTTCTTTGTGGACGCGTATTAAACGGATTTACGCGTCCCAAGTCAATAGATTTTTGCTAATTCTCGAAGATTTTTTGTAGTTTGCGTAAATTTTAGGCAAAGATAATGAACTACGGCTCCATTATTTTTTTGTGGGGGGGACGTAGCCTTCGATGGTGGGTTCTTTGCCTTCGAATAAAAATGCCACCATTTGCTCTTCTAAAAACTTCCGATCTGTAGGCTCCATCATGTTTAACTTCTTCTCGTTAATTAACATGGTTTGCTTTTGTTGCCACAACGCGAAAGCTTCTTTAGAGATGTTGTCAAAAATGCGTTTGCCAATCTCTCCTGGATAGAGTTGAAAATCCAATCCATCAGCGTCTTTTTTAAAATGCTCACAATAAACCGTGCGGCCCATAATATTTATTCCTCAATAAAGGGTTTTTAATTGTTTGAATATCTTCACTGTAGGCGCTGCAACACCCACTTCTGGCACAGTATCAATGGAAAACCATGCTTTGCCCTGTTCATTGATATGGATATTGCTCATTGGCATTTCAAGCAATACAGGCGTTATATCTAAATGAAAATGGCTAAAGGTATGTCGAAATTCGTTTAGATGAGTGATTGTAGCAGATTGCCCTTGCAGCATCTGCTGTATTTTATCGTCAAGGTTATCGCTTTGAGCTTCCACAAAACCAAATAGTCCTCCCCAAATACCGGTTGAAGGTCGTTTTTCCATATAAACACTGCCTTGATGAAATGGAATAAGCATATAAGTTTGCTTCTCAGGAAGTGTTTTTTTCGGTTTTTTATGGGGAAATTCCGTTTGTCGTCCTTGGGCAAAGGCTAAACAATGACTGTTAATTGGACAACTTTCGCATGCTGGTTTGGAGTGGGTACATACAGTTGCACCTAAATCCATCATGGCTTGAGTATAGGCATCAAACCTTTTCACTGGCTTATTTTGTTCCGCCAATTCCCAAAGACTAGTTTCAACCTTGGGTTTACCGGGCCAACCTTCTACCGCATAGAATCTAGATAGGACGCGTTTTACATTACCGTCCATGATCACATAGGGCTTATTGTCAGCTAGTGACAAAATAGCCGCCGCTGTTGATCTGCCGATGCCAGGTAATGCTAAGACTTGTTCAAAATCAGCGGGGAATTCGCCTTTATGTTTATCTCGTATTGTTTGCGCTGCTTTATGTAAATTTCTAGCCCGTGCGTAATAGCCAAGGCCTGTCCATAAATGCAATACGTCATCCACAGGCGCATTGGCTAAATCAGAAACACTGGGATAGCACTGCATAAACCGCGTAAAATACGGAATTACGGTTTTAACCTGGGTTTGTTGCAACATTATCTCAGATATCCAAACCGAATATCTGGATTTATTTTGTTGCCATGGCAGATGCTTACGACCATGAGAATCAAACCATGTAAGTACAGCATCAGAAAAATCAAAAGACGAAGAAGACACAAATAATACGAAGATTTTTTAGTAACCGAATGGGAATGCATTATAATACCTCGCAAAATGCTAACAAGATTAAATAATTTGATATTTCATGGGTAGATTTCAATCAGAAGAAGAAGCTCGCGCTGCGGGTGTTTATGTAGCCAAAGTAAAAAGCTTTGTAAAACGCGAAGGTCGTCTTACCAAAGCCCAAGCTAAAGCACTAGAAGATCACTGGCCAACTATGGGGCTGAGTGTCGATATGGGTATGCTTGATTTTACGCAAGTCTTTGAGCGGGAAGCACCTACTGTGTTGGAAATTGGCTTCGGCATGGGCACTTCTTTAGTGGAAATGGCTGAAAATGCCAAAGACATGAACTTTATTGGCATCGAAGTGCATAGACCCGGCGTTGGTTCTTGTTTAGCCGAAGCGGCTGAAAAAGGTCTTACCAATTTAAAAGTGTTTGAACATGACGCAATTGAAGTCTTAGCCAAATGTATTCCCGATGAAAGCTTACAGCGTTTGCAACTGTTTTTTCCTGATCCATGGCATAAAAAACGTCATCACAAGCGACGTATCGTACAGTCTGAATTTGTAGAAAACGTGCGCAAAAAGCTAAAACTCGGCGGCGAATTACATATGGCGACTGATTGGGAACCCTATGCTGAGCATATGATCGAGGTTATGCAGCAAAGTACTGATTTTGAAAATACCGCCATTGGCAGTGATTTTGTTGAACGCCCAGATTACCGCCCATTAACCAAATTTGAAGCCCGTGGTCATCGTTTAGGCCATGGTGTTTGGGATATTATTTTTAGGCGGAAAAAATAGTGCTTAGTCCTAGCTCTCAAGTTTTAATTCGTAACAGCGAGATTTTTGAACAAGGTATCTGGGGCATTGTGAATCCCGAAGATACCTTTATTTTCGCCGAACTACCTCAAGTAAAATTCGGCTTTCACCATTTTTATGATGTTTTCCAAGCAAGTCCCAAACAGCTTGATCAACAATTTGGCGCTAGCTTTAGTTTACCAGACGACACTCCAAAGCTAGATGGCGCTATTGTGTACATGCCTAAAGCCAAGCAAGTTTTAGATATGTTAATTCACAACCTTAACAATGTCGTAAAACCCGAAGGACGCATAATTTTAGTTGGCGAGAATAAGAGTGGGGCCAAAAGTGCAGCTAAACTCTTACAAAAGCATTTGGATCAAGTACATAAAATAGACGCCGCCAAACATTGTAGTTTATTCAGTGGGTTTCTCCCCAAGTCGATGAAAGACTTCTCTATCGATAATTACCTACAAATTAATAGCATCGATATAAATGAGGTTAGCTTACAGATTTGCAGTCTTCCAGGGGTTTTTGGACATAAAAAGTTAGATGAGGGAACTGCCCTCTTACTATCCCAATATAGCGATCATAAAGCCATTAGAATGATGAAAGGAAACCTGTATGACTTCGCTTGTGGCACTGGCGTTATTGGTTGTTACTTTCAGAAAGTAAATCCCGCTTTAGAGATTACCTTTAGTGAATTATCTGCTCTAGCCCTTTATTGTTGCGAAAAAACCCTAGATGTTAATCATTTAAATGGAAAAGTAATTGCTAGCGATGGTATGCAAGAAATCACCGGTACTTTCAATTACATCCTAAGCAATCCGCCTTTTCATTCGGGTATTAAGAATGACTATGCTATTACAGAAAAATTTATAAAAGATGCTTACAAACATTTAAAAAGTAATGCATCATTGAGCATAGTTGCGAATCGATTTTTGCCTTACCCAGATCTCTTGGAAGACAATTTTGGACGATTTGAAGTACTTGAAAAAACTAATAAATATACCGTTTATCGGGGAGTAAAATCCTAACATTATGAAAATACTGTTTCTAATTTCTGAAGTTGAAGACATCATTAAAACCGGCGGGCTAGCGGATGTTGGTAAAGCCTTACCCTTAGCGCTTCATAAACTAGGTCACGAAATTTGTATTTTTATGCCGTATTATCAACAAGTGGCACAAAATGCTGATTTATCAGAGGCACTCTCTCCACAAGTGGTTCACTTGAACAATAAAAGCTACGCCTACCGCGTTAAACAACTGAATCTAGACGGCGTACAAGTTTATTTAATCGATCATGAATATTTTTCCAAAGGTGCTTCCCCTTACACAGATACTACCCTAACTAATAATGCGCAAAAGTTTAGTTTATTTACCCTATGCGCAATTTGCGCTAGCCACGAACTGGGTTTTCAACCAGACATAGTGCATGCCAATGACTGGCATACTGCTATGGCGCCTTATTTTGTGAATAGCAATTATCTTCAGCGTCACGATCTTATTGGCGATTATGAATGGTTTGCCAACAGTAAATGTGTTTTAAGTATTCATAATGCTGCATTTCAGGGAATCGAAGGAATTGACCAGATTGGCGTTTTAGACAACATAGACGCAGGTAAAGTATTTAATCAAAATGGTTACTTGAATATGCTTAAAACAGGTATTCAATATTCCGATAAAATTTGCCCGGTCAGCCCTACATATGCCAGAGAATTATCAACCGAACTTGGCAGCCATGGGGTGCACGATGTGATTAATCGTGCTGGCGATAAAGTTGTTGGGGTATTAAACGGTTGTGATTATTCTCAATGGAATCCAGCTAACGATCCTCTATTACCGGAACATTACAAAAGCTCCGACATCACTGGAAAAGAAAAGTGTAAACAAGCGCTACAAGTACAAACAAAGCTACCAGTATCAACAACAGCGCCAATTTTTGGCATGGTTTGTCGAGCCACAAGGCAAAAAGGCTTTGATTATCTGTTGCCAATTCTAGATGACTTGCTTAGCCACAACATTCAAATAGTTATTATGGGGACAGGTGAAAGTCGAATTGTAAGTGAGCTAAGACGCATCGCTGAAAACCATTCAAATAAAATGGCCTTTGTTGAGGACTTTTTGCCAGAGCTTGCACATTTAATTGAAGCTGGCAGTGATTTTTTCCTAATGCCAAGCGAATTTGAACCTTGCGGTCTGAATCAAATGTATTCTTTAGCTTACGGGACCTTACCAATTGTCAGAAACGTAGGCGGCCTTGCTGATACCATCATTGATATTAAACATTCTAAAGGTAATGGCTTCGTATTCGAGGAACCATCGGGCTTAGCATTGGCCAACTGTATTAGACGAGCTATTTTATTTTATGTGCAAGAGCCTTCTAAAATGCAGGAGTTGCAACGGGCTATTATGAAGATTAAATTTACTTGGGAAACTGCTGCGCAAAACTATATTCAAGTTTACAGAAGTTAGAGAATTGCTCGCACAGACTTTATTTACCCTAATGCAACATTTTTATCTAATGCTTTAGTCTTATTCTGGAGCTGATTTTCAAAATTTCTGTAATTTTATTACAATTTTTGTGTAATTCTAAGAATGGTGCTATTATTTTTGTTGCTTTACTACGAAACTCAGTACTCTTAACAAAAATGTTACTTTTCATTCGCAGTTTTTTTTGAAATACTTGAGTAAGGCAGTATTGGCTCTAGTTGATGCTGAAATTGTTGTAATTTTGCAAACGCGCTATTTACAAATCGACAGTTATTGATAAATTGGGTAAACCCTACGAGTTAACGCTCGTGTAAACGAAGAAGAAAACAAAAGACATGCAAACTCCCAACATACTAATAGTTGAAGACGAAGTTGTCACACGCACAACACTGAAGAGCCTATTTGAAGCGGAAGGCTATAATGTTTTTGAAGCTGAAAATGGCGAAGAAATGCATCATTCATTTGAAGCTAATGCCATTGATCTTGTTATCATGGACATCAACTTGCCAGGTAAAAACGGATTAATCTTAGCCCGTGAAGTGCGAAACCGTAAGAATGTAGGTCTTATCTTTCTTACTGGCCGTGATAACGACGTTGATCGCATTTTGGGCCTAGAAATTGGTGCTGATGACTATCTAACCAAACCTTTTAATCCAAGAGAATTGACAATTCGTGCTCGTAATCTCTTATCGCGTACCAGCAGTGCTGGCGAAGATGATGATTTACCAAGCAAAGTTAGTTTTAATGGCTGGACGCTTGACGGAGATAGCCGAAGCTTAATTTCTCCTAACGGTAATGAATTTAGACTTCCACGAAGTGAATTTAGAGCTCTTCACCTGTTCTTAAGCAATCCAGGTAAGATTCTAACTCGCGAACAGTTAATAATGGAAATGACAGGTCGTGAATTGCGTCCTAATGACCGTACTGTAGACGTAACTATTCGTCGTATCCGTAAACATTTTGAATCTGAGCCAAATGAAGAAGAGTTGATCGTGACTATTCATGGTGAAGGTTATCGCTTCTGCGGTGAAGTAGACCAATAAGTTTATTAGCGCCTTAGAAACCTAAGGCGCATTCTTTCATTTTTCTATAACCTACCTGCGAATTATTCTGCGTCTTCTTGTTGCCAGAAGGTTTTTACTTGTTCTTGAGTTACGTTTAACGCAGTAATTGGGAATGGTATGACTATGCCTTCTTGATTGAATCTACGATGCAAAGCTTTCATAAATTCAGACTTAATAAAGAAGCGATTAAAGTATTCTTCTGCTCTTAGCATTACCGTGAAGTTGATGCTTGAATTATCAAAGGTATGAAAGACCACAAAAGTTTCGTAATCGGAAATCCCCCATTTGTGGCTTTTAAGAATTTCTCTGGCAACTTCTAACGTTACTTTCTCAACATGCTCTAAATCTGAATCATAATGGACACCCACTTCAACCGGCACAGATAATTGTTTTTCTGGATAGTAGTAATTAATCACCTTTGACTTTGCCAATGTGCTATTGGGCATTATGACAACGTTATTGGGTAACATTTTTATCCAGGTAGAGCGCCAACCAATTTTCTCTACAAATCCTTGCTCTCCAGAATCCAATTCTATGTAATCACCTACTCTAAAAGGTTTATCAGCTATTATCTGAATGCCCGAGAAAAAGTTTTCAAGTGTTGGCTGTAATGCAAGCGCAACGGCTAAAGAGCCGATACCTAGAGAAGCCAATACGGGGGTGATACTGACGCCCAGAGTTCCCAAGATGATCAGTACACCAATACACAAAATAACAATGCGGATTGACCCCTTAAGTAGCGAGCCTGATGTTTTCAGCACGGGCGAATTAGCTTCCATCCGAGTTAAACTAAGTGACGTTAAACGTTCGACGAAGACAATTACAGCAAGTACCACAAACACCTGAGTGGTCATTAACAATATTTTGTCAGCATGCTCTGGGATTTCTTTTACTTGTTTTAGAAGCAATCTTGTTAAAATGATGGATATGGCAATTGAAACTAAGCTAAGTGCTCGCTTACTGGAATCAATGGCTAGATGACCAAGAGAAAACTCGGTTTTCTTAAATAACCGTCTCAGGTTAACTATGACTAGGAATTTAGTCAGCCATAGCAGTACGAAGAAAAGTAAAAACGAACTCATGCCGACTACCCAAGCCGGCATTTCTTCTAAAAATCGTTCGCCATAATAGATGATTTCTTGCAAACTAGACCTTTATTTTTACCTTGTTTTAATAGCTTTTGAAGCAATAAATGCACCATATGAATTTAAAGGGCTGGGAGTCCAAAACCCGGTAATTGCGCACCAGTTTGGCGCAAGGAGTATCGGTTAATTAAGCTTTTGCTCTATTTTAACCCGCTATTGTCCTGAAATCCGCATACAGAAAGCTCGCTATATCAGCGAGCTTCTAGATTCCTGATTCACAGTTTATCTATGCACAGCCACTTTTGGATATTGTTACTGTTTTGGTTTTGCTAACACCATCTCTATTTCTACAAGCATACCAGGACCACCGGCTAAACCTGCAATTTGTATAGCTGATCTGGCTGGTAAATTAGGTTGCTCTTCAGTCCCAAAATATTCAGTATAGGCTTTCATAAAGCCACTAAAATCCATCTTGCCTCCCTTAGAAGGATCGCCAACCAAAAATACGGTTAACTTAACGGCATCACCAAAATCTACGCCCAAATCTTTGAACGAAGCCTCAAACTTTTTGAAAACGCTAATAGATTGTGTATAAGTGTCCCCGTAGTATTCCAGACTACCCGGCTCAGCATCAGGGTTGCTAGGCGATGGGACTTGTCCACTGTGATAAATTAAATCAGTACCAGCCGGTACTTCTACAGCTCGGGCAATAGGAAATGTACTATTGTTAGGAAGCGGATGACGGGTAACATCTGCGTTAGCAGAACCTACTAGACCTAAAATTGCAAAACTCATAAGTATAACTTTTTTCATCATATCTCTCTCATTTTGGATAGGTATTATTTTAATTGTTCAATGTAGCTTACAACGTCAACAATGTCCTGTTTTGTTGTTAAGACATTGGCGGCAGCTCGCATTTGCTGACCTGCAATATCACTTTGATTATCCCCGCGAATGCCGTGCTTAAAGTTATTTAACTGCTTGGCAATATACCAATTATTGCGACCAACCAAGGGCGGTGCATTTAAACTTTGATTACCTTGTGCGTTTTCTCCGTGACAACTTGCACAGGTCGTAAATAGTTTTTTACCATTTTGAAGAGAGATTTCAATCGGCTCTTCCTGTTTAAATACCATCTGTTGCCAATCTGAGAGGGGCTTTTTCGTCGTGTTCGGTAATTTAGTGATTGTTGAAACTGCCAGTTGTATGAGTTCTGGCGTCAATGCTTCAGCCGCTGCTCGCATTTCGTGTCCTGAAACATCCTCTGCATGTACTCCACGCTCTTTGTTCATAAAGGCATTTAATTGTTTAGCTAAGTACCAAGCGGGCAAGCCTGTTAGATTAGGTGCTTGAGTAGCAAAATCACCTTTAAACTGGGAGCCATGACAAACAGTGCAGTACTGCAATTGCTCTGGAATGGGTTGTATTTCAGTTTTGCTTTCTGCATTAGCTTTCATGGTAAAAACAGCGCTCAAAATTAAATAAAAGAGTATATTCAGACATTTATTTTTCATAATTTTTAGTCTTAACCTCCCACCTGCATTTTTTTATCAAATGACATCAATGCCACTTCTACCGAAGCGAACGCGCCCTCCTGCCAGCCAGGATGATAACTAATTTGATCACCTATCATTACATGGTTGCCTTCAGGGGTTTGAACTGTGTGGAAGTATTTTTCATAATCATGCTCTTCAAATGCATTACCACAGCCCATTAAATGATTCATCCGACTCCACGCAATACTGACCCCTTGTTCTATATGCGACGAATATTCTTTGTGTACTTTGTCACCGCAATTAGCGGCATAGGCTAAGCGTTCTTTTAGGCTCAAATTAGCAAAGAATTCACAGTCTTGAGGATTCCAAACATAGGCACCGAGTACTACGCCTTTTTCAGAATTTATGTCGTGGGAGGGATACCATATTTGCGCGTTTTTCTGTGAGGTATAACTTATGCCGCCATAAATACCCTCTTTTTCCCAGAAACGTTCGCGCATTTGAAAACCGATTTTAAACAAATCTTTGCGCTTAATCGCGGCCAACGCCTGCATATAGTGTTCACTGAAATTATTATCGATGCCTGCCAAGATAGGCGCTGGGATGTTATTGAAGCAGTAATCCGCATTTATTTTGTGAATATGCCCTTTGTGCTGATAATGAACTACGACTCCATTATTTGTGAGTTGGATTTTTTGCACTTGGGCTTTGGTTAGGATTGGGCTTTTTATCGCATTGGCAAAGCCTTTTACTATTTGGTCCATGCCTCCTTTTGGTTCCATAAGAGGTTCAATCCAGTCGTAGAACTCAGTATGGTTCATGGCATCTTGCCAAAAATTACTGTTTAAAAACGCCTCAAGTTTTTGAGGAATATTATGATCACCATGGGTGAGCATTCTGTCGCTTTGCGAGCCCGCACGATGCGATCCTTTATATGCTCCATCTTTGGATAAATCACCATAAAAGCCTGCAAAATGACGCAGCTTTTCGATATCTTCTTTGGTAAGTTCAGCTTCAAATACATTCTTATTAATGGCTTTGAACACCAGCTCTGCGAGAAATCCACGAGCATCTGTTATATATTCCACTTGACGTTTGGGCTGACCGTTGAAACTAGCATCTTCGTGGAAGTAGGCAAGCCGGTTTTGATTGGCTTTTACCTGCAAGGGTATTTTAAGTTCTTTGCAGTAATAAAGTGTTCTTTGGTGGTGACCTGGAATACGAGCAGGACCGGCGTTGAAATAAAGGTTAGGTTTGTCTTCAAACTGGCAATAGTTGGGGCGCCCAAGTTCATCAATAAGATCACCATGGCGCAATGTAAGATTTCTTCCTCCGACTCTATGCGAAGCTTCAAGTATAATACACTCATAGCCAGCTCTCTCTAATTCATACGCAGTTGCTAATCCAGCAACACCGCCACCGAGGATCACTATTTTTGATTGTTTATTTGAAGGACTAAGCTGAAAATGCTTGGGTCTTACATGGGTATCGAGTAAATCCAAAGCTAAGCACGAATTGTACACAGCTAAGCTACCACCAGCGATGGCTGCTTTTTGTAGAAATTGACGACGCGTAAGCTTTTTCATGCACACCTATCATAAAGTTAATGTTTTTAATATTTTTTATATTGAGATTCTAATAAACCTCATGGGAGAGCAATTTATATAGTGGAAAATAGGACGGGCGTCTAAATTTCCTTCATTCGTTTTGAGTATTACTCTAATAACTTCTCGATAGTATTTTTTAAATTACCACGGCAATTCGCTTTTGCAAGTGATTATTTTTTGTACACAAAAATTTAATTTTTCACTTACATTATTTATACTTATACAATTAGGAATTTAGGATGCTAGTTACTACCAAATATTTTTTTTATGAACTCTTTCATAAAAATCTTTCTTTGGTATAAATTAGATTTTATTAAACCAGTTTATTTAAAATATTCGTACTAACAATGTAAGATTGTAATAATGGTATAACATCCCGCTATTTCTGTGGAATATAGCGATTCATTTAACTATTTTGTGAGTATTTTATAAAAGTTCACAAGCCTTTTGGATATAAACATTACACATGTTTGATAATACGGATGTTGTTGCAATTCCAACCTACCTGCTGACAGTTATCGGCTTAATATTTGTTATTCTAATTTCGCTTTCAACTCTGCTATTTTTGCGGCATCGTCGTGTAAATGTACAAAGTGAACATGCTTTGGCAGTAAAAAATAGAGACATCAGTGAGAAAGAAGAAACCAATAGAAAACTATCCAATGAAAACCTAACGAATAAGGTGTTATCCGAACTATTAAATAGTATTTTTGAAAGTTCTGCCCACGGCATTATTGCGTTTACATGCGTACGGGATAAAAACAACAAGATAATAGATTTTGTTTTTAAGAAAGTGAACACCAAAGCTGCCGTGATCACCGGAAAAGACATAGCCACTTTGCAAAATAACACTATGCTAACGGTATTTCCTGGCAATAAAGATTCTGGCTTATTTGATAACTATGTAAACGTTGTTGAATCCGGACATCCCTTTATCACTGTATTACACTACAATTTAGATAACCTTGATCGCTGGTTTTCAATCAACGCAGTTAAAAACCAAGATGGAATTGTAGTCACATTTTTAGATGTTTCAGATATGAAGCTTCAAGAACAATTGTTAATTACCAAACAGAATGAACTTGAAGAGGCTAATCGAGAGTTAGAACAATTTGCCTATATTGCGTCTCACGATTTAAAAGAACCTCTAAGAAAAATTACCGCATTCGGTGATCGATTAGCCAATAACTACTCAGAAAAGTTAGACCAAACTGGACAAGCTTTCGTCAGTAAAATGTGTCAATCAGCCCAAAGAATGTCCTTATTAGTAGACGATCTACTTAAATTCTCTAGGGCTACAAGGGGGAATGATATTGTTCAGGAGGTTGATCTTAATACAGTATTTGATGTTGTAACTGATCTGTTGTCTATTAGTATTAAAGAGAAGAAAGCAACTATTAATTGTGAAACGCTACCCACCATTAAAGCAAACGAATCTCAAATGGTGCAATTGTTTCAAAACATTATTTCAAACGCATTGAAATATTCAAAACAATCCCTCGATCCCGTAATTGATATTAAAGCAAACAAAACCAAAATCGATGTTAATGGCGAATCAAAAGAATATTGGCGAATTATTATTACTGATAACGGTATCGGCTTTGATAACATTTACAAAACTAAGATATTTGAGATTTTTCAGCGTCTTCATGGAAGATCAGATTATAGTGGCTCCGGTATAGGCCTCGCTATTTGCGCCAAAATTATCAAAAATCACAAAGGATTTATTCGCGCTGACGGTATCCTTGATAAGGGTGCTACCTTTATTTTCGAATTGCCAGCATTTTCAAATTAGTAGCTCCCTTGACTACGAAGAGTCGTCATCGTGGCGCAGGCCACGACCTCCTTGGAACTTAATGCAGTTTGTTAATTCACAATCAAATCATTCCAATCTGTTTTTTTTGTATTGATCAATTTATCTTTCCATTCTCTATGCAAGTTTTTTAAGCGCTTTTCTCTCAATATTGCATCTTCCTTAAGGACAAACTGTTCAAAGTACACGAGCTTTTGCAAGTTGTACTTTTTGCTAAATCCATCTACTTGCTTGTTTTTGTGTTGGTTTTAATTAATTTCACTATGTTCCAAGGGGGTCGTGGCCTGCGCCACGATGACGATTCTTCGTAGCTAGCTCAATAACGATTCTTCGTTACTTACATACACTTGAGCCGTTCAGTACACTAGTTTTCGGCTCTCAACAGATCGAGTCTGTTATTAATGACGTCCGAAATTTCTTTTGCTCGCCTGCTGTCAATAGGTATAGTTCTCGACTTACCATCAACGGTTTTTATATACGCATTCTTTTGAAAATAAAAAGAGCGGTAATAAGCGAAAGATATTTCTTCCCATTTAAATGATTTTTTGCCCCACAGATTCACATATGAAACACCGGATTCATCAATTTTTACCCAAACGCCCTTACGAGCTAAAATGCCAACAGAGATTAATAAAAGTAATAGACCAATTATTGAGCCTATAGATGCCATTACATCACCTGCTAGCATTTTATTAAAAGTCACAAGCAAGAATGTAGCGCCGCTTAGAAAACCCGCATAACACTCTTTGTAGGAATGCCAATAATATTGTGATTGATTGTCCATTGAACGTCTGATTCTTGGTCTGTTGATAACTGTCCGCCGGAATAATCTCAACTTTCGCCTAAAATCGCCAGTACTTCCTATTGCTCATATATTATTGCAACCTCTTGTATTAGCGATACTCCTAAGAATCTTGCGCCATCCATCCTCCTCCCAAAGCACGATACAAGGAAACTAAGGCGATTTGTCGCTGTGTTTTTACCTGAATCAACGCCATGTGGTTAGCGAAGCTTTCCCGTTGCGTATCCAAATAATTTAGATAATCGTCCGCTCCTCTTTGATATCTGGCATAAGATAAAATAAGCCTGTCAGCACTAGATAAAGACAACTCCCGCTGTACAGACTCTTCTCGTTTTAAGGAGTCAATTGACACCAAGGCATCAGCCACTTCTCGAAAGGCAGTTTGAATATTTTGTTCATACTCAACAATACTGATGTCTTTACGAATATTTGCCAAATCCAAATTAGCTTGGTTTCTTCCTCCGTCAAAAATAGGTAGGCGAATTTGTGGTGCAAAGGACCAGGTTTTCTGACTGGATGAAAATAGGTCGGATATTTCAGTGCTTGAAGTGCCGACAAACCCAGTTAATGAAATACTTGGAAAGAATGCCGCTCTGGCTGCGCCTATATTGGCATTCCTACCGATCAAACGATGTTCAGCGGCGCGAATATCAGGTCTGTTTTGCAGTAGATCCGAAGGCGCACCTGGGGTTAACTCTTGTACAATCACATTTTCATACTGGGGTTTATCTGACAAAAATGGATCTATGTCACTTACGCCGACTAACAATCGAAGCGCGTTATACGCAAGTTGCTTTTCTCTGCTGATTCGTTCAAAGCTAAGGGCGGCATTTAGCCTTAGTTCAATAGCTTGTTGTAACTCAAGTTTTGAGGCCGCACCTAATTCCAATCGTTGACGGATTTTTTGCTCTGAAGTTGCACGAGATTCTTTTACTTGCTTAGCTAATAAATAACGTTGTTGAGCGCCATTGTAAGCGAGATAACTTTGAATCACTTCGGCGATTAAGCTAGTTTTTAAACTTTGTGCGACCTCAGCTGTAGCCAAATATTCGTGCAATGCTGCCTGGCTTAGATTGCTGACTCGTTGAAACAAATCTAATTCATAGGACGCCAAACCAACGCCCACTTGAAAGCGATTTTGCACATTCGGCATGCCGGGGGCTAAAAAGTCATCTGGCGTTGCCTGTCTAGAAGCTTGGCCTTCTAAATTGACATTAGGCAAACGCTGAGCATCTTGGATACCATATTGTGCTCGAGCAGCTTCTACATTAAGAATTACTTGTCGAAGATCATGATTATTTTGCAACGTCAGCTCTATTAGTTGAACGAGATTTTCATCTGTGACAAACGACTTCCAACCTATTTTCGCTGACGATTCTGGTTGGCTAATGTCTTCTCCATCTGAAAACCAATGCTGCGATATTGGCGCTGCCGGCGTTTGATACTCTGGCGCTAATGAACAAGCAGTAAGGCTAGCGCAAACCAACCCTGCTATCACCGCTTGGCTCGCTGATTTTAATGAAACAATATTACGCATGATCTAACTCCTCACCTGCAAATTCACGCTCTCTATCAGAAATGGCTGCTTTACGATGATCTTTCGCCAACAAGGTATAAATCGTTGGAAGCACAAATAGAGTAAAAAAGGTGCCTACCAACAAGCCAGTGACCACCACTACTCCGATTGAATAGCGACTGGCAGCGCCAGCTCCAGAGGCAAACATTAATGGAATTAGGCCAGAAACCATAGCCGCAGTTGTCATCAGAATGGGGCGCATACGGATCATGGCGGCTTTTAATATAGCTTGCGCAGGTCCTACTTCGTCTTGATGTTGAATATCATTGGCAAATGACACCATCAAAATCCCGTGCTTTGATATCAAACCTATTAAGGTAACCAAACCTATTTGGGTGTAGATATTCATGGTGGCATAGCCTAACCACAAGGGCACTAGAGCCCCACACACTGCCAAGGGAACCGTAACTAAAATCACCAAGGGATCTCTAAAGCTTTCGTACTGGGCAGCCAATACTAAGAATATGACCACTAGTGCAAATCCAAAGGAAACAATTAATCTATTACCTTCTTGTACAAATTGACGACTATCTGACATCCAATCAATTTGAGCACCTGGAGGGAGAGGTTGTGATTGTAAGAACTCCACAGCTTGCCCCATAGTAACGCCGGGCAATAAAACACCAGATAAAGTCACCGCATTCATCTGATTAAACTGTGGAAGTTGATTCGCCTGAGGTTGCACTTTTACGTCAACCACAGTCGATAAAGGAATTAATTCACCAGATTGTGAGCGAACATAATAGCCAGTTAGGTCTTTTGGGGTTCTACGCTGATCTTGGGTGACTTGGGTAATCACATCATAAGAACGATCAAACCAGTTAAAACGATTAATGTAGTTTTCACCTACTAACACTGCCAAGGTTTGGGCTATCTCATTCATACTAATACCCAATTCACCAGCTTTGGTGGCATCAATACTCATTTGTGCCTGAGGGCTATCAAAGGCTAGATCGCTATCCACAAAGGCGAATAATCCACTGCCCCAAGCTGCACCTTTTATTTGCTCCATAGTGTTATAAAGTTCAGAGAACTCCATAGGTGCCCGCACTATCATCTGTACCGGTAAACCGCCACTGCCTGCGGGCAAAGGAGCTGGTTGAAATGCGGTAGCAAAGGCACCGGTAATTTTACTTGATTGACCATTTAGAAAACCTTCAACCTGATTTGTACTCATTTCCCGCTCATTCCATGGAGATAAGACCACTCCACCAAAACCGTTATTCTGACCACCAAAGCCGTTTGCAAAGAAACTCGCTTGATAATCTGGAAGTTGTCTAAATACAGATTCAACGTCCAATGCCGCCTGTTCGCTGTACTCTAAACTGGCATATTGGGGAGATTTTGTTTGCACGAATACATAGCCTTGGTCTTCCCCTGGTGCAAGCTCGTTATTCACTCCAGAAAATAACACACCTATGCCCGCAAGTACGGCGATACAAACCAAAATGACAGCGGCTTTTGCGTGCAAAATGGTATTTAATAAACGACCATATTTATTGGCTAATCCTGTCATAGCACGGTCGATGATTTTTGCTAGCTTTCCTTCTGACATTTTTGCATCCAGCATGTAGCTACTCATCATGGGGGATAGCGTTAGTGCTACCACGCCCGACACAATAACCGAACATGCCAAAGTAAACGCAAACTCTTTAAATAGGGCACCTGTCACACCGCCCATCAATCCAATAGGTGCATAAACTGCAGCCAGTGTTACCGTCATGCCAATTACCGGCCAAACAATTTCTCTGGCGCCAATTAATGCGGACTGTACGGGAGTTTTTCCTTCTTCAATGTGCCTGTGGATATTCTCCACAACCACTATGGCATCATCGACAACCAAGCCAATGGCTAAGACCATGGCCAATAAGGTAAGTAAGTTGATGGAAAAGCCAAACATCGACATTAAAATCGCAGCCCCAACCAGTGACAAAGGAATCGTCACTATAGGAATAATGACGGCTCTAAAAGTCCCTAAGAATAAGAAGATAACCACAACTACTATGAGTACAGCTTCTAAAAGGGTTTTCATTACTTCATCAATGGCCGCATTTACAAAGCGAGCCGTATCAAAAATATTGCTAATTTGAATGCCCGGTGGTGCTGAGTTTTGCAATTGTGGAAGTAAGTTATTTACGCCTTCAACAATCTCTAACGGATTACCGTCAGGCGTGGGTGTAATTGCCAATGACGCCACACGCTCACCGCTGCCAAAAAAAGAAGTATCATTGTTTTGACCGCCTAACTCTACGGTCGCAATGTCCGATATTCTGACCAAACTGTTGTTTTCACGTTTTATCACCATGTCTTTAAAGTCCTGCACGCTACGCAAGTCTGTCGCGGCAGTAATCGGCATTATGGTCTGGCTATCGCGTAAGGTACCAGGTGCGGCTTGTACATTATTGGATCGCAATGCATTGGATAAATCACTGGCAGTAACATTGCGTGCAGCCATTTTTAACGGATCTAACCAAAGGCGCATGGCATAGGTTTGACCGCCATTGATATCCACAGATGCGACACCCGGAACAGAAGTAATCAAGGGTTGAGCCACTCTGGTAATGTAATCTGTGATTTCAGGAATGCTATGTTGGTTACTAGCAAAGTTAACGTATTGCACCGCTGAAACGCCATCCGTAATCTTATTAATCTGCGGATCCGATGCGCCCTCTGGCATTCGGTATTTCACTTGTTGCACACGCGACATAATTTCGGTCAAGGCTTTGTCAGAGTCTGCGTTGAGCACCAATTTAGCGCGGATTTCACTATTGCCCATGGTGGAAGTAGAAGTTAGATATTCTATTCCACTTGCAGTAGCCACGGCTTGTGCAATAGGCGAGGTAATAAAACCTTGCATGACCTCTTGAGAGGCGCCGGGAAAGCTGGTTGTCACCACAATGGTGGCACTTTCCATAGCCGGATATTGGCGCATAGGCAACGACGATACTGAAGCAATTCCCGCTAATAAAATCAAAATACTCAAGGTAATTGAAAGTATCGGGCGCTTAATAAATAAATCTGTAAACGACATTACTGGCCTCCTACTGAGGCTGTATTACTTATCACCTTGAGTTGTGCACCGGGACGCACTCTTAATTGACCTCGGGTTACTACCAAATCTCCGGCTGAAAGCCCTTGGCTTATAACGACTTGATCGCCCAAACGGCGCTCTATTTGCACCGGCACTATTTCTGCCGTACCTATTTGCTCATTGTTTACACCCCGCACAACGACAGCAGTGTTTCCAGACGATGAGGTCATTACTGCGGTTGAAGGCAATACTATGGCGTTGGTTTGGCTTGGGAATATCAGATCGACTTTGACGAACATGCCAGCTCTTAACAGCTTGTCTTGATTGTTTACTTTCGCCTGCAAAGTTATGTTTCGGGTATCAGGATTAATTTGCTGCTCAATAGCGGTTACCTGGGCTTCAATAGGTTGATCAGGTGCTATTTCGCTGTATACCTGTAACTTGTGACCTATGTCGATGCGCGCTAACTCATCTTGAGGAAGATTAAAGTTAACAAAGACTTGGCTAGTATCGGTCAAACTCACCACTGGCTCTCCTGGGTTTAGATACTGGCCTAAATCAACTTGTCTTAATCCCAGTTCGCCATCAAAGGGGGCTAAGATTTTTTTATAGCGAATTCTTGCTTGCAACTGATTAATTTGCGATTTAGCAATGTCGTAATCCGCTTGGCGTTGTTGCAATATTTCATTCGAAAGAGCATCGATTTGATGTAAGTCTTTTGCTCGTTCTAATTGCTCTTGGGCGAACTTGATAGAGGCTTTCGCTGCTACTAAATCAGCTTGTTCTGTAGCATCGTCCAACTGCACAATCAGAGTGTTCGCAGACACTCTTTGTCCGGGTGAAATATTTAGTTCGGATATCCTACCTGCCACTTCGGCCGATAGCATCACTTGGTTTACCGCGCGCACTTCACCAAAGGCTTGCACAGTCACTGGCGCTGCCTGGAGCGTCACCTGACTAGCTACCACATCAATAGCACCTCCGCCATGCCAACCGCCCGCATTTTCAAGTTTAGCTGAACGCCAAAACCATAAACCTGCACTGATCAGGGCTATCAAAATTATTGCAATTACAATTGCTTTGAATGTGGATATACCTGAGCGTTGCAAGTCAACTTGCGATGAATCTTTCATTAATTAATACCTTCAAAAAAACCAGATTGAATAAAGAATTGGGCTCACTCTAAGACCTAAAGTTAACTTTAGGTCAAGCATTTTTTTAGGTATTTTTCTCGTCAGGAATCTACTGTTGCGGGTTTTCAAATCTTCGAAGAGCCCTTTAAGTCAAAGTGAAGATTCTTCATCTTATTTCCCCGTTTGCTTGCCGAATCTGATAAGTTTGATTAGTCTAAAACAACATCAAGTTAACTTTAGGTTGTTGCCATGGTGAAGAAGCTCAAGACAAATAATCAAAACAATCCGGGGGCGCGTTTGCTCAGTGTCGGCGAGGTAGCCAAGCGCAGTGGTGTAACTGTGCCAACGATACATTTTTATGAATCTAAAGGATTGATTACTTCAACCCGAAATTTAAGTAATCATCGGCAATATCCAGCCATTACGTTGCGCTATATCGCCATTATTCGTGTGGCTCAAAGAGTGGGCATGTCCCTTGAAGATATAGGCCAAACCTTAAAGCAAATTCAACAAAAGCAAAACTTAACTGCTAGCCAATGGAAACAAGTTTCAGAACAATGGCGAGATGGTTTGAATGCACGTATTCATAAACTTGAGCGACTAAGAGATGAATTAGATTCTTGTATTGGATGTGGTTGTTTATCGTTAAAAGACTGTCCACTTCGAAACCCTAAGGATGTACTAGCAGAACAAGGGCCAGGGGCGATTATTTTAGAAAGGCCGTAAAAAAGCGCGAAATTATCTTCAAGACAATTTCGCGCTCTTGCATTTAATTAACGGCTGGCGAGTGTCATCGCTTATGCCGAGCTGGGGTTAATTATCTAACGTCTTTAAGCAACTCTTTAATAGCGCGCTCAAGTTGTTGGTCTCGTCCAGCGGAAATCACTTCTGGCTCATTCACAACTAAAATATCAGGCTCGGTTTGGTTGTTCTCTAGCCATTCACCTTTTTTGTTTTTCGCGCTAATAGGCACCACACCCCAATAGCCGCCTAAAGGTAATCCTTCCCAGCCGGCGAAACTACAAGTACCAGGCACAGGCGTACCAACAGATTTACCCAATTTAAGATCAGTGTAACCACTCGCATAACAATGGCCGTCACTGTACATAGACGGATTGAACAGAGTAATAATTGGTTTGGTATATCTTGATGTAGGTTCTCCACCAACCACACGTTCTTCAGTTGCGTAAGTTAAGAATTTTTCTCCTGTGAAGAACATTGCTAAGTCAGCCACCAGGTCGCCACCGCCGTTATTACGGGTATCAACCACCATAGCTTTCTTATCAAAATGCTTGCCCAACATCACATCAAACACGTTTCGGTAGGGACCATCACTCATGCCTGGAATATGCACATATCCCAAAGTACCTTTTGATTTTTCCAAGACTTCTTTTTCGTTGATTTTGACAAAGCGGTCGTAAAGTAAATCTTGCTGCTCATACAAACTGATTGGTTTAACAGTGTATTCTTTGGTTTCTCCCGAAGCCGTTTTTAAACCTAACAAAACAAATTTATCTGCTTGGCGATTTAACAATTTTGACCAATCCATATCATTGGTAATAGTTTCACCATTGATAGCGGTGATACGCATTCCAGCAGTTATATCAAATTTAGCTTTATCTAAAGGTCCGCCTTTGATCACTTCGGTAATCAAGATGCCATCTGAATAATCACTGTGATCATAGAAAATACCTAAGGCTGCTGTGCTATCACCATCACGCATGCTACTAGAATAACCAGCGCCCGCATGGGATACATTAAGCTCACCAATCATTTCACTTAATAATTCAGTAAACTCGTAACCATTACCCACGTGACTAACCAATGGCTTGTACTCTGAATACATTTTCTGCCAATCGATACCATGGAAACTTGGTTCATAGAAAATCTTAGACGTACGAAGCCAAACATGATCGAAAGACGACTGCATTATCGCTTCTTCATCCATCTCCATTTGTGCGTTTATGCTTACTGGTTTGGCTCTGCCTTTATCCAAGTCAACTTCAGAAATTCCGCCATCAGCTAACAAATACAGGTTTTCCATTTTTGGATCCCAATGCAAGCTAGCGTAATTTTTATTCAAGCTGACCGCTTTTTCTGTTTCTTGAGTTCTAAGATTGGTTTTCCATAAATCCAATCTACCTTCAAAGCGAGTTAGATAATAAAGGGTATCAGCGTCTTTATTCAAAACTGCATCTGATAAACGGGAAGAATGAATCGTCAGTTTTGCTGTACGCTCCTGTAAACCATCCCAATCTATTTCTATGGGGTCTACTTTTTCTTCTTCATCTTTTTTATCTTCATCCTGCTCGTCTTCAGGTTTTTCTTCGGCTTCTTGTTGTTCTTTCTCGTTTTCTTCATTTATTTCATCAAGAGCCTGCATTAATTCGTAATCATCTTCACTAAGACGGTACTCGTCCCAAGCGTCTTGAGTCAAAAATAATGCATAAACGTCTTGTTGAGTTCTACCGCTAGTTGCATAACTACGCATGCCGTCGCGGTTACTGAACCAAAGTATTTGTTTACCTTCATTTGCCCACTTTGGAGAACTATCAGAATAGCCACTTGGAATCAGTACTTTAAATTTCTCACTGCCGTCTGCTTTCACAATAGCCACATCAGAATTGTTTAAAAGCTTCTCATGCTCGAACACCAACCATTGGCTATCTGGGCTCCAAGAAAAAGTTTTATCCCCGGCTCTAAAGGTATACATCTCTTTTGAGGGCACTAACGTAGTCGCTTTATTTGAATCAAGAGACATAACACGCAAGGTTCTACGGTCTTCGATAAAGGCCATTTTCTCGCCATCGGGAGAAACTAAAGGCTGGGTGTAATCTTTATCTCCCACTAATACTTCAGACTCTTTCAGCACAGTAGATGCGTAGAAGAAAGGCTCACTTTCTCGGGCCTTTTCCGTTTTATAAATTCCCCAGTTGCCATTACGCTCTGAAGCGTAAATAACCCCATCTGCATCATCGGTAAATGAAACGAAAGCTTCGGTTTCAGGCGTCTTAGTAATCTGTTTTGTAAATGCACCATCTTTAGCCGAAACGAAAACGTCGCCATTAGCTATAAAGGCAATTTGTTTGCCGTCAGGTGATATTGCAAGCTCTGAAATATCGCCATTTACCGAGGCCAATTCAAAGCTATTATCAATATCTTGCGTTCGAATATTTACACTCAGTTTTTTCGGTTTTTCACCCTCTGTCATAGTGTAAAGTTCGCCATGATAAGTAAACGCTAACTTACCACCACCTTGAGATAAAAAGCGCACTGGATGAAGTTTAAAATCAGTGATTTGCTTAGTAGATTTAGGTCGGCTCAAGTCTAGGCGATGTACGTTAAACGTACCGCTTTCTTCTGATAGATAATAGATGTCATCTTCATCTTGGCTGAATGCCGGATCGCGATCTTCACCTTTAAATCGAGTCAGTTGCTCATGAGATTGAGCTTTTATATCGTAGCGCCAAATATCTCTAGTAACAGCTGATGTGTGGTGTTTACGCCAATAGTTTTCTCGGCCTTTAAAATCTTCGTAAATCAAAGTAGTGCCGTCTTTGCTAATACTGATATTTTCTGCTGTCGTAGTAAACACCTGAGAGATTTTTCCTCCAGTTGCTGGTACGGCATAAACTTCGGCGAATCGACTTGATGGAAACTCGCGGTGTTCTTTGGTGTCCATTCGGTGACCAGTGAAATAGACACTGTTGTTGTCAGGTGAAAACGTGGATGGAATTTCATCCGTTGAATGATAAGTCAGTCGTTTTGCGCTGCCGCCAAGCGCGTCCATGACATACACATCGAAGTTGCCGTGTCGATCAGATGCAAAGGCTAACTGCTGCCCGTCATGGCTCCAAACCGCGTTGTAATCATGGGCCTTATGAAAGGTCAGTTGAGTCGCGTCACCTCCTTCGGAAGAAACTCTAAATAGGTCTCCTTTGTAGGTGAAAACAATGTTCTGGCCATCTGGCGATATTGAAGCATATCGAATCCATTTTGGCGTTACTTGCGCCGAAACTCCTACCGACATAGAAGTGAGCATCAAAAGTGCAATAAATTTTTTCATAGAAAGCTATCTGATCCATCTCATGTGAGGACACAAGGAGTCCCCAAAATTAAACCACCAACGAGCATAAGTGCCAGAGCGCCGAGAGTAAAGACGCTAATCCGGTTAGTTGATGTGAAAGCCTGAAAAAACTGTTACAAATTATGAAATATCGACTTAGGCCCCAGCAATTTGCATTTCACTGATTAAAATTGAGCCAGTTTGCAAGGAACCTCTAACTTCCCTTTCTTGACCAATTGCCTGAATATTATTGAACATGTCACGCAAATTTCCTGCCACCGTAATTTCATGTACAGGATATTGAATAATCCCATTTTCCACCCAAAAACCCGCGGCACCTCGGCTGTAATCACCATTTACTATGGATACGCCTTGTCCCATAAGCTCAGTGATCAATAATCCGGTGCCCATTGTTTTAAGCAATTCGGCCTCTGACTGACCAGTGTCACTGACGATCACATTATGCGTACCACCGGCGTGTCCGTTAGACACCATGCCTAACTTTCTCGCCGAGTAGCTGGTTAACAGATAATCTTGCAGCACCCCATCCTTTACAATGTCCATGTCGAAAGTGCCTACACCTTCATCATCAAAAGGCGAACTTGCTAAGCCTTTTTTAATGTGTGGACGCTCTGCTAATGCTAACCAATTCGGGAATAATTGCTGTCCTTTGGTATCTAATAAAAATGATGATTTTCGATACAAACTACCGCCACTAATTGCCTTAATAAAACTGCCAAAAAGGCTAGAGGCAATTTCTCGATGAAAAATAACGGGGGCTTTTGTGGTTTTAATTTTTCTCGCATCAAGACGTGAAATGGTAAGTTCTGCTGCCTCTTTCCCGATTTCTTTGGCTGACTTTAACTGGTCAGGTTCTCTTGATACCGTGTAGGCATAATCTCGCTGCATATCAGTGTCGTTCTGCGCGATAAGTACACAACTTAAGCTGTAACGACTGCTTGGAAATCCAGCAATCAGACCATGGGTATTTCCGTACACTCTCACTTCTACGTTTGCATTGTATGAGGCACCATCAGAGTTGGTGATTAGGGGACTAGTTTCCATACCAGCAGATTCTGTTTCCAGAGCAATTTCTAACGCTTTTTGAGTGTCTAACTCTTGTGGGTGATAAAGGTCAAGATCTGGGATGTTAGTCGCCATTAGTTCTTTATCAGCTAGTCCAGCACATTCATCTTCAGAGGTATATTTAGCGATTTCAACCGCTTTCTCTACTGCTGTTTTTAGCGCTTTAGGGCTCAAATCTGCGGTTGAAGCTGTGCCTTTTTTCTGCCCTACATACACACTTATTCCCAATCCACCATCATTGGTGAACTCTACTGTCTCTACCTCTTTAAGGCGGGTTCCAACGGATATACCTTCATTTTTAGAGATACTAGCTTCCGCCGCGGTGGCACCCAATTTTTTAGCTAAATTGAGGGCATCTTCTACGACATTTTTAATTTCTGATAATTGTTGTTCTACCTGCATAATGAACTTTCGCTGTGCAAACTTGTGTTGGCTAGTTACAATTACCCTAGTCTAGCATTAAGTAATGAAAAAAACGCGATATGAATCAACCTGATGATTTTGAACCCTACAACGACGACGATGAACTTGTCAGTAAGACCCAGTTAAAAAAAGAAGCCGATGACCTGAAGAAGTTAGGCTTGGCGCTTTTAGAACTAGGTCCAAACCAGCGTAAAACCATGCCTGTGGACGACGAGTTGGAAGATGCACTAGTTTTAGCCAGCAAGATAAATCGCAAAAAAGATGGTTTTCGTCGACAAATTCAATTTATTGGTAAACTTCTACGGCAACGTGATGTAGAGCCTATTGCCCTAGCGCTAGAAAAACTTAATTCCGCACACAACCAAGACGTTCAGAGATTTCATAAGTTAGAAAGAATGCGTGATGCATTAATCGCCAATGGGGATGATGAAATTCAAAAGGTAATGGATACTTATCCTTTAGCAGATCGTCAAAAACTAAGACATTTTGTGAGAACGGCTTTAAAAGAAAAGCAAAGAGAAAAGCCACCCGCGGCTTCCCGCGCTTTGTTTCAATATCTCAAGGAATTAGCCGAAGGACAGTGATCTTTTGATCACCTGTCGATAACGCAATTTCGCCCCTCCTGCTTGCCCTGATATAACAGGGCATCAGCATGACGAAGGGTCGCATCTATGGATTTCTTCTCATCAATACAAGATACACCACAGGTAATGGTCAAGTTAATGGTAACACCATTCACCAGATACGATTTTCCTGCGATGGTCATACGTAATTTTTCAGCAACAGATGCGGCTTCCTCTTTAGAGGCATTAGGAATTAAAATGACAAACTCTTCGCCGCCCCATCTTGCCACTACATCCTGTTTACGCACACTGCTCTTAATATCATTTGCAATTTCTACCAGGGCTTTATCTCCCACCTCATGACCATAACTATCATTTACATCTTTGAAAAAATCGACATCGATAAGTACTAGAGAAAATAGTTTTTCAGCTCGGGCAAATTCAGAAAATGCTCTTTTAGCAACTTCGTAAAATCCTCTTCTATTGTAAGTGCCTGTTAAAGGATCTTGAGTAGCAAGCAGGCGCAGTTGCATATTGGCCTTGGCTAAATCTAGCGTTCTAGACTGGATTAATTCTTCCAACTCTTTTGATCGACGCAGAAGATGAGCAGTGCGCCAGCGATAACAAAAATAAATAAACCCTAGCCCTAATATTATCCAAAGTGCAATGGCATAAATTGTTTTCCACCAAGGATAATCAACCACTACTTTGAGTTCTTTCCAATTGGGGTTCCATTCTCCATATCTATTGGTCGAGCGAACTTGCAGGCTATATTCCCCTGGGCTGAGATTAGTGAACATAAAACCATTCTCCCCCTTATTCAGCGTCTGCCATCGACTATCAAAGCCAATCAAGCGATAGGCGTATTGGATCGCCTCAGGGCTACCAAACTCTAACGCTGCGACTTCAATATTAAGAATGATATCATCGGGTTTAAGCACTACAGACTTTTGTTCAAATGAAGGAGATAGGGTGATGGGATGGTTGGTTTCGCGTTCGGAAATAATTTGCCTTTTACTCACCACTTCAACCTTAGTGAGCTTTAGTACAGGCATCCGAGTGTCTTTGCGGATATCAATAGGATTAAAATAGGTCAGTCGTTCTCCGCCTGCAAAAAGAATTTCGCCGCTATCTAGTTTTGCATGAGCGCCTATGTAATAGCCTGTTGAACTGGCACCATCAAATTTATCAAACAATTCTAAATTGCTTAGGCTAGGGTTAATTCGAGCTATACTTTCTGCCGTCGAAACCCAATAGTTTCCCATATCGTCTTGTACAACTGCACCTATAGATAAAACACCCAAGCGACTATTAGCAAATAATCGCTTAAAACTAGGGGGCGAATTTATCTTATTCATAGTCATCAAACTTAGTCCAGCCCCCTGAGTACCAACGAAATACTCATTTTTCGACTTTTTAGAAATCCAAGTAACAACGTTGATAGGGAGGCTTTCAGGATCCCCTTCATCGTTTCTAAAGCTTCTGTACTCAAAGGTTTCTAGATTGATTAAATGAAGTCCATTTATAGTTGCAACAAATACATAATTCGGATCTTCGTGATTAAGTATGCTGGTAGTTAATTCGAACGGCCATCTATGCATGACCCGATTTTGTTTCGGATCATACAGAAAAAGTCCATCATCATAGGACCCAACCAAAAGGTAGCCGGCAGATGTTTCTCTAACGGTGTAAACTGGTACATCATCAAATGCCACAATTTTAATGTTCCCATTCGGTGGAATCTTGCCTAAACCTAACCTTGTAGCCAGCCAAACATCACTGGTTTTTTCTGATTCATACACAGAAATAAACTTGTTCACCGCACCTGTTTTATTTTGAGTATCAAGCATGTTAAAAGATTGAATTGTATTTAAGTTTTCGTCCAATTTATGCACACCATCATCTGAAATTAGCCACAAATTATCGTTTTTGCGGTATACAAACTTGGTTGATGCATCATCATTATAAACGCGAGATTTAAACAGCATATTCCTTGGGGCAGTAATAAATAGACCGTCGTTTAGGGTTCCATAGGCAATTTTTCCATCGTTTAATTGAAACAGCTTGTGCACGTATTGATATGTTTTCATTTCTGCTGCTTGGCCATAATGATTATATTCAATTAAATCTGGATAATTTCCATCTGGGGCAATGTGTATACCGCGACTAGTTGCAATCCAAATAGAATCATCTTTCATTTGCAATATATCGTTTATGACTATCCCTTCTAACAAAAGTGGAATCTCAATGGGCACCATCGATCTATTAGAATTCAACTTAAACTTGTGAAGCCCTTCTCCATTGGTTCCAACCCAAAGAATGTCGTTATTGTCGATTACTGCTTTGGTGACTTTTTTACCCTTTAAGTACTCATTAACCACTAAGTTATTTAACGGGTCAAAGATAAACAAACCATTGGTGGTCGCAATTGCGAGATAGTCATCAAAAATAGTCGTAATGTCATAGATGTAAGCGCTAAAATTGTTAGTTTTAATAAATCCTTTTTGAGGATCCAAATAATACAATGACTTGGAACTACCTATCCAAACTTTGCCACGGTCATCGATAAAAATTTTGCGGATAATGTTGTCGACGTCGTTTTTATTGACTAACGCATGTTTAGCTACTTTTCCATCTTTTGCACTAATGGAGTTTAAGCCAGTCATTGTCGCTATCCACATATCTCCAGATTCTGGATCGACCGCCATGTCATAGATATAGGAGCTGGTAAGTCCTAGATTGGCACTAATCACGTCACCATAATTCATAAAATTCTTACCGTCGAAGCGATCAATACCCATTTGAGTCCCTAACCAAAGAAACCCATGTAGATCTTGTTCGATGCTTTTGACAGTGATTTGGGACAGACCGTGCTCTACTGTGTATTGGCGTGCAGGTGCGTATTCATATGCAAAGCTTAGTCTGCTTAGAATGAGTAAACAGCAAAGACAAGCAAGCTTACGAAATGTTAGACAGGGATTGAGGTTCAAAACATACATTACGTAAAACCTATACTTCCTTTTACAAAGCAACACCTAAAGGACGAACACCTGACCGAAAGAATACCAAATGAACGTTTCACATGACTACCAAAGTATAAGTTTACATCTATTTGACGAATTCACAATGTATAAGATTATGAAAATTGTTATCAAGATTCATTTATTTTAACATTTTATAAACATTTCCTTTGAAATAACGTATTGAAGTTTCTAGTATTAACAGGGTTAACAAAATTTATTTTTTAAAATGATGTAACTCGCAGAGATAGGATTTGTGACCTTTACATCAATGACTGGACACTTCACATGCACAACAACAAATTTTTTGATTTACGGATTATGTGTTACCTAATCTGTGCTCTTTTACTTATCAGCTGTGGCGGAAATGACAATGATTTTTCTGATGTTGAAAGGCCGACTCCACCAGCACCACCAACGCCTGAACCACCACCCGCCACAGTTACCGCCTTTGATCCTGATGGGGTGTTACAAGCTGACATTAGATATACCCAATATGGCGTACCGCATATAGTTGCGGATAATTTAGAAAGTATGTCTTATGGTGTTGGTTACGCCGCTGCAAAAGATAATATTTGTATAATCGCTGACCAAGCCATTCGCTTTAATTCCCAACGCGCTAAATATTTAGGACCAGACGCAAATCCAGGTTCAGGTGATTCAGCCCATGTTATTAATGATTTCGCTTACCTTACTATTGGTATTAGGGAAATTGCCGAAGACAACTTTGCCGCTATGAGTGCTAATACTCGCGCGTTGATATCGGGCTATACCAAAGGTTATAACAGGTATCTAGCAGATACTGGATTGGCCAATATAGATCCCTCATGTGCAAATCAACCTTGGGTTAAACCTATTGACGAAATCGATCACTTTACGATTCTACTTGGTATAGCTTTGCTACCAGGTGCTGCTAATTTTGAATCAGCGATATTTGCCGCAGCTCCGCCAGGGGTAGATTTTAGGCCTAGACAGCTGTCAATTGAGGGTTCTAAATTAAAATTTGATCCAGCAAAAATGGATTTATCAGTTCCACAGGTGAATCCTGATGAATTAGGCTCAAATGGTTGGGGACTGGGTTCGGACAAAACGGAAAATGGCATGGGTATGGTATTGGCCAACCCACATTTCCCGTTTACCGGTAACTTACGTTTCTGGCAATTCCATACCACTATTCCTGGCTTTTTAAATGTCATAGGTGGTTCTCTGGTAGGTACTCCTGGCATAGTCAATATTGGTTTCAACGAAAATCTCGCTTGGACACATACATTTTCTACTGCAGAGCATTTTGTAGTGTATCAACTTACACTCGATGAAGATGATGCCAACGGGCTGACTCACTTAGTAGATGGTCAGCGTCGCACCATTTATAAGAAAACGATGAAAATTGACGTTGCGGTTGGTCCAGGGGTTTCAATTGAGCTGGAAAAAGATGGTTATTACACCAATTATGGTCCCATGATTAATGTGCCTGGTAACTTTGAATGGGGACCTAACGATAGTGCATTTGCCATAAAAGATGTCAATCTACCCAATTTCGATATAGTTGATCATTGGCTAGGGATGAATCTTGCAACCAATATGGATGAATTTAAACAAGCATTCCAACAGTATGATGGCGTAATCTTCAATAACACTATGGCAGCTTCGAGATCCGGTGAAGTTTTCTACATCGATGACTCAACGGTACCTAATTTAACGTCCACCGCAATGGATCAATTGGTCAACAATCCTCAATTGTCGCAAATTCGCCAATTAGCTGGCTTTACTGTACTGCCTGGATTCGCTTCTGTGTTCGACTTTAACGGACCCGTTCCGTACGAACAAGCGCCAAAGTATAGTGGCACTGACTATGTGCAAAATTCTAATGATAGCTTTTGGCTTACCAATTTAGACAACCCAATCACCGGCGTATCTCCCTTGTATGGTCGCGTGGGCAATCAACAAACCTTGCGTTCTCGCCATGGTCAATTGTTAATTCAGCAAGCCGCTGGCAGTGATGGACTCTTCTCACCCACAGAAGTAGAAGAAGCACTCTTAGCCAACAAGAGTTTACTGGCAGATTTAGTGCTAAATGACCTAGTTAGCCAATGCGCGGCCAACGGCGCTAACCCAGTTGATGTAAATGGTACTAATGTTGACATTAGTCAAGCCTGTGGTGTGCTCAATAATTGGGATGGCACTATGAATGTAGATAGTGTTGGCGCACATATTTTCCGAGAATTTGCCTTTGCTTTTGGTCGCAATTGGGTCAACGATTTTGATGTAAATGATCCGGTTAATACCCCCAATGGATTAGTGGACAATCAACAAACCTTAGTTGAGCTTGCACAAGCCGTGAAAAACATCCAAGACGCAGGCATTGCGCTAGATGCTAACTTTGGTCAGGTACAATTTGTTGAGAAAAGCGACGGAAATGGTAACCCAGATGATGAACGCCTGCCTTGGCCAGGAAGTCACAATGTAGAAGGTGGATTTAACGTATTTCGTCCGGCAAATTCTAATAACGGCACGACAATTCCTCGACATACTTATCCCACACTAGCAAACTCAGAACTATCGGCAGCAGCGCCTGGTTATCATATTAATTATGGAAGTAGCTGGATGATGGTGGTTAACTTTACCGAAGCAGGTCATGATGCTAGAGGTATATTGTCTTACTCTCAATCAACCAATAGTGAATCCGACAGCTTTAATGACCAATCACGAGTGTATAGTGAAACTTCTAGACTACGTCCAATTCACTTTACCGAAGCACAAATTAGTGCCAATTTGGTAAGTGAAATGCAGTTGGACTCAAGCCAAGAATAACAACGAGTTGATGTTGCGTCGAGAAAAGGGCGTTTCCGCCCTTTTTTTATATTTCTTCGTCGGGATAACGCAACCCCCACTTGGCGCGTAATTCATCCATTATTTGCATTATTCGCAGGCTCTTGCTTGGGGGCAGGATAGGACTTTGCTGCTTATTTTCGGCTAAACATTGCTGAAAATGTGCTATCTCAAAATAGAAATTTTTATCCCCACTGAAAGGCGCGGTAAATTGGTCAACTAGCTGGTTATCTCGGAAGATTTGAAACCCCTGGGCACCTAAAAAATGGGGAACCTTAATACGACCTTTTTCACCATAGATATTCGCTTCAATAGCTGGATCACATAAGAAACTCGAAACTAAATTAGCCGTCACGCCCCCTTGATATCCGAGTTGATAGCTAGAGGTTTCATCTACCCCAGTATTTGTCATGACAGCATTGCCAGTGATGGTTTCAGGCATGGCATCCATCACAATGTCGCTGAAGGTAATTGGATAAATGCCCAAATCCAGTAGTGCGCCTCCAGCCAAGGACAAATTGCGCAATCGGCTTGTATCCGGTACATCTTTATAAATGTTAAATTGCACAGAAATGTGTTTAATGTTTCCAATAACACCCTTTTTCAACTGTGACTGAAGTTCAAGAATGGCGGGGAGAAACCTAGTCCAAACAGCTTCCATGAGTAATAAATTTCTTTCTTGCGCCAGCCCATATAGATTTTTAGCCTGCTGAGCGTTTAGCGTTATTGGCTTTTCAGACAGTACATGCTTGCCCGCCATCAGACTTTGTTTAATATGTTGGTAATGAAAATTATGAGTGGTAGCTACATATATCGCGTCTATGTCAGGGGAGCTAAGAAGTGCATCGTAATTCGCAAACGCTTGTTCAACACCTTGTTCTTCAGCAAATACCTGAGCTCTTGAATATTCGGAGGCCGCACATCCGTATAGTACAGCTTCGGACAAATATTTGGCTGAGCTTACAAAGGTCTTAGCAATATTTCCACAGCCTATAATGCCCCATTTTATTGTCATCTATCTTCCTTAGCGAGTTGCCTGCATTCGAATTTACGTCAAAGACCTATGGTCAAACGAGAGGGTCAGTCTGAACAACTGTGACTGGCTTTTCAAGTGCTTTGTTTTACTTCCAAAAATCCAATAGCTAACGACAAGTGTTTGATTTGTTTCATGCGCTAGTCAAAAAGACAAATCACTATAAAAATTTCCATCATCTAGCCGATATAAATACTAGCCTAGTCGCTAATACTAACGCCTTTACTCCAAAGAACCGACAAGCGGAATATAAATTTAATGTCAAATATACTGTCTTCTGTAGATTCAAGAACAAAATTAGTTGGGGAGAACCGTTTAGAGCTGTTGCTCTTTAAACTGGGTACAAGACATACATTTGCGCTTAATGTATTTAAGATCCGCGAAGTAATAACGCTTCCAAAAATGAATCAAATTCCTGGAGCTCATCACAATATAAAAGGCGTTATTAATGCTCGAGGTAAATCTATCCCAGTGATCGATTTACGTTCAGCTATTAAATTACCCTTTTGTGAAGACGAATATGAAGGCACCAATGTCATCATTACTGAGTATAATCGTAGTGTTCAAGGTTTCTTAATCGGTCAAATTGTAAAAATCATCAATACCTCTTGGAACGAAATACAGCCGCCGCCTAAATCAGCAGGTAAAAATCATTTTTTAACGGCTATCACCCGAGTTAAAGATGAAAAGAAAGATGAGCTAGTGGAAATTATTGATGTAGAGAAAGTACTAGCAGACATTATTGATTATGATGTGCAAGTATCCCAAGAACTTCTGCAGCATGAAGTTAGTGATCATCTTGCAGGTAAAAAAGTGTTAATTGTTGACGATTCACCTGTCGCCAGACAACAAATCCAAAATACCCTATCTCAACTGGGCATTGAAATTATTGAACGCCAAAATGGTCAAGAAGCATTAAACCTTCTTAAATCGTGGGCAGATCAAGGTAAGAAAGTCACTGATGAAATATTAATGCTTTACACAGATGCTGAAATGCCTGAAATGGACGGTTATCGTTTAACGGCAGAAATCCGTCAAGATCCTCGCATGAATGACCTATTTATCACGTTAAATACATCGCTTAGCGGAAATTTCAACCAAGCTATGGTCGAAAAAGTGGGGTGTGACAGGTTCATATCTAAATTTCAACCAAATGCCTTAGTAGAAGTGGCTTTGGAGCGCATGGAACAGGTATTGGAAGCAATAAAAACTAGTCAGAATTAACATTTTCCCCCTTAAGCTTGTTCAACCGAATCTATTAACCCCTTATACTAGGAATAATATTCACAGTATAAGAATTCTAAATTGTTTGAAGTTATTGTATTAGGCATTGGTCTTAGTATGGACGCCTTTGCCGTCGCCGTAGGTTTTGGTGCAAAAAAGTATAAAAACCCGGTCAAAATCGCACTGCTCAGTGGTAGTTATTTCGGTATATTTCACGGTATTATGCCTGCTATCGGTTATTTAATCGGTGTTGAGGTAGTAAGTTGGATGGAAGAATACGCGCGCTGGATTTCATTCTTCCTTTTGCTGTTTGTTGGCGGCAAAATGATTTACGAAGCTGCAACTGGCTTAGACGATGACAATGTCGAAGACATAACTCACAAAGTACTTTTATTGTTAGCCTTTGTGATCAGCATTGATGCTATGGCAGCAGGCTTTACGTTATCATTACTTGCCGTTAATGGCTTTATCGCATGTATTTCTATCGCCATAATTACCTTTTTATGTACTTGCTTAGGTGTTCTGGTGGGTAACAAAACCGGTGTTAGATTTGAAGAAAAAGCGGAATTTGCGGGTGGTATTATTCTAATCTTGATTGGTTGTAAAATTGTCTTTTTCTAACAATGTTCAGCTTGTTGACTATTTACAGTCAAAAAATCTGATTTAGCGTAAAAGGGAGCCAAACCTATCTCTTCAGACAATTGATACACAAATAAATTACCGTCTCTTTTTGGATTTTGTAATCCTGCTTTAGCACTTGTCACACATAGCAGATCCATATTGGGTCCACCAAGGGCAATGCAAGTTGGTTGAATTGCGGGGATTTGTGCTTTAAACAAAGTAAGTCCTTCAGGGGATACAGATTGAATACAACTTGCCGCCCAATTAGCAAACCAATAATTCCCTTGAGCGTCAATTGTAGCGCCATCCGGTACTCCCAAAGTTGTTTGGGTAAACAAATGTTCGTCGGTTAATTTATGGTGTTCTTTATTGGTTTGATAGCGATGTATTTTTTTACTAGGTGAATCGGCAAAAAATAAACAATCCGACTCAGGAGCGAAAGCCAATCCGTTGGAAATTGCAATCTCATCAAGCGTTTTATTGACTACAAGTTTACCTTCAATAACATCACAACAGTACAAGGCGCCGGTTTTTGGTGTGGGCTCAAGACCACTGTCATTCATGCTACCAAGCCAATAACGCCCATGTTTATCACAGGTGCCATCATTAAATCGATTTAAGGGTAAATTCCCTTCTAATGAGGCGAGTAAACGAAATATTTCTGTAAAAGGGTCAAAAAGTGCTAAACCTTTATCATAAGCCACTAATAAATATGAGGAATCTTTGATGAAAGCAAAACTTGAAATGCGATGAGGTGTATTTACAACCTCCAAAACATTAGATGCTGGAGACCACAAATAAAGCCTTTTACTTAGAATGTCTGTCCAATAAAATTTCTCTTGTTGCGCATGCCACCTGACGTTTTCACCTAGCATATTTTCGCAAGCTATTTCATTAATTAACGGAAACTCGGTCATTTTTATCATTTACGCAATGGTTTCCCTGTGCAAATTTATTAGCTAACAAGTCAAAGAGTAGCGTTTACAACTTCATCTCATTCGCTCGTTGATATAATTGATCAATAATCTGTGATAACTGTTGCTCTTGCTCTGAGTTTAAACAAGAGAGTAATTTTCTTTCATACTCCAAAGATAGAGGAACGATTTCATTGTAAACTTCAGTACCCGTATTCGAAAGGTGTAGCTCCGAGCGTCTTTTATCTTCTTTTGAAAGCGTGCGGCATATTAGTTGACGTTGCAGTAATTTACTAACAGCTCGACTGATAAGAGATTTTTCTATTTGTGTTTTCACTGACACTTCATCAGCTGAAACCCCAGGATACTCTCCTAATACAGCCATAATTCGCCACTCTGTTATGGAAAGGGCAAATTTATCCTTGTATGACTGGGCAATTTTGCCGCTGACTTTATTCGACAGCACCGAAAGTCGGTACGGAAGATATCTTTCCAATGTTAATAGGTTTTTTTTATTTGGATCCATAGTTGTACTGCAACAATTCGTCTATTAATAACAATGACTGATTTAACCATTAAAAGTCAACCGAGGAGATAATCTTATATTTGAAAATGTCGCTTTGAAAAATTCAAATACTTGCTAAAATCCCAGAATAAAGATTTTTTGAAGTACGGAGATTAACTTGACTTACTGTCTTGCGATAAAAGTGAATAAAGGGATTATTTTCGCCTCTGATTCCAGAACTAACGCGGGTGTTGATTATGTTGCTACCCAAAGTAAAATGCACAGCTTCTTGTTTCCTGAAGATCGCAGTTTATTTATTCTTACCGCTGGCAGTTTAGCAACGTCTCAAGCTGTAATTCACAAGATTCAAATGGATCTTGAAGAAGATGCAGAATTTAACCTCAAAAAAGCCAAATACATCCATCAAATTGCTGAATATGTGGGACAGTTAAGCCAAATTGAACAGAAGAAACACGAGGAAGCAATGACCCACAGTAAAATGAGTGCGGAATCGAGTTTTTTAGTGGGCGGACAAATCGCAGGCAGGCCTTGTGCTATTTTCCATGTTTATCCTCAAGGTAATTTTATTGAAGCTTCTACTGAAACGCCTTATCTCCAAATAGGCGAAAACAAATACGGTAAACCTATTTTGGATCGCGTTATTACCCCAGCAACTTCGTTAGAGGATGCAGCAAGGTGTGCTTTGGTATCGCTGGATTCAACTATTCGCAGTAATATCTCAGTAGGGCCTCCTATAGAATTAGCAATACACACTAATAACAATTTTACTGAGTGCTTCACTAATACCTATACTGTGAATTCCCCTCTGTACAAATCACTGCAAAAACAATGGAATGAAGGCCTCAAAAGAGCCTTCAAACGTTTGCCAAGATTTGAGTGGGAAAAGAAACCTAATACTTAATATTAGCTACCGCAGACGATTCAATCACTCTGTGAACAAAGTGCAGCTTATTGATGGCTGAGCTTGAAATCACAAAGGGATATGCATCGTCTAATCCCATGCTGCGATTCAATGCATTTAGAGTGATGGATAAGGTGCACCAATCATCGAACATTTGATCAAAGATGGTTTCTTCCTGTTGCTCTACCTTATGATCATGCTTCTTCAAAGGGTTTAGTAAAAGGTTTTCACCAATACTAAATTCCATATTGTTAGCTGTTTCTAAGGTATCTACCATGTGTAAATAATGGGCCCAGGTTTCAGCCCAGTCTTCCCAAGGGTGCATACTAGCATAAGCACTGATCCAAACTTTTTCCCATTCAGGAGCAGGTCCAGATTGATAATAGTTTTGTAAAGCAGCCTGATAATCTAGTCGTTCATCACCGAAGAGTGACCTAAATTCCTCGAGGAAATCTGAATTGTTAATTAATAAATCCCAGAAAAAATGGCCAGACTCATGCCTAAAATGACCAAGTAGCGTTCTGTAGCGTTCTTGGAGTTGTTCACGCATTTTTAGCCTTTTTGATGGGTCGGCTTCATCCAAATTAATGGTAATAAGACCATGACTATGACCTGTTGATACATAATCTTTGACCGTTAGTTCGTTGCCGTATTCGTCTGCTACCTGATCTTCTAGAAAAGCAAAACCCAATTTATGATTACCATGCTTAGCCACGCCTTCAAAGGGTAGCTCCAATTTCATCAGTGAATACAGCAAACGTCGTTTCGCATCTTCCATGCGATACCAGAGTTTTAGATTTCCCTCGATATTTAAATTCGGAATCGCCTGTGTCATTCGACAGGACAAACAAAGATCATCGTCATCATCGGCGTCTACTAACCAATTACAAACATTATAATGGCTATAATTTGCACACTTTTTATACAAACGGTCAGAATTAGACGCGCGATAAAGACCCTCTTCCACAGGATGAAAGTCGGTTATCTCTAGACTATCCGGTTGGAATCCTAATTCTGCATTACAGCTGACACACTGATAATTCTGGTAATTAACCCGATTACCACAGCTACAATTAAAATTTTTCAATGTTCTGTCTTAAAATTTATATACGTTTAATTAAAAGTATACTGCATTTAATTGATCATTGATTTCATTTATTCCAATTTGAGTATCATCTATAAATTCATGCAGCTTTTGCTGAGTCAACTTCGATGGATGCGCATTCAACAAATAATTCCGAATTTGACGCGTTTTATCTATTACAGGCTTATTGTTAGGTAACTGCGCCGTTGAATACTCTATTTGCTCTAATGTGTGTAACAAAGATCGCGGAAAACGAGAATCTAACATCAAAAACTCCAGTACATCTTCTCTGTTTACTCGTACCTTCACTTCTCTTCGATACATCTGATAAGCCGACATCGATTTAAGTACGCTCATCCATTGAATGTTAGCAAATGCGTAGGAATCTTCGGAAACCTCAGGTAGTAAGGACGCGGATCTTACATCTATGATACGCGTGGACATATCAGCTCTTTCTAAATTTCTTCCAATGCGCACAAATGCATAAGCATCATCATGGGTCATAGTACCCGCAAGTAAACCAGTAATGGATTGGTTTAACTGGATAATTTGATTCAAAAATCCATATCGACTACGTCTGTGGAAGGCCTCGGATTTATTTTCGGTTACGTGTAGAAATAACTTATTGATTTGTTCCCAAGCTTCTTGGGGAATAATCTCTTTTATTGTACGCGCATTTTCCCGCGCATACTTAAGTGAGCTTAAAATTGAACCTGGATTGGTTTCTTCAGCAATCATAAATTTTATGACACTCTTTTCATCCGCCTCGTCATACATTTCATAAAACAAATTTCTAAACGATAGGATATCAACGATAGGCTCCCATCCTAATTTCACACGTGTTGGTAAGTCTAATAAAAGGTGTCCATTTACATTGACCAAACGGGCAGTATTTTCCACTCGTTCTAAATAACGGGCCATCCAATAAAGATTGTTTGCAACTCTAGATAACATGCTCATTATTAACCCTCCATATCCACTATCCAGGTGTCTTTACTTCCACCACCTTGAGAAGAGTTAACGACCATAGAGCCTTTCACCAAGGCGACTCGAGTTAACCCCCCTGTGGTAACCTGAATGTCCTTGCCACTGAGAATAAAGGGGCGTAAATCCAAGTGTCTTGGTTCGACCTTTTTGTCAATCAGAGTTGGTGCAGTTGACAGGGTTAACATGGGTTGTGCAACATAATTCCTAGGATCATCTTGGATAAGTTTACGGAATTTTTCATGCTCGCTTGTAGTAGCATGAGGACCAATCAGCATACCGTAACCACCAGATTCGTTCGCCGGTTTAACTACCATGTTCTCAATATTTTCAAGCACGTATTCGCGCTCTTTTTTATTGTTGCATTTGTATGTAGGCACATTCGGTAAAATTGCCTCTTCTTTTAAATAATATTTTATAATTTCAGGCACATAGGCATACACAACTTTGTCGTCTGCAACCCCTGATCCTGGCGCATTAGCTAGGGCTACATTGCCCGCTTTCCAAGCTCGAATAATACCTTTTATGCCCAGCACCGAATCTGGATTAAACACTTCAGGATCAATAAACCAATCGTCGATACGTCTATAAATAACGTCGACTCTCGCAAGCCCACTGACGGTGCGCATATAAACACAGTCATCGTCTTTTACTACTAAGTCTGTACCAATGACTAATTCGGCACCCATTTGTTGGGCTAGATAGGCATGTTCAAAATAGGCTGAATTGTAGATACCTGGGGACAGCACTACAATTTCAGGTTCTTCAATATTTCGCGGAGATAACTCTGCAAGCATGTCATAAAGCTGTGACGGATAATCATCCACAGGCAAGATACTATATTCGGCGAACATTTCTGGGAAGACACGTTTCATTACATGCCGGTTTTCCAGCATATATGAGACACCAGATGGCACTCTAAGGTTGTCTTCTAGCACATAGATTTGACCGTCATTATCTCTAACTAAATCAGTGCCGCATATATGTGCCCAAACCCCATTTTTGGGGCTAAAGCCTTTACATTCGTGAAGGAAGTTTTTGGATTTTTTCAGTAAGCTAGCCGGGAAAACACCGTCTTTTATAATATTTTGATCATTATATAAATCGTCGATGAACATGTTTAATGCTTTAACACGTTGTTTTAAACCGCGTTCTACTTCATCCCATTCTTTTTTATCAATCAAGCGGGGAATAATATCAAACGGCCAAGTGCGGTCTATAGAGCCCTCTTCTTCATTGTAGACCCTAAAGGTAATGCCCATGGTTTGAATGGCAGATTCTGCCGCTGCTTTGAATTCACCTATCTCTCGTTCAGACAGATTCTTTAAATAGTTACACAGAATTTCGGAATATTCACGTGGCTTACCCGTTGCTCTTAACAACTCATCATGCAAACCTTTTACTTTGTAGCTGCCCCATCGAATCGCCATATGCTTCCCTATTTTTTATTGCTTATTATGTTTCTACCCAGCGAACTAGAAAAAAGTTTCCCATAAGCAGATTTTTATAAATACAACCTCAATTCACTAGGATAAATCCCAGTATAAACCCAATTTTGCCAATAAAAACACCAAATTCTGCGTATTTTTGGCGCTATCTCAATAAAAAATGCAAAAGTCACGTTTTTTTTTAAACTCTTTTCAAGCTCCAGTGAGTTTGTAAATTGTATGTTACTAATCTTGACTTTAGTTGCATTTGCAACTACTTTAGTTGCGATTGCAACTTTATGTGTTTAGGAAAATATAATGGCTGACTTATTTGACAACCCAATAGGCTTAGATGGATTTGAGTTTGTTGAATTTACTGCACCCGAAAAAGGCATCTTAGAGCCTGTTTTTACTGCCATGGGATTTACCAAAGTAGCTGTCCATCGTTCCAAAGACGTAACGCTGTGGCGACAAGGCGACATTAATTTTATTACCAATTACGAAAAATATAGCCCAGCATATTATTATGCTATCGAGCATGGCCCTTCCGCTTGTGGAATGGCATTTCGCGTTAAAGATGCACAGTTTGCCTATAACGAAGTGTTAGAGCGCGGTGCTCAACCAATGGAAATAGACACTGGCCCAATGGAACTGCGTTTACCAGCAATCAAAGGTATCGGTGGAGCAGCTTTGTATCTTATAGATCGATATAAAGGCAATGACACCATTTATGACATAGATTTTAAATGGCTTGAAGGCGTGGAAAAACACCCCGAAGGTTGTGGTTTTCACACCTTGGATCACCTTACACACAACGTCTATCGCGGTCGCATGAACTACTGGGCGAAATTCTATGAAAACTTATTCAATTTTAGAGAAATTCGCTATTTTGACATTAAAGGTGAGTACACAGGGTTATTATCAAAAGCCATGACAGCGCCAGACGGCAAAATCCGCATTCCATTAAATGAAGAAGCTGGCGGCGGCGGTGGTGGTCAAATCGAAGAATTCCTAATGAAGTACAATGGTGAGGGTATTCAACACATTGCTTTTGCTTGTGATGATCTTCCCGCTTGTTGGGATCGTTTGAAAGCCAATGGTATGAAGTTTATGACGGCACCACCAGATACTTACTACGAAATGCTAGAAGAGAGATTGCCTGGGCATGGCGAACCAACACATGAACTGCAATCAAGAGGAATACTTCTTGATGGCACAACCGCTGATGGTACCCCTAGATTGTTGCTGCAGATTTTCTCCGACACCATGTTAGGTCCAGTATTTTTTGAGTTCATTCAACGTAAAGAAGACCAAGGGTTTGGTGAAGGTAACTTCAAAGCTCTATTTGAATCCATTGAACGAGATCAGGTTGCGCGCGGCGTCATTAATAAGAAAGAGGAATCTGCATAATGAAACTGTCTCGCATTCATCACGTCGCTTATCGTTGCAAGGATGCAAAACAGACAGTGGAATTTTATCAGCAGATGTTGAACATGGATTTTCAACTTGCTATTGCCGAAGATAAGGTACCCTCTACACAAGCGCCAGATCCTTATATGCATGTCTTTTTAGATGCTGGGAATGGTAATGTATTGGCCTTTTTTGAACTGCCCAATTCTCCTGAAATGGGTAAAGATGAAAATACGCCTGCATGGGTGCAGCATATAGCGTTTGAAGTGGAATCTATGGATGATTTATTAGGCGCAAAAGAAAAGTTGGAAAACAACAATATAAAAGTCTTAGGACCAACTGATCACGGTATCTTCAAATCGATTTATTTCTTTGATCCAAATGGCCACCGTATAGAGCTAGCAGCAAACACGGGTACGCCAGAGATGATGGCTGAACTTAAACGTGTAGCGCCAGCTATGTTAGACGAGTGGTCTAAAACCAAAAAAGCACCAAAACACGCTGAATGGTTGCACAATGGGGAAGGATTTAAAGGTGCGACATCTACAGGAAACGATAAATGAAATTAGCTAGTTTACACAAAGAGCGCGATGGCCAACTTGTAGTAGTAAACCATCAGTTAACTAAAATGGTACCCGCGCAAGACGTAGCGCCGACTCTACAATATGCATTAGACAACTGGGACAAAGTTAGCGACAAGCTTCAACAACGGTATAACCAACTAAACTCTGGTGAAATCGCTGGGGAAGATTTTGACCAAACAAAGTGCGCTTCTCCGTTACCTAGAGCTTTTCAATGGGCGGATGGCAGTGCCTATGTAAATCACGTAGAACTAGTGAGAAAAGCCAGAGGAGCAGAAATGCCAGCCAGTTTTTGGACTGATCCTCTCATGTATCAAGGTGGTTCAGATAGCTTTTTAGCCCCACATGAAGATATTAAAATGCCTCAAGATGAAGGCTTCGGGATAGACTTCGAAGCGGAAGTCGCTGTGATTACAGGCGATGTGCCCATGGGCGTTAGTGCTGATGATGCATTGTCTTACGTTAGACTCATTATGATTGTAAATGATGTTTCTCTACGTGGTTTAATTCCCGGAGAATTGGCCAAAGGCTTTGGATTTTTCCAATCCAAACCATCGAGTGCTTTTAGCCCTGTGGCTGTTACCCCGTCGGAACTAGGCGATGCTTGGCAAGAAGGAAAATTACATCTACCTCTCATATCAACCCTCAACGGTGAAAAGTTCGGTGAACCTCAAGCCGGCGTTGATATGACGTTTAATTTCGGTCAGCTAATTGCCCACGCTGCTCGTACTAGACCCTTGCAGGCAGGCACTATTATTGGTTCAGGAACCGTATCCAACAAGCTTGACGGCGGTCCCGGAAAACCTTTATCAGAAGGTGGTGTTGGTTATAGCTGTATCGCCGAAATTAGAATGATTGAGACAATTGAAAACGGTCAGCCAAGTACACTATTTATGAAGTTTGGTGATCATATTTCTATCGAAATGCTTAATGCTGATGGGCAATCCATCTTTGGCGAAATTTCACAAACTGTAGTAAAAAACTAAGTATCAAATATAGGTAACAAGAAACGCTGAAGCCATTTACTTCAGCGTTTTTGTCCGTTCATTTACACTATATCCGTCTTCATCATTATTTCGCTCAAAACTGAACGCATCTTATCTGCAATAGGCACAGGTTTATTGCTCAATCTGTCAACAAAGACGTGGGTCATATTACCTATCGCACTAGGTTGTTCTGAACCTTGTTTGAACACACCAAGTTGATATTTTACCGACGAGTTGCCAAGTTTTAGAATACCTAATCCGCCAATAATCTCATCCGGATAAGCCAAACTGCTGTGATAGTTACACTCGCTATGTACCAAAACCCCAATGGTCTTACCATTATGGATATCCAGCTCGCCTTTTTCAATTAAAAACCGATTCACCACTGAATCAAAATAACTGTAATAAACCACATTATTCACATGACCATAAATATCGTTGTCGTGCCACCGAGTGGTTAACGGATAATGCACAGGAAAATCCGACAGCGTTAATAACTTAGGTTTGTTCATTCGAACGCCCTCTCATAAATGGCTAACGCATCCACATAAGTGACTTCTTTTGGATTATTCACTAGCAATCTTTGTTGCAACATTGCATCTTCAGCTAACTTCGGTAAATCATTGCGGCTAATACCCATTTCAGACAATGTGCTGGGTAAACCAAGAGACTCAATAAGAGTTTCAAGATAGAGGATCAAGCTTCGAGTTAAATCTTCTTTACTCGCATCTGTATTTACATCGGGTAGTAATAAATTGGCAATTTCAGCATACAAGTCTAAACAAGCATCAGCGTTAAAGCGCATAACATGAGGCAAAACCAGCGAATTACTCAAACCATGTGGAATATGAAAGTGTCCGCCTAATGGATATGCTAAAGCGTGCACAGCTGCAACGGGAGCATTTGCAAAGGCTTGTCCGGCAAGACAGGCACCGAACAACATGGCTTGGCGTGCAGCTAAATCCTTGCCATTGTGAGTGGCCTGATGAATATTGTCAGATAATAATGTTAGAGCCTTACACGCCAGCATGTCAGAGTATTCATTTTTCTTAAGTTTACTGGTGTAAGCTTCTATTGCATGTACCATAGCATCAATGCCAGTAGCAGCCGTTACCTGTGGAGGTAACCCAATGGTCAAACTCGCATCCAAAATCGCAATATCTGGTAGCAATACGGGAGAGACTATACCGGCTTTGGTGGTTTCCCCTGTGGTAATAATCGAAATTGGCGTTACTTCTGAACCTGTGCCTGCGGTAGTAGGAATCAGAATCAAGGGAGTTCGTCCAATAGCAACTTGGTTGACCCCATAAATATCTGCTAACCCTTGTCGCTGTTGCATTAGCACTGAGACTACTTTAGCGGTATCCATTGAACTTCCGCCGCCATAACCTATTATGGCTTGTGCGCCAAACGCAATCGCCTGCTGGGTGGCTGATAGCACAACAGCCTCGCTAGGATCTGCCTGAACATCCAAAAAGCATTCGTATTCAAAGCCCGAAAGAGATTCAGTCAGAGTTTTAAGTAAACCAACGCTTTCGATCCCTCTGTCTGAGACAATAAGAATTTTTATAGCATTTATGGCAGCAAGATATGTGGGTAACTCACCCAGACTTTCAACGCCACTGACGATTCGTGGCGTTGTCGCAAAAGAAAATGATGACATGGCTCACCCTAATTTGGTTAATTCTCGGTCGGCCTGTTGTAATTCGTTTTCCAATCGTAAAGCTTCATCAGCTCTAGGTTTCACAAAGCGCACTAATAACGAATAAAGCACAGGTGTTAAAAACAACGTAAATACAACTGCTATGCCTAACCCACCAAACACCACCCAACCGATGGCGTTACGTGCTTCTGCACCAGCTCCTGTAGATAGAATTAAAGGCAGACCACCTAACACCGTAGAAATAAGTGTCATCATGATGGGCCTAAACCTCACCTTGCCTGCGTTGATTATTGCAGAATGAATATCTTCGCCTTTGTCTCGAAGCTGATCGGCAAACTCTACCAAAAGTATCGAGTTTTTGGCTAACAATCCAATCAACAAAATTAATCCAATCTGAGAATAGACGTTTATGGATGTACCAGTGAGATAAAGGGCATACACTGCTGCAGCTATGCCAAAGGGAACCGTTAAGATAACCACTAATGCGCTCATGACACTTTCAAATTGGGCTGCCAATACTAAAAAGACGATGACAAATGCCAGTATGTAAGTCATGGTAACTTGTTGAGAAGTTTCTTCAAACGTTTGTGCTTCGCCTAAAAATACTAATCCTATATTGTCCGGCAGATTCGCTTGGGCCAGACTTCTGATTTCTTCCACTGCTGTATTAATGGCTATAGTATCCGGAAGTTCAACTTCTAACTGAATCGCTCGACGTTGGGCGTGTCTTTCTAATTCAGCGGCAACGCCTTCTTCGCTAATGTATGCGATGCTTGATAAGGGTACCAAACCGTTGTTGTTGGTTCTCACATAAAGACTGGTCAAGTCACTTGCGCTTCCTGTGTACTTGGTGCTCGATTGTAAAATGATAGGTACAGCTTGATCTCCCACATTTAAATCACCCAAGTCATCCCCTTGCACAGCAGCTCTTAAAGTTCTGCTAATATCGCTAAAGGGAACACCAAGTTCTTCAGCTCTGGTACGATCAATGTTTATTCGTAGTTGAGGTTGGGTGGGTTGATAGGAGATATCCACCGAGCCTAATTCAGGTAATGTTTCCTCTATGACCTTTGCAAAATTTAACGAGGCTGCGTAAATTTGTTCATAATCAGGTCCAGTCAAGGCAAATTGGAATCCGCCTCCTTGCCCACGTAAATTTAAACTATTAGACCCAAAAGCTCGCCCTGGTGCACCTGGCACCTGGTCTAACCCGGGTCGTAATTTATTGATAATTTCTTGTTGGCTCAGGGTACGCTCTTCCCAAGCCGCCAAAGGTGCCTGTATAAATACGATGTTTGGATCCCATCGGCCCACAACTGTATAAATACTTTCAATAGTGCCATCTTCAACAAAGGGAAGCAGCCGATCTTCTAAGTACATGGCTTGGCGATCCATAAACTCTATGCCGACTCCGTCCGGACCTCTTGCAAAGACTCTCACTGATCCTCGGTCTTCTGGTGGTAAAAGTTCGTTTTCTATGGCGTCTGTCAAAAAGTACGCACCACCAGCAATTGCAAGTGACAACACTATAATTAACCAGTTAAATTTGAGCGCCAGTTGTAAACTTTTATCATAACCAGATTGAAACCACTGACCTATACCCGCCAGCTTATTAAATATGACTCTATCTTTTGATTTCTTGATCGGAAGCTTTGCCGTTAACGCGGGTACTAAAGACAGGGCTACAAAGGAAGAAATAATTACTGCGCCTGCTAATACACCGCCAAATTCCCTAAATAACATTCCTGCGGTAGATGGCACAAAGGCTATGGGTACGAACACAGCAACCAAGACCGCTGTAGTCGCCACAACTGCGAAAAATACTTCTCTAGTACCAATGACAGCTGCAGCTCTCGCGCCCAGTCCCATTGAACGTCGACGTTGAATATTTTCGGTGACAACAATGGCATCATCAACAATTAAGCCTGTGGCTAATACCAATGCGAGTAAGGTTAATATATTAATGGAAAATCCGAGCGCCCAAATAATTGCCAAAGCACCGATCAAAGACACTGGTATTGAAAAGGCCGGCACTATAGTCGCTCTTCCTGAGCCGATAAACAGCCACAAGGTTAATACCACCAGCACTACAGTCAACCCTAGAGAAACCAGTACTTCGGTAACTGAACTACGAATGAATTGAGCATCGTCATTGGTCACGGAAATCTCTAGATCACTGAACCGATCATCTATTTCATCTACCATTGCCAATACTGCATCGGAGATTTCAATGGTGTTAGATTTCGCTTGTCGAATAATACTCACACCGATCACCGGCGTTCCATTTAAACGCACGTAACTGCCAGGGTCATCGGGTCCAAAATATACTGTGGCAACATCGCCTATTTTGGTGTCGCCTCTGATCACTATGTTTGCAATCTCTGAAGCTTGAGTTGAGGAAGCGTCAGCCCTAACGATAAGCTGTTGATCGCTGGAGCGAAGACTTCCAGCAGGGACATCAAAGGGGGCTAATTCAAGGGCCTGAGCAACTTCGGTCATGGACAAATTAAAGCTTGTTAACCTAAGTGGATCCACCGTCACGCGCAAAATGCGTTGTCTAGCACCATCTAATTGGACATCAGCGACGCCAGGAATACTCAAAAATAAAGGGGCAAGGTCAGTTTCTAAGCGCTCAGTTAAGGTTTCTAGATCCAAAAACGGGCTTGATACTGCGAGGTCAACAACTCCTTGAGCATCGTCGTCAGCTTTTACGATGGATAATTGTTCAACATCTGCTGGTAATTCTCGCTGTACTCGACTTACCGCTTCTCGAGTTTCATTGGCAGCATCTTCAATATTAACCCCAGGTCTAAATTCAACTCGAACTCTGGAATTGCCTTCTTCACTATTTGCCCGAATACTTTTAACACCGCTGACCCTAGCGACAGCGCCTTCAAGTCTGCTTGTAACTTCTGAATCAACGGTTTCAGGAGAGCCGCCAGGATAATTAGCTCTGACTGACACTACAGGTCTATCAACGTCGGGGAGTTCCCGAACCTCAACACCCATAATAGCGGATATACCAGCAATAATAATCAGTAGATTTAGAACAACAATAAGGACCGGACGGCGAATACTTAAGGAAGGTAGATCATTACCCTTGTCATTGGTTTCCATCATCCGCTTGTGGCCTCATTCAGGCGCGCACGCGATAGTGGCGCAGCTTTCGCGATGACTTCCGCATCGACCTCCTGTCCTTCTCTCAAACGTTGAATGCCTTCAGCAATAAGCATTTGGCCTTGTAATAGTTCACCTGAAACTAGAATGCGTCCTCGCAACCTTTGTTGAACTTGCACCGATACTTTTTGCGCTTGACCATCAACCGCCAACCATACGTAAGCACCGTTTGTTCCCCATGCGAGCGCTGCTTCTGGTACTGACACAAAACGCTCACCTTCAGCGCTAAGTTTCACCCGGAAACTCATACCCGGTCTAAAAGCGTCTTCTGTGTTTTCAAAAATAGCCCTAACGCGCAGCGTTCTATCTTCTTCGGATATTCGAGAATCTAATTGGGCAATATTAGCAATGATGCTTTCGTTTCTATTTGACCATGGTTGCAACACAACTTCAGGGTCGTTATTTAATTCCACTATAGATGCTTCTGGCGCAGCAAAATTCACATACAAAGCACTTCTGTCATCTAGGGTGGTGACGGGAGTTTGAATGTTGATGCGATCTCCTACTTCAATCTCGGTAAAACCGACAATTCCAGCAAAAGGAGCTCTTAAAATACGGTCATCAAGTTCTGTCTGCGCTTGCTCTAACGCAATTTCTGCTAATTTCACCAAGGTTTCGGTGTCATCTAACTGGCTTTGAGTAACCGCTCCTCTATCTAAACTTTCTTTAATCCGATTAAAATTGCGCTTGGCATCTTGTAGTTCAATTTTCGCCCGTTCAATAGCGATACGTTGACGTCTATTGTCTAACTCAAGCAGGATGTCACCTTCGCCGACCTGCTGACCTGGTACAAAGTTTATTTTAGTAACACGATCGGCAACTGCTGGATACAAAGTCACAGAGCGGACAGCTTCAGCTGTACCAACAGCCTCTATTTCCAATAAAGCACTTTCAAAGCTTAAAGGCTCTACTAGCACTTTTGATGCTCGTGGAGACATCTGTGCTAAAGTGATTTGACTAACCAGCAGTAAAGTTGAAAATAATAACGCTCGATTCATGTAAATAAGTGCCCTTTGTTGCTACTATCGGGATACGGTGTGGGGGGCTGACTAGATCAGGCCTGATTTTATATCGTTTTCTTGACAATATAGTTATGATTGATCATTAAACTCAAGATTTTACTCTTTTAATCATCATCTGTCATTTTTAATCATATTCAAACGAGCTGGTCTAATGTCAAAAACGTTTTCTATTATCTTGTTATCACTTTCAGTTTTGGTACTTCAATCTTGCACTTCAACAGCTAATCAGGGCAATTCGGAAGTCTTATACCTTGACCCAGACTGGCTATTACCGGAGCGAGATGAGGTAGTTAGAGGAACTTTGGACAATGGATTAGCCTATTATGTTCATAAAAATGATAGACCAGAAGATTATGTCGAGCTAAGACTCGTAATTAAGGCTGGGTCAATTCAAGAAGAGGAAGCACAAAGAGGTTTTGCCCATTTCGCAGAACACATGGCATTTAACGGTACTGAGGATTTTGAAAAGCAACAAATCATAGAGTTTGTTGAATCCATAGGCATGCAATTTGGTGCACATTTGAATGCCTACACTAGTTTTGATGAAACGGTTTATCAGCTGTCTATACCCACAGAAAATCCTGAAAATATTCGAACTGGCATGAAGATCCTTGAAAATTGGGCGCATAAAATATCCTTCGATGCCTTAGATATCGATCAGGAAAGAGGCGTAGTTCTAGAGGAATGGCGCTCCAGAAAAGGGGTTGGAGAGCGCATCCAAAATGCCAGTATTCCGGTTAATTTTGCTGGCACAGACTATCCCAACAGGCTCCCCATTGGACTTGCCGATATCATCGAAAATGGTACCCATGAAGACCTCATTCGATTTTATGATACCTGGTACCGTCCTGATAGTATGGCCGTGGTTGTAGTGGGCGACATAGTACCGGAAGAAATAGAAACCTTGATTAAACAGGAATTTTCTGCAATCCAAAATCCTGATACAGAGGTTACTAAGAAACCGCAAATATTCACTCAATATGCTGCCCCTGAATTTATTATTTTCACCGATGAAGAACTCACTAGTCCTCATGTAAATATAAATTTCCGAGTCGATCGACAGCACATAACAGACATCGGTAGTTTTCGCCAAGAAATTATCGATACCTTGGCCTCTAGCATTGTATCAGAGCGTTTGAGTAAGCTTATTTGGCAACAGGAAAATTCTTTTACTACCTTCAATGTGGGCCAATACCCGATGGGCCAACAATATGTTTATTCGGTCCGATTCACACCAAAAGATGGACAAATAGATGCCGCTTACCAAGCCATTTTGAATGAAATACGCCGCATTCACCAACATGGGTTTAGTGAACAAGAAGCGCAAAGGCAAAAACAATTGTTAATCAATGATATGGTTAACGCCATTAAAAAAGAAAAAACTACGGATAGCAGGGCCTTCGCCCAACAATATATAAATCACTTTTTAAAGGGCACAGGCATTGCCAGTCAAACCCAATATTTTGGCATCGTCAATAATATTCTTCAGGACATAGATTATGAGGATATTACTGAATCTTTTGTTGAAAGAACCAACAAAAATGATGCTGTCGTGATGATAACTGCACCAGATGAATCTGCTGCCAGTATTCCTTCTGAGCAACAACTAGCCTTACTTTGGAATAATACAAAACAAGAACAAATAGCGGATGTTGAATTCGAAGAAATTCCTGATTCTCCTTTGCCTGCGCCACCAACCCCGGGAGAAATCGTAGCAACCGATTTTGACGAAACCCTTGAAGTGCATGAATGGCAACTATCCAACGGCGCTACAGTGTATGTTAAAAAAACGGATTTCAAAGACAATCAAATACTGATCCAAGCAGTGAGTAAAGGCGGTTACTCAATGATAACTGACGAAGAATATTTAAAAAGCTTTGGCATGATGACCAGTATAGGCTCGCTAGGGCTTGGGCAATTAGATGCCGAACAATTTAATCAGTACATGCAAGATAAGCGATTTAGAATCACGACTAAACTAGACAGTTATTCTGAAAGCATAAGTGGTTTTACAGATAACGAGCAATTGGACGATTTTTTACAAGTTTTTCATGCCAATTTTGTAGCTCCCAGACCAGACGAAGAGCGATTTAATTGGATCCGCGAATTGTATCGCCCTGACATTGAAAAACGCTTGAACAATCCCACTGCCTATTTCTATAAAAAGATTCGAGAAGCTATTACTTCAGAAAATCCCAGATTTGTTGAACTTGACTTGGAAAAACTCGAACAGCAGGATTTTAATACCACCTTTAATACCCGTAAAAGAGCATTTGAAAATGCTGCAGACTTTAATTTTATTATAGTCGGCGATCTAAACTTAGAGACGTTAGAAGAGTTGGTGAAAACCTATATCGCCAGTCTCCCAGCTTCTGATATTTTGGACCCTCTAAAAGCATTGCCTGATTATGACCACAAGGGCGTTGCCAAAGTTAACGTGAAAAAAGGCGCTGAACCAAAAGCCACTGTGATCATGCAACAATGGGAACAAGCCGAATGGTCGCAAAAAAATAACCTTGCTTTTCATGGCTTAATCTATAGCTTGCGCCAAACTCTTCGCAACCGCCTTCGGGAAGAACTTTCTGGCGTTTATTCGGTAAATGTTTACGGAAATTTTGAACTCTGGCCCTACGAGGAATTTTCGCTGTCGGTGAGCTTTACTTGTGATCCTGAAAGAGTCGATGAATTAATTGGTGAGGTGCAAACGATTTTCGCCAATTATCGTGAAGGCGGCTTCCCACAGGAACATGTTGAAAACTATAAATCTTACGCTCAAGCAACCCGAGAACGATATCTAAAAGACAATGGTTTTTGGTTCAATTATTTAGCGAGTAGATTTAATCCGCGCTCGCCAGTATTGCCCATTAACGAATATGAAACATTAGTGGATAACATCAGCGCGGAAGATTTAAATGCTGCGGCAAAACGCCATTTGCAATATACCGATGGTTACATTGCAACGCTAACCCCTGAAATCAGCAGCGAAGAAGGACTTGAAGCCGAGACAGATTAAATTAAAAGGGCAAAATGGGAAAGATTAAACGCCGCACAAGCCTGTGCCGTGCTTTTTTGCGAGAATCTGGTGAAGTAAGCTGCTTGGCTGCACCTAAACCAAACGCAAGTAGAAGTCCTCGCGGCGAAACAATATAGTCTTTGGTTTTTTGTTTTGCATCCGCTAGCTTAGCTTTATACGCGACTGCTGATTTGGCGTATTCCAGTGAATCTTGATGGACTGCTTTTTTCTGTTGTTTGACTTTCGAAAACATGGCTACACCTCCAAATTTGATTATTGAGTTTCACTAGCAGATTGGCCAGATAAGAGTCGGCGAGACTCTCGCATTTTACACAACGCAAAATACTGTTTTGCTTTGCGCACAAACCAGTAGCACAAGGTGACGTTTATAAGTAAAACAATAGAGATTGCCCACGGATGGGAAATGTATAAGGCAATTAACGAAACTGCCAACGCGTTAATTAAAAACCATCCCATAATGCCTGCTATCAATGCGCCCATTAACAAGCTCAAGGTCGCAATGAATGAATTAAACGCCAGTCGACTCTCACGAGCCACTAATCCGCGGAATTTATCCAACTGATTGAGTTTTGCGTCAAACACTTCCACAATGCTGTCTATCACGTCGATTAAGCCCAAGGTATCTGCGCTGTTTACGTTTGCGGAAGACGGATCTACTTTAGAACGAGAATTTTCTGGGTTTTCATCAGCAGAAGCAAAGGCCGCGTCTGCGGCCGTTTGCTGCGTTACTTTTTTACGCTCGTCGCTGGTCATTTCTAATACCTTGACGTGGACAAATTATTTACGACGAATCAGCGAAGCTGCCATAGCACCTAGAGCAAATGCGATACCCGCGGTTGCTACTGGATTTTCTGTTGCGTAGCGTTTAATAGCTGATTCTTTCCATGCCTTAGTTGCACGTTCCTTCCCTTCGACAATAGATTCGCTTCCGCGAGCGGCACCATTGCGCATAGAAGTTTCAGCGTAGGCAGCTTTCTCAGCTAATGCATCAACAGACTTGTGTAAGGTTTCGCGTACTGAGTCAGATACTGGATGCTCATTTTGCGTTACCTTTGGCTTAATTTTAGGGTTTGTAGTTGCATTTTTTTCAGTTGCAGCACTCATGGTTCTCTCCTTTTATAGAAAACAATTTAAAATCAATTACTGGATGGGTAGCATGAACTTAGCGTTTACCAATGATGTAAATCGCGTGAATGATTCCAGGGATATATCCCAAAATCGTCAGTAGAATATTTAGCCAAAATTGACCGGTTAATCCCACTTGAAGGAACACGCCAAGAGGGGGTAGTAAGATGGCGAAAATAATTCTGATCAAATCCATGCTGGTTCTCCTTAATGTTTGGTACTTTTTATTAAACAACTAACATGCCAATGATTAACCAATTGATTTAATTGGCTTAATTTAATAATCATTAAGAATTAAATACCTTATCCTTGTGAAATCTACATGCACTATCGAAAAATTTACAAAATGAGGTACCACCAGCCAAGCAGATAATTCATGACATTTGTCATATGAAAAAACTGATCTTTGTGAATACATTTTTAAATCGAAAAACTGGACAATTTAGCTCACTTGATTAGCTTGGACATTCAGATATGCAAACATTAACCTTGGAACAACAAAGAGAGATATTTAAACAAAAACGCTTTATCGCAATGCCTATCGCCGGTACTTTGGTTTGGGCGGGTATTGGATTAGTATCTCCCTTTATCAGTGATTTCTTGAAAGTTTGGATCTTGTATATAGGCACAGGGTCGATTTTTTATATAGGCGCCGCTTTGTCCTACATTACTGGAGAACGTTTCTTTGACAAAGGGAATGCTAAAACATCCTTTGACGGTCTTTTTTATGTCGGCATGATTATGTCACTTATGGTATTTGCTATTGCTATCCCTGTAGGGACTATAGATCACACAACCATTCCATTGAGTGTAGGTATTTTAACGGGGCTGATGTGGATGCCGTTATCTTGGGCAATTCAACATTGGGTTGGTTATTTCCATACTGTAGCGAGAACTCTATTGGTTTTGGGCGCATGGTTCTTATTTCCTGAGCACAGATATGAAGCTATTTCTCTGGTAATTGTTTTAATTTATATTGTTAGTTTAGTTGCCCTAGAAAGGCGTTATCGCAAAGTAAGACGCGAGCACAATGCCAGTAATCAGCATCAAAACAATATGCTAGAGCAGACAAATTAATCCATTTCTAGCTTAAAAACTTGGGAGTATTAGCAAGCGATGACAATGACAACTAACTTTCACCCCCCTCTTTTGGGTAAAGGAGTAAAGAAAAAGTGGTCCTATTCATCGCTGATATTTTCTCTGTTTTATTTTGTACCCCTGTTTTTTATGCCAAAGGTGGAGGTCAATGACATTATTCTCGCTTTGGTATTTTATTCAGGTTTTATTGTTGGTTATTTGATTTGCATTCATCTAAGTTTTAACAAGCTAAAATACGGTCTAGTACCATTATTTTGTCTTATTTGTATTGCCAGTTGGTTCAATTTAGGCGGTGCTTTTTTATTTGCCTTTGCGAGTTTTATTAGCGGTTATTACTACAAGCCATCTATTGCTATACCGATAAATTTAGCAATTCTTGCTTGGTTAGTGATGCTGTACTTCTCCAACCTTCAAACGCAGGTTTATTTCGTAGGTGTAGCGGCAATTAATGTACTAGTGATGTTCGGTTTCGGCTTTATGGAACGCAATGAAACTATTCACAGACAAAAAGACGCTCAAACTCAAGAGGCAATGGCGCGCTTAAGTACAGTAGCCGAAAGGGAGCGAATAGGTCGAGATTTACATGATTTGGCTGGGCATGCGCTGAGTGGTATATCGTTAAAAGCACAAGTGGCCAATAAAATGCTGGAAAAGCAAAGATACGACGATGTTAAAGCGGAACTCAAAGATTTAGTGCAACTTTCTCAAAGTTTATTAAGCGAAATTCGACAAGCGGTTTCTGATATGAAACGCCTCAGTTTAGAAAATGAAATCGATAAAGCTGTTCAATTATTAAAGGAGAAAGGCTTTAGCACTACCGTTGATATAGCGTCTGAGATAATTTCTCAATTAACCCCATATGAAGAAACTAACCTAGCACTTTTTTTAAAAGAAGCGGTAACTAATATCTTGCGTCATAGCGACGGAGATCAAGTTTGGGTTCAATTGAATCGCGAAAATCAAGGCTTGCGACTTGGAATCAAAGACAACGGAAAATTAGATGACTTCATAGCTGGCAATGGCATTAAAGGCATGCAAGAACGGGCGCAATTGTTGGGCGGTGAACTATCTATCGAGGTAAACAACGGGATGTACTTATGTTTGCAACTAGATACAAAAAATAATCTGGAGGTTAAAGCATGACGAAGATTTTGGTGGTTGAAGATCAGGTGCTGGTGAGAGATGCAATAGCTACCCTATTATCTTTGGAAGATGATCTGACAGTGATTGGGAAATGTTCAAATGGGCAAGAAGCCATTGACTGGTTAGAACAAAATACCTGCCCCGATATTATCTTAACCGATATTGAAATGCCCCATGTATCAGGCATTGCATTAGCTGAGCAAGTGCTATCAAGCTATGACACCAAGGTGATTATAATGACCACTTTTGCAAAACCAGGGTATATTAGCCGCTCCCTAAAACTCGGCGTTTCTGGTTTCATTTTAAAAGAAGCAAATAGCGACTATCTAATTGCCAGTATAAAAAAAGTAATTTCTGGTAAAAAAGTGGTCGATCCTGAACTTGCCATGATGGCACTTGAAGACAAAAATCCATTATCTACCAAAGAAGGGCGAGCGCTCGAATTAGCCGGTCAGGGCGTAAAAACACAGGAGATTTCACAAAAACTGTTTTTATCTGAAGGCACCGTCCGCAACTACTTATCCGATGCTATTGCGAAACTAAACGCAACTAATCGCATAGATGCTTATCGAATTGCCAAACAAAAAGGCTGGTTATAGCACAAGATTTATATGGGCAAATGGTCTGTAAATGTTGAACCTTTAAGCGCCCACTGCTACTGTAATGCCAAAATATTTATAAGTTGCACAGCATGTCATTACAATCTTTTATCGCACTGTTTCTCATTCTATTTGTAGTTGGATGTTCTCATCACCCTCAATCGCCACTTAAAAACCCGATTAAAAAGCAACAACAGGCAGTTGCTATGCCGGATAAGTTTGCAGCAGATGTAGCCGAACAGATATTAGATAAAGGCGGAAATGCCATAGATGCAGCCATTGCTGCACAATTTAGTCTTGCAGTTACTTTTCCAGAAGCTGGCAACATTGGTGGCGGCGGATTTATGGTAGTGCACTATGAAGGAAAGAGCGATTTCTTAGATTATCGTGAACAGGCGCCAGCAGCAGCATTTACCGATATGTACATCAACGAAAATGGTGAAGTTGACCCTTATAAATCGATTTTTGGTGCCTTAGCTTCTGGTGTTCCAGGCACTGTCGCTGGTATGTGGGCGGCGCACGAAAAATATGGCTCTCTGCCTTGGGAAGATCTAGTCGCTCCAGCCATCAAGCTTGCAGAAGAAGGCTTTGTGGTACCTGATAAACTTGAGGCGCATATCATTGGCTACATAAGCCGTTTAAAGCAAAACAACATTGAGGTCAATTTTGCCAAATATTTTGCTCATGCCCAAGCGAACAAAGTATTTAAACAGCCTGCTTTAGCTGAAACACTTAAACGCATTCAAAACGCTGGCCGCGATGGTTTCTACAAAGGAGAAACTGCCCGTTTAATTAGCCAGTTTATGCTTGAACATGATGGATTAATTACCGAAGCAGATCTAGCCGGCTACGAAGCAAAATGGCGTGAACCTATTAAGTCAACTTGGCGTGGATATACCCTAGTCAGCGCCGCACCCCCCTCTTCTGGTGGCATAGCGATTAATCAGTGGTTACAAATGTATGACTTAGTTAAAGACAAAGGTATTGAGTTCAAGCATAACGATTTACTTTATACCCACGTGTTGTCTGAGATTGGTAAACGCGTATTTGCCGATAGAGGTGAGTATTTGGGCGATCCTGATTTTTACACCGTGCCAAGTGCTGCATTATTAACTGATGACTATTTAGCTCAGCGGGCCGAAGAAGTTTCATTAGATTCCATATCGGTTACCGAAGAGGTTAAGCCAGGATTACCAGAAAGTGAAGATACAACGCATTTTTCAATTGTCGATAAATTTGGTAATGCTGTGTCTAACACAACTACCATTAATTTAGGCTTTGGTAGCGGCATGGTTGTCGATGGTGCAGGTTTCCTATTGAATGACGAAATGGACGATTTTAGTGCCAAACCCGGTGTTCCAAACTTCTTTGGTGCTATTGGTGGTGTGGCCAACGAAATACAGCCACATAAGAGAATGTTAAGTTCAATGACGCCAACAATAGTATTGGAAGGCAATAAAATAAAAATGGTTACTGGCTCTCCAGGTGGTACAACAATACTGACGTCTGTTTATCAAAGTATTTTAAATGCATTAGAATTTAATTTACCCGTCCAAAAAGTGGTAGATTCGCCACGATTCCATCATCAATTATTGCCCAAAAACGAAATTCGCTATCATAGTGGCTTTGCAAAAGACGTTTTAGCTGAGCTAGAAGCTATGGGTTATACCACCCGACAAAGTCGATTTGGCGATCTTCATGTAATTATCGTGCGCGATGGTGACTTACAAGCAGCATCTGAATCGAATGGTAGAGGTGAAGCTAGAGTGATGCGTACCGACTGGTTTGGCAAGATGTTTAATTTGCACTAAGCATTTGAGGGCTGATTAACTACAGCCCTCTCTTTCGCATAGATATTGCCAATCTTTTATCACTTGTTGAGCATAAGATTGGGCACTATCAAGCAAGGCGACTTTGTGATCTTCAATATATTTTGCCATAGATTTTTCATAATCTAGGGAAAACCTATCGCCTCGACAATGGGCTCTGGCCAGCTCTTGAGCGCAGGCACTGGCGTAAAAAGCTAATCCACCTTGGTGTCGATTCACTTCACCAATACCAATATGTTCTGGGTCAATTCCAACTTTTGCGTGATGTCTTGAACGCACCAACCAGTGTTCCTGATCAAAAAATGCTTCATCTAATACATAATCCGTTCGACGCTGAATCCGTCTCTGACATTTAACCGTTAAGTGTGCAGGATTTAGTTGATTTTGATGGTGAATATCAGGAAAGTAATAAATAGGTGCCGCCACCCTTTGTTGCTTTACCTCTACTACATGACAGAGTCCAATCTGAGACATGTGGTGTATGTTTTTAGGTCCAATAAGTGCATAGTATCTATCCATATTGACAGAACCAGTACCTGAGCCAACTCTCGCCACTATGTCTAAAATGTCTTGGAAAAAATAAGGAGCTAATGCATGTCGTAAGCTGGTCTCTTTATCTTTTGTAAGGCCTTTAAATTTTGTCGGTCTATCTCGAAAAGTAAGGGGAAACTGGGTCAAATCAACCGCTTTAGCCAGCGCACTTTTTTGTAAAAACTTATCACCACCTAAAATTAATCTAGCGGCTTTTTGATAACGTTTTTGCAAAGGTGAAGGCGTTGCAAAGTCTTCAAAGGTTAAATCCAAAAAATTCTCTTCATTGGATTTTCGAGCCAATCCTTGTTGCAGTACTAATAAATAACTATCGAGTAATGTTTCCATGGCGTTAAGCACATTTTGTTCGTTCACAACAAGCTTGTTTGAATAGTCTTTTTCAGAACTATAAATACCTTTAACCACGCCATCACAATGGTCGGCTACTAACGGCAAACTAACAAGTAACCTGATGAGGTCCCATACGCCATGCCCTATACAAGCATCATCAAAATCATTGATGGAAAACACGATGCGTTCTGCATGGGAGCCTTCTTCAGTGAAAAAGCCAAAATTTGAGGTATGACAGTCGCCCATAATTGTGGTTAACGGAATATTTTGTACACTAGGCAAAGATAAATGCCCCGAGGCTAAATCAGCATAAAAGAGTTGGGATGAACCTCGATAAAAAACAAAGGGACTAGTACACATTTTTTGGTGTTTAGGAAATTGGCTTCCCGGAAAGCAGCCATCAATTCTGCCTAATTCGTTGTCAATCAAGCGTCTTCTAGTCATCACATTTTACTCCTCAAGATAAAAAGTATTGGCCGAATATTCAACGCCATTTATTAACACTGCTATTTTATGTTCACCAGCATAGTATTTTCTTGTAGTAACAGGTTTAAAGCTATGCTTTTTGCTGGCTGATAACTTCCCATTCGCTGCCAAATTCAAAATTTTCCACTTGAACACCTTGGGCGATAGCTGTCCATTGGCTTTTTTATGGTATACCCGATAATCGATCATCAATGATTGTTCTTGATCAATTCTCGAATCTGCTTTTAACGTAATTAGTAAGTCATCGCCCTGACAGACTTTCTTTTTAGACAGTGTAATACTGACATTTTTCAACTGAGGTGGGGCATATCCAAAAATATCAAGTACCTCTGGATTGCCTTTTTTTAACAGCGTTCGGCAAGCATGGCGGACTAATTTCTGACGAAAAGGGGTAGTCTTCTTATTCCAAAGCCTAGCGGTTTCAATCAAACGTTCGGGGTGATCTTTACCTATATCATTAAGGTTATTGGCAACTGACCTACGCACATATTCTGAGTTATCGTCCTTTAACTGGGAAAGCAGACTTAATACTGGACCGGGTTCTCGTACAAAGTCAGTTAACTGAATGCCCCAAGGCAACCGTGGACGAGTCCCTTCGCTGACGAGTCTTCTGACATGATGACTTGGATCTACAACCCACTGTTGTAACTTTTCTAGCGTTTCGGATGTCCTTTCAAGTAAGAAAGGGCGAATGGCAAATTCTGCTGTAAACCGCTTGGTCATTTGCTGCAGAGCCCACAAGGCTTTATCTATACTTGGCTGACGTAATCCACGTAAAGTGATAAAATCTGCCATAGGCATAATCGCCCAACCATCAATACTCTGTGCTTGATCGGGCATTAAGTCATCATGAGATTGCATAGGGGTAAGCGTAGCTACCAGATGATCACAAAGCTCGCTAAAATCGCCTTGTAAATGTTGGTCCAATGCTAGCGTAATTTGAGTAGAACGTTGCTTGAGTTCTAAATTCGAAAGATTTTCTGAAGCTGTACCTACAAAAGCCGCTGCGTTAAACCCTTTGGCTTGCGCAGCAATGCCATCCGCAATTGTTCGAATCAAGGAGATCGAAAATTTTTCTTTAAACGCTTCTGGCATCTAGTTCACCCACCTACTAATTAATTATTAAACATTTATGCGTTCATACGCACAAAAATTTAGTATCAATATAGTATTCTGATCAAGATCAAAAACAAGCTAACTGGTAGTGCCATACTGTTACTAAAGATTTCAACAATTAACACATAAAGGAAAAACGCATGTCACTTGAAAAACATGGTTTACTAAAAGAATTTCCAGAACATCATCACACTATTCGTCATTTAAAAATGAACGATGCACATTTTGCGCGCACGCTAGATGAATACACAGAAATAGATAACGAGATATACAATATTGAATCTGGTGACCATCCATCTTCGGATGAATATTTGGAACAGCAGAAATTATTACGTGTGCAGTTAAAAGATAAGTTATTTGCAATGGTGAAAAAAGAAGAAGCCTTACAGTAAATCATTTAGGGGCGTCAAAACAGTAAAAGTTGACGCCCATTCCTGAGCTACTCCACTGGTTTTTGGATACCTTCCGTGGTCATAATGACTCGTTTCAAAGTCCCGTCATCGTTATAATAAAGATGGTCAATAGCCACCGAACGTCGAAATCTTCCGCCGCTTTCTTGACCTTCTTTCGGTGGTATTGCTCCGGTATGGTAAATAAAATAATCTTGTCCTTTAAACTCGATTATGGATTGGTGATTAGTTTCAGTATTGCCCGCTATTTCATTCAAAATACCTTTGAATTCCCAAGGGCCATGAATACTTTTACTCATTGCATAACAAATTTTTTCTGGGAATTCACAAGCATAGCTAAGATAATAATTATCCCCCTTTTTATGCACCCAAGCCGCTTCGGTAAATCTTGGTAAATCAAGTGTTTTGATTTCACCATCTAGTTCAAGCATATTATCTTTCAACTTGACGAATTTGGGCATCAAGTTACCAAAGAACATGTAGGTGTCGCCATTTTCTTCAATGAAGATTGCTGGATCTATATCATCCCAGTCATTGGGCGTCTGTTTAGTCATGTCATCGGTGACTAAGGCTTTGCCTATGGCATCTTTGAATGGCCCTGTTGGTGAATCTGAAGTGGCCACACCAATGGCAAAGCCGGGTTTATCATCTTTGTGCCTAACGGTAGTATAAAAATAAAATTTACCGTCTTTTTCTACCATATGTGACGCCCACGCATCACCTTTTGCCCATTTAAAATCAATCGCTTTCATTATAGGGCCATGAGCTGTCCAGTTCACCATGTCAGTAGAACTGAACGCCAGCCAATCATGCATTTCAAAAAATACATTATTATTAGGTGCTTCATCATGTCCTGTATACAAATAAACCCTATCTTCATGCACAAGCGCTGCTGGGTCTGCGGTGAATACGTCCGTTATAATAGGATTATTAGCCCAAGACGCTGTCGCAATTACTGTTGCTAAAATTGGAAATAAACTTCTTACTCGCATAATGTTTCCTATGCTAATACTTAATTTAAAAATGGGTAAAAATGAAAAAACCGGCACCTTTTAGATGCCGGCATAATTTAACTTAAATTAACCTTATTCAGGACGTTGAGACTCATAAATCTGCGTCACATCCGTTTGATTTAATGTGTCATCGAAAACATAAACTTCATCGATCATGCCGTTAAATGCAGCATCCCAGAAGTTTGCCCCTAAGGTAAAGGAAGTTAATGGTGCTGGACTAAACACATCAGGGAAGCCAGCGCCTTCAAACGCTATTTGTCCATTTAAGTAAATCGTCATAGCCCCTTGGTTGTTTACCATTACCATATGATACCAAGTCCCTGTTTCCAGTTGCTGGTCGGTGAAGGCGTCATACCAAGCCGTACCTGACCAAACCATAGCGTTAGGAGAAGCCTGGTGACCGCCAGGGATCATGCTGATCCAACTATCTCCATTTTCATAACCGAAGAATACAGGTGTGTAGCTGGTAAGTGCATTGGCATTAAACCAAACCGATATAGCATAGGTGTTATCGCCAATCAGGTTATCGGGTAATTGAATGCCATAATTGCCCGACATATCTAATGCTCGGCCCACTACACCCTCACTAAACGCAGATTCTTCGGTCGCCGCACCTAAATTGGCGCCAGTGACTACACCAGCATCATACATACCTGAGGTTTCAGTTAAGTCATCATTATCGAAACTATAATGAACCACTGGGTCTGGTAAGCCTAAGGCTCTAACTGTTGCTTCAAAGGTCTTAGTAGTCGTTGAACCATTCAATGAAATATTGGCAGTTAAGGTTACCAAAGCGTCATTTTCGCCGTTTGCAGGGCGTGTCACAACGCCTTTAGTACTAACTACTGCTGGGTTTGATGATGTCCACTCAATAGCCGAAGCGTAAGGACCAGACGGAGACATTGGCAAGTTAGACACTACCGCTGAGAGGTCGCCTAAATCCAAAATATCGGCAGCAGAAGCAAGTAACTCTTGATCGGTTAATGGCGTAACATCTAGATTTCGAATTTCGCCTTCGGTTAATGCAGTATCATAGAATTTTAGCTCATCGATCATGCCGATAAACGGAATATCGAACGGGTTCACGCCAAGGGTAAATACTGCCTCTTTACCCGTAAACATATCAGGCAAACCGCCGGTTTCAGTTGTCTGAACACCATCGATGTAGATCTTAACAACCCCTTTATTAACCGAAAATGCTACGTGAGTCCATGTATCTAACATCATTGGAACACCCGTTATGCCATCAAACCACGGATTCGAACCTTTTAAAGCTGAATTACTCCAAAGCATTATGTTGCCGTCCCAACTTTGCGGTACCAAGCTCATCCAACCGTCAGCACCTGCGTCTCCAAAAAATGCTGTGGTAAAGGTGTTTAAAGCATCTGCATTTAACCACATAGAAACGGTGTAATCATAAGAATTTATGATGCCATCGGGTAATCTTACGCCGTTAGTGCCATCTAACATCACAGCTTGACCATTTTGACCAACCGCATAGGAAACTGTACCAGTATTATCTGGTCTATCACCTGTTTGAGTTGCTGCAGCATAGTTTGATAGCTCATCGTTTAATTCGCCTTCGAAGCTATAATGGGCAACTCTGTTGTAGGCTACTCTTGCAGGAATACCTATTGTATAGGTTCTGGATTGTGAAACACCGTTAAGTGTTGCCGTGGCGGTAATTGATACTTCAGCATCACCACTGCCCACGTTAGGTCGCGTTACTACCCCCAAATAACTCGCATTGGGTTGCTCTGGTACCCCAGTCACTTCTAGGTAATCGGGATGGCTACTAGTCCAAGTAATTTCAGCACCGTTAGCCCCTATGGCTGGGAGTGACAAATTAAAAGTCGTCATTTCAGGAAATGTCATAGCATCTAATGTATTTGTTAGCGCTACTGTATCGTCGTCAATCAGTAATTTACTGCCCCAAATAGCTACACCTTCCTCATCGATGGCACTAAAGGTGGGCACAAAAGCTTGCGCATTTTCATTATATTGCCAAGAAGCTACGCCTCTAAAATCACCCAATCCATCGATGTATAAACGTACAATGTTATCTGCTTCGTAATACCATAACCCCGTATACTCCCCTGAAATCTCGTTGTAATCTTCAAGTGTAATATAACCTGAAAGTGCAGCTTCACGATTAATATCACTGCCGTGGTTTATTAATTTAAATGTGCCGAACAAATCAGCTTCATCGACTATGTTCTCACCCTCAATTGGCACGTAGCGATGTGGCGCGACTACCAACCAATCATCTTGATTCATAAACATTTCATGAACTCGCACGTTGTGAATCTCTCCACTATTGGGGAAACGAGTATGAAAAATATTGAAATATTGACCGGTAGATTCGTCATAATAGGCAGAATTGTGCCCAGGTGCCATATATCCATTATCTGAACCCGACTCCCCAGGGTTTACGTCATACATGAACCCGCCCATTATTTTGTTACCATAAGGTTCTATGGCTGACCAAGCACCGGAAGCTCCGATCATATCTTGACCTTGGCTATCTAAAAAAGGCCCGTCAGGATTTCGAGAACGCGAAATTCTCATGTTATAACCATCTGCGGCAGCAAACCCACCAAAAGAAGTAAATAAGTAGTAATAATCCGTCTCAGGACTATACAACATGAATGGCCCTTCTATAGCGCTGTAGAAGCCGCCCATAAGCTTAGTGCCATAACCTTGTTCCGGTAATGCCATACCCGTATCAGGGTCAAGCTCCATAATCCATATACCGCCAGAATATGAACCATATACCATCCATAAACGCCCTTCTTTATCGAAAAAGACATCAGGATCTATTGCATTAGGATGCACATTACCATCGTAGTCTTCTCCGTTAATTCCGGGATTCTCAGCACCTTCGTGTCCAGTTGTTAATATCAATCCCAGATTTTCATAAGGCCCTTCTATATCATCAGATACAGCAACGCCCAAATAAGAACGAGAGACACAATTCCCTGTTGAGGGCAAAGCGCAATGATTATAATAGAAATAGTATTTACCATCAGCGAGTTGGATAACATCGGACGCCCAAGACCCAATATGGCCACCCACCCAAGAAATACCTTCAGCAGCTTGTGTTTCATAAGTATTAAATAAAGGCGTGTTTGCAGCAGCTTCTTCGTTACTTGCTGCACTAGGGTTTAATTGTGTCCAGTTAAAAAGATCAGTGGAACTGGCGAAGGCCATATGAGAGCCAAATATATAGAAAGTGCCGTCGTCCAAGCGAATCACTGAAGGGTCGTGTACGCCAACTTCCGTAAAAGTGACATCGGTTGGGAAAGTGGGATCGGGTACAATTACCGGTGGCGTATTTTCAGGCGCTTGAACCGCACCTCCAACTTCTTGTTGTGTTCCGTCTCCGCAGCCAAATAACACAGCAGCTACTCCTGCGGATAACAACACTTTGTTCCATCTCATGGTTAAACCTCATCAAAGTAATATTGTATGACTAATTTAATATAACATCGAGTATATACTATGTAAATCTGTTGTTAACACTATTGTAATGTTAATTCGATTAAAATTTTATATCTATCTGTTTTTTATAATTATTTAATTCATTATGCCATTACGTTTTATTATTTTCACCGCTACAATCGAGACAAATGTAAATAATTGTTAATAGTTTTAACACAGGCTGTTGACACCGATTAAATCATACAATAATATTTAGCGATATTTCATCGTTCAGTTATGAAAAATAACAATCTTACAAATTGAATAGTTAACACAACACACAACGGTTACTGGCTGAAGCTAAAATTGTTCCCAGTAATGGAGGTTTACCGAATGTTTAAGAAGAAGCAACTAGCAACTGCAGTAATAATTGCCTTGAGCAGTAGCCTACTGCAAGCTCAGGAAGAGACTGACACTTCAATCTCAGAAAACGACGATAATGTTGAAGTTATTGAGGTCACAGGCATTCGTGCTAGTTTAAACAAAGCAATTAATATTAAACGCCAGAATATTCAAATAGTTGATGCAATTGTTGCTGAGGACATAGGTAAGTTTCCTGATAACAATGTCGTAGAGGCCTTGCAACGGGTTTCTGGCGTCCAAGTAACCGATAGAACGGGCGGTGAAGTCAGTACAGTCAGTATTCGTGGTTTAACTGATGTTACAACTACAGTAAACGGAAGAAACATTTTTACCTCGGTAGGCAGGTCTATTGCCTTAGCTGATATCCCTGCAGCTTTACTTGAAAGTGCCAGTGTGTATAAAACGCGTTCAGCATCACAACTTGGTAGTGGATTGGCGGGCCAAATAGACGTTTCCACTCAGCGCCCCTTTAATTTTGACGATACTACAATGGTGTTTGCTGCCCGCGGAATCGAGCAAGAACAACAAGGCGATATTGATCCCAATGTCAGCTTCCTAGTGAGCACGAGATGGGACACAGACCTTGGTGAATTCGGCGCCCTATTGAACGTCGCTTATGCTAGAACTAGGTTTAGAGACCAATCCTTAACAGCAGGTGCAATGTTACCCTATTTTACAAAAAATCCACCCGAAACATATCGAATGTTAAGACGTGTTCCAGGGGATTTCTGGACCGCGGGTTTAGAAGAGGGTTTGTCTTTTGATGCAGGCGCTACCCTAGATATCAATGGTGAAAACGCTGAGTACTACCTATCTAGAGACGCAATATTTGGAATAGACACGTATGGTGACCGAAAAAGACCTGCAACAAGTGTGTCTTTTCAATGGGCGCCAAATGATTGGTCGGAATATCTGTTTGAAGCGTTTTATAACGGTTTTAGAACAGATAATAAAACTACAATGCTGTTTAAAAACGTAGAATATGGTTATTTATTGCCTCCTGATACCCCCTTATATTTGTTTGAAGGGACGAATATTGTAAAAGCGGGGTCAGCCCTTGATTCTCAAAATATTGGAAATAATTTCTCAAGCTCAGACTTTTTTACAGGTAAAACGGATGGTTATCTGTATGCTTTAGGGGGTAGATGGGATTTTACCGATAATTTACGTGTCGAATCTGAAGTCGTATATCAAACTAGCGAATATTCTAATTGGTTTTTCGCAATGCGAGGCACACCGGCTTCATTACAAGGTATTCTAAATTTTGATTTCAATGCAGGAGATGGACTGCCTTCATTGGAAATTCTAGACAATCCTGCAACAGCAGGAATCGATGAATCAGATATAACAAATCCGTCGAATTGGCTAACCAACAGCTTATACGATAATAACTATCTAGGTGAAGGGGATGCGCTGACTTTTACCATAGACGCAGAGCAATATGTAGAATTTGGAATTTTCGAAAAAATTGCGTATGGCTTTCGATATGACAAAAGAACTGCTCAAGACTATGATTATTTAGGTCCGGGCGGAAATATTGGAGCTCCACTTTCGGATTTCGCTGCTGATTTTGTATTTTTAAACACAAATTTCATGGATGGAAACGCATATTTTCCTTCTTCTTGGGCTGGAATAGATGCCGAGTACATTGCCAATAATCGGCAAGAAATCAGAGCGTTACACGGCTACGACGATGTTACCGATCAAACACCAACCTTAAATTTTGATATTGAAGAAGTATCTACGGAAGCTTATTTCGAGGCAGACTTCAATACCACACTTGCTGGCAAGAAAATAGATGGGCAAGTGGGGGTTCGGATAGAAAGTGCTGACAGAGAAATGTTCTTTGATGGTACAGAAGGAGAAGGCTCAAGTACTTCTGTGCTCCCAAGTTTAGTTGTCAGATATCACTTAAGCGAGGATTTATTGGCGCGTATCGCATACACTGAAACTGTACGCCGACCAGATTTCGCAGCATTAAATCCGACAATTAACTATGGCTCGAATCTAACCGGTCTAGATCTCAAAACTGCAGGTCAAGGGAATCCCGATTTAGGGCCTGTAGAATCAGTGAATATTGACCTATCCCTTGAATGGTATTTTGCCCCTGAGAGTTCAGTTTATGCAGCTTGGTTCCAACGGGACATAGAAGGTTTTGTTTTTGACCAGCGCCGCCTTGCAACTCTGCAAGGTCCAGAAGATGAGCAACCGACTCAGTATGTATTAACTCAACCTGGAAATACTTCCGACGGTAAGTTACAAGGGTGGGAATTCGGTGCAGTTTATTTCCCTGATGGCCTGCCGGATATTTTAGATGGCATTGGTGTTCAGGCCAGTTATACATTGCTAGATTCTAACCAAATTATTCGCGAATATGATGTAGATGCTAACGGTGATATATTCTTGTCGGCAGAACTTGAAAGAAGCATGTTTGGCGTATCTGATAATTCTTACAGTATTGTTGGTATATATGAAAAAGACAATTTTGATATGCGTCTTTCATATGTGTGGCGAGATGATTTTATCAATAATTATGAAGCTGCGCTTTTTGCAAACCCACGACCTGTATATCGACGCCCTGAAGAGAGTTTGAACTTTCAGTTGAGCTATGAAGCAACTGAAAATCTGATGTTTACATTTGATGCAACTAATATCACCGATGAGATATATCAGTCCTATTATCAGTATCCTAACACCCACAATTTTGGCAGCGCTCTTGTGAGCCGCACCTTTGCTGTAGGTGTTCGATATAGAATGTAAAGGATATTTCTAATCATGTTTTAGTAAAAAGCCCGTTATGAACGGGCTTTTTTTTAAATAATTTTTTTAGAAGCGGCGGCGTATTTCAATAGGTTTTACTCGACATACTGATTTACTATCTTTTGCAATTCACCACTTTTTTGAAGGTCATGTAAAAGGTTGTCAAACTTACGTTTAAAATCATTTAGATAAACTTTTTCTGGATCATGAAAGGCGCGCCATGAAAAACCAACATATACATCTTCAACACTCATGGTATGCACTACTACAGGGGTTAAATCAGCATCAAGCACGTATTTTCCCACTTGCTTTAAATGTTGAAAAGAACTTTGAAAAGCCAGACTCTCAAACAAGGCACAATCAATATTATCCTTCACTACCATAGCTAAGGCTATATCAGTACTGGGCACTTAGAAAAAGCGGAAGTAGGATTCATAGCTGATATTTTTAACCGCATCACGACGCCAAGCTTCGTAACCTTTTACGTTAGCAATGACTTTGCCTTGAAAATCTTGGGGAAAATTATAATCACCTTTAGGGATGGTTTTGTCACTGCAAACCAGAATGATTTCTTCTTTATAAATTGGCATGCTATAGGGATAAATCTGGGGTCGGGATTTGCCTAAAAAATATGTCCCTAAGATTGCATCGCCTTTGGCTTTCTTAACGTTGTTGAGGGCTTCGAACCATGGCATTGCGTAGGTTGTGATTTTATACTCTGGCAATTCTTGGTTCATTCGCGCAATGAGGTCAATATAAATGCCTTTTAACTGACCATCTTCAATATAGCTGTACGGACGATACTGAGATTCAGTATACATCACAACTTCTTGCTTAGCCTTGTCACTAGCACTTGTTAATACTGAGACTACTGCGCAAAAACATCCGAGGATCCAGCGTATTTTCATTCAGAAGTTGACCCCAAATAAATGATTAATCGAAAATTTATACTATTGTACAATTTATCTGCTTATCTTGCACAATATATCAACTAGAATAATATGCTCCAGATCAAGCTAACAACTTGAAATCCCACTAAGTACTTGTGCCGTTCTCAATTCTGCTTTCATCAATGTCAGCAATCTATCTACGCCTTGTTGACCACCAGCTGCTAATGCAAACGCCCAGGGTCTTCCTATTAAACACGCGTCCGCGCCTAATTGGCGAGCTTTAAGTACGTCCAATCCTGTGCGAACGCCAGAGTCTAATAACACCTTTAGTTTTTTATCTACTACTTCTACAATTTCAGGTAACACGCTAACACTTGTTGGCGCACCATCTAACTGCCGTCCCCCATGATTTGAAACCACTATGCCATCTAACTCATGCTCTACTGCTAATTTTGCATCTTCGGCAGTCATAATACCCTTTAACACAATAGGCCCCTTCCAATGTTCTCGAATGAAGGCCAAATCATCCCAATTTACCGAAGGATCAAAATTCTGGCTTATCCATTTCCAAGCTTCATCAAAACTGGCATTTTCTGGTAATACGCCCTGTAAATTGCCAAACGTATGTGGACGTCCCTTGAGCATGACGTTATAGCTCCAATGCGCTTTCATCACGCCTTCTAAGCCGCGTTTCATATACTCAACTACACTTAGTTTACGCATCATGCCCGAACGTACATCTCGATAGCGGGCACCAGGCGTTTGCAAATCAGCCGTTAGCACTAACACTTTGCTACCATTGTCCTGCGCTTTTGCTAGCAAATCTGCTATGCAAGCTCTGTCTTTAATCATATACAGCTGAAACCAAGGTGCTTTCCCAGCATCTTGAGTCACTTCATCAATTGAGCAAATGCCAACAGTTGATAAACAAAATGGAAGGTTATGAGAATAGGCTGCTTTTGCTGCTTGCACTTCGCCACGTTTCGCATACATACCAGAAAAACCAACGGGGGCTAAAATGATAGGGGCGGCAAGTTTTTCGCCAAATAATTCAATCTCGCTAGAAATGTTCGACATGTCCAACATGACTCGCTGATCAAGAGTCAAATCTTGAAACGCATTCACGTTGCGCTTCAAAGTGGTCTCAGAGTATGAACCACCGTCTATGTAATCAAATAATATTCTGGGAAGCGCACGTTTTGCCGCTGCTCTAAAATCTTCGAAGGAAGCCAGGGCTTCTAAGTTAGGCATATAATAACCTTTTAATTAAATTATAAATAAACAACCAAATCCCTATAGTATTTAATTTAATTAACAACTTGGTTTAACCAGTAAAATTAAATAACAATAAGATAAAACTAGTAGGTCTATGATGCTAAGAAGCTCTCGCCAGGATGCACTAAAAAGCCGTCTTGCATAGCCTCTCTACCAAGCAACATTAGATGATTCATCCCCGAGCGATTGGTTAATGTTAGCTCAATCTCCCAAGTTTTTACTCCTAGAGTGGCGGTAGTTTTGATCACGTACCGTCGTTCTCTTTCCCCATTAGAGCTTTTCACCCAACGGGTGTCGTGAAGCTGAGCGCTGCATTTAATGGTTTTCTTTACTTCGTGGAAATCTGGATGAAATTCAAATTCGATAATGCCGCCACGATCTTTTAATTGGATGTGATCCACATGTAAGGCCGAGGTCTGAGCGCCAGTGTCAATACGCGTAGTAATAGCCGCTAACCCTAAATCGGGCAAATCGATAGTTTCGATTGCACCTATGATCAATGCATCATCCAAAGCTAGATTTTTTTCTGACATTTAATTCTCCAAACTCAATCAAATCGTTTTGATTTCATCCACTTCTGCATCTAGATTAATTTTGTCTTGCATTAACTCTATGTGTTCAGCAACTTCACCAGGCTCTTCAAACATAGCGATGTGATACATTGCATCACCTTCTTGCACCAAAGGAATATTTTGCTTACCAATAATAACACCACCAAAGGGCACTTTGAGTTTTTCAACAAAATCACCCGTTGGACTGCAAATTTCAGCAAGTACCTGCCCTTTTTTAACGTGATCCCCTAGATGTTTCATGTCTCTTACTGTTCCACTGCAAGTCGCTCTAATCCATGTTGACTTATTAGCTGTAAAGGGTTCAGTTTTGGGGTGTGTTCGGCGCTTCTTACGTAATTTCACCATTTCCAGATGACTCAATACATTTAAAATTCCCCGAATGCCTAAGCGAATCGATAATTCGTCAAAGCGCAGTGCCTGTCCTGCTTCATAGAGTAGAATTTTAACTCCCATCTCTAAAGCACTTTCGCGCAAAGAACCGTCACGTAAATCTGCATTTAACAATACTGGAACACCAAAGGACTTAGCTAATTCATTGGTTTCTTCATCACTTAAATTTGCGCGAATTTGGGGCAAATTACTACGGTGAATAGCGCCCGTATGAAAATCGATGCCATAATCGCATTTTTTGACGATTTCATTTAAAAATAAGTGCGCTAATCTTCCTGCCAACGAGCCTTTCGGAGAGCCTGGAAAACAACGATTAAGATCGCGTCTATCGGGCATATATCTGCTTTGGTTTAACATGCCGTACACGTTTACTATGGGCACAGCAATAATAGTCCCCGCTGCCAAGCGATAAGTTTTCATCGCTAACAATCGACGAATTGTCTCTATACCATTTAGCTCATCGCCATGAATAGCCGCACTTAAAAATACCACAGGGCCAGGTTTCTTGGCGCGAATCACTTCTACAGGAATAGACATTTCTGTATTTGTATAAAGCTTCGCAACCGGTAATTGCAGCTTTACACGCTGACCTGGCAAAATCTTGTGTTGCCCGATCTTTAATACTTCCGAATGTTTACTCACCCGTTATCCTCTTCCTTTTGTTTTGGTACGATAAGGTTTGGCATTTTTTTCAATAAATTGATAGATCATAGAAGCAACGTCTTTCGAAGTCGCAGCTTCTATCCCTTCTAGTCCTGGGGAAGAATTCACTTCCATAACTACAGGTCCACTGCTTGCTCTAAGTAAATCAACTCCGCACACGTTTAACCCCATAGCTTTAGCTGCAGCAATGGCTGTGGCTCTTTCTTTGGCGGAAATTTTAGTTAACACAGCTGTACCACCGCGGTGCAAATTACTACGGAATTCACCTTCTGCGCCTTGTCGTTTCATCGCGGCAACCACCTTACCACCGATAACAAAACAACGTATATCTGAACCACCAGCTTCTTTTATAAATTCTTGTACTAAAATGTTAGCTTTGATTCCCATGAAGGCTTCAATGATACTTTCTGCCGCTTTGTTTGTTTCAGCTAGCACTACACCGATACCTTGAGTACCTTCAAGTAGTTTGATGACAACCGGGGCTCCGCCGACATTTTTAATAAGATCTTTAACATTGTCAGGGCTGTGGGCAAATCCAGTTCTCGGCAAGCCAATACCTTTTCTTGATAATAGTTGCATCGAGCGTAATTTATCTCTGGAACGACTAATAGCGACAGATTCATTCACACTGAATGAACCCATCATTTCAAATTGACGAACAACTGCCGTGCCATAAAAAGTTATGCTAGCGCCAATACGAGGAATAATGGCATCATATTCTGGCAGTTGAACACCTTTAAACCTTACCGCTGGTCGCGAGCTGGTAATATCCATGTAGCAATGTAGGGTATCTATCACATCTACTTCGTGACCTCTGGCTTCACCCGCCTCGACTAAGCGTTTGGTTGAATACAGATTTTTGTTTCGAGAAAGGATTCCGATTTTCACAATAGTGACCTTTTTATTGAGTTGGCATAGATAGTTTCACGAAATTTTGCTTCCGTCATTAAAATTTAGCCTAACAGGTAAAAATTTTTTATCAAATCCAGCAAATTAGGGTAGAGTGAGTTTGCTTGTACAGAATAAAAGTGATCACTCCCTCCAATCGCGCCATATAAACAAAGTTGCGATAGGCAGAATAAATAATAAGGAAGCTGATGCTACAAGATCCCTCGTTTCAATTGGTAATGATCGGTGTTTTATCCATTACCTGCCAGCTCATCGCGACTAAAGTTCGTCTTCCTGCAATTCTACCCTTGTTATTAATTGGGATTCTGGTGGGCCCGGTGACAGGTATACTCGACAGTGATGCCTTGTTTGGCGATTTATTGTTTCCTTTTGTGTCCTTGGCAGTTGCCATTATTTTGTTTGAAGGCGCATTAACACTTAATTTTAAAGAGCTTGGAGCTCATGGCAAGGTGGTAACAAGCTTATGTACTATAGGCGTTTTTATCTCCTGGATAGTGGTAGCCCCTGCCGCTCATTATATTTTAGATTTATCTTGGCAGATGGCCTTTCTTTTTAGTGCCATAGTAACAGTCACTGGGCCAACGGTGATAATGCCGTTGTTACGATCAGTGCGACCCAGCCACAACATTTCACAAGTACTGCGATGGGAAGGCATCATTATCGATCCTATAGGTGCGATACTAGCAGTACTGGTATTTGAATTTATCTTGGCTTCTCAAAATGCGTTTTTATTTACCCTGTTTACCTTTGGTAAAACTGTAGTCGCGGGTTCCGTTGTTGGTGTCCTTTGTGGCTTTATCCTCGGATGGGTGTTGAAACGTCATTTAGTACCCGAGTACTTAGTGAATACCCTAGTCTTTTCAACGGTTTTAGGTGCTTTTCAGTTATCAAATATTGTGGCCCACGAATCAGGCTTAATCACTGTGACTATCATGGGGATTTGGTTAGCCAATAGTAAAAATGTAGACGTTGAAGGTATCTTAGAATTTAAAGAAACATTGAGTGTATTATTGATTTCTGGCTTATTCATTATACTTGCGGCCAGAGTCGATTTATCTCAAGTTGCTGACTTGGCAACTGGCGCGGGCATCATTTTAGCAATCATGTTTCTAGTGGCTCGTCCACTAGCGGTGATGATAGCTACTCAAGGAACCGATATTCACTGGAAAGAAAAAGTACTGATCAATTGGATAGCGCCAAGGGGAATTGTAGCAGCGGCTGTAAGCGCATTATTTGCATTAAAATTACAGCAACAAGGTTATGAAAATGCTGAGTTAATCGTATCCTTGGTTTTTTTCATTATTATCTCGACCGTGTTATTGCAAAGTATTAGCGCGAAACCTATTGCTGCCTGGTTAGGTGTTCAAGCCCCTACTGCTAAAGGTTTCTTACTCTTTGGTGCGAATGAGTTTGCTAGAGCTCTGGCCAAGGAACTGACAAAATCGGAAGTAAAGGTTTTGGTCGCTGATACTAACTGGGAATCTATTTCTATCGCGCGCATGGACGGTATCAACACCTATTATGGTAATCCAAGTTCTGAACATGCTCAGCGCACCATGGATTTAACCGGTATTGGTCAGGTATTGATAGTGTCTCCCTATCGATATGCTAATTCTTTGGTCACTCATCATTTTCAACATGAACTAGGAAACAATAAAGTCACCGGTCTGTCATATGGTGAAAATAGTGGCATGCAAGCCCACCAGCCGAATCAAAAATATCGCCAGAGTCTAGGGTTATTCAGTGGTCATACATATTCGGAGTTAGCCTCTTTAATGCGTGAAGGAGCAGAGATCAAGAGTACTAAACTCACCGAAGAATATAGTTTTAAAGATTATCAAAACACCAATGCTGGAAAATATATTCCATTGATAGTAAGGACGGATAAAAACAAAATTATACCGGTGCGAGACGAAAGCGAACTTGACGATTTACAGATCAAGTCCATTGTCAGTTTGATTTTACCGCTATAAGACGCTTCTAAGGGGATACGTTTCCAGTATCTCCTTTGTTAGAAGCATTGTGATCTATTACTTTGGGCACTAACTCAATTGGAATATCTAAAGATTCCCAAGCCATATCCACTATTGGTAATGCAAAATACTGTTCTTTGAGGGCCCAAGTCGCATACTGATTATTTAGTTTGCGATATCGCAACCTAACAGTTGCTGTGAGCGGTGGTTCTACCCACATTGGGACATCAAAACTATAATTAACAATATCTGACTTACCGGCTGGAATAGTGCGTTTGAATGAGCGCCCCACCATATTAAACAAATCATGTTTCCACACATGATTGCCAAACCTGTCGACTGGTTTTGAGCGGTAAAAATAAGCATCTTGATCCACAAAACCTTGCTCATCGATATCACCACTGTGATATACCACCTCTCCGTGAGCATCCACTACTTTAAACTCTAACCAGACTTGGTTGATATCAATTGTCCCACCAGGAAAATCGTGACCGACCCCAACATTTGTTACTACCACATCTAGCTTAGCCGTTTCTCCTAAGTAAAAGAAAAATGGTGCTTCGGTTAAATCTCTTAAGGACTCATCCAAGTGAAATTCTGAATGATAAGCATCTTGTCGATTTGGTTCGTCAATATCCAATCGAATTTTATTAGTCTGTAAAAATTTCTTGGTTAGTTCAAACTGGGTTTTATCGTTTCGCATAACAGGCACAAAGGTATTGGCGCCAATAAATCTGTGACTTCTGGCTTTGCCATCTGTATTGGCGGAAGGATCTTTGGCATCAACAAGGGGCATATGACAATCCTGACATCGAGTATAATCAGCATTTGCGAATTCTCTATCATGATGTTGAGCATAAGGACTATCTACCCAGGCAGAATATTCATCCTGCATTTTAAGCCAACCCCAACTATTCATTTCCTTATCCATAAACTGTGAGTGGCAGGATGCACACATTTTTGGATCTTGTATCAATGGATTTGCCATTTCTTTACGATGTTGGGCTGGATTTACTTTAATTAAACGTTCATTTATCCATTCCAACATTGCATTTGATGTTTCAGCAAACAGATAATCAGTACTAGGGGCAAATACATAGCTACCATTGCCTTTCTCGTGACTCAAAGATTGAATACCGTGACAACTCATGCAGGAAATACCTTCGGCATGGGCCTGAGTATTGATAGTACCGCCATGGAACCCACCTTCGGTCAACTGGCCAGTAAGCAATGCAATTGGAGCATGACAACCTTCACAATAACGCGCTGCTGACATACCTTTATTTTTGGTCAATAAATCTATGTTAGTCACATAAGCGGGATCGGCTGCCGCCATCCTATGGATAGATGACATCCACTGTTCACCTAATTCGGTATGGCAGTTCACACATTTTTGCGACTTGGCAATATCTTCATAACGAACAAACTGATCATCATGGGTTTCAGTTTGTGCGGGGCGAAATTTATGCTCGCCATAATTATACTGATAAGGTTGGATAATTGCTTGTGTGGGTGTTTTTTCAGGTGTTGCTATTGCGAATCCCAAAACCACCAGCAACATGCTAGCTTGAACGGCAATATTTACTTTCAATAACAGAGACTTACTCCCCTTGGTGTAACTAGGAAATTGTCCTGAAGTACTTTTTTGGCGATTTTTAGGAAAAAAGACCACATGTACCAAAATATGCAGAATAAGTACTGCAACAAAACTTAAGACACTGACCAAGTGAACCTGTAAAACGTATCCAGTAGATTCGCTGAGTCCAAAAATAGCGATGTAAAAACCGGTATAAATTAAGACCAACCATAGAGCCAACAAGCATAATCCACTGAAAATAAGCCCAGCTCGCCGAAAGGCTAAAGTGCGTCTAAAATGGACATAAAAGTAGGGCGTTGCTAGTACAAAAAAGAAGGTGCCAATCAGAATATGGACAAGAGAGTTTATTTGGGTATAAACATTATGCAGATCTATAATCCAAGCAACTAACCCCGTAATGAATGAGGCCAACATGGTGGCATTCATCCACTTCGACAATCTTTGTTCGGATTGTAAAAGGTTTTTAACGGCAAACATGATTGTTGTCCATAAAACTCATTCCTCTGCGCTTATGTATTCGGCCCACAATTGCTGTTCAAACATAAACCACTTTTGGTCAAATGTCGCACTTTCATAATTGCTAGCTCTGCCATTTACAGTTCGAATGATCGCTCTAATTTTTTCTAAAAACGGTTTATGATCATTCAACTGAGACCAAGGAAGCTTCCTTATCACACGTAAAACTTGGCCTTCTGTTAATTTAGATAACTTCTGATCAAGAATTCCTATCACCACCTGCCAATCGTTTTCTGCAGCCCTCTCAAGCAATAGAATCTGGCTTTCATTGGGCTCATCCACGGAAGAATATAGCTGGTTCAATATTAAACGTATTTTTTGCGAGATAGAAGTAGTGGAGTCCGAAGCTGACTGACAAAGACTTGGACAGTCTTGATACCATAGGCTCAATAATGCTTGTTTTTGTTCTGACTGCATTTTATCCAGTCCATTGACTATGCTTGGCCAATGCAATTGACCACCATTAAGGCTTTTCAATATTTTTATGCCTTGCTCTGAATTAGCCAATAAAAATGTCGAAATTTCTAGATGAGTCAGACGCTTGAATAAACTAGCGAATTGAGAGTCATCATAGTTGTCGAGCCAGCGGTTAAGCAATAAGTTTACTTGAGGAGGTGTTAAATTAAAGCCGCTTTTTAAACCTGTTTTGTCAATCAATGACAAGGATTCGGGAGTAAGTTCTTGCGCTATTATTTGGCTGTATCTAGAAGAATTTTTTCCATTTTTTAGTTGGCTTTGCAACATATAGGCAGCCAGTACTCTTACCTTTGTGTCTTCACTGGATAAATAATTTGATATCAAATCTGAATTAGCTGTTTGAACTAAGTTCGCCATTAACAATTCAACTACGCTAGTCCCCTCCAGCTCAAATGGCGTTGCCTGATTAAAAAACTCTCTTAATTGACGGCGATCTTCGGCAAGAAATACCGCGTAATCGTTTTTGGTCACTATGTAGCTGACCACAGAAATCCTCTTCTTTTTGTCTAAACGAATAGTAATAGATTGCAAAGCTGATGCTAAATCCAAAGATTGCATTCGTTTAAGTGCAATCAAACTTTCCGCAATTAACGCCGATTCCATGGATGTTTCAAGAATATCATCTAAGATTGGTTTAGCTCTGGAATCTCTAATATTTCCAAGGGTATTTATAATCGCAGCCTTTACTTCCTTCGAACTTTCCTGGGCTAAACTACTTAAAAGTTGAACTGTTATACGCCGATTTTCCGCTTCACCTAATGCGTTAAGAATACAAAGTTTGTCCGCATTATTCGCTCTTCTGAATTGTTTTATCAAAGGTGCCACTAACAGCTGCTTACTCAAAACCATAGCTTCTTCTTCATGAAAAATAGCTTTGAAGGCGTCCATGCTCCTGCACAAAGCTTCTCCCTGTAAACCCTCAATAAATGGAAGAACCCAACGTTCTGCATATTCAGGTTCAATAGATTGCAAATATTGGATCAAGCTTTGTGACAAGATGTCACTGTCATACTGTAAGCTCTTTTCTATTATGTACAGATTTAGCCAATAAGGATTTATGGTATATCGATCAAACAACGCTGTTTTAGTTTCAGGACTTAAAAATTTCCACACTTGATCAAGCAGAGGTATAAAAACTTCTGCACTGGGGTTTTGCATATCTAACCAAGCCAGTTGTTTATCTTGAGGTAAACCTTGAATCTCTTGTAAATCCTTTAGAGGTCCATAATTGACCGACATAGGTTGAGTTTTTGCTATCTGCTCTAAATTACCTTCTTGGGTAACCAAGTAATACTGATTAAGATCTGTGAGGGTAAAATCCAAAGATTCACCACTAGACAATGTAATTTGTAAGATCCAAGCGCTAGTTTTTGGCAACACAAATAATAATCGACCATCACTTTGCAAAAAGCCATTTTTTGCGAAGCCATTTTGTTGCTTAAGCTGATTTTCTCCAGCGACCAAAGTTACTAATGCTTGGTCGAATTTAGCAGATCGAGGCAACTGCAATCCAATCCAAAACTCAGGGGCTGGAAAACTGGTTTTTTGCAGTAAAAATGGGCCGTTATTATTCGCTGTTATTAGCTCTAAACTCCCATCATTATCAACATCAATAAATCCTGCTCCTCTAGAAGATTGAGGGAGAAAGGCTGACTGTTCTGTAGATTTTTCAACGAATACATTTAATTCAGTTTGCAGTAAAATTCGATTCGCTTGCCCAATAACAAAATGACCACTATCTGACATTGGCATTATTCCCCCAGCGCCAATGAAGTAGTCCGAGAGTCCATTTCCATCCAAATCTGCAGCTGCACCTCCCCATTCATTGGTTTGAATTGATAGTCGTCTATCCGTTACTTCACTGGCGACAGTCTCCCATAGCTTAGTTTCAGTATTAAAAAAATTGAGTTGGCTAGCAGTTCCGGATTTTCTACCTAAATAAGCCTGCATATTAGCCCTTTTATCTGAAACATAGGGTTTAGAAAAAATCATCAAAGGTGTGTTATCAGCAAAAAATAAACGATAATCACCTAAGGCTTCTGAGTAGCTATTTCTTGCCGCTAAAAAAACCCTACTCCTAGAATCGAAGGCATTGGTTACAATGATATCTCGCTTGCCATCAAAATTTAGATCGACGAAATAGCTGGATAAACTACGTCCAACACCACTGGTAAACACGGGATCATCTGCAAGTTGGAAATTCAAAGGTTGCTTAGGGTCTTGGAAGAACATTTTATTGGGTTGGGAATCAAATAAAGCCGCTTTAAAATTGACTTGATTTTGAATAGAAAAACCTTGTTCAGATTGTTCTGTCTTTTGGCCCTTTGTGTAATTAATAAAATGACTACTGTAGATATCAAGAAAACCGTCATCATTAAAATCGGCGACTAAGGCGTGAATGGGAAAACTTTTTTCTCCTGTAGCAATAAACTGGTCATCAACAAAAGGCGAGTTGCTTTGTGTATCAAGGATTGTGTTATTTAAAAGGATTTGGTGACCAGAAAGGTGGGTAATGACTATATCCTGAAAACCATCATCATTTAGATCAGCCGCATGACAGTTAATACCTTCTTGATTGGCCAAACTCGTGTTTTCAATGGCTACTGATTTAAAGTATCGGCCTTGCACATTAAGATGCAATGTATAAGTGCTAGGTTTTGCCCACCATGCTGGACGACCGAATTCCCTTTGGAATCCGCCACCGCTTAGGGTTAAGAGATCTTGAAACCCATCGTTGTTGACATCAAGTACACAAGCGCTCGCACTTATAGTTTCTTTGATCGAACTAATTTTACTCGATGAATACTTATGCCTAGCAAAAATACCATATCTGGCACTAATAGATTCTAAGGTAAGGTTTTCAATCTTCGATTGGTGTAAATTTGGCGGTACAAATTCTGGAGAAACTACTTGAGCATAGCTAGTATGCACTTGCAACATGAACGGCGTTGCCATGCACCATATTAAAGCTTTTAAGTGAAAAGATAAGCTGTTCATTCCATGTCGCATTAATCTGTATCCACAAGGGAACAGAGAATGACAAATTTATACAAACTTGACAACTGTCAATAAAATTATCATATTTAAGTCTAATTGATATCGTTTACATTTTTTTCACATTATTGCTAAGCTATTGTTTTTACGATTATTGATCCTTTTTCGAAGAAAATCCGTATTGTCAGCTTTTTTTACATAAAATAAACCTATCAATTGTATGAATATCAAATAATATATATTTTTCAATACGTTATGTATTTCCATCTTAACTGGCATGTTATTTGTTTTGCATCTACACTTGCTTTATAAATTGAATGGATTTCTAGTTATGTTTCGTATCTCAACTTTAGCTGCAACAGTTGTACTAACGGTTTGTTTGCTTGTCGCATCTTTTTCATCTAATGCTGTCATTTTAGAATACACAGTTGAACAAGGAAGTAGCGCAGGTGTTATAGACTACAATATGGAAATTATTGGCGAAGCCTCTGATGGCGATAATAATGAATGGTTCTTTGAAATTTGGTTGCCCTTTTCACACCAAATCAATATGACCAACACATCTTCCAGTTTAACTGAATATGGCACTTCAGATTCTCTTTGGTTCTTTGAACTTTTTGACACATTGAATCTTGGAGGAACAATCTTCCCAGTGACAGTCAGTATTTATGAAGATTACTCATCAATTGCTGGGTTTAGCTCTACTACAAGTTTTAGTGGCCTAACATTCTCGGTTTTTGATTCTTCTTTATCTGCCACAAACGCCCCGCAGCTGTACTTGGATATTTTCGATTACAATTATGATTTAGTCGACTCCATATTAGGCACTAACGTAACACCAACAAATAGTGTAGCTAGTCCGTCAGCACTGTTTTTGATGCTTTTATCGGCTGCGTTTTTAGCTTCTTCTCGTCGTTTTAAGCGATAAAATAAGTCCATCTAATTTGTAAATTAAATGGACGTAAAACATTGATGGGTCCACAGGTTATCCTTCGCCGATAGTGTTACTGTGAATTTGCAAAACTTGGGCTTGTTTAAAACTAGTATTACATCTCAACAAGCCTTTTTATGCTGAACCTAAATAAGGGTCGGCCTAGGATAACAACATGCGAAATATTGTTAACTCTCTAGTAGCAGTTCTATTCTTATCTTTATTCACTCTTATACCCACCCAAGCAAATGCCGAAGTTCAACTCCAAGAGCTCCGGCAAATTAGTGCTACTAGGGTCAGCCGAACCGATTTCGAAATCGAATACGAAGTTCACGTGGTAAATCTAGACACTTCTAAACAAAACGTAAAAGTCAATATTACCAACGCTGACCCAATGACCACTGTGCTTGAGGGTAATCTTACAATTAAAAATCTGACCCCTGGCGAAATTGCAGTCGCCAATCAGTATTTAAAAATACGCCAAAATAGACGTGGTCAGCTTAACTTTGATAATTTTGTGTATGACTTCACTTTTGAAGAAGTCGAAGAGCCTGTTGGCACTGATAATGACGGTGATGGTGTCACTTTAGAAGCAGGCGACTGTAATGACAATGACGCAACGGTTTATCCTGGCGCTACAGAAATCCCTAATAACGGTGTAGATGAAGATTGTGATGGTGAGGATCTTATTATTCCACCCAGTTTCTCTGTTAAAATTCTCACACCGGATTCACTTTCAACTTTAGGTGTGTCCCCAGTTAATGTTACAGGTTCAGTGACTGATGCAAACGGCAACCCTTATTTAAACCCAGTCACACTAACTCTGAATGGTGTACCTATTAGCTTAGATAACGCTGGCTTATTTTCAGCTGCAGTTGACCTAGAAGAAGGACACAACACAATAGTTGCTAGAGCAGTTGAAGGTACTACTCAGGTGACTGATAGCATTTCTGTTTCTTTAGACTTAACGCCACCAACATTAACACTAGACTCTCACACAGACGGGCAAAGAGTCAGTACACCTAATGTCACTATAACTGGATTGGTCAATGACATCGTTCGTGGCACTGTTGAAAACAGCCAAGTAACAGTCACCGTAAATGATGAAGCAGCAACTGTTAGCAATCGTAGTTATGCTGCTACTATCGAACTAGCTGAAGGTGTTAACCAAGTCAGAGTCGCAAGTTCAGATCAAGTGGGTAATTTAAGCGAATTAACCTTTAATTTAAATTATGTGCCACCCTCCACTGATAAAGTAGTCTTGGTATCCGGCCAAAGCCAATCTGCGATTATAGAAGAACTTTTACCTCAACCTCTTACGGTAAAAGTGGTAACAGCTACCGACCAGCCAATCGCCAATAAACCAGTTATTTTCCGCGTTGTTCAAGGGTCTGGCAAAGTTGGTGTTAACTCAGATTTTGAAGGTCGCGCAATAGTTGCTCACACTGATGATGATGGTGTTGCATCTACGCAATTTGCCATAGGCCAGCGTGTTGGTTTACAAAATCAAAAAGTAAGAGCCTCTGTGGTTGGTTTGAATAGTGAAGTGGTATTTACCGCAACGGCTTTAGGAAAACCGGCAAATAAACTAAGTGTGAACTCAGGTAACAACCAACGCGGCGGTGTAGGTCAACCACTAGCTGAACCTTTGGTAGTAGTTGCCACTGATGCTGGTGCTAACGTAGTTGAAAACGTTCAAGTAGAATTTAAGATAGTAAAAGGCGGGGGTAAATTCGGCAACGGTCAATCTACCTTTACTACACTAACGGATTCAGATGGTCGTGCTTCGGCGGAATGGGTGTTAGGTTATCTTGCAGGCCTTGACGCTCAAAGAGTGACAGCAACAATAACATCCAATACAAATGCAAATTTACTTACCGCGGGCTTTGCTGCTACAGGTTTTCAACCTCAAGAAGCAGCATTGACTAGTATCAGTGGCATAGTATTGGATAACCAAGATAATCCTCTTGAAAACGCTACAGTGTCAGTTGAGGGTACTAACCGTCAGGCTACTACAGATGCAAATGGTAAATTCTTAATTGAGCAAGCCCCTGTTGGTCCTGTACATCTGCTGGTCGATGGCTCAACCATAGTCACCGACGGCGAATATCCTACTTTATCTTTTAACCTTGTAACGGTAGCGGGTGTAGAAAACCCAATGAGTAGTCCGATTTATATGGTTAAGTTAAACACTGAAAATGCGGTTTATGCTGGCTTAAGTGATGTTACCTTAGAGTTAGAATCTTATCCTGGCTTTGCTTTGGAAATGAAAAAAGACTCTGTCACTTTCCCTGATGGTTCAAGAGAAGGTTATGTATCTGTCACACCAGTAAATGCTTCGAAAGTTCCTATGGCGCCGCCGAATGGGATGCAACCTCAATTTATCGTAACCATTCAGCCTACGGGCACTAAGTTCGATCCACCGGCTCGATTAAGCTTACCAAACGTAGATGCTCATCAGCCGGGTGCCCAAGTTGAAATGTATTCTTACGACCATGATTTAGAAGAGTTTGTCGCTATCGGTTTAGGTACCGTTAGTGAAGACGGCTCTGTGGTTAAATCAAACATTGGAGTGGGTGTGGTAAAAGCCGGTTGGCACTGTGGTAGTCAACCTGGTGGTAGTGGTTGCTGTGAAGGCGGCAACGATTGCGGCTATTGCTACAACAAAACTGATGGATGCCCAGGCGGATGTGAGTTTGTTCCTACCCGCCCTGCTGAAAATCAGGTGCCAGGTAACTGTCAAACTGAACTGTGTTCAGGCAGTCAACCTAATGATGGCGATGCGCCACCAGATGAATGCGGCACTTGTGAAAATGGTGCACCTGTTATTGACGAAGATCAGCCATTAAATGAGCAACAACCAGATGACTGTAAAGAGCTTCTTTGTGGTGGCGGCTTTAATCCTCAAGATGAATCAGCAGCAGTAAAAGCCAAAGAAGGGCAAGAATGTAAAACCTGTAGTGAAGGTAATATTGTTAACGATGAAGACGGCATATCTTGCGGTGATGGCACAGACGCACAATCTTGTTATACCTGTAAAGACGGCACTTGTGGTAATCAATGTAACGCCAGTACACAAAAAGTTGTTGTGGAGAGTACTGGCCCCGATTTCGTAGTGAAAGCTATTGCAGACTTCCAGAATAACTTCCCAAGCACACCATGGTTTAAAGCGGATTTCCAACCCTTCGTAGAAATTCAATTAGAAACTGGTGAGCAATGCTGTAAAGAATGTACGCCAGAATCAGCAGATCCTAAGCCCTATAAAAAGTTCATTGGTGGCGCAGGTGTGCAATTCGATGTGAAAGTTACACCACCTTGGTTTGGTGGTATTTTTGAAATGCCGCAAAAAACGGTTCTTGGATTTACCTTGAAAGCAGAGATCTTTGCTACTTTGGCTGGGGCAAATATAACCGGCAAAGCACAAGGCCAAGTATCTTTCACCGATGTGGAATGCTTAGAACCTGACTGTGGCAACTTTACTCTAAATGCCAATATTGATGGTAAATTTGGTCCGCAAATCGATGGTACTGTTGCTTTATTAGCATGTAACAACCCTGATTGTGACGGAAATGACAACCCTGCCATTGTCGCAGTGCAACTTAAAGGCGGTGGTACCTTGAACGTGAAAGGGTTTATAGGTGCTAACTATGCGTCATCACCTGAATGTGGCAATACCTGTATAGGCGCCAAATTGGATCCAATTGATATTACATTTAACGTGCAAGCGTCAATGGAAATATTATTTAAGAAAATATCTTACTCTGCAGCTTCACCTCCTTTCAAAGTCTTCGACGGTTTAACCATAGGAGGGTGTTAACAAGATGAGCAAGGGAAACCCTAAAATGAAGTTTCAAAAATTGAGTTTTTCACTTGTCTTTGGGGTGCTTGTATATTCAAGCACTTCTTATGCTCAGCAGATGTGTGTACCTTACACAGATAATGGTTCGGTAGTGGGGGCTTTACCACTCGCTGCTGAATCTAAAACCGCCAATGCGAAAAACGCACTAACCAATTACATTAAAGCAGCAAGCGATCCTGAAAAAGACATTTTTAGAGCAGTAACCAAGCTTGATAGTAGTGATGTGCACATTAAGCAGCAGTTAAAGGAAATGCCCGACCTCTTTTCTTCATATAGCGGAATAAAAGGGTTTGAACCTGAACAAATGCTTGCCTTTGGTAATTACATCATGTTTTACGCTAATTATGATCATGTTTCCGGACAAGCCAAATTGTTAGAAACTGTGCTTTGCACAAATTTGTGCCAAATTAGCAATATAATGGAAAGACCCCAAATTCCTGAAGATTTAGTATCTAGGTTTTTCCAACAAATTCGTGTAAGAGCCAGTAAAGCAAAAACCTGTGAACAACCGCCGGGTTCAGTCGTCAATGTGAATCCTAGTTTGCAGCTAAACGCAAATAATCCTTTGTCGATAGGGTTTAGCGATCCTGTTTATAAAAAACCTTTATCTAACATAAGCGCGCTTAATTGGGGAACTCCAGCAGGCCTAGATACACCTTCTTCATGCGATAAGTTGTTAGCCACTACTTTCAAAGGTCGTTCTACGGACGAAACTCGTGGCCCCATTACCCAAGAAGAAGCTGAAATGTTTGTAGAGCAGTGTTCAGTCAATATGAACATTAATTCAGCTATACCAGCAGTTACATTAGCAAATGGCAAGCGTGAAATGATGACCTCATGGGTCTTTGCTTCTCTTATTGCTGACGCTACTAGGTTAGTTGAAGTTAGTCGGATCAAAAATTCTGAGCACGAGTTTGTAGTTGTGAAACTAGAAGGACAAAATGAATATTTGATTGCTTTGCCATTTGTTAAACAGGGCAATAAAACCCTGCTTGATTGGAGCCAATACGGCACTGCTGTTGGAGAGGTATTAACAACTTCACCAATAGCACAGCTTTATAAGCAGAAGGTTACCAATTAAGCATGGAAAAAGAGCTTTTTGAGTTCTCGAATGACTCGATTAATAAAGGTGTGAAAATGCTTTTTATTAGTTTGATGTTTCCGGTCTCAATTTGGTTTTTTACTGATTATTTGGTCAAGGGCGCATTTGAAGGTTATTACACATACATATACGCGGCCACGGCTGGAATGAGTTTATTGATAATTTTGATTGCTGTAATTCCAAGTTTGACCAAAAAGCGAAAGCTTAAAATTTGCATAAATGAAAAACGTATTAAAGTGTTTTTTACTGATTATCAGGATTATGAATTACCTGTTAATCAAATAGTTAAGATAAGAACTGTGCGTCGAGCACAAGATACAATGATGCAAGAGTTTTTTTTGATTGATAAGCAGGGCACATCCCATCAAGTACCGCATTACTTGGATGTTCCCATGCAAAAAGTTATTAAGACATTAATATATATAAATCCACAGATTGAACGAGTTGGCGATGTTAGATACTAGCATGTTAAACAATATGTGGCAGGACAATAGCATAAGGTAAGACATCATGAATAACTGTCTATTTAAGTGCATAACCGTCGGCTTGTTATTTTCACCCGTATCATTATTTGCGGCTGACGTATTAGAATTGGATGATACTTGTGTCATCAATGTGTTGAACCGTACAGTCTTTGCCGAAGAAGATGGAAGTTTCGCGCTACCCAATGTGCCGTCCAACATGGGTGCAATTAGAGCACGAGCGACCTGTGCAAGAGACGATGGTGTTGTCTCAGGTCAAACTGAATACTTTACTGTAAGAGAAAATCAAAGTGTAAATGTTGGTGAGTTTTATATAGACGAACAACCACCAACCCCTGTGTCTCTATCACTTAATGGTATTGCAGAGCCTCTCAACTTATTTGCCATTGATGAAACGTCTCAATTGACGGTTACGGCCACTTACAGCGATGACTCAGTTCAAGATGTTACTTTAGCAAGTCAAGGCACCAACTACACGTCTTCAAATAACGCTATTGTCACCGTATCATCAGATGGTTTGATCACGTCAAGAAGTCTTGGCTTTGCCCTTGTTACCATTCGCAAAGATGGTGTTTCTAAGGTACTACCGATAAACATTTTCAGTTTAGGCGATGCCGATAACGATGGCATTCCCGACGATATAGAAACAGCTTACGGGTTAGATCCGAATGACCCTGTGGATGCATTTGAAGATCTGGATGGTGATGGCCTATCAACCGTTGAAGAGTTCAATTTAGGCACAGACTTTTTCCTCTCTGATACTGATGGAGACGGTATTTTAGACGGCGAAGAAGTAAACGCTGGAGAAGATGGCTTTGAAACCAATCCATTATCCGCAGATACCGATAATGACGGACTAAGTGACGGCATCGAAATCATCGTTGGCAGTGATCCAACAGATGCTTCAGACACCAACTTTGAAGCTGCTTTAGTGGGTTTAACATCCACTCCTGAAAATGTGGTAATGACCTTTAACGGCATAGATACCGAAGTCAGTACTCAAGTAACCATCTCAGGCTTACTGATAGATGGAACGGTTTTAGATCTTACCAGCAACGCTAATACTTCCTACACATCATCTGATCTCACTGTAGCTAGTTTTGGTTCTGTGCCTGGAGAGATATTTGGTGGCCAAGCTGGCAACGCAGTTGTTACCGTCTCCAACTCTGGTAAGTCTGTAGACATTAATGTTTCTGTCCGTCAATTCGAAGCCAGCGCGCAATCAGCTATAGCGATTCCTGGATATGCGAATAATGTTGATATTAGTGGCGACTACGCCTTTGTTGCGTCTGGAGCCGAAGGCTTAACCATTGTAGATGTTGCAGACAGAACATCTCCATCTATAGTTTCAACCCTAGATACAGCTGGTGTCGCCATAGACATTAAAGTTGTCGGCAATACAGCTTATATTGCTGATGGTGAAAATGGCGTTGTTGTAGTAGATGTCTCTGATGTTACAAACCCACAATTGATTAGTGTCGCCGACACCGCTGGCGTCGCTCAAGACTTGGCGATTATGCTAGATGTCTTAGTAGTCGCAGATGGTAACCAAGGCATAGAAATTTTTGATATTTCTAACTCAGAACAACTGATTTCACGTTCTACACTGGGATTAAACGGAACCGTACGCGGTGTTGCTATTGAGCAAGACTTACTAGTTGCAGTCGCTGGTTCAGCCTTGGTCACCGTAGATATTAGTGATGTTTCTAGCCCAATTAGTCTTGCTAGTCTAAATATTGGTACTGTCCAAGACGTGGTAATAGACAATGGCTTTGCGCATGTTGCAGCTTACTCCCAAGGTTATCGCGTTGTGGACGTTAGACAACCTATGTCACCTACTATAGTTGGCGGTGACAGAAGCATAGTACCTCGTGATGTAGCACTAACTCGCAACTTTGCCTTCTATGCAGAGCAGTTGTTCCCGAATGTAGTCGCTTTTGTTAATATTTTTGACCCACTTGATCCTATATTCCAAGGCACCATAGATTTATCTAGCTTGGGCGATTATGCAGGAACAGGGATAGCGCTCGATGCAAGCTATGCTTACATAACGGAGGAACGTTATGTTGTAAGCCGCGATTATGGCGTAAGTGGCGATACCAAACTCTTTATCGCACAATACCGTGATATCAATGATAACAACGGTGTTGCGCCTACGGTTAGCATTTCAAGCCCTGGACAAGGTGAAGTAGTTGTAGAAGGTGAACGATTGACTATAGTCGCTGACGCTCAAGACGACGTAGCCGTTGATCAAGTTCAATTTAGAATCGATGGTTCAGTGGTCTTTGTTGATACTTCAGCTCCTTACTCAATGGTTTTAACTGTCCCGTTTAGCGACTCAGGCCTAAATATTGATGCAATAGCGGTTGACTTAGGTGGCAACGAAACCACAAGTGAAACCATCAATATTGAAATCCAACCCGACACTGACGGTGATGGCTTAGGTGACGACGAAGAAGCCAATACCTACCTTACGGATCTGAATAACCCTGATACTGATGGCGATAGATTGACTGATGGCTATGAAGTTCAAATCGGTTCTAATCCTTTATCTACAGATTCAGATGGCGATGGCATTGAAGATGGCGACGAAGTTGATAATGGCACTAGCCCAACTAACCCAGACACAATTAAACCCGTGGTTTCAAGCACGGATCCAGAAATTGATGCTGTGGATATTCCCGAAGCAAATCCAATCGTTATTGTATTCAACGAGGCGTTAGATGCTAAATCTATTTCAAATACAACAGTTACTGTATCTGAATTAGTAGACGGAGCACCTGTAATTGCGGGTTCAGTTACACTGTCCCAAGCAAACACTCAGGTTACTTTTGTACCAAATGATTTATTAGGTGACTTTACTACTTATCAAGTCATTGTAGCTGGCGCGCGAGACGAAGCCGGCAACATGATGGACGATTATGTGTTTGCCTATACTACTGGTAATTTTGTGGATACCGTTAGACCTTCACTGCTCTACTCTAATCCAGTAAACGGAGCACAAGACGTACCTACTAATACAGTAATTAGTGCACTCTTGTCTGAACCAGTAGATCCAGCAACAGTTACAGCTACCTCTGCATATGTCTACGACTACACAACTGGTGGTAATGTTGAAGGTGTTCTGTCGATGAATGAATCAAACGACGGCATCATTTTCGTTCCTAACGCTCCCTTAACTGTTGGTGGTAACTACTTGTTGGTACTAACTACTAACATCCGAGACTTTTTCGGTAATCAAATGTACAGCACCAATGCTAGTTTTAGAATTGGCTTTGACGACGATTTCATGGGCCCAGAAATTACGAGTATGTCTGTAGAAGAGGGGCAATCAGAGGTTCCTCTAAATGCTAGATTCAACGTTAGATTTAACGAACCCATCAATCCACTAACAATTAAAGGCGTCAAACTAACAGATACGAATTTCAATGAAATTCAGACTACTAGAACTCTCTCCACAGACAGAACTTTGGTTACGTTAACACCTACGTCTGTGTTAAATGCGAGCACCAGTTATCAATTAGTCATTAATGAAATTCAGGATTTAGGTGGCAACTTAAATACCAGCCAAGTTGTAGTGGGCTTTACTTCTGGCACCGAGTCAGATACACAAACAGGTGAGTATTTAGGCAGCAATATCCCTTCTAACTCATCTGGTGTATCACTAAATCCAGAGATTGTTTTCAGCTACAGTGAAGCTATTGATCCAACGACTTTAACACCTGATACCTACTATCTGTACGATTCGGGTAATGGAAAACGAGTTCCAGGCGCAATCACATTATCTGAAGATGGCACTCAGGCTATTTTCACAGCCAATGAAGAGTTACTACCATCTAGACGTTATTACATGTACGCAGGTTACAGCCCTTATTTTCAAGACATAGCAGGTAACATCCTACGTGCCAATCGCAGTATTAATTTCTACACAGGCGATGCTTCCGATGATATTGCACCTGAAGTTACTACAACTAGTATTTCATCTGGTGCTTCAGACATACCTGTAAATGCACGACTTCGAATCCTCCTAGATGAGCGCGTCAGTAGCCTATGCTTAGCTGAGATTACTCTTACAGACGGCACTAATAACGTCCCAGTTTCAATATCGGTAGACAACGGCAATCGCTGGGTCACTGTTACTGCTAACGAAACCTTAGCCGCCAATACTGATTATCAACTTAATATTGAAGGCTTATGTGATTACAGTGGCAATGAAATTGCGCCGACCTTTATTAGTTTCACAACAGGAAGCGACCTTGTAGATAATGTCGCACCTACACTGCAGACACGTTCACCTGCCACTAACGAAACTGATGTAAGTGTTAACCAAAGTGTGCGTTTAGAATTTAATGAACCTCTAGCGAATGACAGCACATTCCAGTTGTATGACTATGATGCAAACTTACTAGTTGAAGGTGAGATTACGGTAGACGGCAATTCGATTACCTTTACACCTGATTCTCCATTACGCGGAAACACTAGATACCGAGTTTACATTTATTCTCAAGTTTATGACTTTGCTGGGAATGTAAGAAGTAGTGGCAACTATTATTTCTACACAGAAGCTTTAGCTGATGGAATGGCCCCATCAGTAGTTGCAATATCTCCTGTAGAAGATGCTATCGACGTAAGCCCCACATCGACCGTTGTACTAACATTCAGCGAACCAATGAATACCAGTACTATCAACAATAATAATATTGCCTTCTATATTGATGGTGTTGTACAGAAGCCTTCTGTATCAGCTTCGGCAACAGGCGAACAAGTTACCTTAAGCATGACCAAACCAGCCTCTAGCCTAGTAAGCGTAGTGATTACCGATGACGTAACTGACCTATCTGGTAATCCGATAGCACCTTTCATTAGCTCCTTTACTACAGGTAGTAGTAATAGCGATAATAGCCGTCCTTCGGTATCTCGCCAATTACCTGCAAATGGATCTAACAACTGGCGCGATATTAATGAGGTTCTCTTATACTTGAACGAGCCTATGGATGCGGCGTCATTAGAAGCAGCAGTTCGCGTCTCTGAAAATGGTATTTTGATAGATGATTTAGGGCAAGTTGAAGTATTAGAAGATAACCAGACAGTTAGATTCGTTAAAGATACGCCTTTCAGTGAAAATGCTCGAATCAATATATTCTTAGAAACTAACGCAACCGACCTTGAGGGTAACCCTGCAAACTTCTACAGTGGTTATTTCAACACAGCGCCGTCTGAGTCTGATTTAGTAGGTGTGCGACCTCAACTACAAAGTTACTACCCAAATTATAATCAATCAAATCTTCCATTGAACCCGCTGTTGATACTACAGTTCAATGAACCAATGGATGATACAACCTTCACTGATCAAACTATACGATTAGTATTAAGTTCTCAGGATGACGGTGGTATAGACGAACCTTGTATAGATGACGACTGTCCAATCGATGTTGCAAGCGCAGAAATCGGTAACGCAGAGATAGGTGATGCGATACCATTGAATTTCGCTTATGACGAGCAATCACGTCAGCTAAGAATTACACCAGCTGAGTCTCTTGAAGTAAGCAGCACCTACTATCTTGAAATAAATGGCGCTCAAATCTTCGATACTGACGGTGATAGCTTAGTTTACTATTATAATAATTACTTCAACACCTCAAGTGACGCTGTCATAGATGAGAGACCTCCACAGGTAATTAGTCAGAGTCCGTTTATGGGAGCTGAAAATGTGGGTACCAATGCTCAATATGCAGTGCGCTATGATGAAGGAGTTAACCCACTCAGTCTTCCGTTTGAAAGTGGGACAGACCGACGCATCAACATTCAATTTAGTGACAATAACACCCTGGTTACTTACACGAGATTAGGCAGTTTGGCGGCAAATTCAGCCATAACCGAAGAAGCGCCGTCTTTTGTAGATGATGCTGGTAACGCAAGTGTAGATACTCAAACTACTTTCAATACAGGTAATGGTTCGGATATTTTACGTCCGCAGTTTATTACTCGAAACATTCCGGTGAATGCTATTGATATCCCTGTTAATACGAAGATATCAGCAAGCTATGATGAGAGCATAGACCCTACAAGAGCTATGACGTCGAATTCTTATCTATACGAAAGAAGCACTGGTACTTACTTAGCCATGCAACTTGAACTAGATACTGACGGCAAAACCGTCAATATGATACCGCAAGAACCATTAGAGGTCGGCGTTCAATACGATACTTACTTCTACGACTTATACGATTTAAGCGGAAATTCTGTAAGTGGTGTGTATCAGTCGTTTACTACAGGTTTTAACGCAGATGTGACTGCACCAGTATTGTTAGACCAGTCGGTAGAAGATGGTCAAATTGGTCTACCTACAAACACGCGAATTAAATTGGTATTTGATGAAACTATTGATACCAACGAACAACCAACAATTTCCTTGGTTGATATGGGTGGACAAGCAATTCCATTTAATACTCGATATGAAAGAGGTAACACTGTTCTAGTTGTAACACCTAAGACCTTATTACCTGAATTGACTGATATCACGCTTACCGTTGATGGCATTAAAGATCTATCCAATAATGAAATTGATAGTCCAATAGAAATTAATTTCACGACCAAAGATCAGGTAGATATTCGAGAGGGAGCATTCTTAGGCACAAACATGCCTACTAATAGCTCTGATGTGGCATTAAACCCTGAAATTACCTTCAGCTACGGTGAGCCTATAGATTCAACCAGTATTTTTGAAGATACTTTCTATTTGTACGATTCAGTCACAGGCAGAAGAATTTCAGGCTCTCGTACCTTGTCCGAAGATGCTATGAGTGTAACCTTCACGCCCGATGCAGAACTTGAGCCGCTACGTAGATATTATTTGTATGCAGGCTATAGTCCATACCTTCAAGATTATGCTGGAAATCGTCTGACCCCAAATAGAAGTATTTATTTTACTACCGGTGATTCCTCGGATAACACAGCGCCAACAGTTACTGATAGCAATATTCCGGAAGGATCATTAAATATTCCAGTAAATGCTAGAATACGGGTATTACTGGACGAAAGGGTTAGTAGCTTATGTGTGGGAGATGTCACCCTAACTGATGGTAGCGGTGAGGTACCCATTTCAGTATCAATTGAAAGTGGTAACCGCTGGTTAAATGTAATTGCTAGTCAAGAATTAATGGCGAATACAGCTTATCAGTTGAATGTTGAGGGTTTGTGTGATTACAGCGGAAACCTAATATCTCCAACAACATTGAATTTCATCACTAGTGCTGAAGTTGCAGACACAATTGCTCCAACATTACAGACTCGAATTCCTGAATCGAACGCCACTGATGTAAGTGTTAATCAGGCAATCATATTAGAGTTCGACGAAAATATTGCCAATGACAGTAGCTTCCAGCTATATGATTACGATGCAAACTATATTGTTGAGGGTAATATCACTGTTGAAGGTAATAGAATCACCTTTACACCAACGGACCCATTACGTGGTGACACTAGATATCGCGTTTATATCTATTCACAAGTATTTGATTTTGCAGGAAACGTAAGAAGCAGTGGTAACTACTATTTCAATACAGAATCTTTGGTTGATAATGTAGCGCCTGCGGTTACTGCGATTTCTCCGGCGACCGATACAGTTGATGTTAACCCGGATAGCAATGTGGTACTTACGTTTAGTGAGCCGATGAATGCTAGCACGCTGAACAATAACAACATCGCGCTATACATAAATGGCGAAGTATATCGACCTTCTGTTTCACGCTCAGCTTCTGGTGAACAAGTAACTCTTAGTGTGGGTAAACCAGCGGGTAGCCTAGTGAGTGTAGTTATTACTGATGAGGTTACAGACCTCGCAGGTAATCCAATTACCCCATTTATTAGCACCTATGTCACAGGTACCAATTACACTGATAACAGTCGTCCTTCAGTGGTAAGACAATTACCTACCAATGGTTCTTCAAATTGGGTGGACGTGAATGAAGTGCTATTGTATCTAAGTGAACCTATGGATCCTGCTTCTCTTGAATCAGCGTTACGGGTCACCGAAGACGGCATGCTGATTGATGATCAGGGCGTCATAGAAGTGCTGGCTGATAACCAAACCATCAAGTTTATTAAAGATACGCCGTTTGCCCAAAACGCTAGAATCGGCGTTATTTTAGAGAGCGATGCTACTGATGTTCAAGGAAATGCTGTTAACTACTACAACGGTTATTTCCGAACAGCACCAGAAGAAAGCGATTTAGATGGAACCAGACCCTATATTACAGCAAATGCACCCTTCAATAACGCTGGCAATATTCCGACAAACGTAGAGTTGATGGTTCAATTTAATGAACCCATGGATTCCAACTCAATCTCTACATCAACTGTGCAGCTATATAACCAAGATACTGGTCAACAATTAAGTGTTACCGCAATGTTGAACGATACCAACAACATTCTTAGTGTGGTTCCTGATGACTTATTGCTAGCTGATACTAGGTACTATTTGTTCATTAGTTATTTATTACTGGATACAGATGGGGATTCGTTAAATTATAATAACTATTTATACTTCACCACAGGAGAAGTAGCTGAAGCTGACGAAAGACAACCAGTAATAGTAAGTGCTAGCCCAGTAGATGGCAGCACCGAGGTAGGCGTCAATCCGAGATTTGGTGTACTCTATGATGAACCTGTAAATCTGCTGTCTTTACCGACCGAAACAGGCACTGATCGTCGTATTAACCTAATGCTCTCAGAAAACGATACCTATTTGACCTATGAGCGACTAACTGCCTTTGATGCAGAAACGAGTATTACGGAAAATCTTCCTGAGATTTCTGACTATGCAAGTAACACAATGGCCGCTCAATCGGTGAGCTTCACAACAGCTTCCGGACCTGACCTAGTTAGACCTAGTTTGGTATCGACGTCTATTCTTAACAATGAGTCGCAAATACCCACTAACTATAACTTTAAGGTCTATTTCTCAGAGCAGATTGATCCTACAACTTTAGTGGGTTCTAATTTCAGACTCTATGATTATCAATCTGGCAATTACGAAGCCTTCACTGTGTCTATTGATAGCAGCTATCAATCTGTTTCAATACAACCTGTAGAAGCGCCTGAAGCCAATGGACGTTATCAAATCTATGTAGGTAGTGTGAGAGATTTTAGTGGTAATACGTTGTCCAATACTCGATACACCACCTTCACACTGGGCGCAGACGAGGATAACCAATCGCCAGTGTTAGTCGACGCCAACATTAATGCGGATGACATTGTTCCAGTGAACACTGTTCTTCGTTTAGAGTTTGACGGTGCGTTGGATCCAAGCAGTTTGGACGATGTGACTCTAATCGATGAGTTTGGGAATGCTGCAGCTATAAATGTAAGCTTCGGAGAATCGCGCTCATTCATCGTAGTCAGACCGGTTAACTTACTGTCAACAGATACGGCTTATCAATTAACATTAAGTAATGTGGTAGATATCGCTGGAAACCTGATTGACGACGATTTAGTACTAGATTTCACTACCACTAATACCGTTGATTTCACTCGCGATGACGTGGTGAATTACAGCATTTTGCACAATGCTGTTAACGTGCCTCGCAATGCGATTATAAGTGTTAAAGTGTCAGATAGAATTGATTCAACCACTGTAGTTACCTACTCCGCTGGCGGAAGTATATATCTGTATAACCGCACAAATGGAACTTATCCAGCTGGCCAAGGACAGGTGTCTTCTGATGGTCAAACAATAACTTTTGTACCAGACGCTTTACTGGGTGAAAACAAACAATATGACCTCTACGTCAACTACAGCCCTTATCTCTACGATGTCGCAGGTAATAGACTGTCCAATAGTAGAAGTTTGCGTTTTACTACTAGTGACCAGTTCGATAATACACCACCAGTGGTCGTTAATACTAGCGTACCAGACGGTTCAACTGATTTGCCGGTAAACACTAGACTCGTCGTGACTTTTGACGAACCTATCTCACCTAATTGTGTAGATAACATTAGTCTACGCAATGGACTAAATACAATAGACACTAATAATGTGCTCAGTTCAAATGGGACGGTAATTACGCTAACACCAACGGCAATATTGCCGACTGCTAGTAGTTTTAATTTAGTAGCCTTTGGATTGTGCAACTATACGGGTAGCTCGTTGAATTCCACAATAATGAGTTTCTCAACTTCAGTTTCTGACGTTCCTGATACTGTTGCTCCAGCGTTTTTAACTATTACTCCTGCGCAAAATGAAACGGATGTAGCTAGAGATACCACGATTGTACTTGAGTTTAACGAGCCCATTTCGTCACACTCTAACATCGCTGTTTTCAACGGAAGTACTCAGGTAGAAGGCAGTATCCAAGTCAATGGTACGACTTTGACCTTTACGCCAGCAACCGACTTAGATGCAAATATTCGATATAGGGTTGACATAAGATCTCGTATTTTCGATTATGCTAACAATAACCCTTATTTCGGGGATCGCTATTTCACAACCGGAGATTAAGAGTATGAAAGTTATTATAGCTTCAATCATTGTTCTGGTTTTTGCTGGTCTTGCGTATTGGTGGACAACTCAGTCTGAAAGTAATGAAGTATTAGAAATAGAATCTACACAAAGCTCTCATTCAACTGCAGACAAAATTGCGCAAGGGGACGATATTCTCGACAAGGTGGCTGAAAAAGAGCAAGTTTTCAATTCTCTTACTGAAGAACAGCGCTCTGAAGAGATTATTAAAGTTCAAGAAGAAATGGATGTATTGATGGCCAGATACGATAGGAACATATCTGATCCATCTAGACGAGACCAGATAAAGCAAGAAATGCGAACGCTAATGGCAAAATATGACCAATTAGTGTTACAAAAAGCACTTGCAGATATGAAGAATTCAAAAGGATAAATGAAATGCTTAGGTTGTTGTGTGTATTGATTCTCGTCACAGTTGTTAATCAGGTAGCATACGCCGAACCTAAGCTTTCTCCTGATCCCGAAAAGCATGCCGCTTTTCTGCTAAATCCCTATGATGCAAATAAGCCAGACTTGATTGCTTTCAAAGATCCAAGATGTCCGTACTGCATTAAAGCTTTTAAAGAAAAAGAAACCTTGGATAACTATAACGTTTACGTTTTTTGGGCACCTATTTTAGGCAACACCAGTGCTCGACAAGTGGAAAATTTCTTTCATTGCGATGAGCCAATGGGTGAGGCTGTAATCAATTCTGTTATGCAGCGCAAACAAATAAAATGCGATAACGAGTTCAATCAAGATTTATGGGCTGTAAATAAAGAAATCACCGATGAATACAAACCAAACTCTGTGCCGCAATACTGGTATGCTGATCGCAAAGTTTGGGTTACCCAACTTAAGTTATCGCAAACGAATGAACAGCGTATTCAAAGTATAGTGAATAACAGCCCTACCCGATTGCCTTGGCAACGCTATTCAGATTTCTTAATTGCAGACGTGGATGACAGCAAATTCAATTTAGCCTTGGTTTTGGGCAAAGGGCAGTCTGAACAAACAATGGCAAGCAAACTGAATAAGCTTTCCTCTAAATTCAATCTTTACGTTTTTCCGGCCGATTCAGTCAACGAAAGATCCACTGAATTTTTAATACTAAACAATGTTATGCCGGAACAAGAAAGCATCTATATCCTAGAAGGCAAACAGCTTTCTGATAAAGAACTTGGATTGTTAAATATATAAAATTGAATACGCTTGTCCCAAAATAAGCATTTTTGGCAGTTAAGCTTAAAGTTTTACTTTACAACTTTTTACAAAAGTCTTAGTGACTCTATCTTCCCAGTCTTCAATTATCAAAAAGCGTTTTATTGCTAAGGATTAGTCAGACATGGAAGACAGCCGGTATCTACACAAGCAAGTTTTTGTTTTTTTGCTTATTACGTTATTTTTTAGTGCTTTAGCTTTTTCCCTCTTACATTACTTGGGTAAAATTGAACTAATTATCCTTTACATGATTTGTCCAGGGTTAGCTGCAATTTTAACTAAACTTGTATTCAAAGAACCCTTAAGTACCTTCGCTATTGGTTTAGGTCGTGCAAAATTTTTGGCCGTCGGCTATTTGATTCCTCTTGTTTATTTATTGCCGGTTTACCTAATAGTTTGGTTAATATTTAATAACTTTCCTAACAGTGAATATGTAGCCGAATTAATAACGGTAATGCCCAATATGACCGAAGCAAAAGCCATATTATTTATCGTGGGAGCCAGTGCAACTTTAGGTGTTTTGGGAACTGCAATTACAGGAGCCCTAGGTGAAGAGTTGGGCTGGAGGGGGTTCTTGGTTCCCAAATTACTGCAAATCCACTCGTTTCATAAACCTTTACTCGGTGCTTAAAGGATTAAAACATGCAAAAAATCGACTATAAAAAATCGCTTAAGCATCTATATAAGCCCAGTGCCAAGCAAGTTGAATTTATTGAAATCCCTACACTAAATTACATTACGGTTACCGGAAAAGGTAAACCAGAAGGCGAGGAATATCAACTAGCCTTACATGCCCTATATCCGGTAGCTTACAAAACTAAATTCTGGATGAAACAACATAAGAATTTCGATTATGTGGTTCCGCCGTTAGAAGGTTTATGGTGGGCTGACGATTTTTCTGATTTTGAAAATAACAACCGAGATGAATGGCAATGGACCATGATGATTATGCAGCCAGAATCAGTCAGTGCTGACACAGTAGCCTCTGTTATCAATACAATTGCCAATAAAAAAGATGCGCCAAAAGCCTTAAACAAAGTAACCTTTGAAACCATTAATGAAGGAAAGTGCGCGCAAATTTTACATCTTGGACCTTTTTCAGAAGAAGGCCCTGTAATACAAAAAGTTCATAACGCCATAGCACAATCTGGCGGCCACCTAGCTGGAAAGCACCACGAAATCTATTTAAGCGATATCAGGCGCGTCACACCTGATAAATATAGAACAGTTATCCGCCAACCAATGAAATAAAATTATAAAGTATTGACTCTATAGTCTACTTTAGGGTTTATACTAAGCAACATGAAAAAAGAATCCTTATTTAAAATAGGTCAGTTAGCCAAATTGACTGATATGACTGTGGAAGCCATTAGGTTTTATGAAAGTAAACACCTGATAAATTCTAGTAGCCGCTCAGAAGGGGGATATAGGTTATTTTCCAATGCAGATTTGGAAAAGCTGCTGTTTATTAAAAGAGCCAAGGCGGTTGGGTTTTCATTGGATGAAATTAGCGAACTCCTTGAACTACGCCTGCATCCTGATGAACATTCTTGCGGTGAAGTAAAGCAGTATACAGCGAATAAAATAGATCAAATTCAGCAAAAAATTGATCAGCTACAAGAAATTCAAGCTTCGTTAAAAACAATGCATTCCGCCTGTTGTGGTGGCGCTGAAACAGCGGAAAACTGCACTATTTTACAAATTCTGAATGCGGAGAAATCAATATGAATACCTTAATTGACCTGCTCACTAACTTTGTCGACTTATTTGTTGAGTCGGCGCCATGGTTAATTTTAGGGCTTCTAGTGGCCGGTATAATGCATGAACTAGTGCCGATTGATTTTCTAAAGAAACACATGGGCAGCAATAGTTATAGCGCCATTGGCAAAGCGGCTGTGATAGGTGCTCCTTTACCTTTGTGCTCTTGTGGCGTGATACCCGCAGCTCTTGGCCTACGAAGAAGTGGTGCGAGTAAATCCTCGACAGTTTCATTTTTAGTGGCGACGCCGGAAACGGGTGTGGATTCTGTCAGTGTATCTTATGCATTACTAGGGCCCATTTTTGCTGTTTTTCGACCAATAGCGGCGATACTTAGCGCTATCTATACCGGGGTTTTAGTAAAGTTGTTTGGACAAGAATCTTCAGCGCTCAATTCAGATGCTAAATTCAACAAAAGCACCGAAGTTAAGAGTTGTTGTAGTAGCAAAAAAGAGCCTGAACCCCAAAGCTGTTGTGGCTCTAAATCAGAACAAGTGGAAGTAACTACAAGCTGCTGTAGTAGTAACGAAAAAGTAGAGGAAACCAGTTGTTGCAGTGCTGAACAACCTGTTGCCAAAACGCCTAGCTGGAGCACTAAAACTATAGAAGTCTTACAGTTCGCATCAGGCAAGTTACTTATTGATATTACCTTGTGGTTGCTCATTGGTTTGGCCATGGCGGCGGTCATTAAAACCTTCGTGCCAGTGGATTTTTTAACTCAATGGGGTGACGGTATAGTCGCTATGCTACTAATGGCAGTGATTGGAATCCCAATGTACATTTGCGCAACTGCGTCAACGCCAATTGCTGTAGGATTCTTGATCGCGGGTTTATCGCCAGGCGCTGTGTTGGTGTTTTTACTTGCCGGCCCTGCGACTAACATATCCACCATGGGAATGATCGGAAAAGAAATGGGCGCTAGAACCCTGTGGCTTTATTTATTCGGAGTGATCAGTTCTGCCATCTTTTTGGGCTATGGGTTAAATTATTTATACGACTACCTTCAAATGTTTGCTGCACCATTTCACTTTGATAACCATGAGCATTCATCTACACAATGGATCTATTATGCTTGTGCAACATTGTTAGCTGCATTGATGTTGCGTAACACGGTGAAAAAGTACTGGCCGGAAACAAATTCAGGTACAGTAGAAATGCGTTAAGGTAATGGCATTTATCATATAAATAGTGTTATTTTAGCCCCCGTCAGTTTTTTTCAAAAACTGCATTCTTTGCTAAGCGTGACATATCGGATTATCTAATATAGTTAGTTACGATTTCGCGCTTTTGTATATCTCGTTACTAACATAAGAAAACTGTTGGATAGCTATGGAATATAGACAAAAGAAAGCCCCCTCACAAAAGCGCATTGCATTAGTTGCTCATGACCATATGAAGGACTCATTAGCACAATGGTGTGAAAAGCATAAAGGCACGTTAAGTAAACAAGAACTTTATGCTACTGGTACAACTGCTCATACAATACATCAAGCTACCCATCTGGAGATTCACTCGCTTCTTTCTGGTCCTATGGGTGGTGATCAGCAAATTGGTTCTAAAATAGCTGAGCAAACGCTTGATATGTTAATTTTCTTCTGGGATCCACTAGCGTCTATGCCTCACGATCCAGATGTAAAAGCGCTATTACGAATTGCAGCGGTTTGGAATATTCCTGTGGCCTGTAACCCTAGTAGTGCCGACTATTTGCTATCGTCGCCGTTAATTCATGATGAATATGAATATCGAGTGCCTGACTATGAGGCTTATGCCGCGTCTAGAAGTTAACTCTGATCTCCAATATTTAATAGCCAATAGAATACGCTTGGGTAGAAATATCAAATGTTGCTTAGCTATTGGCTAGAGTATTTCTTGCGTCCTTCCGGTGTCATGTCCACATTGGGATCCCAGATCCTCTGCCATATCGCCTTCATTTCAGATACGGCGGGTCGAACACTTATCTGTTCTACTTTTGCAGCTGAAATTGCGTTTTCGCTCAATTCGGCGACCTTAAAGTTAAAAACGTAACTCCCTTCTACGCCCATGCGTAAGTCACTAATGACAATATTTGATTCTTGTTCTTTGACTGAATATAAGCCTTTGGTAAACCATTGTAATCGAGTTACTACCCATTCTTCTTGTAAAGTATTCAATAACTCTGGCGAGGTTTGGTAAGAATCGATAGTGACCTCTTCTGGTTTATCAAAGACTGAAGCATATATTTCATAATATTGATCTTCTTTCACCAACACAGCGCGCCAAAGCAAAGTAGTAAAAGGTGCCGGTGTGCTAACATAATTTCCATTACCTATATCACGCTCTGCCAATGCGGATTCAATTTTATTATCGATCATCCATTTGGCGCCAAGGGTCCAAAGTAAATACAAACTACTTATTGCGAGCGCCAAAGTATTCACTCTGGTTAATCGCTGTGGTGATACTTTTGGGAAACACATTATTACCATGGCGATTAACAGAGAAAGGGTATATAAGGGATCTATGATAAAGATGCTCGATATCCCAAAGGGATAATCCGTTAATGGCCATAAGAGTTGAGTCCCATAAACGGTAAAACTGTCAAGAATGGCATGAGTTGAAAGGGTTAAGAAGATCATCAACAACCAAGCGCGAAAATGCTGTTTGCTTGAAGGATGAATTCGCACAGCCAGCCACGCAAGTAATGGACTAATAAGGGCTTGGACTAAAAAACTATGGCTAAAGCTACGATGGAAAGTAAAGTTTTCGACAGGTCCGCCATAATCCAGAAAAACATCCAAATCAGGCAAAGTACCTAAGATAGCGCCATAAATAGCTGCTTTTCGGCCGACTTTATTACCCAAAACGGCATAGCCAACAGCGCCACCAAGCACTACTTGTGTTACTGAATCCATATCACCACACGCCTACTAATTTGCTAATTATTTACGGTATCCCAGTGCCAACGATCAATCAATATTTAATAAAATGATTGAAAATTAAAAAAATTTAATTGGTAAGACCATTAATTATTTTCTAAATTTTTTATGTAAATAAATAGTTAGCATAAAGTTACATTTTTTTAATTTTGCTAGGCACAATTTGAATAAACTCAGCAAAAATTTCATCAGTATGTAGAAGCTCAACAACAACCACGGAAGCAATACCATGATGAAAAGCACAACAAAACTGACTTTAATTCTTTGTACTCTCTTTATGTTATCAGCTTGTTTAGATGACGATTCTGATGATGATCATGTGCCGATTGAAGTACCTGAAATGCCAGCGCCCGTCCCCTCAGACATACGCATATTACATGCATCTCCTGACGCACCTATGGTCAACGTGAATGCCGACGGAAATCCAATCGAGGTTGCACAAAATCTAGACTATCAAGGGGCCACCAGTGTATTTTCGGTTGATCCAGGGACCTATCAAATTACAGTCGATGCTTTGTTGCCAAGCGATACGACCTCTACTGTCATCGATGCCCAAGCAACCCTTGAAGAAGCTACAGATTATACTATCTTAGCTGTCGATAATGTTGCTGGTCTAGAGCCATTAATCATTGCAAATCAAGATGCCGACATTGGTGCGGGTAATCTTCGAGTACAGGTAGTACATGCTGCGCCAAACGCACCAACAGTCGATATTTACGTCACTGCACCAGGAGCTGATCTGACAGCGGAACAGCCCCTAGACACCTTAGCGTTTAAAGAATATACCGAGCAAGTTGAAGTCCCTGAAGGCGATTATCAAATTAGAATTACTGCTGCAGGCGAAACAACTGCTGTATTTGATTCTGGCACTGTCTCACTCGCTGCAGGAGCTGATTTAATAGTGGCGGCAACTAAAAATGTTGATGCAGGGATGTCACCAGTATCGCTTTTAGTTGCAACTACAGAAGGGGGCAGCCTTTTACTTGATGCGAACACACCTGCAGAAGTAAGAGCTATCCATGGTATCGCAGATGCGCCAGCGGTTGATGTGCTAGTAGATGTAGCCAATGGGGACGACATTCTGTTATTTGATGGAGCACCATTTAAAGGCGTAACTACCTATATCGAAGTAGAAGAAGGTGAATACCTCTTGGATGTGGTCGCAGATGCAGATAATTCTATAGTTGCTATAAATGATGTCACTGCCGCCGTATCTGCTGGCGTGCGCTACACGGCAATTGCAAATAATACCCTTACTAATGCTGATCTGGATTTTGCTGTTGATGACGCTCGTCCATTAGCAACTGCTGCGCAAGTTAGAATTTTTCATGCTTCTCAAGCAACGGGCGGTGTAGATATATACGTAACCGCTGATGGCGAAATTGATAGTGTTGAACCTACTTTTACAAATGTAGAATACAGCACTGACATGCTTACAAATACTGGATATGTGCAACTCGCTCCCGGCGATTATGTGGTCACTGTTACCCCAACTGGAACAAAAACTGAAGCTATCGAAACCGGTGTCCTGATGCTCGAAGCTGCAAAAATTTACACCGCATTAGCAGTCGATGGTGATATGCCAGGTGATGGACCACAGTTAATCCTGGCCGATGATTTCATTGAATAAGTTAGGGAAACTGTTCATTGGGCGCCATCTTTGCGCCCAATGTTTATTATTTTATTTCAATTCAGATATCCGAGCATATCCAAATTTATCTAAATAAGGTGCAATAATCGGTTCTAGAGGTTCAATGTGCTTAGTGTAATTTTGCCAATTTCCCACAGCTTTCTTATTAACCGGTTGTGATACTGCATCAAAACTTGGTGTGGCAATAAAACGGCTATGCTGAGGCTTATAAAAATCCAATAACGAATCTTGCCAATTTTCACCTACATGTTCCATTATACGACGCGCGTAAGGTTCAAAATCTTCACACATAGTTTCGTATTTTACTTCCATAATATTCGCCCCTAAACGCTCTTTGAAGAACAAATAGAGTTCCATGGTTTTAGCGTAATATTCAAAAGTTTGCTTTAAAGAAAAAAAGTTAACTGTACTTTCATTCGATGCAAAGTGCTGGAAAAAACAGCTTAAGCACACATCCCTTGGATCCCGAATCATCATTAAAATAGGTGACTCAGGAAACAATCTTTTAATAAAGCCTAAGAATTTAATCGACATAGGCACTTTATCGACAATACGTAAATGCTTGTCATATTCAGGTAATTCCTCTGACATGCCTTTAAAATAGGCTTCTCGAATCGTATTCAGTTCTTTTTTAGATAAGGTATTTAAACCTTTGGGATAGTTGATGGTTCTTCCCAGCAGCTGATTTAAATTAGCCACTCGTTTACGTAGCACTTGTAATTCATCAGTCACAATCAAATTTGGATGGGCAGATAGAATTTGCTCCATTAGCGTTGTGCCAGAGCGCGGAAAACCAATGACAAAAATGGGATCATTTTTGTCGGAAACGGCAGTTGTTTGCCACTGTTTTACCTCTTCTTCGGCAAATCCTTGGTAAGAAAACTTGATCACATTTTCGCTAAAGGTTTCATCTACAGCTTTGGCATCGGGAGTTAGTGACAGTAGTTTTTGCGCTTTTTTGTGCACTTCCATTGCATCGTCATAACGGCCGCATTTAGCTAGCAAATGAGCATAGTCGGAGAAAAATATCGACTTCATTTCCTTACAGATGCCTAGTTTCTCTGCTTTAGCAAAGATATCAGCAGCTTCAACAAATGCTTTTTCGGCCACTAATAGTTTAGCTTGCATCCAAGCTATCTCGCCTACTTTTTCATGTTTCTTATGAACTTTGGCAATTAACTCTCTCATTTCGCTCAGGCGACCAAAACGTTCTAGTAAAGAATACAGAGGTGCGTAACTCAATGGATAGCCTGCGTTTGCTTTAATTGCTGCAATAAAGGCATTAATTGCTTCTTCATTTTTACGTAATTTTTGGTACGCGATCCCCAAATTGTAATGAGCTAACTCTTTGTTTTTCGTTATTTTTAAATAGTAGTTTAAGCTTTTGACCGCGTTTGCATATTCTTTGTGGCGTAAAAATATTTGGGTTATCCGAATGATAGCCTCTTCATTGTTAGGTACTCTTCCTAACAGGTTTTGATAAACTTGAATGGCCTCGTTAGGTTTATTCTTTTGCTCTAATGATTGCCCTAAAGCTAAAGCTTCAGCAACAGGATTTTGAGTAGCGGCTAACATGTTCAGGTTTTCCTTTTTCAAATAGGCTGCTATCACAATGTAAATAGTGATAACTCAACACAATTAATTATCTTGTATTAGCAAAGGCCATGCCTAATAGTAAAAGAAAACTAAAATGGAAATTACGTAGCTATCTGTAACACCAAAAAGTAACGCCTTGAGCCTCCAAAAACGTTTCGCTTTGCTGTCCTTGCAGTAACGCTAGGGTAGCTAGTATTCCTGATTGAATACAATCTATCCCTGCAACAGTAACGGATCTCGGCGCATTCTCTATCGAATAACCTGTTTTAGGGTTGAGTATATGAGAATAGCGTTTGTTGTCTTTTAACAGGTAACGATTGGCATCACCAGAGGTTGCTAAGCCGCCTTCTCTGATTTGTACAACCGCCAGACCTTTGGCGTTTGTTGGATTCTCGATACCTACCTGCCATGCTTTCTTATCCTTACGCACTTGGCTCACTTGGATGTCACCACCAAAATTGACCAGCACTGAGTTATTCGGTGCCATTGAGAGCATCAAATTACTTACCCGACTTACCGCATATTCTTTTCCGATGCCGCCTAAATCTAATTCAAACCCCTTAGGCAAAATTATCTGTGTCGGCGTAAATACAACCTTTTGCCAATCGATAAAGGGTAAAATTTGGCGTACCTGAGTCGCTGTGGGTATGTTATCAGAGCCATCGAATTTCCAAATTTTTCTCAAAACACCGGAGGTAATATCAAACATGCCTTCGCTAAGTTGGTAACAGGTATCGGCAAATTGAAGTAGCTGATAAGTTTCCTGATCAATAAACACGGGGTTACCGCGGCTGTTATTGATAGCATGCATTAGATTATCGTTTTTATAGCGACTAAATTTTGCTTCTATGCGGCGGGTTTCGTTTACTGCCACACTCATTAAGTTTTGGCCTAAAGAAAGATCTTTGCTATCGATCAAGAGTTCACATGGACTCGCCATGGCATTGAATCTGCCAATGATAAAGTCTTCTTTAGTTTCTAATTGATAGTCGAGTTCGGCTGTTAATTTCGTCATGAGAAAACTAGATGACAATTGTGTATGCAGATCTATCATACACAATTGCCTGATGGGGTGTTAGAAATGGTAGTTAAATTGCAAAATAAAGGCGTCGATAGACGGGTAAAGATCTAGATCGTTTAGAACACCTATAGCTGCTGTACCATCAGAAGTGGGACGTTGACTATAATACTCTGCTCGAACTGCCCATTTATGGCCATTGCTGAGTGTTTGCCCATATTTTAACCCTATGGTGTAGGCATCCATCTCGCCTAAGCGGTAGTCAGCACTTGCAAACATTGGCAACGGGGTACTTTCTTCCAAGAAAGGCTCATAAAACTTCGCTGCGCTTTGGGTGTAATACCTAAAATGCGGTTGAATATAAGAAGTCTCAGAAATATTCCATCTAAATCTACTGTCGATAGTGTGAGAATCAATATCCCAGTCGTCCGTTGAATATCGATAGGACACATCAATTACACCTGAATCTAAGGCATATTTGGTTTGCCAAAACACATTGTGTTTGGTTCGCTCGTCTGGACGATTCTCATGCAGATTTCGTAGCGTTAAACCTGTGTCATTTACCACACTCACCAACTTGTAAGGGTCGTTTAAATAACCGTCAACTACCGAATATCCATAGTTGAATTGCATTAGCATGCGCTTGTTGATGACTTGTGTTAAACCTAATAATACATCAAATGTATCTTTGTCTTTATCTTCTGTATCACGAGTCGCATCAAACGCAGTTCTAAAGGCTTCTTCGCTATCAAATTCACTGGCCAGTTGCATTTGCGCTAGACCAATAGGTGCATACCCTACCGGATCTATGCTATCAAACTGATAAGAAACTCCAAAAGAAAGCGTGGTATTTTTGCGATTAAAATCTCGCGCTAACGAAGCATTGGCGCCTATGGATAAATAATCGTACTCGTTAGAGAAGTTAAAACCCGTACTTACCCGAGTATTTTCGAAAATTGGTTGTGTCCACTGACCACTTAACTGAACTCTGGTATCTCTAAAAGTATCATCTAAGGGAGTTTCTCCTGCATTAACTTGATATGAACCATTGCCTGAAGGACGCGTAAAGGTTTGCACGCCAGGCTGAGCAACTGCACCTGATGCACTTGCACCTGTTAGCGTATCTACGACCAATTTGGCTGAGAAAATATGTTCGTCTCCAAAGTCTTTTTTGGCGTTAAAAACACCCTCTACTAGCTGAACACGATCACTTTCTCCATAGTACAAAATAGCTGTATCAAATTGCCAAGCATCATCCTTTTGTTCGTTAGCTTGGGCTGGTTGAGTGCCTAACAGGGCACAAGTAGCTGCGGCTAATGTCGCTGCGACTTTTTTATCTTTGATTAGTTGCATCCGCAGCCGCCTCCAGCAAAGGCTCTACCACCACTGGTAGCTTCTTTACTAAAATAAATATGGTCATCTAAACCTAAATCTACACCTTCAGCATCTAACGCCATTTCTTCTTTAGCCAAAAACTGACGCTCCCAAGGTTCTACACCTAGAGATGCACAACCGCCTAATTGAGCGATACAAAGCAAAAAGACGATTTTTTGCAGATTGTTCTTAATGTTTATTTTTTTCATGACACTTATCCTTCTATTTTGCATCATCAGCAAATTCAGACATTAATAGCTGAATTTCCTGTTCATATTGCGCTTGTTTACTGAGGAAAAAACCTTGGTGGGCAAATCTAATATTGCCCTTTTTGTCGATCAGATAACTGCTCGGCATACCAACCAGTTCATAGTCTTGGGCTATTTCGCCCTGAGGATCATAAACAATCTGAAAATCGGCAGGAGTTTGTGCTAAAAACTTTGCTGCCATTTCACGCTCTTCATCTAGGTTTATTGCGATAACTTTTAGGTGTGGATATTTAGCGTGCATATCATTCATCCAAGGAAAGGATTTTCGACAAGGCTTACACCAACTTGCCCAAAAATCCACATACACCACCTGACCTTTTAAATCGGAAAGTTTTGTCTGAGCATCAAGTGTAAAATTCGGCGCTACTTGATTGGCGAAACTCAAAGACGCCAATGCCATGTTAATTGACAGGAAAATAATAAAGACAAAGGTTTTTTGCATAATCTGGCTACAATAACGAGTATTGAGACCAAGATTAGCTGGGCAACCTTAAGTGAACCTTAAGATTACTTAAGATAACGTAAAATAAACAAAGAAACCTTAAAACTCATATTCAAAGGCAAAGCGGAAGGTATGGTTTTTACCAGAGTGTGCAACTTCTGTGATAAAACCCGCTTCCCATTTTATCTGACGTTGACCTTCAATACGGTGAACCCCCATAAATCCCGGACCAATACCAACAAAGTCTTCTCCGGAATAGAGTTCTATCGAAGGTTGTATTTCAGGCATGTATCTATAACGGTACTTTAATCTAAATTCAGTTTCCCATTCACTTTCAATGGTTTTACCCCATTCATAGATACCAAATAAATTTAACGTTAAGCTGGTTTTGGTGAATTCTTTTTCAAACAATAAACCTACGGACGCTTCATAATTTTCATTTGCATTGGCCTTTTCAAGTTCAATCACAGCACCCCAATCAGCCCAATATTGTCCTTGTTCCGTGAGCATTATACGAGACTCTAGTTCGTATCCTGAGACTGCAAAGTTATCATTTTGGTCACGTTCACCAATAATGTAAAACTCTACCGCAACCTTTTCGAAAATAGCGTGCCCATAACCTAGTTTCTGGTTGAGTATGTTCTTATCGTCGGTTTGACTAGACATGAATCGCCACTCGAATTCGCGCTCATTAACGGTAACATAAGGATGATATACACGATCAACCACAATGCCATCTGCCAGTGCATTAAATGACATTAAGAGCAAAATCAAAGTGAGTAACTTATTCATGACTTAAGGCTCCACTAATAACAGCATGCTGCTGTCCCCGCCTAAATTTATAAACCAATAAAGAGACCAGAAACGCAATAGAATAGATGGCTAAATAAGTAGCATCTGGTGAAGATTCGTAGCCGATTAGCGCGTTAAGCAAATGTCCATATTCAGAACTGTCGCTGACATAATCTGAAAGATTAAAAACGGACACCCCTGTATTCACAAAATCGACTTGCGCCAGTAAGGGAGATATTTGACTCAACAATCCCGCCAAGAACATACTCCAACACAGAATAATAAAGTATCTGTATTTAGTTTGCCCTATTTGGCTTAACGCAAACTTAAAAAGAACCGCAAAACTGCTACAAATGCCGATACCAAAAATAACCCCTAATCCAGCGTTGAGAAAACCAACTTGTTGTTGAGTCACAACTTCAAAGAAAATCAAAAATTCGGTAAGTTTATAGCAAACAAAGAGTGCAACCCCAGTAAACAGTAGGGCTTTTGCATTCTTAGGTGAGGCCAGCCAAGCCAACACAAACATAAGATAACTCAGCATAATCATTAGGGTATAGACGACTTCCATACCTGCACCTTCAAACCAATCCACAAAAATTTCTACATTGCCCCAAATGACAACAGATCCCAGCACGCCGATAACTACCATAGTAATCCACTTGCCTTTTGAATAAGCAAAATGCTGTGGTATTTCAGTGGCATAACAAATTAATATAAAAATTGGCAATAGATCTCTGAGGAAAACAATCACTATGTTAGTCATCTTTATTTTCCTCCTTAACCACGACATAACCTCTTGCGGTATGAGGATTAAATTCACCGAAAAACTCGTAGCGTCCTGGTTCAAGGGGTCCTATATATATGCTGGCTTTTTTATTGGCAAAGATCACTCTTTCTCGGTTGAGATCGAAACTATCAAATTCTTCTGCTAAATCATCTTTATTTTCAATCACCAACTTCACTTTTTGATTCGCAGGTATTTGTATTTCTTGAGGCGTAAATACGTGATTTTCGAGGGTGAGTGTGAAGACTTTCAGTTCAGCCAAAGCAAGACTAGATGCCGTAAGTAACAGCAAAGTTATACAACTATAAATAGTGGAAAAAGGTTTTATGCTACCCATATACTTTTTCCTGTGATTGTTCTGACATTGGCAGTCGCACATGCACGGCTAAGCCGCCCAGTTGAGATTTAGTCGCAAAAATTTCTCCGTCATGAAGTTCAACAATATAATGAGCGATAGTTAATCCCAATCCAGAACCTTTTTCTCTGGTTTGATTATGATTGACTCTATAGAAACGTTCAAAAATGGCTTTATATTCATTTTCTGATACGCCTTTTCCTGAATCTTCTACTACTATTTCTATCAAATGCTGTTCAGATTGCAATCTAATGGCAATAGTGGCTTTCGGTCCGCTGTATTTAATCGCATTACCAATCAAGTTTTGAAACAGCGTCATTAAAGCGAACTTGTCTGCCACTAAGCTCAAATGTTCGGATTCAAGACTGATATTTTGTTCATTTCGCTCCACTGAATCATAATTTTTAGCAATTACCTCTTGCAGAATCGCTTCTAGATCAGTGTCTTTTTTCTCTGCATTAAACTGCTCAGGCGTAAAGCGGAACAAGGCTATCATTTGTTCAATAACATGGGCCATGCGGTCAACATTGGCGGCCAATTGCTGCAAGGTTTCTTTGGATAATTTTCCTGCCGCAAAATCCGCTGCAATGTTGTGAGCGGTTAGCGTTAGAACACTCACAGGGGTGCGCAATTCATGTGCTGCATTGGCGGTCAATTGCTTTTCCCGCTCAAAGGCATTGTCTAACCTATTTAGTAAGTTGTTCAAGCGTTCGACCACAGGTGTTAGCTCTGTGGGAGGTGTGCCTATGTCGACTGGGGTTAAATCTCGACTGTCCTTTTTCGTTAATTGAGATGATAACAACAACAGCGGATTCAAACTTTTAGCCACAATAAAATAAATTAATAACCCAATAATAGGCACTGAAAATACTATGGGTGTTAAAGTCACAACTAACACGGATTCGGCGGCATTTACCCTAGAATTTACCGGTTGCCCTACCACCACGGTTAAATCATGGGATACCAAAGTATACAAATACCAACGCTGGTTACTAAAACTACGTTCTGAGAAACCCGCTAAATTTGTAGGAACAGGCTCTTCAGGGGTGTTATTACTGCGGCTAATTACTCGGTTGTTTGCGATGACCTGAAAAGCATATTTAGCCTCTACAGATGCGGGCAGACCGTCATTCTGACGTGCTGTGCTGAGAATAAAATTGGCGACTGTAATTAGTTCATTGGTAAAAATTGCGTCCATCTGTTGTTTGGTATTGCGATATCCGTGTAAGCCAGCAAAAAAACTGGCCAGTACTACCGCGGATATTATTAACAGAACAAGCTGACGTTTTATCGACACTTATTTTCTCACAATATAACCAACACCACGAACCGTCTGAACTAAATCTACAGGAAGCTTTTTGCGAATGTTATGTACATGCACTTCTATAGCATTGCTACTGACTTCTTCACCCCACTCGTACAATTTTGTTTCTAATTGATTTTTAGAGATAATTCGACCTGCATTTTCCATCAAAGATTTCACTATCATGTACTCTTTTTTGGACAAGCTGATGGGCTCTCCTTGGTAATAGAGCATATGCGCTGTGATATCCAAGCTGATACCTTTAATTTCGATGTTATTCGATTGTCCCGTGCCCAAACGGCGTTCTATCACTCGGATCCTAGCTAATAATTCTGCGATATCAAAAGGTTTCGCCAAATAGTCTTGAGCCCCAAGATCAAGCCCTTGCACTTTATTTTCTATGCCGTCTCTGGCTGTTAAAACTAGTACTGGAATTTGAATTTTCTTTGCTTGCAGGCTACGAAGAACATCTAATCCATCCATATCAGGTAAGCCTAAATCCAAAATGATGAGGTCTGGCTCTCCAGTTTGCGCAGCCGCTAAGGCAAATTTTCCATTGTCGACCCAGTCCACCGAGTAGTTTTCTCGTTTGAGAGATTGTTTGAGTCCTTCGGCTAGGGGTATATCGTCTTCTACTAACAGTAGTCGCATCTAACTAATGCCTTTGTAAAAATTAAACATGGTGGGAAATAATGCTCAAAGTGTAGCGGTCTAGATTAAACATGGAAAGTATTTTTAACTCAGTCCCTTAGGTTAACCTTAAGGCTTTAGTATTTTTTAGGTGAAAAGAAGTTCGGCACAAAAAATGCTCTATCTGCTTTAAAGGCTGAATTTCCTTGTAAATCACCCTCGAAATGAGAAAAAAATTCTTATTAACATAAAAATTTTACACCCTAAAAGGAGAATAAAATGGCAACTACTGCAGTACTGTATCGCATGCATACTGATGACCATATTTGTCCCTTTGGACTGCGCTCTAAAGATTTGTTGGAGCGAGAAGGGTTTGAAGTCGAAGATCATCTGTTAACAACTAGAGAAGAACAAGAAAAATTTAAACGCGAACAAGGTGTTAAAACCACGCCGCAAACCTTTATTGAAGGTGAACGGGTCGGTGGCTACGATGACTTACGCGAATACTTCCATAAAGACCAAGCTGGACAGTCTGGCACTACTTACACACCGGTAATCGCTATTTTTTCCGTTAGTTTACTTTTAGCTGTTGCCCATCTAGCAGGTACAGCACAACCTTTATTGACCTTAAAGCTACCGTTGATGTTTGTCGCCTATGCCATGGTAATCCTTGCCGTGCAAAAGCTACAAGATCTATACAGTTTTACCAATAGTTTTATCACGTACGATCTCATCGCTATGCGAAACATTAGATATGCTTATGTCTATCCCTTTGCAGAAGCCTTTGCAGGCATAGGAATGATAGCCGGATTAAGTGGTTTTGTTGTAGGCCCAGTCTCTTTATTTATAGGTGCCGTAGGCGCAATTTCTGTTATCAAAGCTGTGTACATCGACAAACGTGAATTGAAATGCGCATGTGTTGGAGGAGACAGTAACGTCCCCCTTGGATTTGTATCACTTTCAGAGAACTTAATTATGATTGCCGCAGGCGCTTGGATGCTATCTATCGCAATAGCCCTCGCATAGCAACGCTTGTGCACTTACCCCATTGAGATTGTCGGCTTCTGCTATGAAGCTGGCAGCCTCTCCCGTTTCGTAGTTTGAAATTATTCAACAGCGTAGAGTTTTTCAGTGGCTTTTATTAAGTCTGCTTGTGGTAAAAATTGATCTGAAATTGTCAAAATAGCATGAATATTGTTTTTGAGTTTCTCAAGGTTTAACTCATCTGGCTTTAGTGCTGTTTGCAATAAATGAATCGCCATGTCTGCCAGAAGCATACGCTGTTTTTCCAGCCATTCATGATCGCCTTTTTTAGCCCAATTCTGACGATAACTAGTTTCCACTAGGCTGTGGATTTCCCAACTAGCTGCAATTATGTTACTACGTTGCTCTTGATTCAATTTATACCTCTATACCAGTTTTATTATTGCTTAACCATCACTTGGTACATCACACCCAAATGAATCGCTACTCCGCCCTGAGGTATCCAGCCTAGCTTAATGTAGTCTTTCACCTCATTTTCCAACGCGAGCATGGTTTCGCCATATACAATTTTGTATTCCATTTTGACCATCCTTTTGTACTTTCTGTGAATTGAAACGCTTGAGAGAAAACTACATTGAGTATTCGCGCTCTACTTTGCAAATTCTGGTGGTAAACGCCGAATACCATACAGACTTGCCCTTTTCTTGAGCGGCTATATGTTCAACGTTCTGCTTCCACCCTTTAATAGCTTGTAAATCTGACCAATATGAAACTGTGATTCCTACCGCTTCTCTGGCTGACTCAAAACCCAAAAATCCAGGTTGTTCTGCCGCCAGATTCAACATTCGATTTGCCGTTTCAGCATAGCCATCTTCAATATCTGTGCGAACAGAGGTAAAAATAACTGCGTAATAGGGTGGTTTAGGTGTATTAGCAATCTCAGTCATTGATCATCCTTTATTTCGACTTCCCACGGCGGATGCAAACGATTTTCACCAGCCCAATACAGTTTTATTTTATTACCCGAAGGATCTTTCAAAACAGCTTCTTTCCATAAATAGCGTTGCTCGGTTGGGAGCTGTATAAATTCTACGCCTTTTTGTAAAAGCCTAGCCACCCATTCGTCCAGTGCTTCATACTCAAAGTACAGAATTGCGCCATTGGTAAAATTCTGCTCTTCCAAGGATAACGAGAAAGTAGCATCCCCTTGAGGACAAGAAAATCTGGCATAGTGAGGAGTGTCTACAATCTGAGTAAAACCTAGAGTCAGATAAAATTTTATTGCTTCGGGCATGTTTTTAACTGGTAAGGTTACTTGATTAAAATTCACTGTTACATCGTCCCTGTTAAAACTCGAGGTGTTTTATACTATCACTTAAAAATACCTTGCCCAATGCAGAGTTATGTCAAATTTGGTTAACGTATAGATGTTTCAATCTCTTCATGAGGTGTATGCGATTGGATATGTGTTTTTATCTGGCGACTATATACCCAAGCCATAGCAAGTAACCAGACACCGCTCATAGGAATCACCCAAAACGCTGTGGTAAGGGGTGCAAAGTTCGCCCAGAATCCAGTGCCAAAAGATGCCAATTGCACTCCAGTAGCAGAGCCAATCACACAAACCCCGGAAATAAGAGGGCCATTGTCACTATCCACATCCATAGCGCAAGAAAGCATTAGTGGAAACAAGCCGCCAAGTCCCAAACCAACGAGTAGGTTCCCAAATGACATCATGATTGGATCTGAGGAAAGCTTTATAATGAAAGTTCCCAACGCCATAACTGAAGCAAGAATAATCATTAGCCGATGAGGGCTAACCCATCGTAGAAGAAATGAAAAACCCAATCGGCTGATTGCCATACCACCAGTAAAAAATGCAAATATAAGCCTTGCATCTTCACCATCAAATCCTCGACCATTTTGGGCATAACTGACAAACCAATTGCCATTGCCGAACTCCACAGCACCATAGCCCACCGCAGAAAGTGCTAAAAACAAGAAAATAGGCTGTTTGATCACACTTGAATAAGTATGGGTTTGTTTTGGTTTGGGTTTGTCATCATGCAACTTAAGCTTTTTACCTTGATGAGCAACATACCATGCGTAAGCTGACAACATTATTAATGCGATTGAAAGTAAACGAAGCGGCCAGCGCCAGTTTTGTTCCAACAAATAAAGCGCTGAAATATACAAGGGAGCAGCCAAAGTCCCCACACTGAACATGAAGTCCATTAATCCCATCATGGTTGAGCGACGAGTCACATACAATCGGGCTATCATGGTGTGGCCTATGGTAAATAAACTGGAACACACTAACCCCATTAAAAAGGCGCCAACCAACATGAATCCCCAATGATACACAAAGGATAAGATGGTAAGTAAAATTGCAAGTAAGCTAGTTAATCCGGAAAACAAGGACATAAAATCAAATTTATGAATGTATTTTCCACCAATAAAGGCACCTACAATAGCGCCAATAGAGATAAGAGTGAAAAATGCGCCACTGATAATTTCCGTCATTGCCAAACTCTCTGCGAGTTCTGGCAACAAAATCCCCCAAAGAATAAAAGCTACCCCTAATAACATAAAGCCAATAAAGATCACCGTAGTGGCGGATCGACGTTGCATAGTATTCCTTGAATGAAAGTAAAGATTTTCAGTGGATTGAAAAAAATGTGCGCAGACCCACAGCATACGACAATTTCTACACACTACAAAATTCGGTTTTTCACAAACCAATTATTTTCTTTTTTATGCTGAAGAAATTGTATTATCTTGGGGTAGAATTTGAGAAGTGTAATAACTTACCGTTATTACACTCTCGAGGCGTAAGAACCTCTTATTGTGTGGTTACCCCACAAGCGACTCGACTGCCGCCTCCGCCTAATTTTTTAGGGTCATCTGAATAATTATCGCCGCCCTCATGCAACATGAGCGCTTTGTTTTGTAAGTCATCTATAGTCAAAAGGGGCGCATGAACTGGCATGGTAGCCATTCCATTGTCATCGACATAGATTGCAGGTAAGTCGCCTAAATGGCCATCACTCGACCATGGAAAACTGTGAGAACCGGTTTCATCTGGATCGAAATGACTTCCAGCACCACCAGCAGGTACTTCTTTACCATCTTTCATTGATAAATCGCAAGAAGGATTCTCATGTAAGTGAAAGGCAAGCCTCCCTTCTGGTCGCTAAAATTTAGTCTTTTTTTGGTAATGCTATATGCACTCTACCCTCTTTATATTCTAAGGTAATAATAAAATGTTGAAATAAATCATACCCGATTATCCCTACAACCTTTTTACCTTTAATACGGCTCTTGGTTGAGCTATATTGACTTTCTAGATAGGTTTTCTCACCTTCTGATGGAAAACGAACCTTAACATCCCTAATATCATAAGGACCAAAACCAACGACATCAGCTGTTGCAAAATCTTGAGTACCAAATCCATTAACCCCTCTTGAAGATGTTGAACCTTCAATATTTTCTAACAAACCAGCTTGTGATGCATAACGTCTTTCCATCAAGATACTACCCGAGCTACCGGTATCTACTAAAAACCAAAAGGGTTTTTCATTTACAAGAACTTCGGCAATCGGCATACCTCTTTGCCGATCTGCGGTTGAATTCACATTAGATACTTTATCCATATCTACCGTATCTCTGGTGAGAATACGTATTTTTTTATTGGGATAATCAAGTTGTACAATAAATGGTTGAAAAAAACCAGAACCCAATAAAAGACCTGTAGAATGATGTCCTAAACTAGACTCAACCACCTTATCTAACAGAAACTCCGTGCCAAAAAGCTCTATTTTAAGCTGGTTATAAGAGGTGCGTTTCATTACTTCATGCACCCCTTGAACTCTTATTTTTGGCCCCTTGGATAATTCCAATTCATTTTTACCGACAAAAGCTTTATTTATTCCGTGTAATTGTGCGCCTGAATCAAGTATTGCATGTGATTCAATACCTTCTATGGTCACTGGTATATATATGTGACCATTATGCAAAGTAAAATCCACCCATTTTGTGGCTGCTGCATTTATTTGCCATGGATACAAAAGGGCCAGAAGTATCAAAAGGTATTTCATTTAAAGTCCATTTTATTTTGATGATTTTGAGAGTTTTGGTTTAAAAGCTTAGCCTAATTTATCCACAAAAGTCTAATGTTGCGCAAATTTCTACCATTTCACAGATCTTTAATTTGCCTTGCTAAGAACTAATAAATTAAGATTAATTTAATGAGCTAGGTAACGTTCCAACCCAATTTGCTAACCCCAACAAGGCCGAATATTTTGAAGCGATTGCTATTTTCTTTTTGTGTTTTTTGTTTACTCAGTTTTAACCTGCAAGCTGCAAATACAAATCAGACTGTAATTCTGATTGGTATCGACGGTTTGTCCTATGACGCTATTGAGCGTTGGAATATGAAACACTTAAAACAATTAGCGGATGAGGGAGCTAGAGCAGAATCTTTAATTCCGGTGTTCCCATCGAAAACCTTCCCAAACTTTTATGCTATGGCCACTGGCTTGTATCCAGAAGGCAATGGGGTAGTCGCGAATAACACTTATGATAAAGAATTGGATCGTTTGTTTAGGCAAAAAGATGGCGGTGATCCCAACTTCTTCCAAGGCGACCCAATTTGGAATGTACTTGAGCGACAAGGGTTTGTGACTGCTTCTATGTTTTGGGTCGGATCAGAAGCCTCGGTAAACGATGAACTTCCAACTTACTGGTACAAATATGATCATTACAAACCCAACATGGAGCGAGTGGAACAAGTATTGGATTGGATAGATAAAGAAACGGCTTCTCCTACTTTCATTTCATTGTATTTTTCAATTTTAGACAGTGCGCAACATGGACATGGCATTGATAGTAAACAAGCGTTAGAAGCTGCCACAGAAGCTGATAGTTTGGTCGGTGCGCTCATCGACGGGCTAAAACAAAGAAAAGTGTATGAAGATACTGCCTTTGTTATTGTTGGTGACCACGGCATGGCAGACCTGTCAGAGCATCAGATTATTTATATTGATGATGTTATCGGCGATGCGATGAAATTGGAAAGATCTGACCCTAATCATATTTTCTCTCCACAACTTTATAGCGAAGAAAGCGGTAACCAAATTTTCTCCTATCTGTTTTTAGGCGAAAATGTGGATAGCGATAAATTGATTAATCAGTTGAAGAACCTTAGTGATCACTGGCAGGTGTACGACAAAACAAATTTACCTGACAATGCCCACTTGGCGCATCCGACTCGACAACCGGACATTGTGATTATGCCCGAACCAGGTTGGTTAATTTCTCAACGGCATATTCCATTTGATCCAACCTATGTTGCATCTCATGGATATGATCCGAAAAACAAAATTATGCATGCAACACTTTTAGTAAAAGGTAAAGGCATAGATCCTCAGTCTAAATGGCCAAGCATAGAGAATGTTAATGTTCACTGCATTATTGCGAAACTGATGGATGCGAAACCAGCAGAGAAAAATGACTGCGACCAAAGCCTTTTGAATGGGCTGATGAGACCTTAAAATCTCGTTAGCTCTTTTTGTTTCCTGGAAACACTCTCGTCATTCCCTTGAAACACCCCGTCATTCCCTTGAAACACCCCGTCATTCCCTTGAAACACCCCGTCATTCCCTTGAAAAAGGGAATCTCTCAGATTACTGCCTCCGCAGTAATGACGACTAAGAGGCAGCAATAGCGACTAAGAGGCAGCAATAGCGACTAAGAGTAAACTAGTTGCGACTAAGAGTGAAGTCATGACAAGGTAGAGCGTAGTAACCTCTAAGAAAAAAGGTCAGACCAATTTAACTGATACTTTCTAAGGTATTTTTGCAAACGAGCAGAATCGTTTATGTTAGATTTTTTAGTCCGGCTTTTGTTAAACAGTTCTCGCCCTGCAGACGCCATGCTGGAATGCCGCAGGCAAACACCTAGCACATAGTTCAATTGTTCAAGTTCAAAGTTGTCTAGGTCTTCTAAGATTTCTGCCGACAAGTAGGATTGTGCCAACTGACTTTCTTGAATAGCCTTAGGTGAGAACCAAGCTTGTTGTAATCGCGTTATTTCTTCCTCTACATCATGGGTAGATATTCTAGATGAATCTGCCAGTGTACTTAAACGAGTTACCGCTGAACTTAAATCGCGGAAATTGCCTAACCAACTGGCCTGTTGAGATACCGCAAATTTTTCAAATTTATTTCTAGCTTCTTTATTAAATCGCACTCGCTGTCCCGATTTTTGTTCGAATCGTTCTAGCTCAAAATCAATATTGGCTGAAATATCTTCTTTTCGATCTTTTAATCCAGGCAGAGCATAATTCCAAAGGTTAATGCGCGCCAACAAATCTTCTCTGAATTTGCCCTGTAAAACGGCCTGCTTGAGATCTTTATTAGTACCGGCAATTATCTGAAAATCACTGGATACAGTTCGATCACTGCCGACAGGATGGAAGGTCTTATTTTCAATTGCGTGCAATAACATGGCTTGTTCTTCTAGACCTAACTCGCCTATTTCGTCCAAAAACAACACACCTTTATTTGCAGTTAACAGATAACCACTTCGTTCTTTTTGCGCACCGGTAAAAGCGCCCTTGGTGTGCCCGAACAAAGCTGCCATAGCGTTTTCACCTTTCAATGTTGCACAATTAACGGAAACAAACTCACCCGCTAAAGTTAAACGCCTTTTTTTAAGTTGATAAATCCTAGATGCTAATTGACTCTTACCTGCACCTGTTGGCCCAGTTAACATAATGGGCTCTTTAGAACGTATGGCCACTTTTTCTATCTGTGAAATAAGACGGTTAAAAGCCTTATTTTTGGTTTTGATGCCACCTTTTAGAAACTCTTTACCTTCAAGGTGTTCTTTATCAAAACGGGTGGCTAATTGATCGTACTTTGACAAATCCAAATCAATAATTTGTACAGTACCCACGGATTTATTTTTGTTGCTTTTATCAGGTGAGGTCTGAATTAACTTGCCAGGAAAGTGTCCGCTTTCAGCCAACAAGAAACTACATATTTGCACAACATGAGTACCTGTTGTGATATGAAACAGATAGTCATTGGCCTCAGTATCAAACATTTGTTGATGACACCAGTCATATAGCTTGGCGTATACCTCTTCAAAATCCCAAGGGTTTTTGAAGTTGACCTTATGCAGTTGCACTTGGGTTTCAGGGCTTACAGATTCGATATCCCCACTGATAGTATTGGCCAACTTAGTACCATGGTTATCGTGCAGAAGATGTAACTGATGAATAACTAGATTATCTTGGCTGCACAAGCTTACATTAGGCCTCCATCTGGCCCAGCGATCAACTTTGGCGCCTACATCTAACTGTGTGCCGATTAAACTAACTGCAATGGTTCTCTTCAATTCTTACTATCCATATGGATATATTTAGTATCTATTAGTATATTTTATTTCATACTTGTCAATCCCGATTCTTGTATAAGAAATTTAGTAATAAAAATTATTTAAATAATTTCAATAGGTTAAGATTAAATTTTCATGATGGATTTTTATGGCACAAGGATTGATAAAAGAACAAATATAGATAAAGCGATTCAGCATTTAGAAATTTTTGAATCCTAATAAAAAATGGATTTGTTGGAGTAAATCATGTGTAAAAACTACAACCTTATTCAAGGTGAGGGGCGAGCAGATATAAAAGCCTGGACCAATGGGGTTCCTTTTGAAGATCAAGCGCGTCAGCAATTAGATAATATTGCCAGCATGGCAATGGTGCACTCACATATTGCAGTGATGCCAGACGTACATATGGGAATGGGTGCCACCATTGGTAGCGTGATCCCCTCTGTGAACGCGGTGATACCTGCAGCAGTTGGTGTGGATATTGGTTGCGGTATGGTCGCTACCAAAACCACTCTAAAGGCGAGTCAGTTACCTGATAATCTAAGTGCAATTCGCCATGCATTTGAATCTGCTGTACCTCACGGTAGAACCGGTGGGAAAAGAGGCAGAAACGATAGAGGTGCATGGCACAACATACCTGAAGTGGTTGCTGCTGAGTGGAAAAAGCTTGAAGCAAGATTTGAAAAGATCTGCGCAAAACATCCAGCAATAGCCAAAAGTAACCATGTGAACCATTTGGGAACCATGGGCACTGGCAATCACTTTTTAGAGTTGTGCTTAGATGAAAATGACGCCGTTTGGATTATGTTGCATTCAGGTAGTCGAGGCGTTGGTAATCGTATTGGTACCTATTTTATAGAGCTAGCAAAGAAAGAAATGCAACAGCATCAAATAAATTTGCCAGACGTAGATTTAGCCTATTTGCAAGAGGGTAGTCAGTATTTTGATGACTATGTTGAAGCGGTTGAATGGGCCCAGGATTACGCAGCCAAAAACCGAGAAATTATGATGTTCAACGCGATTCGTGCATTAAAAAGCCAACTACCCGTTGAGTTTTCAACGGCGGAGTTAGCGGTAAATTGTCATCACAATTACATTTCTCGTGAACATCACTTTGGTAAAGATTGCTTTGTCACAAGAAAAGGCGCAGTGCGTGCCCAAAAAGGTGAAATGGGCATAATTCCAGGTAGCATGGGCGCGCGTTCGTACATTGTACGAGGACTGGGTAACCCAGATAGCTTCAACAGCTGTAGCCATGGTGCTGGACGCGTAATGTCCAGAACCAAAGCGAAAAAGGTTTATACCATAGCGGATCAGATTGAAGCTACTAAGGGTGTGGAATGTCGTAAAGATGCAGCGGTAATTGATGAAATTCCTCACGCATATAAAGACATAGATAAAGTAATGGAAGCACAGAAAGATTTAGTGGAAGTGGTATACACCCTCAAGCAAATCGTGTGTGTGAAAGGATAGAAGATGAAGTATATAACCATAGATGGATCTAAGGGCGAAGGAGGTGGGCAAGTGCTAAGGACAGCACTTTGCCTGTCTATAGTGACTCAACAACCTCTAGAAATCATGAATATAAGAGCTGGGCGGCGAAAACCTGGATTATTGCGCCAACATCTAACCTCTTTGCTGGCGGCAAAAGAAATCAGCTCTGCTACAGTGGAAGGCGCTGAACTTGGCTCTACTCGGATAAGGTTTAAACCGGGAAATGTAAAAGCAGGAAATTATCACTTTTGCATTGGAACCGCGGGAAGTACAGTGCTAGTTTGCCAAACCATATTTTGCGTATTGGCGCTTACCAAAGGAATTTCTAAAGTGACCTTTGAAGGTGGCACTCATAATGGCATGTCACCTTCATTATGCTTTTTGGAAGAATCTTTTTTGCCGTTGATGGCGTTAATGGGCGTTAAAACTGACGTGAAACAAACCTCATTAGGGTTTTATCCAGCCGGCGGAGGAAAGTGGGAAATAACTATTGAACCAGTTGGAAAGTTTAAACCAATTAGCTTGCTAGATTGCAAACCCAACAGCGATTTAAATAAAAGTAAGTACCAACTTCACTCGTTAGTGAGTAAGTTGCCAGTATCAATAGCGGAACGTGAAATATCAAAAGCAAAAGCCATTTTAAATTGGATAGACGCTGATGAAAAAATTACCGAAGCGGATACTCCAGGACCGGGGAACAGCTTTCAATTAAAGGTTATACATGATACTCACGCCAGCCTGTTTGAAGTTGTTGGCGAGATTGGCGTTATGGCTGAAAATATCGCCAAACGCTGTGCTGGTAGAGTAAATAAATTCTTGTATTCCCAAGCCACCGTTGAGGAACATTTAGCGGACCAGCTATTGCTCCCAATGGCATTAGCGGGACAAGGAAGCTTCACTACCACCAAGCCAAGCCTACATACACTGACCAATATCGACATTATCAAGATGTTTTTGGATATCGAAATAAAGGTTTCACAAATAACTGATCTTTTATGGAAGGTGGAGATAGGACCTAAGCAAGTTTAATAAATAAAACCTGACGCATATGCAGTTTGATCACCACAGTGATTTAGCTGCATAGGCCTACGTTAATTACCTCAAACTAGCTGCGTGTAGTTCGAAACTCACATTAGTATCGTGTAGCTTTTGAGCAAGGTTTATCATTTCTGGTAACTCTAGCAGCTTCTCAACGTCATCCATTGAATCCCATTCCACTATCATAATTTGCTTTGGAGCTGCCGCATTCGGATCATGCGCACTTAATACAGCATTGTTTATTGTATATATGATCCGCCCTTTAACTTTATCCAATAGCGCAGGAAATATATCAGTATATCTAAAATATTCATTTGCTTTCTCGGGGTTGTTCCAAGCGAAAGCCAATGTGTAAGTTTTATCTTTTTTAAAACTTAATGTTAGCGGTGCTTCTAATTCATGATCATAGAGTCTTAGGGCCTCCCACGCTTGTCGCCTCAGGGATTTCACTTCCGTAAATTGGGCAAGAGACTGAAATGCTTTCTGCGCTTTCAATGAAGACCATTGACTGATGACGAATACATTTGGTTTAAATTTACCCAGTAATGTCTTATCAACCATAAGCACACCGTTTTGTTGATAACCAAATTGACGGGCTGTGTCTGCATTTTGCTCAAAATAGCGGTCTCTCAGTGCTCGTTTTTCTGGAACAGTGACCGGAGCGATGAGCTGCATCACTGCCCCCGGATAATAATGCACCAAGAGTTCATCATTTTTTTCCTGTGCTAAAATATGCGACGCACAGCACAGCCCATAAAACATAATAATCACTTTAAAACAATAACCTAGCATAAAGCATTCTATTTTTTTCATTTATAACCACCTTTAGTAAGTGCTCATTTAGTACTATGTTACCAAGGTCAATTTCAGCTAACACGGTTTTATTTTAATTCATATTGGTGCATTATCGTTCCATGAAAGATTGGAATGATTACGCACTAATATTAGCACTTCACCGCACAGGTACATTGCGCAGCGCTGCTATCTCATTGGGCATTACCCATACTACTGTGGCACGGCGGCTAGCAATACTCGAAAGGCAGCACAAAACCGAGGTGTTCGAAAAAATCCCTAGCGGCTATCGCGCTACGCCGTTTGGAGAGCAATTAGTTGCTACCGCAAAAAAAGTAGAAGATGTTATTCTGGTGTCTGAACGTTTTGAATGCTCTAGTAGCGACCAGCTATCAGGGCCAATTACCCTCTCACTAGGCGAACCCATGTCTCAATTTTTACTCATTGAAGAACTGGGTAAATTTTCTCAACTGTACCCTGATATAAATTTACGCATAAAAAGTTCTACTGCATTTGCCAACATTGATAAAGGTGAAGCTGACGTGGTGATTCGTGGTGCATACAAACTTCCTGAACATCTCATTGGAAGAAGGGTATGCAAGCTTGGCTTATGTTTTTATGCGCATAAAGCGTACTGTAATACTGTCCCTCAAAACAATTGGCGATGGATAGCGCCTCTTGAAAACGAAGTATGGCCAGAATGGCTTGCTGAGTCACCTTTCCCAGACGTCCCGATAGGCATTGCCGTTGACGACATTATATCTCGCTACCATGCGATAGATAAAGGCTTAGGAATGGGACGAGCGGCTTGTTTTATGGGAGATACCAATCCCAATTTAGTGAGGCTTGAAGGCAGTTCGCCAATGCTAAAATATGATATTTGGGTGCTTACTCACCCAGATTTACACCAGCAACCAAAAATAAAATTGCTAATGCAGTTCTTAGTTGATGCATTATTAAATAAAAAATCACTTATCGAAGGAGAAAAATAGAAATAAAGAAAAGAAAATGGTTTTAAACTTCATTTTAGAATTGTTATCCAGTTTCACTTTTTTCGCACCCCTTTCACCATCATTTTACCCTTCCCAAATTATTATGAATGTACTTCATCAGTTAACTGGGGCCCATCATGAAAATTTTACTTAAATTCTTAGCGTTACTTTTGGTTGTGCTGTTCAGCAAACCAATATTGGCAACTACGCTTATATTCGAAGCTGGTTTTGGTCAGGATAAGGCGACTTGGAAAAGCTTAGTTGAGCAATTCCCCGCGAATGCTGAATTCACTATAGTTACCTACACTCGCCCAAGTATCATAAATTCCGAAACAGGCCCATCGACTATTGAACAAGACGTTAATTTTTTAATTAACAAGATTAAACAAACGTCTGATGACAAGATTATTCTGGTAGGACATTCTTACGGTGGTCTTATCGTGACCGAAGCGGCTCAGCAGGTACCAGATTTAGTTGATGGCATTGTCTTACTCGAGCCCACGGTGCGTAGCCAACGGCAGCATTTTAAAGCCATCGATAGTCAAAGAATCAGTGATGACGATGCACTGCTTAAACAATTTTTGCCGGAGCCTCTAAAGGCCCAATATGACGTTTTAGTTCGTCAACTTGACCAATCTTCAATTGATACCCGCGCGCTACCAGAAGATCTTCCTGTCGTTATCTTCACTTCAACCCAAATCCGCAAAGAACCTATGTTTTTTGAAGAAACAAAACAGGGAAAACAGCAATGGTTGTCATTGCATCAAGCATTGGTTGCAAAATCAAAAGAAGTAATTCATGTTCGTTCATCCCAATTCGGTCATAATACACATAAAGAGATTGCAGAACAGGTTGCTCAATTCATACATTTGCTCAACAAAAAGATAGATAAATAAAAAGTATTTGATACTAGCTCAGCAAGGAGAGATTTTTGTGTCTATACTTAGCATTCACACTTATCACGCTAGGAAGTATTTATGAGATTGCATCATTTAATACTCGCAGCTGTCATTGTCGTTTGTTCAGTACAGACAAAAGCCGAGATCATTACATTAAATTTTGAAGCTGTCGTTGTTGAAGGGACCTTTGCTGGGCAAAGTGGTTTCGGGTCCATTAGCTATGAAAATACCGATGTCCCTTTAACTGGCATCACTTTTCTAGGATTCAGTGGCAGCTTCTTTTCTGACATCGAAGCCTTAACCGCGTTATCATTTAACTTTTTAGGTCAGACTTATTCTGGCGCTGATGATTCAGACTTTCCACTATTGCCTCTATTTAGTCTTTCAGATTCAATATCAAACTCGCTCGATTTTTTCGTAGAAGATGGGATCGGCACTGAAATTCTTGATGAACGCATCATTAATTTTCAGATATTTGGTGATCGTTTCGAAGGGGGGCTGAGAGACAGTAATAATGGATATGATTTTGAGGTTGATATGTTCATTAGCGAACGCTCTTCTGTACCAGTTCAGAGCCCTCCAATACTGCTACTTTTACTGGCTGGAATACTAATTTTAAGACGTAAAAACAAGTTCTGATATTGATCTAAAATCTCTCCAATCTGCGCCTAATATTTCCCCAATATTAAGCGCTTCTATTTGTCTAGTTTTCCACCTTTTTTAAAAATTATTATACCTTATTCGTAATAAATTCTGAAATAGCCCGTTCTACTAATACGCTGCGCAGCGCTTAACCAAATTTTTTCAAAATTCAAGGAATCTACAAAATGGTTACACGCCAAATGAAACAATTTTCTGAAAGAAAATCCAAATTAGCGCTGGGCATTGCTCTAGCTGCTTTTATTGCTGGAGCAAGTGTAACTTCTCCAGCTGAAGCTCGTCCTTTTTTCGCAAAAAAGAAAGAATCTGAAGATCGTGGAGGCCTGGTTTATGTCATGACCAACGACGATACCGCGAATAAAGTTATGGTTTATTGGAGAGATAAATCAGGCGAAATTTCAAAGATGCCATATGCCACCGTAAGAACAGGCGGTATTGGTGCTTCCAGCAATGCTCCTGTTGATCCTTTAGGTTCACAAGGCTCATTGGTTTATTCTGAAGATCATAATATGCTGTTTGGCGTGAATGCTGGTGACAACACTGTTTTTGCATTTAAAGCAGGTACAGTAGGTGCCAGAGCCGTTCGTTCAAGACTTCTTCGCCCTAAACAAACAGCTTTAGTTGAATCAGGCGGTAATATTCCTGTTAGCGTTGCGGTAAGTGGCGATCTTTTATATGTGTTAAATGCCGGTGGTACTGGTGTAATTAGTACGTTTGAAATTGATAAAAACGGTGATTTAACCCAAATCAGTGCTATAGAGCTTGGTCTTAATAACGCTACTGAAGTACCTTTTAACAATGTCTTCGCACCGGGACAGGTAGGTGTTGACGCATTATCACGTCGCTTGATCGTTGCGAACGCACAGGGTCAAGAGTTACTTACTACTCCGTTAGACAATGACGGCATTCCCTCGAACGAATTAACCTCAACTCCTACAACAGGTGTAGTGCCCTTTTCATTTGACATTACGCCATTCGGCAACATTTTAGTTACTGAAGCAGGTAGTGGTGCAGTATCAGTATTTGAAAGCCCTGTAGGACATCCTCTTGTACAAACAGTAGAGTCTGTTGCTAATGGTCAAGCAGCTACATGTTGGATTGTCGTTACCGACAATGGCTACGCTTATGTAAGTAACACTGTTTCAGATACAATAAGTTTGTATGGCTATGAAAGATCGGGTGAATTATCGTTAATTGACGCTACAGCTGCAACAGTTTCTCCTGGTGGCGCTCCTACAGATATGATTCTAGCAAACGATGGTAGTTTCCTTTATACCCTTGATGCAGGCACTGGCGAAATTTCAAGCTTCGAAGTAGATCCATCAACTGGAGAACTAAGTTTAATTGAAGTTGAAACTGGTCTTCCCGCAGCCCAAGGCATTCAAGGTATTGCTGCACGCGATTTTTAATCTTCCTTCTTAGTGGTCACCTTATGCCGTTTTAAGTTGACCACTATATCGAGTTTTCCAATGCTTGTTTATCAGCTAACTCTGTAAAGATTTGCTGCAAAGTGTTAAGGGCTTTTCGCCTAACAGACAATTCTTTATCTATATAGTTGAACCTCAAACAATTTCGATATTTTCCAGTAGCTGAAAACATTTGACCCGGCGCCAGAATAATACCTTGATTTTTGGCAAGTTCGGCCAATTTTGCCGCGTCATAACTATCTGGCAATTCGACCCAAAGTATAAATCCTCCTTCAGGAAAACTGACCCTTGTGCCTTGTGGAAAGTGTTGTTCAATGCCTTTGAGCATGACATCTCTTGATTTGCGATAAGATTGGCGCATGGCGCGCAAATGACGATCATAACCTCCTTGACGAATAAAACTGCCGATTGCCAATTGTGGCAAGGTAGGACACATAGAACTGCTGACATATTTAATGTGGGTCACCTTATCTCGATAACGTCCAGGCGCTATCCATCCAACCCGAAAACCTGGCGCGAGCGTTTTAGAAAAAGAAGAACACAATAAAACACGCCCATCCTGATCAAAGGATTTAATGGTTTTAGGACGTGGATATTCAAATGCAATATCACCGTATATGTCATCTTCGATAATCGCGATGTCATATTCCCGCGCTAATTGATAAAGCGCCTGTTTCTTCTGCAACGGCATCACATATCCTTGAGGATTATTAACCGTGGGTGTGACTAAAATGGCTTTGATTGGCCACTGGTCCATAGCGAGTTTTAGCGCTTCAATACTGATGCCATCGCGAGAATCAGTGGGAATTTCCAAGGCTTTCAAATTCGCGGCTTTGATCGCTTGCATGGCGCCATAAAATCCGGGCGATTCAACGGCTATTACATTACCACTTTCAGCCACTGCCCTTAAACAGACTGACAAGGCCTCCTGACAACCGGAAGTAACAACAAAATCTTCAGCTTCTAGCTGGCATCCGGCAGTTGCTGTTAACCGGGAAAGTTGCTCTCTTAGTCCTAACTCACCTTGAACATGACCGTACGACATACCATCTTGCGGTCGATGACGATTCAGCTCATACAAGGTTTTAATAAGAGGTTTTAGGGTGTTTGACGTCATATCTGGCATAGCGTGTTGAAATTCACAGACTGATTCACCGCTATGACCCATTAACATAGCAAGAACATCTTCCCATTGGGAAACATCCATAGGACGTTGAGGAGGTTTTGATTCTTTCGGTAAGGCTATTGGCTGCTTCCCTTGCGCCACGAAATACCCCGACTTTGCTTTCGCTTCAACTAGGCCATCTTGCTCTAAACGCCTATAAGCCTCCTGAACCGTCGAAATACTCACTTCATGTTCAGCCGCTAACTGGCGGACAGAGGGTAATTTGTCACTTTGTCCGTAATACCCCATCTGGATGTGCTCACGTAATCTACTTGCTAAGTGTAAATATTTACTCATTGGATGCTCACCAAAACCATACAAATTATAATATACCAGCAGTTTTATATCATAAACCATACAGATAAGGGTGATTTCTACCATACAGTAATCAATTCATCATATCTGTATGGTTAAACCTATTTCAATTTGTGCATTTTTCAATACAGATATTCAGGGCATCATTCTCTACCTTAAACAGATTCGCCAATTCTTCTATTACATTTGGAGCAGAGCATGGAAACATCATTACTTTTTGGTATCGCGACCTTCGCGTTTATTACGTCAGTCACGCCTGGCCCCAATAATATGATGTTGTTAGCGTCTGGCGCTCAATTTGGCTTTGCACGTACTTTACCCCACATGTTCGGCATTGTTTTTGGTGTCGCCATGCTGCTGTTGAGTGTACTTTTGGGTTTAGGCGTAATCTTTAGTTTGTACCCTATGATGTATTCTATTTTGAACGTGGCAGGTGGCATCTATTTATTATGGTTAGCCTTTAAAATTGCCACCGGACCAGTATCCGCCATTCAAAACGATGCACAAGAGAATAGCCATCCTCTCACATGGTGGCAGGCTGCACTGTTTCAATTTGTAAACCCTAAAGCTTGGATGATGGCGTTAGGCAGTGTGAGTACCTTTAGTTTGCCAGGCAAAGAGTATGCATTCTCAGGTGCTATGATAATGCTAGCGTTCGCAGTAATTGGTTTTCCTTCCATTTCTATTTGGGCTGGTACTGGCGCTAAATTGAGAGTGTTGTTAAACAATCCAAGACGCCAACGTATCTTCAATCTAATAATGGGAGCCTTAACCGCGGCCACTTTATTACTGATCATTGAAATCTAAGTACATTGGGTAGTTGCCTTCCTAAAATAAAATGAAGAGTAAAGGTGCGAAATTTTGTTCTTCAAATAGCTGTGATAGATTAGGTAAATTGTTTAGCAGTTGTTTGATTATTTATGCTTTTTATCGACGCCTTTTTCCGCTTTACTGGAATAGGTTTATTAGTCCTGATTGTTATTTTAGCAATACGAGATCTGAGCTGGTCTCGTAGGCTAGCCTTACTCCTACTTACCAATACTAGCCTGGTGTTTCATTTTTTAGCAACTGCTCCAGCACCTATTGCTTTACCTACTGACATAGGCAGTTTGCTGCGATTAGGCAATATCCTCATGCTACCTAGCGTATGGCTCCTATTGCTTTCGCTATTTCAAAAAGATTTCCGCATCACTTATTGGCATATTACCGCCTATTTAACCCTTAGTTTGGCAATGTTGGCCGAACGTTTTGTGTTCTTAGGTTGGCTGCAAGATCTTCCAGATTTTTGGGCTGTACTGGTTAATCTAATATCGCTTTTGATGGTCGCGCACATGTTAGCGACCATAGTTTTAGGTCGCCACGATGATCTATTGGAAAAGCGTCGACAATCTCGTCTGTACGTAACTTTAGTGATTTGTTTATGTGCCACATTAACTATTGTACTGGGTTCTATAGTACTACATGAATATCAAGATTCGGTGAGCATCCTGAGTTTATGGCCAGCAATACTTTGTATGGCACTTTGGATATTTCACATTAATCCTCAGTCATTTGCGTTTGCCGAACCAGTACCCGAAATCAAGGAAATGTCAGTAAAAGATCAACAGCTGTTTGACCAGTTACAGGAAATTATGACTGAGCAAAAAGCTTATTTGGATTCCAAACTCACGATTGATGCTTTAGCTAAACGCTTGGCAGTGAGTGACAGTCGCTTACGTAACTTTATACAACAACATTCTCAATGCACAAATTTCAGTAGTTACCTAAATACATTTCGTATTCAAGCTGTTCAACGGGCATTAAAGGATCCAGAAAAAGAGCACTTACCGATTTTGACTTTGGCGCTGGATCATGGGTTTAATTCCTTACCGCCTTTTAACCGTGCATTTAAAAAACATACGGGTATGACACCATCACAATACAGAACGCTTTACTAACATTTTTTAAAGTAGTTAGAATAAACCCAAACTTCCTTTTCAGAAACTGGGCATCGATTTATCTGCGAAAAACAAAGAATCGACCAGCTTTTTTTAATAATCGACCAGACGGTAACGCCTTTAGTATCTAGCATTATTGGTAAATTCTTATGATGAAAAGGAAAACCTTAATGTTAAAAAAAATCATCCTCTGGACATTGATTATCTTGGTGGTTTTAACAGGGTGTTTTGCCCTTGGATTAAATTATGAAATTAATCAATATTGGGGAGAACATACGCAAAAAGTATCCCCTGATAGATTTAAGCAAAAACAACAAAAAATTGTTATATCAAATGTAAGCATGCTGTCAGAAGGTGGCGAAACCATGATTCCTAATCAAAATGTTTTTATTGATTCAGGCGTTATCGTAGCCATAGGAACAGACTTTGACATTCCTGAAGATGCAAAGATTATCGACGGTAAAGATCAATTTTTAATACCTGGGCTGGTAGATGCTCATGTTCATCTCTGGCAAAGTCCAAATGACCTGTTGTTGTATCTTGCCAACGGCGTCACCCATATAAGAGAGCTCAATGGGAGTGAAGAACATTTGCAATGGAAGCAAGAAGTCTTAACTGGCCGCGCTGGTCCAGATATTTTTGTCGCAAGTAGGCGCCATAATTCAAATAATGTCATTGCTGGATTGTTCAATCGTTGGACCGCAAAAATGAACAATGTCAGTAGCTCAGAATCCATAGAACAAGATTTGTTAGCTCTTGATAAACAAGGGTTTGATGCAGTTAAGGTATACACCCATTTAACGCCTGAGCATTTTGCTGAATTCAACAGAGTCGCAAGCCAACACAATATTAAGTTATTAGGTCATATTCCTTACAGTATGAAGCTCGAAGATATTGCCAAATCCAATTTAAGAGACCTCGCCCACATTGAAGAAATTGTAAAAGCACTCGATTGGGAATTTGGTGGGATGACACGCGATAATACACAAGAGCATCTTGACTACGTGCAAGAGCGAAGTGACGCAGTAGCCAAGGAACTGGCAGAAAATAATGTTTCGGTGGTAACAACTCTGACTTTATCTGAGAGCTTTGCAAAGCAAAAAATAGCCTTACATCAAAGTCTTTCAGAAGTAGAACTAGCCTATGTCAACCCTGGAATCGCAGAGTCTACATTTCCTTCTATTCGCGTAATGGGATGGTTACCAGACGTCAATATTTATCGCCTTCCTGAAAATTACCCACAAGATAAAATAGCCGGGAATCAACGTTATTGGAAAGCCTATGCTCAAGCGCATAGATTAGTTCTTCAGGCATTAGTGAAGCATCAAGTTACTATACTTGCTGGCACTGACGCGAATGTACCAGTAATGGTTCCTGGTTTTTCGCTACATGAAGAATTCGAATCAATGCTTAAAACTGGTATGAGCCAAGCTGACATAATAAGAACCGCAACCGAAAATCCCGCAACAATAATGGGAATCAAGAGCGGTAAAATTAAACAAGGATATCAAGCTGATTTAGTATTATTGACCGCTAATCCGTTACAAGACATTCGAAATACCCGTAACATTGAAGCTGTTATCAGTAATGGTCGTTTATATGAGCGTAGTACGCTGGATGCCATGTTAGATGCGGTTAAACAAGCTAATGATCAAAGTCGCACCAAAAGCATTGCGCATTTGCATTGATTTGGAACTTAATTACGCAGAAATAACTTTGGAAAAGCGTGGATATGCCATCCACGCGCTCCACATATTAATCACAAAGCTTCATACCACTAAGTAATTTACCGTCTTTTGCATATTCAACTACTTCGCCGTTGCGAATAAGAACGGCATCTGAACGAAAGCCGGTCATATTGCCGAACAGGTTTTTAGAATTTACTTTGGCGCATACTAAATACCCATAATCGATGCCTGTTACCTTGTCACCAATCCATTGTTTTTGAGGTTCCGAAATGCTTTCAATAACTATCGAATCTGGATCTCTTAATTCTTCCATTAAATAAGCTTTCGCAATTGCCTCATAATCCTCAGGATAGGCGCCATAATCAGCCTCTGCCGTTTGCGTTGGAGAGGGTAAATTTGTACAAGCAACCAATGCTAGTGGGATTAAACAAAGCAATAATAATTTCATATCAACACAGGCTCCATTTTATGTGTATTAATTATTACTTTACCAAAATTAAATAGGTTTAAAACTAGCGGCTGTTTATCTTTGTTCAGTTAAAGTTCATAACCAAAGGTTTCAATGAATCTAGCGACTATTGGTTGATAAGGTTTTACAAAGGTCTCGTAATTTTTCCACTTTTGCATAGCGCTATGATAAATCGGTTTTGCAACTCCCTCGAAACTTGGCGTAGATACGACACGTTTAAAATTATCATCATAATAATTAAGCATGTTATCGCTAAAATCTTCACCAATGTGAGCTGCTACTTCGCGCATTTTATTTTCAGTGTCGCAACACATGTCCTCGTATTTTATTTCCAAAATATTTAGACCAAGGTGTTGTTTAAAGTGCAAATACAACGACATAGTATTGGCGTAAAGTTTAAACGTAGATTCAAGATCAAAACATTGCGCAGAAAACGCGTTGGTTCTAAAGGTTTGAAAGAAATTCGATAAACAAACATCTCTAGGATCGCGCAACATTACAATGATAGGAGCATCCGGAAAAAACCGCTTAATTGTGCCTAAATGGCGAAGTGACATTGGATGTTTATCCACAATGCGAAGTGACTTTTCTTGTTCCTGCAAGCCCGCTTTTATTTCTTTAAAATAATGCTCTCGCCACTTTTTGATATCTGCTGTTTTAAGGTTTTTGTAGCCGCTCGGATATTCGATTTTTTTATTCAAAATTTTGCTTAAATTGGTTACTGACCGTTTTAAAACTGGCGCTTCATCTGTAACAACTAAATTGGGATGAGCATGCAACATTTGCTCAATTAAAGTAGTTCCTGAACGCGGGAAACCTACCACGAATATGGGGGATTTTTCGTTTTCTAACGCTAAAGGTTGCCAGTCTTTAACCCGTTCTGAACTAAACCATTGCAGAGATTTCTGGGTAAATCGTTTAAATTTTTCGGTATCAACTTGCTTAACTTCTGGCTTGCTACCGAACAGTGATTGAGCCTTACGGTGATAATTGAAAGCGCTTGGGTAGTCTTTTAGTTTGTGTTTTAAAAAAGCAAAATCTCGATAAAAATAAGGTAATTGCCGCTCATAGAGACCTGTTTGCTCGGCTTCACTAAAGTGCGTATGTGCCAGCTCTAAGGCTTTTTCTTCCTCAGCTAACTTACCTAAAATGTAGTGCTTGGTACCAGCATGATCTTGGTGCTCTAGTTGAGCTTTAATAAAGTCTTTAATTTGATCAACTTTATGGGTGACCTTGGCCACTGTAAATAAGGAAAAGTAAGGATCAACTGCTCTAGGATCTTCTTGGACTGAACGCTTCAAATAATCAAAGGCTGCGGTCTGATTATCCATAAGTTCGTTTACAATACCCAATGTAAACAAAACCTTACCTTTTTCTTGAGATATAGATAACTGATATTGTAAGGCTTTGATTGCGTTAGCATATTCTTTATGACGAATAAAAATTTGTGCAATTCGATTAATCGGCTCTTCTACCGTTGGCATCTTCGCCAAAATTTGCTGATAGATTGCAATGGCGTCATTGGGGCGCTGGTTGGCTTCAAACAAAGCCCCTTTAGCCAATGCGCCAGTAAGGAAACTGTGATCTAACGCGTGCGCTGAATTTGACGTAGTTAATGCATGTAAGGACATATTGTTAATTCCCATCTCGAATATAGTTAATATTGGCAAAATCATGCCGCTAACAATTGAATATAGCCGACAATCGGTACCGTTTTGGTCAATATTTTGGTGCAATTGAGTAGTTTCACGAGAATTTGCAAAACCCGTTCCTATTTAGTCTACTCTGTTTGCAATACCAATTAGTTTTGCTTGTTTATTTCTTTTAAGATGCAAAAAACAATAGTATTGTAGATATCAGCACTTGACGGGAACTGTTCGTTGTTATTGCAAACGCATTTAAAATTGAATAATGCTGACCTTATTCAGAACCTAGATCTGAAACCTTATCAACAGACTATAATTTATGGATGAAGCTACTTATCTTCGACAATGGATTGCATCATATGATCCAAATGATCCAACCTTTGAATCCTCTATCGTGCCAGACTGGGGCGAAAAGCAAGGTGCCGAAGATTTAAATCACGTATTCCGTTCAAAACTTATCGCCGTACTTTACCAAACTAAGACACCTTGTCCTGAGTTAGCGCTTGCTTTATTAGAAGCGGAAACTGAATACTGTGAAGTTGCCGAATGCATGACACAATCTATTCAACAACTGGGCGAGATATTTTTCGTTCTATCAAAAGGATTTTTTGTTAACGAATACAAAGCATGCAAAGAAGCGAGTTTTGACACCTATCACGGATTAATCCCTTGTACGCTTAGTGATGCTGCTATGGAACAACTGACGCGGGATAGAGTTATTCGAGGAATAACCAGCGATAAAGAAGGTCTAGATGCCCTTAATGAATTTTTGAAACGTTAACAACTTTGTTTACTGCGTCTTAAGATTTGCAAACTACTTGGTTTCGACCATTTTCTTTGGCTTTATAAAGTGCCTTGTCAGCCATAGTCACCAAAGCATTGCTACTTAGCGATTGAGTACAGGTTTCACTAATGATCCCTATACTCACTGTTAGCCGACCCTTGGTTGGGGAGTTCTCAAAGCTAATATTCAAATCTTCCACTGCCTGCATGATTTGTTCGGCAACTAATTTTGCCTGCGAACAGCCTGTGTCTGGGAGTATGACTGCAAATTCTTCTCCCCCATATCGTGCGGCCAAATCATCACTGCGTTTACAACATGCATCTAAGGCTTTCGCCACTCTTTGTATGGCCTCGTCGCCAACTGCATGACCAAAGGTATCGTTGAATAATTTAAAATGATCAACATCGACCATCAGCAGACTAATAGGTTTACGTTCTCTCATACCTCGCTGAATCGATTTCTCTAGGCTATCATCAAATTGTCGTCGATTCGCAATACCGGTTAACCCATCTGAATTAGCCAAATAAGCTAGTTTCTTGTTGGCCTTTTCTAACGCTCGGGTAACTTTTTGCAGTGACAAACGATTTGCCACGCTTTCTAGAGAATTACTTAATATTTCACCGATTAATTTTAAATATCTGATGTCATGCTCACGCCAAGTATAAGCGCTACCCACGATGTCACAGCCAACAAATCCAAAAAGATCATCATTTAAATGCACGGCAACGCATAATACCGATTGAATACCCTCCCGTTCGAATTCTTCTTTTTCAAGAATTGCAGCCTCAGGCAGCGTCTCAACATCATCGACTTTAAACACATACTCTTGTTTAATGATTTTTTCAAAATAAGGCAAATCTGCCAGACTTACATTTTGCAATTCATCTTTATAAGGCTCTATACCTGCAGCCACCCATTCATGGGTGTTATCCATAGCGCTTTTATCTTTTGAAAATTTGAATAAATAGCATCTATCGACTCCGCAAAAGTCGCCAAAAGCGCCTAGGCTTTTTTCTATCAAGTAATCAAGGTTTTCTGTACTAACGTTGATCAACTGAGAAGAAATACTAGACAATAAATGGCTAAAGGCTAAGTGATTAGCAAGAGGGGAGCTACCTGGTTGTAGTTCAGTAACATCGTTTTCTTGGGCACTTGAAACATGTAAAACTACCCACTGGGAATTTGGACTTGAAAATCGTTTACCTTCAACTGTGCAACTGATGTTGCGAGTCTTACTCTTTACTCTTACATACAAGGTGACGACATTCTCACTGTCGCAGGCATAAAACGGATGGGAAGCGCCAGCAAGGGGAATATGTGTTAAAGCATCGAAGAAGTCGATGCTTTGCAGAAACTCATCGGGAGCCTGTGATGCACTAAAAAGCGCCAGACATGCTGGGTTAGCATAGGTTTCATCTTTATCCAGCTGTTTGCATAACAAGCTAACGGGCATTTGATGAAAAAACTGCTTGGGATCAAAATCGCTCAATACATTTTCCCATGGGTCAAAAAATAAGTAAGACAGCAATCCTAAAACTTGCAGAATAACAATGATAAAAGTTTTACTTTGGATTACCTAATGTACTGACAAATCGAATAAAAAGCTACTTTTGTAACTTTAGTCTATTCCAAGTAGCTATAGGCATACTTTCAAATCAATAGGTATTAAACTAGACACTCAAAAGCCGTTTGTGTTTACTCACCTACTACCACTTTACCAACAATTCCTAATAAAAACCCGGCTAGGGCGCCCAGAGGCGGCGCCCAATGTTGCTTTAATTTTACCTGAGGTGCTATATCTTGGAAAATGATATACAAAATCCCACCAGCCGCAAAAAGCATAATGCCAGCTTTTATTTGTGGGAAATCTGTAAGGAAAAAATAGCCTAACAAGCCGGAAACTGGTCCTAATAGGGCCATGGCTGCTAGTGCACCCACAATTAATAGCTTACTGTAATGTGTTGATGCTCTTATCTCTCTGAATGCGTTAAAGCCCTCGGGTAAATTCTGTAATGCTATGATCCCCGCTAACAATATACCGGCACTGCTAGAAACTGCGAAGGTAGCGCCAAGGGCGAGTGCTTCGGGAATAAAATCCGATAACATCGCGACTAACTGGCTTAACGAGGTATTGTTTTTTGCCAGTTGCATATCCAACAACATAAAACTTATGCCACCCGCTGCAAAACAAATGGCAGTAGTCATTAAAGATAGTTCCTTTATCCCTTCTGGCACCAGCACTAATGCTACTGCGGCTAATAATGCCCCTCCACCAAAAGCAATAACGCTGTGGCGAACCTCTTTTTCTAGCCAACGTGGACGAATATTTTCAATCGCAGCAACCGAAGCCCCAATGGGCATCGCGAGCCCCGCGATTAGGGTAAGTATAATAATTTGTATTAAGTCATTCACAACTAAACTCCAGCCTTATCACAAGTTTCTCAATACATAATTATAATATACCTAAATTAGCTACATTCCCCTGCAGAAGTCACTTAGAAAGACTTAATAAATCTCAAACTGATTTAGTCTGTTAACTGAGCAATTAATACAGTAAAGTAGTGATAAATTAAGCTCAATATGGATGATTGATCATGCTTTACTCTATAAAATCCTTGTGCCTAGCCCTGCTAGTTTTTACGGTTATTAGTAAAACAGGGGCAGCACAAAATACCGAAGCAAGTTTAAGCGTAACCTTAGAGCAAAGCAATCTAGCCTATTTTTTTACCGATGAAGGCTTAGTCGTCATTGAATTGGCTGAATTCATGGCGCCTAAACATGTAGAACGTTTTAAGGCTTTGATAAATGATGGCTATTATGATGGCTTAGATTTTTATCGAGTTATTGATGGTTTTGTTGCTCAAGGCGGTGATCTAAGTGAACAAAAGCCAACTGAATTCGGCGCTACATTAAGTGCTGAATTTAGCCGGCCTATTGCTGAAACCTCTAGCTTTATATCGGTACAAAAGCCCGAGTTTTTAGCCCAAGAAACTGGCTTTATTAATGGCTTTCCAGCAGGTAGAGACTATACTGCAAACATTGAATGGCTGTTGCATTGTCCCGGCGCTGTTGCCATGGCCAGAAGTGAAGGAAAGGATTCAGCCACCAACCATTTTTATGCAGTCATAGGTCATGCGCCCCGGCATCTAGACCGCAATATGTCAGTATTCGGTCAAGTGGTTTATGGTATGTCATCTCTTCAATCAATGAAACGAGGAAAGCCTGACCAAGGCGGTGTAATAGACACTCCGGAAAACCGGTCCAAAATAGTAAGAGCAGTTATGGGAGACAAGGTTAAAGCTGACCAGCAACTAACATTTGTACGAAACAGTGATAGCAGTGAAAAATTTCAGAATCGCTTAAAAAATGCAAGAGAATTGTCCAATCCCTTTTATCATTTTAAGGGCAGTGGCAATATCGATGTTTGTTATTACCGCCCGAGAACTACTGTTGCGGGATAATTGGATAATTATTGCAAATAACAGATCGTTAAAGATAATGTTCGCTCATCATATAGTTACAATACTAAATAATTTTTATCTTACACCTTACCATATTTGAATTGGACATTAGCAGGTTCAGGTAAAGAAAACACAAAGGAAAGTCATGGCAGAACTGTTATCTTCTAACAAGAATGGAATCGAACCTAGCGACGATATTTGTCTTCGTTTGCGTCAAGATACCTCTGCCGAACATAATAAAATTGAATCTCTGATGAGCACTTTTTTATTTTCTAAGCATTTCAAGCTCACAGACTATTTCAATATGCTACAAATAAAACGCGACTACTATGCCGCTGTTGAATCCCAGGTTAGTCAATTTCCTACCATGCTGCAAATGGTCAATAACAGCGAAAAAACTAAATGGCTAGACGCTGATTTAGCCTATGTGCAGAATAATTACGAAGTGAGGCAAACCACCCCAACGCTTGATATTAGTTGCATTACCTTATTGCCACAAACTCCGGCAGAGGCTATGGGGTTTATTTATGTGTTCGAGGGTGCCACCCTTGGAGGCATGCATATTATTCCTAAATTACGAGTACATGGCTACTTTCCACAAGACCAAGGGCTTAGGTTTTTTGCGAGTTATGGAAAAAACACCCCAGCTAGATGGCGCAGATTTCAAACTGAATTAAGGGCATTTGCTCATTTCACCCCTAGTGCTAGCGAAGAAATCATCAAGGGTGCAAAGGCCAGCTTTTCTAATATGTATATGTTATTAAAGGATATTTGTCATGCCTGATAGCTTCAAAGTCACCATAGACAATTGTCACGAGGAACCCATCCACATTCCGGGCTCAATTCAACCCCACGGATATTTATTAGTGGTAGATCCTAAAACCATGCAATTATCTTGTGTCAGTGAAAATGTGACAGAAATATTAGGCGGGAATTTTGAAAACTGTATTGGTATAGACCTTAAAGATTTAGTCGACGTTGAATATTTTCGAATCATAGAACAGCATTGGCATACAGATGATTTACAAGCTTTCAATCCTACCGCGATAGACATTCGGCACAATAATGGTAGCAGTGAAAAAATGTCTGCCATTGTTACATTTAACGGTGAAGTCATATTAATTGCATTAGAACCAGTATCACAAGTCAGTGATCGCGCCTACGAGTCTGTTTTGCGCATGTTAAAGGACTCGGTGCAATCCTTGATGAGTGTCCACAAATTGGATTCGCTTTTTCAAAATGTGGTGGAAGAAGTTAAACGCTTTTCTGGCTTTGATCGGGTCATGCTGTATCAATTTGATCATGAATATAACGGTGAGGTCATTGCAGAAGCAAAAGAACCTCATTTAAACGCCTTTCTTAGGCAACATTTTCCAGAATCGGATATTCCAAAACAGGCCCGCGAACTCTATATAAAAAACCCTATTCGCTTGCTTTGTGATGTTGATGCTCAGGTCTCTCCTTTGTACCCAAGAAGACCCCATGTTGATTTAGGCAATTGTACATTACGCAGCGTTTCTCCTATCCATTGTCAGTATTTGCGCAACATGGGTGTAAGTGCATCCATGTCAATTAGCATCATTATTCAGGGGAAATTGTGGGGCTTGATTGCTTGCCATCATTATTCGCCAAACTTTATCGCCTTTGAGATTCGAGAAATAGCCCAATATACCAGTGTAATGTTGTCTCAGTTGATATCGGTTCGAATCCACGAAGAGGAAACACAAAGAAACGCCAGACACATTGCGGCCTTAGATACCATTTCAAACGCCCTATCCAATCAAGATGATTTTAGCGTTGGCATAGTGCAAGAAAAACAGGTATTGCAGGAGCTAGTTGAGGCATCAGGCGTTGCTTGGTGTATTGACGAAGAATTGATGAGTTGTGGTTTAGTGCCTGATGACGATTTCATCTTACGCCTTTATCAATGGATCGATGAGCAATTAGATGAAGATGAGGAATATTATGCGACTCATCAAATAGGAATTGAGAATCCTGAGTTTGCCGACTTCGCTGAAATCGCTAGCGGTATACTCTTCATTGCACTGACATCGGACAAAAGTGACTATATTATCTGGTTTAGAGAAGAGATTATTCAAGCCAAGAATTGGGGAGGTAAACCTGAAAAAGTAATAGAGTTTACCGACGATGGCAGCCACAGATTAATGCCAAGAAGTTCCTTTGAGCTATGGAAACAAAATGTTTATAAAAAGTCAGCCCCTTGGCGCGATTCCGAGCTCGATATAGCGTTAAAGCTGCGTAGCATTATTCAAAGTAAAATTATCATCGAATCTGAGAAAGTGTTCAAAATGAACAGCCTCTTAGAAGAGCTGGTTGAACAACGAACAGCCGCGTTAAATGAAGAAATCAAACAACGAGAAGAAGCAGAAATCAATCTTAAAGTTGCGTTAGAAAAATCAGAAACATCTAACCGGGAATTGGAAAGATTCGCTTTTGTAGCGTCCCACGACTTGCAAGAGCCGTTGCGAAAAATTCAAACCTTTGGTGACCGCTTGCAACGGTCTGGCGAAGTGTTTTCTGAAAAAAACCTGTCGTACATTTCAAGAATGCGCAGTGCAGCACTCAGGATGCAAACATTAATTAAAAATACCCTGAGTTTTTCCCGTATTAGCAATGATGAAATGGACATGGCGATGGTCGATACCAACCAACTGATTCAAACAGTAATCGATGATATTTCAGTGTTGATTCAGGAAAAGAACGCGCAGATCCAAGTAAAAGTATCAGGAGAGATTTACGCTGACCAAGGACAAATATCTCGCGTGTTTCAGAATCTAATGCAAAACTCACTTAAGTTTATTTCACCAGACCGCGATCCTATTATCGAAATATTGCAAGTGAATCAGGACACATCCAATGTTACACTGGTGTTCAAAGACAATGGTATTGGTTTTGATGAACAATATTCAGACCGTATATTCAATCTGTTTGAGCGATTACACGGAAAAAGTGAATATGATGGAACTGGAATGGGGTTAGCTATCTGCAAAAAAATAATAGAAAGGCATAACGGAGCAATATGGGCAGAAGCCTCGGAAAATCAAGGAAGTAGTTTCTACATACAACTCCCCACTAAAAAATCTGTATACTAGTGTATCTGATTTTATTGAAAAAGCGCTAATTTCAAAGCAAACTACACGCACTCGCGAAAATTGTCACCAGTAGAAAATTCTTTCTATCTGGAGTTTTGAGGTTTTTGGTAAATTATGGAAATGTTGAAAATTAATCAAAAAAAATTGAGAGAGCTAAGTTGCGTCTTTATTGTTGATGACGACGAAGATGATCGCGAGCTATTAACAGATGCATTGATTGAAAATCAGCTCTCAAATTCGCAAATAAAATTGGCAGTGGATGGTACTGATTTCATTGAGCAACTAAGTAATGAAAAAGTACTACCATCCATTATTATTTTGGATCTTAACATGCCCAAAATGGGTGGTCGTGAAGTGTTGACCTCACTTCGCAGCGATACAAGATTCCGTCATATTCCGGTCATTATGTTCTCAACCTCTGATGCAGATATCGACGTAAAAGAATGTTACAGCCTTGGTTGTAATACTTATATGACTAAACCTAGAGATTACGGTAGTTTGATATCAGCAGTACAAGTTATGTTGATGTATTGGACGGACAATTCAACAATATTGACCCACTAAAAGAGTGTTAATCGAATAAACAAAACACAGGTTTTGAGTTTGCTATTTTCAACACTGCCAGTCTCTACAACAAGTTTATTAGGGCAAATGTTTTGCCCTAATTCTTAACATTGTTAAACAGAAAACTTAAGTAGCTTTATATTGGCTGCAACTGTTTTTGCATATTTTTAAATGTGGTCATCATTGAACTAACCAGCATTTCATTTGCTATCCACGCAGGCATATTGCCCGCGGGCTCCCCATAACCAATATAGATCACTTCATAATGTCCGTCTTCTACTGGCTGCAGTTGCCATTCTCCAGAAATATGCTGCATTCGCACTAGTTTGCTGGGCGAAGGCAAGTAAGATGAAGCGTCCTCAATCTTAATTGTAATTCTGCCGGTCTCAGGATCAATTGTAAGTATGGAACGAGTCAGCATTTCTCTGTCTTTAACCGGCCAAGGCGCGTTGAAAACAGTGCGCACTACAACTTCATTGGGGGAGGAAGTCTCCAAGATTTCTACTTTTTTACAATTGTCTATCCACTGCTCGGCTACTGCTGTGTTATTCAATAAGCTTACCAAATCTGTTGGCTCTCCAGACAGTCTAGTTTTAGCTTTAATCCAAGAATATCCCGAAGAAGCGGCGGCCACAGAAATAACAATATTATTCTCGCTTTTAACCTGCTGCCAATCTTCTGTTTTGACCTTGGCCATAAGATTCAAACTAAGCGATATACCGAGAAGCCACAATAACGCTTTCGCCAAAGTGTAAAACTTGTCTGTTGTATTCATATCCATTCACCCGTCGAGTGTTCAAGTGCCTTGAATCAATTTCTATTGAAGTCCCTATGAACAACTGAAAAGGGTTATTGACACTTTTGCTAAAAATTAACAATACAAACACGTAAATAGGTGTTTTATATTGTGCTCGAAACCCTATACGCCAACAAAAACGCCTAAGGGTGCAGCACAATACAAATTGTTCAGATCACCATAATCCACCACAAGGATTAAGGATTACTTAAGATGTCGGCAGGATTTAACTTATTTTTAGCAAAACGAGGAAGGGCTAGTTTTTTTAACTTAGCCCTCAATGATTTTTTTTGACCGAGGGTGAAAGCATTTTAAGAGTGCCGGCATCCGCATCTATTTCTACTTCTGCCCCTACTGCTAAAATATGATTGTCACGAATATGCCCAAATTGAGCACCTGTATAGGTGGGAATCTTTAGTGGCGCAAAATACTGTTCAAATATTTCTGGTAAAGTAAAGCTTCCATAACCGCCTCTTTGCGGTCCGCAGTCGTTGCAATGCCCGAAGACTATGCCAGCAAGCTGATCGAGTATCCCTGCCAATTTAAGCGTAGATAAGTATCGATCGATTCGATAGATACTTTCACCAACATCTTCTAGCATGAGAATTTTACCGCGCATATCTGGCATATATGGGCTACCTACCATAGTGGTCATGACCGTAAGATTACCGCCCACTAAAATACCTTTTGCTTTACCACCGGTAATTGTACGGGTTCTATTCTCTCGCATAGCCACAGGTTTTGTGTCTTTTTGATAATTTCGCATAACAGTGGCTTGAGCATCGAAAAGCTGCTGTTTCAATTGTTCAACTTGAAAATCCGACCAATACGAAATACCCACAGGTCCATGGAAAGACACCATGCCAGTTTTGGCATAGATTGCGTTCAACAAAGAGGTAATATCACTATATCCCAACAGAATTTTGGGATTAGCCGCTATAGACGCATAATCGAGCAACGGAAGGATCCGGTTACAACCCCAGCCGCCTCGCAACGCAATGATACCATCCACGGATGGATCCGCAAAAGCTGCGTTGACATCCGCGGCACGATTTTCATCTGTGCCAGCTAGATATCCAAATCGGTCAAGTGCATGTTTGCCCACTACAACTTCCAGCCCTATGGCTTCGAAAGATTCTTTGGCAATTTGCAAATCCATAGGATCAAACACGGCGCTTGCGGGTGTCACTATGGCTACTTTACTTCCAGTAGAAAGCCTTTTCGGTAAAAGCTTGGGCAAAGATGCTTTGTTATCGCCCGCTCGGCTCAAAGATGGCGCTACCACTAAACTGGCGACCAAAGATCGAATGAAGTTTCTGCGATTTAACATGACTGTCCCCTGCAAGCCTAGTTTGCTTTTTTTGCCTAAGTGTCTGGATATAGTAATTAGGTAGTGTTCTATTCCATCATACAAATAATTTATTCCAATTAAAATTGAAAAAATAAAATAAATTATTAATAAGGTGGTTTACTGGGTTATTCAGGCTAATTCACTTAGCACCTGAGCGACTTGTTGGAATCTATTCTCTAAACTTCCTGATAGTTCTGTATACCTGATGTCCCTTTGCTTCAATTGCTGGGTGATAAAATCTTGAAACTCCCTGCGTTTTACTTGGCCGCTACGTTCCCAAGTGTCTTCAAAGGGGATATCGTCTTTGCACAAAAAAACCACATCGAATCGCGCTTTGCTCTCATCTGCCAGTTTTTCCAGTTTAGGATGAGCACTACCATAATAATCTATGGCAAAATGCCAAGTAGTTAAGGCGTTAGTGTCTACGATAAGAAACTTGTTCGCTCGTTTGATAGCGTCGTCTTCTTGGCGAATTTGTTCTTCGGCAATGTGCAGCAACTGTTCCTGTGTAAGTAATCGGTTTTGCTGATGCTTAAGCCAATACTCGCGACCGTATTCTGCCACAAATTCCGTTTCATAGCGTTCAGCTACTAGTTCAGCAATGGTCGTTTTACCCGTGCTGGGCGCTCCTAAGAATACAACGCGTTTAACATTTTTCATGTGGAATAAGGGGTCCTATGCTTTTGCAGATTCTAAATTTTGCGTTTTGGATTGTGTTAACCAAGCATAGAGCCCAAAAAAACACATGATAAGTAGGGTAAAGTACAAGGCTGCTGTTGGGTATAGGCCTTTTTGAAGATAAATATAAACTGCAACAACATCGACAATTATCCAGAAAATCCAGTTAAACCAGTATCTCTTACTCAGTAAAAACTGAGCAACAAGAGAAGCCGTTGTAGTGAATGCATCTGGATAAGCAAAACTTGCATCCGTATACTCATCCATGGTGAAACCGAGTACAACAGTAGCAAGCAATACAACACCCCAACAAATTAAAAACGAGAACAAAGATCCATTTTCGATAACGAGGTCATTGCCTTCACTTTTGTTATGCTTCCAATTCCACCAACCATACACTTGTAAAAACATGTAAATAATGTGCAAACCCGTGTCTGAATACAGCTTAGCTATATAAAAAATATAGGTGTAGAGGCTGACCTGAATGAACCCGAAAAACCAACTCCAGATGCTTCGTTTGATCAACAGGTAAATACATAAAAATCCCGAGATTGACGCCAAAATTTCAATTGCGCCAGCGCCCAAAAAACCTGCTATAAATTGTTGAAATGACATCTGAAAGTAAGAAATAACGGTGAGTCTTTGTAGTGTTGTTTAAGCATACCGATGAACGCAGAAAGTGCAAGTGTAAAAGCCTTCAAACTAGGTTCTGACAGTTCACCTTACTTAATGAAATTATATAAAAACTACACGCCTGACTAGACCAATATCACTTGTAACTTTATTGTTTATTGGCCAACTGAAAAATATACCTCATTATTTAGATTGCAAAAACAATCAACATTCTCAGATATGATTGAACTGAATGTTGGTTAGAAAAAGCTTCGTTGAAAAGACTATAAAAAGAAAAGCGCACTTAATTTTGCGATCGGAAGAATTATGACGGTGCGCAGTACAAATACCACGACCAACTCTAGAATTTTGATAGGCAATCCTAGTTTAAGCATCATTATTGCGGTTTCAGATGCAAAAATTAACTGACCAACAGCTATCACTGCAATGATGAATCTGGTGCTTTCAGATTCAATATTTGCGCCGACCAGTGCCGGTAGAAACATATCAATAAAGCCTATTAAAAAAGCTGGTGCCGCAGCGTCTGCTTGCTGTATTTGCAAGATATTAAGTAAGTAGGTTATTGGTGTCGCTAACCATGTAAATATCTGCGTGTACTCGGTTATACATAATCCCAAAGTGGTGATAAACATTGCGACTGGTAGCACCCCAAACCAAACTTCCAATATGTTCGCCATTATTCTATTGATTAATTGTTTTGAATCTGGGGTATGACTTGCCCTTTCTAACGCCGCTATCCATGCTCTTTTATGCAAGCTACTGCCGCTAGGTTTATTATCTTTTTGTTGATGTTGTTTAAGGTAAGCATTAGATATTCTAGAAAGCGGAGGAATTCGCGGCAAAGTTAAGGCGCAGACGCCACCAGAAATAATCATAGTTATAAAGAAAAGATAAAAGTGGCTGGCAAGATGTAGTGTATCTAAAATGACTAGGGTAAAGGTAATGGAAACAATGGAAAAGTTAGTAGCAATTACAACAGCTTCACGTTGTGTATAAAACCCAGCCTTCATTTGATTCGATGTTACAATCAGCCCGATAGTGCTACCTCCAAACCATGATGCGAATGCATCTACAGCACTTCTCCCAGGTAAGGTAAATAGTCGCCTAAACCATTTATCCGCATGAACGCCTACAAACTCCATAAGTCCAAAGTCTGTGAGTAAGGGTAAAACAATGCAACCCAAAGCAACGGCAACCAAAATACTTACTAGAAGATCATATAAGACTAATCCTCCAGTATTATCGCCCCATAACCAGACCGGTCCAATCTGAAATAAAACCAATACCGCTAAACTTGTTCCTCCACAATTCAACAGCAACCAAAGATAATTCATTTTGAAAATATTGGAGAGAGCACTAAACGCTAAAGTCTGTTTAGGAAAAAATCGGTAGAACAAAGCACCAACAGATGAGAGAACACAAAGGAAAACAACTATGTATGGAAGATAATTGGCAAGGACTAACTTTACAGTCTCACTGATAAACCCTATCAGCACCCTATGCTCATCATTGTAAGAAACTGGTCCAAATAAAACAATCAAACCAAACAGTGAGGCGGTTAAGAAATATAGTGCAGGCTTCTTTTGTGCAAATAGCATAGGTTCAGTCCCTTGAAGACAGCACTAAACCGCAGCTGATAATTGGTTAAAAATTACACACACATTTATTAATTCTTAAAGGGGAAACTACAAATAGCAACGAGCCTAACATTTTGTGGGATCGAAAAACCGGATGTAAGCAAGCAAACTACCAGTTTTATGCGTATAACAAAGCCTGCGCTGGTCAATTGAAAGAAGTTGCTAGCTATCGACCCAATGGGTTTGGTATTTACGATATGCGCGGTAATGTAGAAGAAATGATGGCAGATTGTTCCACCCGTGATTTGTCGGACCTACCTCAAGATGGCAGTGCTTGTCAAACGCAACGATGCAAAGCGCATGCGGTGAGAGGCGGAGATTATTTAGATAAAGCCGATAAAATGCATATCGATTTTAGATATAACTTTGATCGCAAAACCGTGTCGCAAACCTTAGGGTTTAGATTGGCACAAAGTGCAGATATGGTGGGTAAATAGTTTGATAATTCACCGGAGTGATTTATTCACTTCGGTGATCGTCACCATTTTCCTCAGCCTTCGCCAAGTACTCCTGAAAACTTAAATCCAAGCATGTCTTTTTTTTACACGTCTCAATTTCGGCTTTTAGGTTGCCGATGCATTTTGAGTAGATCCCGTAATCTACAGTGCTAGTAAAAGTATTGGTATTTAGTGCTGCTAGAGTCTCAGGTAATTCATAGGCGTATTTGTTCGTTCTTATTTTGCCTAACACATAGCTTGCTGCCGATGGTTTATCTACAACTAAAAGAGACTGATACAAATAATACTGGTTGCGAATATTGTCTTTTTTATCGTTAATATAATAGTCGATGCTATATTCTAAAAATGCTGGATCAAGCATCTGATTTGTTTGCAGAAGAATATTGGCGAACACTTCGGATGATTCTTTGAGTCTTGGGTGTTTATTGATAATTTCAAAGTATTGGTGTTGATTGTTAGGCGTTAACAGTAAAGTCGTCGCCAGTGACAAAATATAGTCAGCGTTTTCATCGTAAAATGACCTTAACGCTACGTCTCCCATTTTATGTTCCGCTGCGTCTAGCTGTCTAACCAATGCTTGATGTAAAAAATGTAAAATGTACCTCAGGTCGCCTGGACTAAGGTGAACGTATATAGGAAAAATATACATAAAACTCTTTTGAAACCAGGTGAAATCTCTTTTCACATCAAAGATACTTTTTTTATAGCTTGATAAAAACAGTTTTATAGAACGGATAAAAAACTTATTTAAGTTTCTGGTTTTAAACAAATAATAGAATTTCAAATCATCTAAAAATTGATTTTTAACTAAATCTGTCTCTTTACTCTTAATTAGGTTGAAGACGGGAGTTAATAGCTTCTCTGGAAATTTCCGGAAATTGAATTTTTTCAATACGTAGGAACCGCGTACCGCATCTAGAAACGGCGTTTTTTTAGCTTCGGGAATGGTAACGTATTTAAGTGTTTCTAAAGCGTTTTGCTCTGATAAGCAATGCAGGTAATAATTCCACTGAAAAGTAGAAAGCTTAACAGCGTCTTTGACAGATTCAAAAACTAGTATGTATTCTTTGGTCAAATCTTGTTGTTCTAGTTTCTGTAAACAATAGGTAGCAACAAAAGTTAAATCAGCTTTGTAGGCTAAATCTAATACGGCGACTGAATAATCAATATTTTCTAAAATGAATATCCAATCCAATCCTCGATTTAGTTTTAGTTTAGAGACATCGTGCGGGTGCTCAACTTCTAATTGCTGAAACTTTTTGGTCTCTTCAATAAATACTTTTAACAATTCATCCAATTGAAATTGGGACAAATTGCTGTATTCACGAAGCACTCGTTTTTTCTCCGAAATACTCAACGAAAATGAATGAAAAACTGATTCCACGAACGCCTCTCTTTGTACCATGTCAAAGTGAGGGTTGGTCCCAATAAAGGAATCTAAATACTCGTTGAGAAATTGAGGAAAACTTGCTTGAAGGGGAAAATACCAATGGTCAAACGTTGAGCCAAATGACTTTTCAATCTCGGAGCTTTTCATCTTATAGATTGCCAATTATTCATTTAATTCGTTTAGGTGGAAAACAAAAAAGTACTTGCTAGATTACAAGTACTTTTCAAAATTGGAGCTGTGAAAACAAAGATGATCCTACATCTTATCTATTTTAGTTTCACAAAATAGTTGTACGGTATGTTCAAAGGTCTTCATGCCGTTGTCCAAAATAGTCGACACCATACTTTCCAATCTATTTTGCAGGGCGTTAGTACAGGACATTATTTTTTGTTTTTGAAGCTCAAACTGCTGTTTAGTAATCTTTCCATTATCATACATTAATTGAAATCGTTCGAAAGATGAATTTTCCAAGGTAAAGCTCTCTTCAGCAGAATCAAAAGAAAGTTCGACCAATGACTTTGCCATACTATGGGAAAGTTCAACAATTTCTTTATCAATAACCGCTATGTCCGCTTGGTACTTTAAATATTCTTCTTTCTTTTTTTTGTCTAAGCCCAACTCAAGTTGATGTCTTATATGATCGTTTTGCGCCTTGAGTACATTCGATGTTAACTCACGTAACTGCGCTTCGACTTGCTGACTTTTCAGGTTCCTATGTCTAATTTTCGCCATAAAAGTCAATACACTCTCTTTTTCCTTAATCATTTCATGCGATATTGAGCTTGCGCCGGCTTCGTAAGGCGAGGCCAGGTTATCTGTGCTTTTTGTATCAACAGATTTAGTCGTAGTTTTGTTGTCAAAAAATCCCATATCGATTTCCTCTTTTCACGTTGTATTGCATTAAAAAACTTAGTTTATAAATAGCGCTTACTATTGATTCACGGCTTTAGCAATTTCTTCATCTGAAACTTGCTCAAAGGCATTGTTAAACTTTTGCCTATATTTGAGCATGGCAATTTCTGACTCAATTTCGATAATGCGTTTCTTTACATCTCGTTCAGACTCTTTATCCGCTACATTCACAGAATGCTCCCGCTGCCACTTTTCTTCCATAACATCCCGTATAACCAAACCTTGGGTTTTGTATGAATACGCGGTGGGTGGGGAGAAAATAAGTTTAGAAATGACAGGCGCAATCTCTAAAAACACCACGATGGACTTTAAAAGCAAAGAGAACCTGTCGATGGTCTTGCTTTCTGTGGTTACTACACCATTCTCAGGATTTTTTAGTTGATTCAAAGCTGTCAATCGACTTAGAGGGCCATCAATTAATGGTTTGAAAGTCGGCTCGGAAAATATGCGATTCTTCTCCTTTTGATATTTGGCATCTAACAAAACTTCCTCGGCGTTGATTTCAGTTTGTAATGCCTTAAGGTTCTCGTCATAAGACGTAAGCACACGCTTATATTGTTCATCATCAGCTTCGTCTTTGTTCTGAAAGGCCTGGTAGATTTGGTTTTTCTGAGCGACTAGAGAATCTACAGCCATCGCAGTATTGTGTAGCACCGCATCGATGATGGTTTTTTTCTCTATTTCCAGCTCTTCAATTCTGCTTTCAATGGGGTTCAATATCAGTCCAAGTTCATTTAAAAACGCTTTATTACTTTTAATGTCTTGATCCCAGTAGGTGTAGCCATCACCGGTGCCCTTTACACCACTCACATTATTAAAGCCCTCAGGGTTTTTACCTGTTGCCTCAGATGCTTTGCGCTTTTTCGCCGCCAGAATATTTTGATTCACTTCGATCATCCGCGCTTTCAGAGACTTTTGTTCGTCGTACAAAGGTGCCAACATAGCCGCATAATTGGCATGAGTTTGTTCCAATTCTGCTTTTGATTCAGACGTCAACCGGCTAATTTCTGTGTTGATATCTTCAATACGTTGAGTGGGTAAGGTGTTACCCGACTTAGATTTTATTAAGCGGGTATATTCGTCCTGTAAAAGCTGTAGCCGTTCTTTCTTCTGATCCAAGTTATTAAACAAGTCGCTGTGATAACCGGCTAAATAGTCGTAAGCGGCTTGGTTTTCGGTTAAATGCTCATCTGACATTTTTCTCACAATTTCAGACTCATACACCTTAAGCTCAAGAAAAATCGAGAGGGCATATGCCACAGTTAGGGAAATCGCAATGCGGATACTAATACGAAACAAGATGGTGATTTTATTGAACAGAGAAGCGAAGAATCCGGTGTTGATACCGTAAGGCTTTTTTGTGAACCAATCCGACATAAACAAGGTTCTGTCGAACAGAATAATTACGGTTGAAACCACAAATGCGATAAAGAAAGCCCCCAACATCACCCAAGTATTGGATAGATTTGAGTTAACAATGCTGTTGGTCGCAACATCAAATTCCATTGCACCTTTTCCCACATAAGAAAAAGAGTAAAAACTGATGAGAAACACCAAAATGAAGGTAAAGCATAAGGCTACACCCAAATGGCGGGCATAGATTTTATCTGTGGTCGGGCATTTTTCGATAGTATCGCGATCAATGCCTGCGACTTTGTACAAAAACTTATTGATTAGTCTCATTAGATTTCCCCTACATCATCTGAATTTGTGGCTTCTACAATGACAACCACTTGATTGTCCCCAAACGAGAATGTCTGGTTTACAACGCCCTGTACGATGACTTTGCTGCCGGTAGCCGGTAATGCTTTTGATGTCATTATCAAAATACTGTCGGTTCCATCATCTAAGTAGTACATCCCACTTCCAAGAAAACCGAGGCGCTTTCCTACGACGCCTTGCACAGTAACGCTTTGGTTGTGAAATTCACTGGATTTGGTTTGAATATCAGCAATAGTTTCAGCTGAAAAGGTGAGTAGCAATTCTGACGGTGAGTCTTCGAGATAAAAGAACAACCCCACGATCAAGACCAATAAACCCATAAAAATGGAAGTAAGTTTCAACATCTAACATCTCCCTAAAACAACAGTGTGTTTCTGGTTAGTTATGTGAGCTTCGAGAAGCCTTTGCGTTAAGACGGGTCAAATTTGTTACAGCAACAAATACAAACCTCGCAGCTAATTTCTAGCTACGCTTTTACGGTAGGGGAAAATTGAATACTTGTAAATAACTAATTTAAGGTTAAATTTGTTATTTTCTGGATTTATTATATAAGTTATTGATAAATATTGCTTTATTCATATCCAATTTGTTTATAAGTTTTTCAATTCGAGCACTTTTCGGAGGAAGTATGTCCGAAAGGACGAGCTGATGCTTTGCACAATAGGTTTTCAGTGCGGCATTTAAACTAGGATCTAGTCCTTCTTTGCCCCCTAAATCATCTTGAAACAAAACTCCTAGTTGTAAGTAATCACCATAAAGCTCGTGCAAGCAATCAAGCGCGGTTTTACCCTTGTTCTTTTTCTTCCAGTCTTTATATAAAATAGGCGCCTTTTTCGGCAAGTAAGCTTTAAAATCTACTTCAACAGCGTTATCGAGCCTTTTGCTAATGAGGTCATGTGTTGTCATTATTTTTTCTAATGATTCACGGTAGTCAGTAGAGTTTTCTATATTGGCCAAGCTTTCAAATAATGTGATTGTTTTATTTGAGAATTGCTCAGTATTAGAAAGTTCTGAAAAATACGCTTGTAGATTTTTAGCAACAATATCATGGGCATTTTGATCCTGTTGCTTTTCAACTAAAGATTCACGCTCGCGGCTGGGAAATGTATTGCGAAGCACTGAAAATACGTTATCTCTAAAATTTTCTTTCACTTCATCTTGAAGGTTACTTTTTTCGCCCACCAGCGGTTCGCTAACGTCGGTAGATTCATCGTACGCAGACTCTTCAATATAATATAGATTATTCATAAAGCTCGTTTTTCGGTATGATAATTTTCATTATACTCCATTTTTGTTATTTACAAAGTAAGTGACTGGTTTCAGTTGTTTTGCTTAGGCCGAACGACACGTAAATAATATTCCACCAGCAACACGCCATCCACCAATAATAGAAGTTGAAGAGTTGTGGTGCCTTACGCGATAAAAACTAATAAAATCAGGATAAGAGAAGTAAGGACGTTTTTTCCTTCAATAGGCATTATGGTAATAGGCGTTAATAGATAGTAAACCACATAAAAACAAAATACCTATAAGCAGAGAAACTACGAATTTGAGCTAAGAATATCGGTTAGGTACCATTCCCAAATCGCGCCAAGTGAGTTCGTCAAATTTGAGAAACACCACCCAGAACAGGATGGCTTTGAATATAGCGATGGATTTTTGTTTTGGGGTGGGCATGTAAGTCCTTTTGATTGGAATAGCGTTCCTGCTGGTTTGTTTTGGGTAAGTATAGTAGGTTATTGTTAATTGTTCAGAGAGAATGTCTATTGTTTTCACGAAAACCTGTGGGCTGTACAATGAGCCACTCGCCTGACAGTAATCTAACATGCCAAGCATTAATTATGGCGTACGAAAGTCGAGGAAAGCCTAAGAATGTAATGTTTCACTCGGATCAGGGCTGTCACTATACAAGTCGTCAATTCCGACAATTAATATGGCGATACAGGCTGACGCAAAGTATGAGTCGTCGAGGAAATTGTTGGGATAATAGCCCTATGGAGCGATTTTTTAGGAGTTTAAAATCGGAATGGATCCCGACGGTTGGATACAAAAGCTTCGATGAAGCAAAGCGTAAAATCAATGATTATATTATTGGCTATTACAGTGAGAGCAGACCGCATTCATACAATGGTAGTTTGACGCCAAATGAATCAGAAAAGAGATATTGGAATTACTATAAACCCGTGGCCAAAAACACTTGACCACTACAAGTGATATAGTTCTCAACAGTTCATCCAACTCCGACGTTCTTATTAAAATACAGCCCTTACACAGTCCCTACATAGGATACAACGCGAATGAAAGGACGTTTACGCTAAATGATTCACTCGAAAAACTTTGCGTTAATGGTGAGTTTATTAAGCTTATTTCGATGCCTGGAATTTTTGCCAAAATTGAACTCAACCTCATCAGTGAGATAAAAACCATTACAAAATCTTTTGAACAAGACCTAGAGCTTGAGATTGCGACATTAGACTGAGCTTTGGTCGCATAGAGTAAAGTCCACGTTCATTCAATCAATTCACTTGGGTAATAATATTAAGTTTTTATTACCCTCCTTGCATTGTGTCGCTTTATTGCTTTATAACGTCATTAATGGCGAAAAATTTTTATAACGCAACATTTAGCGATAAACCTATGACAATCACCCGAAGAAATTTTAATAAAGGCATGTTAGCCATTGCGCTATCAGGTCTTGCTACCCATCTTACAAGCGCTGAAAAGAAAGTGCTTAATACCAAGGTTGCAAAGTTATTCACTGCTGAATATCTGATACCCGACCCAAAGGGTATGTTAGATTTACCCGAAGGATTTAGTTATCAAATCATTTCGCAGTTGGGTAATTCTATGAGCGATGGCTTTACAGTGCCTGATAGTGCAGATGGAATGGGCTGCTTTAAGCTGGATGATGATCGGGTAATATTGGTTAGAAATCATGAATTAAAACACGATAAAGGAATTAAAGTAGAAAGCGCAAAAATCGACGTAACAAATCTTCAAGCCTATGATCATTATTCGGATGCGAGCCCTTTGCCCGGTGGCACATCGAATATTGTTTATAATCTAAAAACCCAGAAAGTAGAAAAAGAATACATGTCACTCCTTGGCACCATTCGAAACTGTGCTGGTGGAAAAACACCTTGGAACGCTTGGCTCACATGTGAAGAGTCGGTTGCAACACCTTCTGATTTAATCAACAAAGAACACGGGTATGTGTTTGAAGTACCATCGCAAGCCAATGGACTTGTAGAACCCAAGCCTATAGTAGACATGGGGAGATTCAATCATGAAGCTGCTTGTATAGATCCCAAAACAGGCATTGTTTACTTAACCGAAGACCGCTGGGATAGTTTGCTTTATCGATTTATTCCAAACGAAAAGACCAATTTGCATGCAGGCGGAACTCTACAAGCACTAGCAATAAAAGGAAAGGCCAAGTTTGATACCCGCAACTGGGAACAAGTCCAAATGCAACCCGACACAGATTATACCTGTGAATGGATTACTTTAGACAATGTAAAAAGTCCCGAAGATGACCTTAGGTTAAGAGGTCACGAGCAAGGGGCTGCGCTGTTTGCTCGCGGAGAAGGTATTTACTTTTCAGATGATCCTGATAAGTCAGAACTCTATTTTTGTTGCACTAGTGGCGGCAATAAAAAACTCGGTCAAATAATGCGCTATCTTCCATCAACCGATGAAGGTACAGACAAGGAACAAGACAATCCTGGAGTCTTACAACTATTTGTAGAGAGCGATTCGCCTTCATCCCTGAACTTTGGTGACAACTTGGTCATTACACCTTCGGGGCATTTGATTGTGTGCGAAGATCAATATCTGGATGAAGTTCACAATAACCTAAAACTCGTCACGCCTTCGGGTCAACTGTTTGACTTTGCTAGGGTAAGATGGCAAACAGAACCAGCAGGCGCATGTTTTTCACCTGATGGCTCCGTTATGTTTGTGAATTTATATTCGCCCACCAGGACAGTGGCAATTACTGGTCCGTGGCATATATTTGATGAGCTAAGTTAGGTTTAATCATCTTTCAAGATTAAATCCATCCATACTAATCTGTGGTCAGAGCTACTTTTCCTATCTTTTACTAGTCGATATAAGGAAGATTTTTGTTCTGGCCAAAATACACCAGCATCTTTCGCCTTGAATCCAAATGCAGACGGCAAAACGTAATCGGCACGCGCGCCCCAATAAGCAGTGTATCTATTGCTGAATTCTTCTTCACTGGCATTTGCGCCACCTTTGCTTGTGGGTACAAGCGAAGCATCAACCAAAGGATGCTCGGTGAGTTGTTCGATAACGCCGGGGCGATGTTTATCGCCTATATCCGCTGCATTAAAATCACCCACCAGCACAAATCGTTGCCCTTTTATTCCGCCGAAAGCCTTTTTGTCATCATAGATATAGGAAGAAGAATCTGCGGTTAGATAATCTGCCATTAAGCGAATTTCATCATGGTTGCGTTTGCCGTTGCGATCTTCTGGTCCATCGAAACCTGGAGGAGTAGGATGCATGGCCAACACGTGCACAGTTTTTCCATCAATCTCGATGGGAATATCCCAATGAGATTTTGAACTTAAGCGCATTGCTTGCCATTCCTCGTCATTATACCAAGGCTGTTCTGACGACGGATCCACTGGTTTTAATGCGCCTGGCATATCTACCCAACGAAAATATTGAAAAGTGCGGATATCCTCCATCTTTATTGGGTAACGAGATAACAACGCCATGCCATAGTGCCCAGGATAAAGTCCGTAACCATAAGCATCAGCCCCATTACCACTTGCCTTGCCATCATTATCTAAATCAAAGGGCGTCGGCTCACCTGTGTTGACCGGCGCAATGTATTGATACTGATAATCAATAGGGGCCTGCCCTGATTGACTAACTTGCAAGTAATGGGTGACAAATAATGACAATGCCGAAGGAGAAACATCGGCATAATAATCAAACTCATTCAGTAATATTATATCCGGACGCACCCGCTGAATGATCTCTGCAATATTCTTAATTTGTTGATGCTCACCCGTTTTTAGATGCTGTAAAAGTTGCTGGCTAGGCTCTATTGATTGCTCAGTTTCTTGCGACTGATAATTAGTAGCCTCCATACTGACATTAAAAGCCGCAACTCGCACTTCAGTGGCAAAGGCAATCTGTTGAAACAAAAGAAAGAGAAGGGATAAAAAGACGACTCTCATGATGTGGATTAACCTATAAACAAAATTTAAATGATGGCATAAATATATTACAGGTGTTTTGTGAATAATCTCAGTACTATTTTGGTCATTTAACACCAAAGCCGTCTTTTCAAACTGCTTCCCGTCAATTAATTTTATGCATTTTTGGTGGTATCATTTATGTGAGTAAGCGAGGTAGGGAGTAATTGATGTATAAGTTGTTCGTCGTTTTGATTGTTTTTGGGTCTTTAGTCAATGGGTTATTCGCAGCGGAACCCGTTTACTCCAATAAAAATGTTTTCACAAAAAACGCCGTGTTTATTGAAGCATTCAATACTAAAGCAGGATTAACTAAGAGCCACCGAACCCGATGTACAGGTATATGGATTAGTCCCAACGTGGTGTTAGCGCCTGTAGAATGTTTGTTTTTGAAATCTGATAAACAGCAAACAAACAAATTGTTTTTGGTAAGCTCTGATACAGGTGGATTCAAAACTAAATTAGGTTTTAACAAGACCGCAACAGCTTACAGCGCTGCTGCTAACGCTGTTTTAGTTCCTAAACATCTAAAGCCCTACGTAGAGTCGGTTAAAAAAGGAGAGCCATTGCATGATGCGCAGTCTCTAAAAGACCCATTTATATTTTTATATTTTCATCAAGGTCACAAATTGGCTTTAAAAGACAAAGACTTGCCACTTGTACCTGTACTTAATATGGATAAAGGTATTGCCACTGAGAACTTGAATAAATTTATGGATTTTTATACTGTCCGTAATTATTCCGACGAAGATAATTTTGATGATCACCAATTGCAACTGCAAAGTGCATGCAAAGTAGATGTTGTCGGTAACAATAAGTTTTATGGAAAAGCAAACTGTCAATTCCCTGAGGAAAATCGGGAAGGCAGTTTTGTCACCTCCAATACTTTTGGTTCACCCCGGCTTGTAGGGATGATAGGTAGATCGTCGGTATTCAACGAAGACGACGGTAGCCGCTCTCCCGTAGTTAGCTTTTTTTCTCCAGATTTCAAAAGGCTTATTGATATCTTCCAGCAGGAGGGTGAATTAGCCTCTAACTCTGAACTAGACGGGCAATTTGATATAAGCGTTTTAGGAAGAGTTTACTTTACTCGATTTATCAATACCTGCCACGCTTACTTCTATCACGTAATACTTTTAGAACAATTGCCGGATGACAAGTTAATGCAACCAACTGAACGAAAACAATTGTGGATGGGTTCATATGAGTTTTTTTTCACCGGAGCTGAAGAGCGTGAGCTACGCTACGTAATTCTTGATCCAAAGGGTGGAGCTGCTTTTGGAGGTGAACCTACAATGGTTGAATTAAAAAATGGTAATCAAAAATCCTATAAAAGCTTGGATCTTGGTATTCAAAAGGATTCAAAGGGCACCCAGATGCAAGGCGTCACAAACTTAATCTTTGGATGCCAGCTCACAAAGGGATAATCACTTCTATGCTCCTAAGTTGGGCAAAGATCCTGAGGCGCTAATGGCGCTAATGAACAAGCCAAATGTGAATGTGCCAGAGAGTGACGAAGGAAAATGGTACTACGCCAATGGGCAAAATACCGATGGTCGTTATTTTTTCCACAACGGAGGTTGGGTCGGCACAGACACCAGTTACATCCGAAGACCAGACACCCAAACGTCTGTTGTTGGAATGTGTAATTCGGTGTCACTGAGTGTGAATGACTTTACTTATGCAACCTTTGAGATATTGACAGATTTAAATTTGTGGGACGGCGAAGACCCTTCGGTATATTGATGCATAACGCGTCAGCAGGTGAAGGAACGGTAGTGTCACTTAGGTACAAATGAAAATGCAAGCCAGACCGTCCGTATCTTGTCTCAATATGCGCTTGACGCTATGGGGCGGTGCCAGTTGCCGCCGTTATCGTTTATTCGATTCAATGGCCGTTGTGATTGATTAGCAGATCTGCTGCCCCCCTGATTAAAGTTGTTACAGACAAAAGCTTTTAGCAATTTAAATTTTACCTCTCGCTTTTGCATCAAACATGATACCCTAATGCATCAGATATGATAATAAGAGGATGTTATGAGAACTACCGTAAGCATTGATGATGAGCTTTTTGAAAAAGCAGCTCAGTTTTGTGATCCCACAAGCGATAAGGCAAGCATTATAAGGGAAGCTATGCAAACCTTCGTAAGGGTGCAAGCAGCAAAACGTTTGGCAAGCCTCGCTGGAAAATCTCCAGCTATAGATGACGTTCCCAGAAGAAAGGACTAAGTAATTTGGTTTTGGTCGACACCTCTGTTTGGGTAAATCATTTTAAAATGGGAAATAACACGCTGATTGGCTTGCTCCAATCTGACAACGTTTTATGTCATCCGTTTGTAATTGCTGAAATTGCTTGCGGCACGCCTCCAGAGCCAAGAAAGCAAACATTGTACGACTTATCTCTTCTGAAACCTATAAAAACTGCAAGTCATGATGAAGTGTTAGCTTTCATTGAAGAACATAAGCTTTATGGCAAAGGTTGCGGGTTTATTGATTTTGCTTTGCTTGCTTCCGTTGTATTGGACAGGGGTACTCGACTTTGGACAAATGACAAGAAGTTAAGAAAACTAGCCAAGTCATTTGACGTCATGTTTGATCAGTAATCATTATGCCCCAAAGCGCCAGAGGCATATTGAGACAAATTGCTGTCCTAATGAAATTAACTACGAAGAATCGTCATCGTGGCGCAGGCCACGACCTCCTTGGAACTTA
>CANMCE010000004.1 GCA_947496235.1 uncultured Glaciecola sp. | reverse complement strand
CACTGCTCTGTAACCCAACAAGCACCAAGCCTCCAGCCATGCTAAAACAATGAACTACGACTCCATTATTTAAATCACGGGATAGCAACAATGCACTACGACTCCATTGTTAGTGGGGGTTGCTAGGCGTTGACGTTCGTGGGATGTAGGGGCTTAAAAAAATGAACTACGGCTCCATTTTAATTGATAGGTTTTTTGTTAATTTAGTTGTCTTTTTTATTTTAGGATTTTACAGAGGTAGATATTTATTTCTCTAACCGCTAAACTTTAGTCTATTAATGCTCAGGATGAGTCGTACTCAATAAATAATAAGAAAAGAGAATCCTTTGAAAAGTATTGGTGCTATTTTATGTTTGTGTGCAGTTCTTTCTAGTAAGATAGCGCTTGCAAACACTTCAATTGATGATTATATAAACGATACAAGATCATTAACTTATGATTGTCCAGATCCTGAGCAGGCTAATAAAGTAGATGATTATTTGTCTAGCGCTGAAAATACGTCTATTCAAAAATTAGAACTTCAATTAATTAAAACCCATCATTTTATCTGCATTGGCCGTCATTTAGAGGCGCAAGACATTTTAAGAAATATTGTAGAAAATCCTACGATTGATAAACAAAGTGAATCCTATGCTATGGCTTTGTATCAACTAGGTTTTGTTTATGATGTTCAAGAATTAAATGAACGATGTAATTTATATTATAGAGCAAGGGAAGTATCTGAAGGTAAGTTCGAAGATATAAATGTCAGTGCCAAATTAGGATTATTAACAGCATGTAGCTACGATACTCATTTCAGTGGTATTGTTGAAAATGTTTATGCTTTACTCGAAGAATACAGCAATTCACAAAACTTTAAGCTGCTTGCGCATTTGCACAACTCGTTTGGGTTAATTTTTGCAGATGCAGGCATGCATATACAAGCCGCTGAACAATTTCTAAAAGCTCATGAACTAGGGTTAAAAGTTTATAACGGAAGTAATCAACTATCGATTCTTGTTAGTGCGCTAGTCTCTCTTAGAGCAAGTGGTCAATATGATGAGCTTAGGGCTCGGTTAAAAGAATTTGATGAAATAAATCAAAATATCAAAACGCCGCTGACTAATTTTTGGTATCACTTACAAAAAGTGGCTTTTCATTATGATCTCGAGGAGTATTCAGAGTTAGAGTTATCTCTCAACGAGCTTGAAAAATTTAAAAATAAGGTCAACAACCCTTATTATGATGCTTTATTCGGATGGTATGACGCCGTTATTTGTTTATACAAAGAAGACAAAAAATGTGTTTTTACCTATGTGGATACAATTAAAGAATACCCCACAGCCAGATATTTAAACGAAAAACATATTGAATTTGAAGTTAGGGCTTGGTTATTTCTTAAAAATCCAGAAAATGCAGGCGTTGCTTTCGACAAATACGTCAAAAAGATGCAACAAGATAAAGAAGTGGTGCTAACTAGAAGTACTCAGTTTGGCATCAGCGGGCTTTATCAAGAAATTAGTAGCTTAGAGGCCAAAGTAAAGAAAGCTGAAGAAGTCAAAACATATTCAGTTGCCTTAATCCTTGGTCTTCTTCTGCTAATAGCTATAGTTGCGTTCTATCTTTATCGCCGGCAGATAAAAAACAATCCCGAAGTTGATCAAGTAACAGGCTTACTCAATTTAAGCAGTTTTATTGAGAAAGTAGAAAAATTATCAACGCCTCATTCTGATAAGGCGCATGCGCTGGCCATATTTGATTTAGGGAATTTTAGGGAAGTAAATAGATTATTAGGTGGCACTAAAGGCGATTTAATTTTATCTAAAGTTAGTTCTACATTTTCAAGTGTAACCAGAGAAGACGACATTGTAGGTAGATTAGCACCTGAACAAATAATTTTATGTTTAGTAAACATCGACGAAAAAAGTGCTACTGCCTTCATGCATAGGACCCAAAGGGTATTGGAATCAAGCTTTAAAGATTTACAGCAAGGTTTAGATATTAGCTTAAATTCTAATTTCAGTATTTATACCACTGCTGATAAATTCGATGATGTGCAGTTAATCATAGAGCAATTGTTACAAGGTCTACAGCATAACGCACACAACTGATCAATGAGACTTAATGTGCGTCGAGGAATGATTTGAAAAACCTCTTAAAGACTTACCTTGTAGTGAACTATGTGTAATATCTAGTATTTCTAATACTTCAAGTAACAATTGGCGGGTTTTTTCGTCCCCAGTTTCTAAGCAGTATTCTGTCAGTAAATGAACTTCATGTTGAATAGCTTGGAGCTTTTTATTAATTGTCTGCATAACGCCCCCTTATAAGTTTATATGTTTCCCTTCGAAACCAAACAAATTTTCGATTTTGTTTAATTGTAGATCAAAGCCGAAAAAATGAGATGCTTTTATCATACAAAATATAATAAAAAATTCAAAAAAATAAATAAATGTATGAATAAGTTATGAATTTTTATTTGAAATAATTCCCGCTTTTTCAGTTGATTAAATGCTCAAAAGCAGATTATTTATACTTTTCATTAAATAGTAGAAAATTCCACCAGATTTCACATAATATGGTATCAACAAAAGGAAGTACTGCATGCTGAAGGAGAAGCTATTATGCTACTTAAAAATTTTTCAAAGCATTTGAAAGAACAAAACTGGGTGGCAGTATCACTCGATTTTATCATTGTAGTTTTTGGTGTTTTTATTGGTCTTCAAGTAGCAAATTGGAATAAAGAACGAGAAGAATTCCAGCAAACGCTTGTTATACAAGAACGGTTAAAGCATGATTTCAATATCATAATAAATGACTTAAAAAGTAATATCACTCGCATAGAATCCACCCTAGAAAACGCTAAGTTATTGGCATCTTATTTAAAAACCGGTGACTATGCAGATAACCCCAAGCCTATTGCTGATCTTGTATCACCTGCTACTCATTGGGTTTTACCCTTAGGAGATTCTCCTACTTATGAAGAGTTAGTATCTACTGGGAAATTGGATCTAATCCAACCTCAATCGTTGCGGACAGCTTTGTTTGAATATAATAAAGGTTTACAACATTACTTATCAGTAAATGAAAAACTACACATGTTACTGTGGAGCAATGTTGATAATTTAATTGAAATTGAAGAATTAGGGCTAGAAACAGATGCTTTGATTCCTTCTCTTCAAAAACAACTGGAAAAGGATCTAATATCTCCCCGAACTTATTTGGAAGCTGTGTTTGCCGTCACCGCCGCAAATTCTCATTTGATACTTACTAAGCGCACACTGCCTAAGGCTTAGGAGGTTATGAATGTTTTAAATGAATTATCTATCAAGCAATAATTATTACTTTGAATGCCCTATCTCGTTTGCTTAGGTAATGCTATTCGTTGATTTACAGGTGCTATTCGTCCATTTATTCCTGATTTTAATACTTTTCGAGGTAAACTAGGCGATTTCCGAATTTTTACATTAGTTGTTTCAATGGACCTACTCTTTGAATGTCTCTGTGTTGAAGGTATATCTTCTACAGCAACAATACGAGGTATGCCATCAATATTTTTTATTGATATTTTTTTAGTCAATATTCGTTGAGTATCGATCTGTTTGCCATTATAAACCGAACCTTTATTCGTAGTTTTAGAAGCTTGGGATTTGTCATTGTTAGTACCAGTGGAATATACAAATAGGCTACTTATTCCAACTCTGTTATATGCTGTTGAAATATTATTAGCTAATCCAGAGGTTGGTTCATCATCCCAACCATAGTTTATCTGCAGAGACACATAATACGTGCCGCTAGGCACTCTTTCCGGAGTTCCAGCCCAATGATCCATGGCAATGTTAAACGTTGTTGCATTAGTTTCGTCTCTAACAACTTGTTCACCAGGTGCTAAAGACACCTCTACCGCTTCTGAATGCACTCTGTAAGCGCCATCAGTTCCATGGAATAACAAATCTGGTGTGGGGTTTGTATGCAGATATACTTCAACAGTAAACCAAGCTGATTGATTTGGTGCCTGGCCAATATTAGAAATCGAGTATTCAAGTGTTGCGGTACCATCGCCATCTTCAATCCATTCAACGAGCCAATTATCAATGGCAAAATCCACTTGAGGCGAATTCTCTAAATAAATACTTTGCTCGGATGCGGTAACATTGTCTTGCTCATATATTTCCTCAATCTGATTAAAAGGATCTATTACCATGGCTAGATAATAATCTCCCGTTTCAACAAACTCAGGGAAATATACATAGGCAGCATTTTGGTCGTCCCTGCTTCTCACTAGGGAAGCCCCCGGATTTATTGGCTGCTCTATATAATCGTAAGAGAGAACTCGGTCATTAAGGTTAAAGTTTTGGTCATTGGACATGTAGAGAGAAATCACAAAATGGTCGTTCGATGAGGTAGCAATACCGCCATCATTCGTAGCTTCATAATACAAAAAAGAAGGGTTATCTCTTACTTCATCAAGTTCAATATCCCAGTTTTTAATTAGCAAATTCGGTCGCTCTGTTTGTATAGGGATTTCAATTTGTAAATCATTATTAGGATCAGAGTTTTCATCCAATACAACCAACGCACTTGAAACCACACTTGCAACCATGTCATAAGGTATCCAAGCGAAACCTTTATCACCCCATTGTTGTCCCCAAGAATTCATTATTTTAAAGGCGCCACCAAATTTATTGTCATCGTACCCAACTACAGCCACCGCATGATAACCACGTCGATTATTTGATATAGAGTTATATACAGCATTTTCACCCGAATTATACAAGGCGTCAAAGGTGTCATACACGGAGATGGTAAAATATACAGGAAAATAATTGGCCAGAGCTTGGCGAGCTTGATTAATATCTACTCTGGCATAGGTGTCAATTTTATAATGAACAGCTTCAGCAATTGCTGCTCCACTAGGCTGCGTCGTAAAATCATTTTGATCATAAGGCATACGCAATAAGGACGCTGCACCACGTGTTTGTAAAAGATTTAGTGCATTGAATGTATTTGATCCATTATCAACTCCATTGTTGATCTGATTATAAATCCAAGCAGGACTGAAGGTGGTTTCTTCTGTGTATTCCCAATTATTGTCAATTCGCTCTTGATAGGATTTAATTGCGTAACCCAGTGCCCATCCAACACAGCTTTCTTGTTGACCTTGATTTCCTGGCAGAGGGAATAGTGGCGACAAATCGACAAACGTAGGTAAAGTGTTTTCTGGGCCTGTATGCAGATAGTTACCGCCCAAAGCATTGGGCAGTCCTGCATAGTCTTCTGAAGAGGTTTCTTCAGCTCCTGTTCCACTATCGGTGGTTTCTTCTTTGATTATAGTAACCGAAGCTGTTTCACTAAACGCTATACCATCTGTTACACGGTAGTAAAGTTTTACCTCTTCGACAGAACTGTTTTCCATGGTAATAAATAGCTTTTGATCAGAAATAAATGCTTGTTCATAACCCTCACCATCAAATTCTGATTCCAATATATAATTGAGGGTATCATTGTCTGCGTCAGTTGCCAGTAGTGTTACATTGATATAGGGAGATGATAGGTCACTGGTAAACACAATATCTTGAGCGACAGGCGGGGAGTTTGGATTCAAGTCCACGATAGTTATTACAATTGTATCTGAGCTACTAGATCCATCATTATCGGTAACAGTTATTCTAAACTCTAAAGTAAGATTGCCGGTTACGTCAGGCGCATTAAATTGCAGAGACGCCGTATTTGCATTAGATATATTTATTGAGAACCCGGAAATTTGCGTCCATGCATAACTTACAATCGAACCATCAGAGTCAGATGCCGTTGCAGAGATAGTAACAGTGGAATTTTCATCAAATGATGCGTCAGTACCGGCATTTACAGAAGGTGGTGTATTTGCACGAGGTGTTATTGTCTCACCCGATGATTTGCCTCCACCACCCCCACAAGCTGCTAATAAAGAAACAACCGCAAATAAAACGAAGGGTTTAAAATCCATTTTCTACATCTACATATTATCCATCATCCTGCAATTAAATATGGTGTTTGAAATTTAGTCAATATGAAGTTTAAAAAAAAGCATTGTTAAGTTTAAGATTAAAATATCACCCAAAGTTTGGAATTAACGCGCCTAATCATGAACACTGTCTAGGCACATGACATGCACATTTTATAAACTGCTTTTTTTGTGTATGATTAAAATTGAATCAGGGAAAGATGAAGCGGATGTGAAATGGAAACGTATGAGCAATCTATCGTTAAAATAGCCGACATAATAATAGACTTTAAAAACGCCAAAGCATATCCGGCAATTCCTCAGAATGGATCTGATAATTCTGAAGCTTTAGAAGTTGATTTGGATGACAAATCTTTATTGCTTGTTCAACTGCTTTTGTCTGCTGAAAATTACAAACTAAGTAGAGATGATTTACTGACAAAAATATGGGATGACAGAATTGTCAGCGATGATTCCTTAACAAACTTGGTGAGTCAAACAAGAAGTCGAATTAAGCAGATATCATCCTCCAGTATCATTCGCACAATCCCTAAAAAAGGCTACGGCCTTCAAGGTGATGTAACGATATCAAACCAAAACGGCAAAAAAGAGCAGAGTTCGCAGACTCAGACTGTGTTCAATTCAAAAGTCGTTGCAATAGCTCTTGGAATAATTGCTTGTATCACATTTGCTGTTTATATATTTATCAATGATTCAAATGAATTCAACGAAACCATTGCGGTATTACCTTTTCAAGCATTTAGCGATGACACATTAATTCAAAATTCAGCGCAATCGTTTACTGAAGAGTTAACCCACCAACTCACCAATTATCCAGCATTAAAAGTTATCTCTAGAACATTGGCATCTTCCATAAGTACCGAAGAATTATCGCCAGAGCAAATATCTCAGTCATTAGGCAGCCGATTTTTTATAGAAGGCAGTATACGGGAAAATGACGATACGCTCAGGTTGACTCTACAGTTGATTGATGGGACCTCAGGGGTGCACATTTTATCTCAAGTCATTGATAGCCCTATAAGTGAATACAAAGTTCAACGAGAAGAAATTATCCAAAAGTTGTCCCGATTAATTGTATCGGAAATCCCTTTTACGCTAGAACCCGTTTCAGATAAAGAGTTAGCAATTTATACAGAGCGATGCGATCGCTACCTTGATATTGCCATGTTGTATGCAAATCATATTTTACTGAATATCGAGTCAATTGCGGCACAGGCCGAACCCGCATGTGTCGCTCTAACACAAATAAGCGAAGATCCTAGGTTATTGAGCAAACCCGCTGAGTTATATCTGTTTATGGCAGCTGGTTCGATAAAAGAAAGAAGCCAGCGACTATCTTATTTAAAATTAGGACGTAACTATGTCGATAAAGGCCTGGCGAGTGTGCCTGATGACAAAATATCGTTAATTGTTAGCTTAAATTTATGGAGCTATGAATTAAATGACTCGCTCTATTATGATTCTGATCCAGAAATCGCATTTGAACAGCTACAAATAGTTGCAGAAAAAGCGCTTTCTCTGTATCCCGATAATTCTGAGATTATAGGTAACTATGCAATAGCAATGCGGCGCTATGGGGTTGCTTTAGCGAGAAAAGGGCAGTCTCCTATCCCATATTTTGAAAAAGGTATAAATTTATTCAAAGACGGCATTCGGCTTTTTCCTGATGACGAAGATTTTGTCCACAACCTAGGCCGATTATATGCTTCTTATGCTAGTTATTTGAGTTCACAAGATCTTGATTCTATGCCTATGCTACTCAAAAGTATTCAACATTATGAGTCAAGCATAGAGATGAAGCCCGATTACTATAACGCTTATGTAAACAACGGAAATGCCTATCAAAGTCTGACTAAAATATTAGCCGCCAATAATGAACCCTATGAAGAAGCGTTAGCCAAGACTCGTCTTAATTACGCAAAAGCGCTTGAACATTCAGAGCGCAAACAACAAGTACACAATAATTTAGCGGCCTTAAATTCTTCCCTAGCGAAAATAGAACTTGAACGCGGACAAAGTGCTATAGCCCTAGTGCAACAGGGGATTGCAGAAGCACAGCAAGCTCTTGCGATTCAACCGGATTATACTTGGCCACACTTTAATCTTATGAATTTGTACTATTACAAGCATTATGAGGAGTTTGCGAACAACGGAAATGCCATTGTTGCTGGCCAAGAATGCATAGACATAGCGACAAAAGGCCATGAATTAAAAGGCAATCTGGCAAGCACTTGGCACACCATGTCTCAATGCGCACAAATAACGGTTCGCATGTATCTAGAATCAAACCGGTATGAAGCAGCGGGCGTCTTACTAGATGAAATTGATGCTTGGCTCAAACATGCGATAGAACTAAATCCTCAAGCTGCTTCTGGTTATCAAATATTGGGTACGAATCAATTACTACAAGCATATGCAAGTAAAAATCAAATGGATTCCTATGACACCGTTATCCAGTCTTTTGAGCAAGCCCTTGAACTAAGTCCAGATAAACCCGAAGTGAAACTTGCCTTGCTAGAAGCCTTGACCTTCTATCAAAAATTCCACCCCTCCAAAGTAGCGACAAGACTAGAACAGATCTGGAAAACCATTGAGCCCGACGAAAAACCCCAAGTAGGGTTTCACTTGTTGTCGTTTTTGCTCACACATCCAACTATTAATAAAGATCAATGGCAAAATGAAGTTTTAAAACAGCAAGAGCAATATGGATTATTGGCCACCTACCATGGTCGCGAATATCGGTATTTAGTTGGTAACGCTTTAAAATGAATATCAAATTGGAACTTTTTGCTTTGTCTTAACATTTATTTCTATACAACAGGTAACTTAACAGGCTAAAGATATAAATTTAAATGCTTAAATATTCGGTTTTAGGTTTTTTTTAGTTTTTTTCCGTTCTTTTTAATCTGTTTTTTTTACATTTCTCCTAGGAACTCAAGTAACAGCCGTATCGAGTGCCGGTAATTAACTTACTATTGAAATGGAGAATTGAATGAAAAAGCGAACATCTTATATGTTGTTAATGTGGCTAATGACTTGGAGCTTCTTTGCAACTGCCACAACCATACAATTTGGCGATTATGAATATACCACAGGGGAGAATGTTTTTAGAGGTGGCGGAGTTGAATGGTTACGCTGGGACCAAACCGTAGAACTTTCTGTGAATGACGCACTAACTTCATACAGCTCACAAGGTTGGCGTTTAGCCACTAATGTCGAAATGGCAGATCTTTTTAACAGTTTCAATATTGCGCCAGCGAATTTTTTTGGCAGTGATGAAGTAGAGTCTTATTTACAAATACTCCCTTTGGTCGATGCAGCTACTATTTATGATGACATTATTGCATTTCTAGGGACTAGCTTTTACGAAAATGGCGGTGATTCAGGGGTAGGGGAGTTAGCTCGTTCATTCAGTTCCGCTATCTATGGCCAAGATAGTAATGGTAACGGATTTTTTAATGGCGCAATCATTCAGTCAGATATGACCTATCAAGGCACTTCATACGATAACGCCGCGCTCTTGTTTGAAGATACATTCTACATGCCTGATGAAGTCTATGAAGGAGTAAGTGTGGCCTTAGTTAGAGAAGTCAGTGAACCAGAGTCGATCGCAATTCTAGGCGCCCTGTTATTAATGATTGGACTTAAAAATAAAGGCATTAAAAGGTTAAGGTAAAAAATAGTAAACTTCAGGTGCAAGCGGAGACTCCGCTCGCACCTTTGTCTCAATATACTCACCTCTATTAAACTTTTCTAAATCTAGCCTTAAGCCTTAATAACAAGAAAAATGTGAGTAAATACAGGCTTGACAGTGCAGGTTCAGAGACTGAAGTTGTATCATCATCTGCAGCATCTCTCACAAGGGCTATGCCATACATAGATGCTCTATAACCAATAGTATCGTAATATCCTAGATAATCTCTATCTAGTCTTGCCCATCCAGGACTTAAATATGCTGGATATCTAGAGTCTGTTTGTACCCAGTATTCGTCTGCGACCGAAAAACTGCGAATATATGGGTTCCCAAAAGCTTCGCCGTTTAGGTAATAAACTCTACTTAATTCATGTCGATCTCGACCGTTAACGCTATAGAACAAACCTGAAGCATCATAGGTATCACCAAATAAAGCAATAAATTCATTAGCGAGGCCGAAACTGTCTTCTTCATCGACTAATATTTCTAGCTGACGTCCACCTGTTGTTACGTCAAGAGTACCTCCCCACCCAAAGCTATTAAATATGCCTTGCATATCATTGGCGGTGGCGAATCTGTATCCATCAGCCGAATATTGCTCCATGGCTTCATTAAACGTGAGTCCTATGGTGGCTGTCCACTGCAACCATTCTAAACCACCTCCAGTAACATAATTGGTGGATGTATCATGGGTATATCCGTGATAGCTGATAATTTCAGCTGTACATATTGATGAGCTAACTAGCAGTCCAATAGATACAAGTATTTTCCTAACAGATTTCATTCCAAATATTCCTTTAAATTTATAACTTGAGAAACGTTAGAATATTTATGGCGAAGCAAAAAAACCTAAAAAAAACCTAAAATAATTCTAAAAAATAAAGGAAAAGCTAAAGCTTTGAACATCAGGTTTAAAATTTACCTATGTTTGGAAATAGCATTCAAGATGATCAATTAGTTGACGCACCGCGGGGCGTAAATTTTTGCGCGAAGAATTAAGCGCATACACTTGAAGATCTTTAGGCTTCCATTTGGGCAGAACATGAATAAGCTCACCAGATGAAATGTGACGATCAGTAAGGTAAGTTGGAAGCAAAGCAACTCCGGCACCATGCAGAGTTGCATACAGGAGGTTAGTGGTTTCGTTAGCTGTGTATCTGCATTGTATGTTCACAGATGCATGCTCAGTTCCACTTTGTAAATACCAAGTATGATAATCGAAATGTTTATATCCCAAGCATTGATGTTGAGCGAGGTCCGCTGGCTTTTGAATCTTAGGACTAGTCTTACAATAATCCGGCGATGCTACTAAAATTGATTGGCAATTACCTATCGGCTTACCAATTAATGCAGGATCTGGGTTTGATGTAATCCTAATCGCCAAATCTAGCCGCCGCTCCACTAAATCAGCTGTTTCATCCCGCAAATCCACGTCTATGGCGATCTGAGGGTGACGTTACATAAAAGCGGTTACTGCCGCTGATAGCTTCGCAAATCCAAAGGATGTGCTAGTAGCAATGCGAATAGTGCCAGTTAATCTATCATGGGAGCCTGTCATTGAAACTAGTTCATCGGCTTGGTTCATCCACTTTTCAATTTGAGGTAAGCACTGTGTTCCCTTAGATGTAAGTGATATCTTGCGCGTGGTGCGGTGTAATAATCTTACCTGAAGCCAGTCTTCCAAGGACTCAATATAGCGAGTGACCATTGGCCTCGACATCTCCAACCGCTCTGTAGTTGCTGTGAAACTGCCTGAATGTACCACATCAATAAAGACTTTTGCCGCAGTAACTTTATCCATTTATTTGCTCGATTTATGAAACAATGAAGTACATTTTAGTCCCTTTTTCTAAACAAAAAAGACTTTATTATTTAATTACAAAGCTAATTAATTTGTAGTTTTAAATGAAAGTTTTTTCTGCGGCACAAGCCGCAGGCCTGTTACAAGAAATTGGAGAAAAAAATGTCTGATAAAAAGGATACTGTAATTGGACATGTCAGTACCGATATGCCCGAGTTTTAAAAAAAAACTGCCCCAATCACTGATATCAAAGAAATAAAAGAGTTCGATATTGTGGTTATTGGAGCAGGAACACCTGGTGTGCCTTGTGCTCTTGTTGCAAACGAACTTGGAGCCAAAGTTGCAATTTTGCAAAAAGAGGATGATGCCTCAGCCTGCGGTAATGTGGGTTCTGGCATTGATCTGGCAAACAGCGAAAGTGCAGATGTAGAGGCCTTATTGTCTCGCTTGATGGCTGACTCTGGACACAGGCCAAAGCGCGGATTATTAAGCTCTTGGGCTCAGAACTCAGGAGAAGCGGTCAATTGGTTAATAGAAAAATCAAAAGCTGCCGGCGCTCAAGTTTCTGATTTAGGCAATAACGCCCACGGAGGACTGCTGGAAGAAAACGGTTATAAAATTAACTTTGTGACCTCGTTTTTCGGTCCTAAGCCTTATGATATCGGAGATGCTCTCAAATCACTGTGCAGAATGGCGGAACAGCAAGGGGTAGAAACTTTTTTCCGCACACCTGCAAAACAGCTGGTAGTTGAAAATGGCAAAGTTGTTGGTGTTATTGCGCAAACTGAATCTGGCTATGTGCAGTTTAATGCGAAAAAAGCTGTAGTGGTGGCCACTGGTGACTACCAGAACGACTCAGATATGATGGGCTATTATTTACCGGATGTCGCTAACCTTGTACCTAAGAAGTTAGGTAGAACAGGAGACGGCCATAAAATGATTGTATGGGCCGGCGGTAGAATTGAAAACCTAGGACACACCAAAATGTGTCATGACTTTGATTCTGGCCCAATGTGCGATCAGCCATTTATGCGAATTAAGCTAAACGGCAAACGTTTCTGTGATGAGACATTGGGTATGGAGCTGATGAACAACTATGTGCTTGATGCTCAAAACAAAGGTCATTACTGTCAGATCTTCGATGCAGACTTCATGAGTAAAGCGGCTGACTGGTCAGGAGAACTGGTGTCACCGGAAGAGTTAAAAATATGGATGCCAGAAGAAGACGTTGAGCGCCAAGGCGTAGAAGTAGATCTTATCAACACAGTGAAAGCTGATACGTTGGAACAACTCGCTGAAAAATTAGGTATTACTGACGTAGAAGCATTTCTAACAACAGTCAAAAATTACAATCAAATGGTTGCAGCCGGTAAAGTTACAGAATTTGGCAAGCCAAGCAAATACTTAAAAACTATCGACAAGCCACCGTTTTATGGCATTCATCGCTTGTTAGGTATGTCTATGTCTTGTTCTGGTGTCGAAGTAAATGAGAATTTGCAATGTCTCGATATTAACGACAAGCCTATTCCAGGGCTTTATGCTGCTGGAAACTGCGCCGGCAACTTTTTCGGTGGAGTTGAATATCCGATGACAGTAGCAGGACTAAACCTTGGTCATAACTACACGCAAGGCTATGTTTTAGGTAAGCATTTGGCTAAGCTATAAATTTAGACACAAAAAAAACCGACTTTCGTTGGCTCAGTTTGCATAGTGGTACCAGAGGGTCAATTCCTTGTGAAGATTGATTATCTTCACAAGGAATTGACGGGGAGTGTAGTGGCAAACCGGCACTGACAGTTTTTGCGTGTCCAAAATCTGATTTATTAGCTCTATCAATACGTCAGTATTTGCAAGAGAGTGCAGGTAGTTTGTCACCACCTGCACATGTGTAAACACAGTATTACGGGATCAATTGTTGGGCATAATCCTGCCACTGAGCTATGGTGAACTCTGTTTCTTGTGACACATCTTTTGCTAATACGCCTACCAGTAATTCTTCACCTTCGTTGACTTCCAATGGCTCTAAGTTGAGCGTTAACGTTATCCCTCTTGGGGTTTTCACCTTCAAGACATGGGTGTTGCCAATAAAGCCTGGTGCTTGATAGCTAATAAGCTCATAACCTCGATCATCGAGTCGACAGACAAACAACCCTAATGTACTGGCCCCTTTGCCATCCAATAACCCGACATCCAAGTCGTCCATGTCTATTTGAACGCCAGCAATAGCCTGATAGCAACGCTGTTTGGTCAGTGCAATTTGCATAGATTCTGCCTGTGCCAAAGCGACCTTTCTGTACTGTTCAATGTTGGCCGGCAATGGTTGCTGAGAAAACAGGCTTTGTACCGCGCGATTAATAGTCGTCAGGCTTTTCTTATTGACGGCATAACCCGCCAGCTCCTGTTCAAACTCCTTCAGTGATGCTGTAGCTAGCTCATCCAGCTTGGTTTTATAGGCTTTGTCAAAGCGATAATTTCCCATGGCTTTGGCCTGACGCAGGGCCAATGTGACACGTTGCTGGAACTTGATTAACGATCGCAACCCTTCAAGAGTAGAGTCAAAACCTTCCAATTGATTTACTGCATCTGAAATAGCGGCTTCTGACAAACCTTGTAGTTTGGCGTGAATAGCCATCTCCAATTCTCTGGATTGACTGCCTCTCATACGCTCCCGCGTGCGTCTATTAGGTTTTCTGTCCTGTAAAAAGGCCTCTAAACCCGCTAGAGAATCTTCATAGCTGTCAAATGCAGCGATTTGCTGTTGCTCCAGCTGCTTTTTAAGACCTGCGTTAATACTGGTTATTTCATCAAGAAATGCACTTTTGTGCTCTTCACTTAAAAAAACCAGATAGGGTGCAACTTTCATCTGAGCCAATGACAACAAGCTATCTGAATTGGCGGCAAGGCTTCGGGCTTTGCTCAGTGCACGTTCAGCATCGGCAATAGCCGCTTTTCTTTTCACTAAATTACCTTGCTGATTCAACATAGTATTAATGAAGTTTGATGGAAGGTTTTGAGTTAACTTTGAACGCAGTACGCTGGCGATAAATTGATTCGCCATTACATACACCTGCCCCGTTGCTCGGTCTCCTGCTTTTGACGCTTTATGTGCCAGCTCACGACCGGCTTTATGACAAGTATTGAGATGGGTTTGCAAGGCACCCAGGTCACTCTCACTAAATTCAGTTAAGGATTTATGAAATACCGGAATAAAGTACTCATCTTCCAATGCCTTAATTATTCGATTGCCTTGATGAAAGCCCCCTCTTTCATTTCTAACCCATTCATAGCCTTTTTCTGCCCAGGGATAAACCTGAATACAATCCGCTTCATTTGCCAGCGCGTGGTTGGATAGTGACAAAGAGAAAAAAATAACAGCTAGCTTTGATACATGGTTTTTCACTATGCCGTTTTTGATGATGCAGCTTTTCATTTAACGTTCCTTTTTTTAATTTGTGGAATTGAACGTGAACCATCTTTGCCTTAGGATTAAAACCATGCATCCGCAGCTAAACGTAGATAAGCGGATTTATACGGATTTAACGTCTTCAGGAGCAGGCAACCCGTGCCAAGTAGCAGCAATACAAGGAATAACGAAAAAAGAACGCGGCAAAGAGGCGTACGTGCATCTAGGGCGAAATTAGAACAGGCTTTGCGTCAATCAGGATTTAAAACCCAAGCTGCATTGGCAGAAAAGATTGCTTCTATTGAAGGTATTGATTCAGCACCTAGAGATTTAGTCAGTAAAGCGTTTAGAGGAATACTCATTGAGCCTCAATCGTTGGAACGAATAGCTGCTGCGCTCAATGTAAAAGCCTACACCTTGTATCAAAGTTCAGAAGACAAGGAGCGCTCCACCTCCTTGCCTGACGAGCCAACCTCAGAAAGCAAGCCCAAGACTCGCGTGCCTTTGTACATTGGTTTGGGGTTATTGATCGTTTTTTTAGCGGGTATCGGATTTCTGAGCCAAGGCCCCTCTTCCTCCTCAACTTTCAGTTTGCCGGGCATGAAAAAGAGCTTATTGATTTACCCGCAGGATAAACGGCTTTACCTCATTGCAGAAAAGTTAAGCACTCTTTATAGCGAGCAGTTTCAAGTGACTGTCGTCCCGCTTGCTCTAAACAGCTTTCAAGAGAGTCCCTCTGATCTCATTAAGTCGTTCCAGAGTGATTGGGTTTTAATGGTAGAATCGATTTCTGTTGGCCGCTACAATGGTATCAGGCTGTACCTATCTGATGGCACTTTTGATCAAGTATTGTCGGTGGAAAATATCAGCCAGCAAGACCAGTTAGACACCTTGTATTCCACCCCTTATGTGCAAGAAAGATTAAAACAAGACACCTACCTTCTTGTTCGTACCAAAAAACCGATTGAGAGCAAAGCGATGCTGAGCCTAGGCCAGCAACGCAATTATTTAAAAGCCAGAGAGTTGATTGAAGACTATCAGTCATTTGAAGCACTAAACGAGGCACAGCACTTAATTGAGCAATTACTGCGTGACCACCCGTTTTATGGACCGGCGCATGGATTATTGTGCGAGATATCCATCCATGAAAGTTGGAGAGAAAACGAAAAAGCGCTACTGGAGCAAGCCACGAAGCAATGTCATCAAGCAAACTCCCTTTCTCCAAATAACCTTTATGTTCAGACGGTTCTTGGCTTTTTACATGATAAAACTGGCCAGCGAGACCTCGCTAGGTCTCAGTTTGAAACCCTACTTCAAGAGCACCCCAGTAATGTTGAAGCACTAATGGGTTTGGCCACCGTATATTTCAACTTGTATCGCAGTTCTGGTGATAAAGATGAGCTAAATCAAGCCTTGGGTTTTGCCCGTCAAGCTGCATTGGTACTTGAAGATTACTGGCGTCCTTTTCAACTGCTAGCAATTATGGAGTTTTATAGTGGCAACAAAGACAACGCAATAAAGGCTTGGGAATCCCAGGTTGCGATAAAGCCCAATGAATTAATTCTATCTAATCTGGGGTTTATGTACCTTTGCAAGTCTGAGTTAGACGTCGCCCAAGAAAAGTTTGAGACTGCCCGTCAATTGGCACCTCAGTCATATATGCCCTTAGAAGGGCTGTCTGCTATTCACTATTATCAAGGCGACTATCAGCGGGCGTTAGATTTAAGACTTGAAGTACAAGAGCTCATTGGTAACCAAGACGCTGGAATACATCAACAATGGGGAGATTTAGCCGAAGCATATAGACAACTCAATCGTCTAGAAGAGGCCAAAGAAGCCTCTAGAACAGCGTTAAAGATTCTTGAGCGGGACCACCTAAGAGACAACACCTCTTTGGATGACCAAGTGTATCGCCTGTATTATCAAATTCAGTTAATAGCAGACGCTCAAAATCACGAACAGTGGCTTAGCGAGCTTAAGAAGCTTAGCAATACTGAGCTCTCCCCCCCTGCTTATTTAAGAAAAGCATTGGCATTTAAACTGTTGGACGAAACGACTCAGGCAAACGTATTGCTCGAAGAAGCTGCAGAACATTGTCCTGTGTACCGGCTTTCTCCAGATTTCAGGTAATATTATTTTTGCGCCAGATACGCCTTCATTTTAATCCCCAATTCAGTGCAATCTCCTCGATTACTCATTGTTGATGAAGTAGGTTATCAGCCATTCAGTGCACATGAATCAAAATTACAGTTCGATGTGATAGCGAAACGCTATGAAAAAGTATCTATTGTCCTAACCAGCAATTTACCCTTTGGGCAAGATAAAAGGATAAAAGGGGTCAGAATCTGAGGTATCCCCACAAAATTATTAGCTGAAACAAAAAGATAAAATCGAAAGGAACATTCATGGCGTTCGGTGATCAGATCTATCGCCAAACAAATCTTTCAAGGATACGCCATGAATGCTCTGCAAATCCTAACCCGTTTCGTCAAACTCGTCACGCCTAATATGCACTCTCAACGTCGAAAGGCACTGGGCTCCTGTGTTAAAAGAGCAATGCATCAAAGCAAGCTAACAGTCACTCAGCTAGGCCGTGGGATAAGCAGCAAAGCCTATGAAAAACATAGGATTAAGCGCGCTGATAGGCTGTGTTCTAATAAGCATTTATATGGTGAGCTTCCGATGATTTATGCGGAATTAGTGAAACTTGTCGTCGCATCACAGCCTCGCCCAGTCATCCTAGTAGATTGGTCAGATTTGGATGCCTGTCGACGTCACTTTTTACTACGAGCATCATTAGCTTATGAGGGACGTTCGATTACGCTGTATGAACAGGTGCATCCACTTTGTCACAAAGAGAAGTCCACTGTACATTTGAGGTTTCTCAAACAGCTTAAAAGTATGTTGCCAGTAGGTTGTAAGCCTAACATCGTCACCGATGCAGGTTTTCGGGTGCCTTGGTTTCGACATGTGCTGAGTTTGAATTGGGACTATGTTGGTCGAATCCGAAACCGTACCCTATATACCTTAGACAATGGCAATAACTGGATGTCTTGCAAAGAAATTTATGCTCAAGCTCAGAGTAAACCACAGTGGTGGCAAAACATCATGTTTACCAAAACCAACCCATTGGTAGCCAATTGGGTCTTGATAAAAATACCACCTAAAAACAGAAAGCTTCTGAATCGCTTCGGCCAATCAAGGCGTGATAAGCCTAGTAGAGATGCGGCCGCGGCCTCGCGTGAGCCATGGTTACTGGCAACCTCTCTACCAACAGATTCTGACGTCCAAGCGCAAGCTATAGTAAAATGCTATGCATCCCGTATGCAGATTGAAGAAGGATTCCGTGACCAAAAAAGCGCTCGGTTTGGTTTAGGAATGTCACTGCATGAATCACGCAGTTCTCAACGATTATCGGTGCTCGTTCTAATTGGCACATTAGCATTGTTCCTCATGAATTTTATTGGTATTGCGGCAGAATTCGCGGGCTTGGCAAAGCACTTTCAAGCTAACACTATCAAGCACAGACGAGTACTGAGCTACTGTTACATGGCTGCCAGGTTAATTCGCCAAAGTGAACTGCGAATAACCATAAAACAGTGGTTATCCGCAATTCTCTATTTAAAAAAACAACAGAAGAGTATGCTTTGTGTTGGAATTAAAATTCGTGGGGATCCCTCAGGGTCAGAGTCGAATTAAAAGGGCTCCGCCGGTCACCAGATGGGATGGAATAATTAATTAATAGAACGAGATGAATGTTGATCCCCCGTTAATGGGGTAGAGCCACAGATAATTATTCCGAGTACAATTGATTGAAATAGCACAAAAAAACCGACAACAGTCGGTTTGTGTATATCTTCGTAGTTTATATCAAAGATATGGTACCAGAGGCCGGACTTGAATAAGGCGCGTAAGCCTATGAAATATAATGTTATGGTGCATGCTGATTGTTTTCAGTGTTACGAGTGATGTTACAGATTGCAAATGCGCTATAGTTTAAGTTTCAGAGAGTCGAAGTACTTTATGCACCATAATATCTAGCACTTAAATGAAATTAAACCTATGTCAAACATATTGACTGATTTTAATTTGGTGACAAACCAAGCGCCTTAAAATCTGAGTTCATTCACTCTCGGTTTCTGGAGATTTCTTGCGTGCAGCTTTCTTTGCACGCCTAAGCTTTTCCATTCGAGTTATATTTTTTTGCTCGGCTAAAGCGTTCTCAAGCGCTGTAGCTAAGGATATTAACTCATATCGTGATTGTGGTTCTTGGGCTCTTAATCTAGATGCTAACTTAGTTATAGCTATGTGCAACCTATGTTTCAATCCTTCATAGTTGGAATCGATTTTATCTAATTTGTCCATAATTTTATTTTACTCAATGTAAGTTCTAATTCTATTCTTCGACAAACGTCGTTGAAGACTTGAAGTATAGCTTTACTTTTAACATCGTCATAACTCTCGGATAGTTTAGCATTATAAGTGCTAACGCTTATAATATTTTGGATTAAGCGATCCGGTAAATCAATAATAACGGGATAACAGTAAATACTTCCATCTTCATTTTCTTTATCTCGCTCAGACAAAAAGTATTTATCGTTCTTTGCAGCCTCTACTTTTGAGCATAAAAAAATAGGCTGTCCAGTTTCAATACATCTCTTGGCTGCTGAGTTATTATCCAAAAGTTCTTTTGGTGTTGTCCTTCTCCAGTTTCGGTGATTTTTTTCTTTAAAGTAAGGTTTTTTATTTTCCTCAACCGTTAGGATGGTTAAAGCTATATTGTCTCTATCTATATGAAAACTAGCACTAATAAGATCAACGAACTCAGTGATCAGTATGCTTATCTGGTCATCTGGATCTGCAATAGTTTTAAACACATTGCTGTTTTTCTTCAAATACTTTGATTGGTTTTGTACTCTTGTGAGTTTTGCTAATACCGATTTAGTTGCCATTACTGAAAGCTTGTTTGATATTCTGTTGTTTGAAGCTGTTAGACGTTCAGAAATAACGTCGGAAGCTTCCTTAACAAGGATCAGCAAAAAGGTACCCAATAGAACAAATGCAAAGACGATTTTGTGTATTTCTTTGTTATTTGATATGAAATCTATATCATCTCCAAATATGTCTAGAGTAAGAAAATAAGCAGTACTCAAAAAAGTTGCTCCTACTTGAATTAACCGACTAGACAAAAAGTCTACTACTGGAGATTTATGAAAGAGCCGCAAACATATGTAGTGAACAACTAACTTGCCGAATTTATTCGTTAGATACAATATTAAAAACACCAGTATTAACGATGATGTTATTGCGAGAATAATTAAATCCAACTTCCGTGTCCTTTTTTATTGAGAAATAATTTAACTGAGAAATAATTTTTTTAATTTATAAGTTACAGAAAATTGGCAAATGTTACAATCTTACTCCTTTTAATTTAGTAAAATGTGTCAATAATCCCCACGTATTTATTAAATTGAAATGTTTGTCTATGAACTTTTAATTTTATGTCATAGATTTTATTAAGCGAGAATTTTATTAAACGTCTTCTTTTATATAGTAATTCTGGACCCGATTTTCTGCTCGGTTGATGAAAAAACGTTTTAAAGTTGCGGGCATAAAAAATGTGTTGCAACAACGGTACTGACTAGCTTTACCTGCAGACTTTTGATGAGCCCCTCCCTATCTGACATTAGAAGTGATCATATAAACAACAACTCGATTTCAAAATTTCTCGCACTAGATAAATTGTGCGGCTGCGAACTCCCGCAATTAAAGCTCCTAGAAGTACCTTAACTGATTCTAGCGCTTTACTCTTAATTCGATGTTGTTGTTGCTTTGCATTTAAAAATCCTCCCACACTGTGCACGTTGAGGTGCGTATTACCCGCATAGCCACCAGCTCAAAGGTAGCTAAAAGGTTTTCATACAACTATATTATTCACCCAAAAGAGCCTTAGTTCGCTCTCTAGCAAGCTTCAGGAAGCCTAATTTGTCAGATTTAAGGAAATGGTAAGGATTTTTATTATTGTCTTGATACTCAGCTTGTATGAGCGCTTTAAGCAGCGAGTCGATTTGTTCAATATATTGATATTGCCATTCATCCAAATTTTGCATTTCACGTGTACTTTAAGTTGTTTATTCAGGTAACAATTTTAAACCTCAATATTTTAACTACAACTGTCCATCGGTTCAGTTTTGATTTTAAACGCGTTGGTCATTAGACAAGAAAACACTCGCTAAACTCTTCTTTTAATCAGTTAATTAAATGTCTGATTTATTTTTATCGAATTGAAATAGCGACTAAACTTTTTTCTTTTGCGCCAAATTATTTCTCCGCAATTTTCCGACTAATATTTACTCCAAGTATTGGTAAAAAGTTACTTAGTGAATAGCTAATAATTTCTAGTAGGTATGGCTATATATATAGATAACCAATAATTGTAGTTGTATGTTAGTAGTTGTTAACCTTAGGGATATTGCTTTTCTGTTTCCCCTACATAAGACAAATACAGATTCTGGTGCTGTTAATTTTTACAACACCAAAATATGCATAATAAATGGAGTTTCAATACCAAAAATTGTTTATAGAAAAATCTAATGTGAGGATGCTTTATTGTTTATTTTGAAACCGCAGCGCTGCAATCGTGTTCTAATAAAAACCTTACAAAACCTTACATCAAAAAAACTTAATATATTCTTTTCTTCAAATAAATTGGAGATGTTTGGGTATCTTAATACGAGTAAAGAAATATTCATTGAATGAGCTTTATTTACAAAGAAATAAAAACAAATTTTGGTGCTGATAAATTTCACAACACCAAAAAATGTCTATTTAAAAACCTATGCAACAAGTGATTTATTAAACTCTAAACTAAATGCTCTTAAAGGTTTATTTGTTGGCTCTATATCCATTTCAAACCCAGGATTTGTATTAACCTTTTCCCAAGTAATAGCATAGAAATGAGGTTGCCTAGAACCTTTCATAGCCACCTTGCTGTAGATTATTAGATTAGAATCTAAGAGCTCTCTTACCGCGCCATAAACCGTTGTTGCTGAACCAAAGCCTCGCACTTTTAGCTGTTCTGGAATTGCACATAGTTTCCCATTGTTATGTTTATTGTATTGCTTAGCAATCTCAAATAACAATGCTTTAGCGCTGTAACTGAGTTCAATGTAACTTTTGTTTTCCATTACAGAATGAGGAACTCCAGCAAATCTAACACTCTTTTTTTCTCGAAAATATTTTGACATAGCGATCCCTTAATCGGAATCGCCAGTAACTGCGTCGTTAACAATATACAAGTGAGAAATTGAATCGCAGAGTTCATTGAATATAACCTCATTGCGTTCAGCAATATCAGCTATAATTCCATTAACAATTCGCTGATGATTATCTGCAATACTTGTAGAAGCACTTTTGCTCTCCATTATCTTTGAAAGTACTGTTACTTGATTGAGCTTTCTCTGCATGGAATCTAGATGCTCGAATATTTCACATTTCTTCACACTGATACTCCAATTCTGTATTGCTTGAAAGATAATACCGAGCGACACCGTAATGTATTTTTCCAGTGCGATCTTGATATGTCTCAAGTATTTTCTTAATTCTGTAACCCTCTTCTCGTAATTCAAAAATTCTCGGAGCTGGAGCCATTATTCCAAAATCTCGGAACTCAGGTGTATTTACACTTTGCTTTTCACGCAATAATGTTAATATTTGAAGGCGTTGTGTTTGTGCACTCGTGTCTTTGTTATTAAGAGCGCTTCTGGGTTCACTAGGAGCTCTTTTCATACAATCACTCCTCCTAGGCTACCATAAGACTTATTAGTCTGTTTCCAGACTCTAGTCTTTGCTTATGAAGAGAATTTATCAATTCTCGTACTTGCTGATCTGAATGGCCTGCAGCTCGGGCTGTCAATACTGCTCTAATTTCGTGTTCAATGTACCCAATCGCTCGCCCGCCCAATGAAACACTGGAGGGAAATAGACCGTCTTTGGTTCGTTCAAAAATGCTTGTATTAGATAAACCAGTGATTTTTATAACTTCTGGCTTTCGTAAGATATTAATTTCGTTGTTCAGATTCATTCGTCTCTACCTTATAGTTATTGGACGAATAAAAATTACTAGTTTTAAAGGCTAATTAATTTCAGATGAAAAAATCACATTTCAGTTGAAACTTTTACAGATCCCCTTCTATATCTCGATAGTGCTTATCAATGCATTCCTTAATTTGGCTTTTAAGAGTTGATTTAGCAAAACCGTATGTAGGCTTATCCTTAAAGACATCAAGTATGTAGTTTGCAAGCGTATCAATATTAAAAGTGCCATTGGGTTTTAAAAACCTACTCTTATTTTTAGACTCTTCTACGACTTTACAAATGAATAATAAAAGTGCTTTCGAGCAGTCATTAACGGCCCAATCATTTATTTGATTATCTAAATCCAATGCAAGGTTATTTACAGTTGGGTTAGGGCCTCTGGAATATTCATATTTCTCAATATCTCCCGATTTTACAGCTTTTTCAAACATCTCTTTTTCTTTTCGTAAAACCAGCAATTTATCGAAAGTAAGAGGTGATACCCAGAACTTGTCACTTCTAGAATTAAAGGTTAAGCGGGGTAGTCTACAATAATCAAACTCTCTATGTTCTTTGAGTTGAAACATCCAATTTCCATCTATTGAATGACCAAAATCAGCCCAAATGCTTTCCGTACAAGTAAGCTCATGAATTGCTGGCATATTTAAAGTGGCAAGCCTCATCTCAATATCTCGACAATAAGCCACTGCGGAGATTGTTCTTTCTGTAATATCATGTTGATATTTGTCGGCTCTTTTTTGACTATCAGGCTTGTAATAACCAGTAAGCAAATAAAACTGTTTATCAGCCTCGGTTTTCTTAAACGTTGTAATAAGGTTTAACCAATCAAAAACTAATATAATTTTTCCTCTATGGGCCATTTTAAGCACTTGTTCAGGTTCTAAACCCCATTCTTTACAGCAATCTAACAAGGGGATCTCATTCAAAACTAATTTCATATTTCCCTCAAATTTTCCTTAAATATTCACCGTTCCATTCATTCAGAAAGCTATCTGTTTAGTATTAAGCCTTGGATATGTTAATTTTATTATCTCAAATTTACTATATTATATTTATTGATGTTAGGGGCTTCTGATTTAGCCTTTTCGACCCAGTCCGACCACCATTGCATCATTACCCTTCGTTTTTCAATATACTGTGCACGGTTATATGCTTTTCTGATTTTATTTTCATCCCCGTGTGCAAGTGCAGTTTCTATAACATCATCGTCAAAGCCATTTTCATTTAATGTCGTACTTGCTAAAGCCCTTAATCCATGTGCCACCAGCCTGCCAGTGAAACCCATATCTCGAAGCGCTTTGTTTGCCGTTTGAGCATTTACCGGACAATTAGGCTTATTGTGAGATGCAAAAATAAAATCTCTATTACCGCTAAAGGACTTCATTGTTTCAAGTATATTCAATGTTTGAATTGTAAGTGGTACACGGTGCTCTCTATTCATCTTCATGCGCTCTGCTGGAATGATCCAAAGTTTATTTTTAAAATCTATCTCTGACCATTTTGCTTCGGCTGTTTCACGCGGTCTTGTCATAGTGTGTAGTTGCCATTCTATAAGGCATCTAGTAGTAACTTTAGCTGATGAATAGCGCAGAGCATTCATTAATTCTGATATTTCATTAACTTGGAGTGTAGGCCGGTGGGTAACTTTGGTTTTTGGAATGACTTCTTTGATACCTGCTAACGGATTGTAGGGTGCAAGTCCGGTATTGACTGCAAATGTCATAACTTGGTTAAGTGTTCTAGCTGTTTTTCTTGCTATTTCTTGGCTTCCTCTCCCTGACACTTTTTCTATAACATTTATACCATGTTGAGCTGTAATTTCCTTAATGGCAATGTGACCGATGGTAGGAATAATGTCTTTTTCAAAGTAACGTTTAGTTTTCTTATAAGTAGTAGGGGCTATTTTATGTTTTTGCAGTTCCAGCCATTTATCTGCAACTAGTTTAAAAGTGGTAAGTTTAGAGTGGAGTTCATTCGCTTTAGCTTTGTCACGTTCTTGCTTAGGATCTTTATTCTGCTTTAAAAGCTTTCTGTCGATTTCCGCTTTTTTTCTAGCGTCAGCGAGCGTAACCTCTGGATAAACACCATAACTTATTGATTGACGTTTTTTTGTTATAGGTTGTGAGAAGTTAAATATCCATAGCTTAGTTGCATTAGGCTTAACGCGGAGAAACAAACCAGCTCCGTCAGAAAGGTTATATTCTTTATCCTTTGCTTTCGCTGCTTCTATCTGCATTGGGTTAAGTTTTAGCGTTTCTATAGCCATTTTGTAACACCATTTTCGGTACATAGAGTGAATGTTACAAATAATGTTACATATTCTGGCGAGTGTTACAAACTCGTACGGAACGTTATAGATACTAAAATCTGCCTTAAGCCTTTATATTTAAAGGGTTTCGACTGTTATAGAATGTTTTCGAATAAAAACATGGTACCAGAGGCCGGACTTGAACCGGCACACCCTCACGGGCGGCGGATTTTGAATCCGCTGCGTCTACCAATTCCGCCACTCTGGCAATGTGGAAAGTCGCATTAGCGAAGTGCGGTGAATTATAACGATAAAACAGTCACTATCAAGTAATATTTTGCACTTGCTAAACTTTCTATAATCAACTGATGAAATTTTGATTAAGTGGTGAACATTTGGCCAAATTAAATTGCTTAGAAACTGTAGCATTCATGGGTAAACCTGCTAGGATCATCAAAAAATTCTAAGGTAGTACTCAGTTTTGGATACAAATGTAAAGGCAAGAGCCGGCTTCTTTAGACGATTAGCAGCAATGGTTTACGATGCTTTGGTAGCTATCGCTGTTGGCATGTGTGCCGCACTGTTGATTATTCTAGTGCTCACTATTTTATTTGAAAATAACCTGCTGTCCAAGCAAGGGTATGAGCACGTCAGTGATGTGATTCAGGGGTCTTTGCTGTACAAAATTATCATTCAAATATGGGTAGGGTTTTGGGTGATTGCGTTTTTCCTTTGGTTTTGGAAGCACGGAGGCCAAACACTTGGCATGCGCGCTTGGCGTTTGCGAATCTTTGCTTTGAAAGAAAATCAGGAAATGTCCTACTTACATTTACTGGGTAGAATGTTAGCCTCGCTAGGCGGCTTGGGAACCTTGTTGGTGTTGTTTGACTTGAAGAACAAACAGTCGTTGCAGGATAGGTTAGCAAATACTGAAGTTTTAGTATTAACCAAACTCGAAAATGACCATACAAATTGGTAACTTTACTTATCACTTAAGTAAGTTATCAACTAAGTAAATTATCGCCTAAGTAAATAGCCCGCCACAGTCGCAAAAACAATACTGGGCAGAATTGCCCCGGCCACAGGAGGCAGTTGGAATACCAAACTTACCTGGCCGAACATTTCATTGCTGATAAAAAATAAGAAGCCAGCCAACACACCCATAATGGTCCGCGCACCCATGGTGACACTTCTCAGCGGTCCGAAGATAAAAGACATGGCAAGCAGTAACATTACGATCACCGAGATTGGTTGGGTAACTTTGCGCCAGAATGCTAATTCATAACGAGATGAGTCTTGGTCGTTATTTTTTAAATAATTGACATAATCGTTTAATCCGCGAATGGAAAGGGCCTCAGGTTTAACCGCTACTATGCCTAACTTATCTGGCGATAAACTACTTTGCCAATCAACTGAATTTAAAAAAGTTCGACTTATTTGAGCTTCATCGATTGTTGTGGTGGTAACGTTAGACAAACGCCAATAATCTTGCTGAAAATCAGCATGTTTTGCAGATATTACATTGGCTAAAGTCAGGTCGCTATCAAATACGTAAATGTCTATATCTTTCAGCTTATTTTGCCCAAGCACTTCAGAAATACTGACAAAATTATTCCCATCTTTTGCCCATATAATACTGTCTGAGGCCAGCAAGCTGCCGCCAGATAATGCCTGAGTCCGAATTTCTTTTGCTTTACTTTCGCTTTGTGGAGTGACGAATTCGCCGAGTGCCATCATGGCAATAATTACAAAGACTACAGATTTTGCTGCTGAAAGCGTAATTTGTCGACGGCTCAACCCTGCGGCTTGCATTACGACCAACTCGCTACTTTGAGCGAGTAACCCCATTCCGATAAGTCCGCCCAACAAAGTGGCCATCGGCAGAAATTGTTCGATTTCCCGTGGCAAACTAAGTAACACATAAAGCGCCGCCACCGTCATATCATAATCACCTTGGCCAACCCGCCTTAATTGCTCAACAAATTTGATCAAAGCACTTAAGCCTATAAGGACCGATAAGGTCACAGTAATTGTGCTTAGCAGGGTTCTGGCGATGTATAAATCGAGTATTTTAAGCATTTCGATCCCGCAAAAAGAATTGTCGAATGTAAGCGCCAGTTTTTCTATCTCGAGCAATCAGGCCTAAGCCAATAAGTGCCATGATAAAATGCACCCACCAAAGGCCGATGGACGCAGGTATTTTACCATCTTCCATAACGCGTCTTGAGGCTAGTAAGAGTAAGAAGTATCCTAGATACAACAATAATGCAGGAAGCATCTTACCGAAGCGACCTTGCCTTGGGTCGACCGCCGACATAGGGACAGCTATCAGAACCAGAAACGGTAAACTTAAGGGTATCGCTAATCGCCATTGGAGTTCAGCTGCGGCTTCGATGCCGTCCATAGTAACCAATTCACTAGTAGGAATTGCCGCTAGTTTTCTCCGTTCTTGCTCTGAGGCTCCTTCTGCGACCACAATGGAATATTCATCGAAATTGACTATGTGGTAATCACTGTGTTTGCGTTTCCCTTGATATTGAGCGCCGTCTGACATTATTAACTTTTGTTCGCCGGCATCACCTTCGACAATTTGGCCGGTTTCTGCGTAAATGAACTGAAGATCGTCACTGCCTTTTTGTTGGCGAGATAAAAATACCTTTTTCAGTTGATTGTTCTCTGAGTCATGCACAAAAATCACAGCTTCATTTTCAGATACAGACTGAAACCTTCCGGGGATTAATGCAGCAATGCCAGATTTAGCCGCCGCATCCTCTTTAAGTTGATATTCTTTTTCAAGGGCCAAAGGTGCCAGATACATGGTAACTGCAGCGGTTAACACTGCAATAAACAGTGAGAAAACCAGGGTAACTCTAGTGACATACCATTCACTCACTCCGCACGCCTTTAACACCGTCATTTCACTTTCCACGTACAGCCGGCCATGAGACAGCATAATGCCTAGAAATAAACTTATTGGCAGCACTAAACTGGCTAAAACAGGAAAATAAAGGGTAATAAAGCCTAATACTAAATCTGCAGGTACATTTCCGTCTGTCGCGTCACCTAATATGCGTACAAATCTAAGTGTGATAAATATTGACATTAATATAAAAAACACCGCGATTTGGGATTTAAAGGTTTCTCGCAGTAAATATTTAAATATCAACATTTAATCAGTAACTTTCTATACAAAAATTGGTTTTTTGGTGGAAAGGCGCAATAAATGCGGTAAACTTAGCGTTTACGAACGTTTTTGTCTTGAGCCCATTTATTTATGCTCAGTTTAGCACAAACACGGCAATCTACTACAGCCAAAAATATAATAACAATATAAACATAACAATAATCCTATTTAGGTACCAAAAGAGGACACAACATGGAATTTGGTGTAAAGAGCGGCAGTCCTGAAAAACAACGCAGTGCATGTATAGTTGTCGGCGTATTTGAACCGCGTCGATTAACCCCTGTTGCAGAACAACTTGATGAAGTCAGTGAAGGTTATATCAGTAATCTAATCAGACGCGGCGATCTGGAAGGTAAAGCAGGTCAGATGTTGTTATTGCACCATGTCCCAAACGTGCTCAGTGAACGAGTACTCTTGGTTGGTTGCGGAAAAGAGCGCGAGCTGAACGAACGTCAATACAAACAAATTGTTGCAAAAACCATCAAAACCTTAAATGAAACTGGCTCTATGGAAGCGGTTAACTTCCTGACCGAATTGCATGTGAAAGGCCGAGATACCTATTGGAAAGTCAGACAAGCGGTAGAAGCTGCCAATGATTCTGTTTACACCTTTTTACAACTCAAAAGTAAAAAGGGCGAGCCTCGTCGTCCACTTCGCAAAATGGTGTTCAATGTACCGACCAGAAAAGAACTCACCATTGGCGAAACCGCTATTGAACATGCGCTTGCTATAAGCCGTGGTATTAAAGCATGTAAAGACGTGGCTAATATGCCGCCTAATATTTGTAATCCAATGTACCTAAATGAACAAGCTGCCGAACTGGTAGCAGAATTTGATTCATTGAGCCTTGAAACGGTTGATGAAAAAGCCATGAAAGCCTTAGGGATGGAAAGCTATTTAGCAGTTGGTCGCGGTTCAGAAAATGAATCTATTATGAGCATCATCCATCACAACGGTGGCCCAAAAGACCAAGCACCCATTGTATTAGTCGGCAAAGGTCTAACCTTTGATTCTGGTGGTATTTCAATTAAACCTGGCGAAGCTATGGATGAGATGAAATACGATATGGGCGGTGCTGCTGGCGTTTTAGGTACCATGCATGCAGTTGCGGCGTTAAATTTACCGCTGAACGTTATAGGTGTACTGGCTGGCTGCGAAAATATGCCAGACGGCAAAGCCTATCGTCCTGGGGATATTTTAACCACTATGTCAGGTCAAACGGTTGAAGTGCTAAATACAGACGCTGAAGGTCGACTGGTGTTATGCGATGCTTTAACCTTTGTTGAAAAGTATAATCCAGAAGTGGTGATCGATCTTGCGACCTTAACTGGCGCCTGTGTTATTGCACTTGGTAAGCATGCTACAGCCGTGCTAAGTAGTCATAACCCTTTGGCTCACGATATTATTAATGCGTCAGAACAAAGCTCAGATCGCGCTTGGCGTTTACCTTTATGGGATGAATATCAAGATCAAATTGATAGCCCATTTGCTGATATGGCTAATATTGGTGGAAGACCAGCAGGCACAATCACCGCAGCTTGTTTTTTGTCGCGTTTTACCCGGAAATATACGTGGGCTCATTTAGATATCGCTGGTACAGCATGGGTCAGTGGCGCAAATAAAGGCGCCACAGGCAGACCCGTGCCTATGTTAACCCAATACCTTATTAATAAGGTTGACTTACTCAACGGCGAATAAACCAGTGACTAAAGTTGTTTTTTACCAACTAGAAGATGCTTCGTCACAAGATTATGTTGATATAGCAGTGCAATTGGTCGCTAAAGCTTATAATGGGAAATCTTATCTTACAGTGGTTTGCACCGATGATACTCAGGCAGAAACCATAGATGAGACCTTATGGGAAAAACCTGCTGATCAGTTTATTGCACATAATTTGTATGGTGAAGGTGACGATAAACCTGCGCCAGTTGAAATTTTGACGTTAGACAAATTGAAATCTGGCACCCGAATCCGCAATAAACGATTGGTTATTAATTTGTCTTTTGAGTATTTGGATAATTTTCAGTCGCTGGGTGAAATTTTTGATTTTGTGCCGGTGGATGAAGAACAAAAAAGTGCTGCTAGAAAACGTTATGCAAGCTATAAGCAAGCCGGTTGTGAAATGGTGTTTGAAAAGCTCTCAGCGTAAGAATTTCCTAACGAATAATAAATAGTTTAATGAGTAGTTTGCTGGCTAATCAGCAATATTAAATAGTAAGAGAATGATTGATGGAAAAGACCTTTAATCCAAGTCAAATTGAGAAAGCCTGTTATCAACATTGGGAATCTCAAGGTATGTTTCGTCCTAGTGGACAAGGTGAGCCTTATTGCATTTTATTGCCGCCACCAAATGTCACAGGCAGTCTTCATATGGGGCATGCGTTTCAACATACCATTATGGATGCGTTAATTCGTTATCATCGAATGAAAGGTGACAACACCTTGTGGCAATGCGGTACTGATCATGCCGGTATAGCGACTCAAATGGTGGTTGAACGTCAATTAAATGCTCAACAACTTACCAGACACGATCTAGGTCGCGAAAAATTCATTGAACGCATCTGGGAGTGGAAACAAGAATCCGGTGGCAATATTACTCAACAAATGCGCCGTTTAGGTACCTCGCCCGATTGGGACAGAGAAGTCTTTACCATGGATGACAACCTTTCAAACGCAGTACAAGAAGTATTTATTCAATTGTACGATGAAGGCTTGATTTACCGAGGAAAGCGTTTGGTTAATTGGGATCCTGCGTTGCTAACAGCGGTATCGGATCTTGAAGTGGTTAATGAAGAAGAAGATGGCTTCATGTGGCATGTGCGCTATCCTCTCGCTGACGGCAGCGGCCACATTGAAGTAGCAACAACGCGTCCTGAAACTATGCTTGGAGATACAGCTGTTGCCGTTCATCCTGAAGATGAAAGATACAGTGCGCTAGTGGGTAAAACTATTCGCCTACCCATTACGGGCCGCGAAATACCGATAATTGCCGATGATTATGTTGATCCTGAATTCGGTACAGGTTGCGTTAAAATCACACCTGCCCATGATTTTAACGACTACGATATGGGTAAAAGACATAATTTACCCATGATCAACGTGCTGACCAACGAAGCTAAAATAAACCAAAATGCACCAGAGGAATTTCAAGGCTTAGATAGATTTGAGGCGAGAAAGAAAATCGTTGAGCGCTTAGAAGCCGAGGGTTTTCTAGTAAACATTAATCCTCACAAATTGAAAGTACCGCGCGGCGATAGAAGCGGTGTGGTCATAGAACCTTACTTAACCGACCAATGGTATGTTGCAGTAGAAACCTTGGCTAAACCTGCAATAGACGCAGTGGAATCAGGTGAAATTCGCTTCGTACCTGAAAATTGGTCAAAAACTTACTTCCAGTGGATGAACAATATCCAAGACTGGTGTATTTCTCGCCAACTATGGTGGGGACATCGAATCCCTGCGTTCTACGACGAGAATGGTCAAGTTTATGTTGGTAAAGACGAAGCCAGTGTTCGAGAAAAGCATAACCTTTCAGACCAGGTTATTCTGAAACAAGATGATGATGTGCTAGATACTTGGTTCTCTTCTGCGTTGTGGCCCTTTGCCACCATGGGGTGGCCAGAACAAACACCAGAACTTGACACATTTGTGCCCAGTTCAGTATTGGTGACAGGCTTTGACATTATTTTCTTCTGGGTTGCCAGAATGATCATGATGACCAAAAAGTTCACCGGTAAAATCCCTTTTAAAGATATTTATATTACGGGTCTCATTCGTGACGAGAATGGCGATAAAATGTCTAAATCAAAAGGCAACGTATTAGACCCTATTGATTTGATTGACGGCATCGAGCTTGAAGCCCTAGTGCAAAAACGGACTTCGGGCATGATGCAACCTCAATTTGCGGCAAAAATAGAAAAGGCTACAAGAAAGCAATTCGCTGAAGGCATTAATGCCTATGGTACAGACGCTCTGCGATTTACCTTTGCAGCTTTAGCTTCAAATAATCGCGACATTAATTTTAGTATGAATCGTGTTGAAGGCTATCGTAACTTCTGCAACAAAATATGGAACGCATCGCGTTTTGTATTAATGAATTGCGAAGAGCATGATACCGGCAGAGATGGTGGTGAGTTGCAGTTAAGTATTTTTGACAAATGGATTTGGAGCCGTTTTCAAGATACTTTGGCTACCTTCGAGAAACATCTTGCAGATTACAGATTCGATCTTGCTGCGCAAAGTCTATATGAATTCACTTGGAATCAATTTTGTGATTGGTATTTAGAATTGAGTAAACCCGTGTTAAATTCAGAGCAAAGCAGCGATGCAGAAAAGCGAGGTACACGCCATACTCTGATAAACGTGCTTGAGCACTTAATGCGCTTACTACATCCGTTTATGCCTTACATTACAGATGAAATCTGGAAGCGAGTACAACCGCTTTCAGCCTGTAAAGATGACCTAAGCAGCATCATGTTAGCCAGTTTCCCTCAAGTAGAGGCCAGCAAAATTGATTTAGCGTCTGAACAAGTCATTGAATGGGTTAAAACCTTTATCATTGGTGTACGCAATATTCGCGGGGAAATGGACATAGCACCCTCGAAAAAGTTACAAGTGCTGTTAAAAAACGCGTCAGAACAAGACAAAGTTTGGCTAGATGAGACATTAGGTTTCCTTCAGAACTTAGCAAAATTAGAAGACATCAGCTTGTTAGAGAGTGACCAAGAAGCACCTGCGTCAGCAACTACTTTAGTGGGTGAGATGGAACTTATGATCCCCATGGCAGGCTTAATCGATAAAGACGCTGAGTTGAAGCGCCTTACCAGAAATATTGAAAAGCTTGAAAAAGACATGCAACGAGTCCAAGGAAAGCTGAATAATCAGAACTTTGTGGCTAAAGCACCTGAAGACGTTATTCAAAAAGAACGCGAAAAGCTTCAGGATTTTGAATCTCAGTTTGCTAAAATTAGTGAGCAAATTGAAAAAATCAAAAATATTTAGTTTTCACTAAAGCCTATCAAAAGCACCTTATGGTGCTTTTTTTTATTTTTGCCTTTATCTTTTTTAATTATATTCCCGTTTGAAATATCACTCAGTCGCTTAAACGGATATAAAAATTGATAAGTAAATCGCCAAAATTTTCGCATAAATATTAATTTGTTAATCATTTTTAACAAATTTAACCATATAAAACGGTTATTTTTGAGCATACCTAAAACTGAAAAATAATAGCAAATTGCCTAACTTAGACTAAAACTATCTGGTTTTACGTCGATTTATTCTTAAGTATAATAAATTTGTCAAATCTATCGGTTTCTTGCATTGGGGTAGATAGTAAAGGAATTGTAAAATCTTGAAATTCTTAAAGGTCGAAATAAGTACATTCACAATAATAAAAATGGTGTTGTTCGCAATGTCATTTATTCTCGTTATTGGCTACGACTTTATACCTCTTCGAAGCACCCAGTTATTTCCAGCGCCTGATGCAACTTTAAACAAGTTTAGTGACGGTGAAATTGGTGGAGCTAGCAGTGCCAATTGGATTGATCAACAAGCCAATATCATCGAATGTAACATAGTGGAAACCGACAACGCGGAGTATTGCGGGGGCACTGTTACATGGTGGGATCAAGTAGACTTATTGAAAGATTTTTCAGATTTTCAGTATTTGCTAATTGATATTGATTATAAAGGAGAGTCAGAAAACATAGGTATCAGTATGGTGAGCAAGTTTGATACCTCATGGAGAGATTCTGCTGAACAGATAGCAAAAAGCCAATCAGTAACCTTGCAGATCAAAGATTTAAACGGGCCGATAAAAGTATATTTAAAAGACTTTAGGATTCCAGATTGGTGGATCAATATGTATTCTATCCCGCCAAGCAAAGCTCATCCACAGAAAAACGACGTTATATCCCTAGGTATAACAATGGCACATCCTTACACTTTTACACCTGAAACTTTTCAATTGAAAAGTATAGTCGGTGAGGGGGTCTATTTTAGTAAGGAATCAATGTTTGTAGGTTTGCTACTGTTCTGGGCTTTTTTGTTCATCATTGAAGGTATTTGGCGATATTACACCATGCTGTCGCGGATTAATGAAGACGAGCAAAAGTTAAATCACTTAGCCAAACAAAGCGAAAAGTACAAAACTAAGTCTGAAACAGATCTGCTTACCGGTCTTAGAAATCGTGATGGTTTGGCTCAATCTCTTTCTGTAATTGATCGCAATAAGACCCGTGGTAATTACGGCATTTTGGTTATAGATGTAGACTTTTTTAAATCCATAAATGATAAGTACGGCCACGATGTTGGGGATAGGGTGCTAGAAGAGCTCGGGGTTTTGATCCAACAAAAAACAAGAGCAGGGGATCTAGTCACTCGTTGGGGTGGCGAAGAGTTTGTGGTCATATTTGAAAAGCATGAAAATATGAACATTAAAAATTTCGCTGACAATTTACGCTTGTTTATCGCTTCCAGTGAATTTGCTGGCAACAGACGTCTAAAAGTGACGGTGACTATAGGTGTTGCACAAATGTCCAATGATGAAGATTTTAAAACCAGTTTCAAACGCGCAGATCAAGCGCTATATGCAGGAAAAAGAGATGGGCGAAACCAGATAAAAGTGGCTGATTAGTTAAATACTGGTACATTTTTACTTTAAGAAAAGCTTTTCTTCATCCATTATCATAACTTCTAACCTGTTGATTTATAAATAATTCAAATAAATTCAAAAAAATTCAAAGTAGTTTCAAGCCGTAAACAAGCTTGTTAGTATAAAGTTTCCTTTGTAATACTACAAAGGACTGAAACTATGATATTTGAAACACTTAACACACAAAGCACTGCTTTACGAATTATTACCCGATTTACCGACAAGGTTCGAATGTTAGGGATTTTCCTCGTTGTTTTCAGTTTAACCAGCTGTGGTTGGTTGAACAAAGATGATTTCGAGTTACCAGAGGAAGAAATACCTGATGAAGTAACCGCACCGGTTGCGAGTTTTACCCAGTCTGTGGAAGCAGGGAAGTCTCCGCTGACGATCACTTTTACCAGTACCTCAACGCCAGGTAGCTCGCCTATTACACGATGGGATTGGGATTTTGGTGACGGACAGACAAGTAATTTAGAAAATCCAGAGGTAGTGTATACAGAACCTGGCACATACAGTGTCAGCCTCTATGTAGAAAGTGCTGACGGTAATAATAGCCTAACAAAGTCAGACATAGTGACAGTTGCCGCCGCTGATATTTTGTTAACCTTTTCTGTCGTCGATGAAAAGGGACTATTATTGGATGATTACACTGTCACCTCTGATGATTTTCAAATCGAAAATCAAGAAATGACAGATACTGGGATGCAAATTGCGTTGCGACCCTCTGAGACAGAAGGAATATTTCAGATAATTAAGTCTGGGTATCTGACCAAAATTCAATATGAAATTGGTGCTTTGGTAGATAAAAGTGTACCCATTACCCTAATTCAGAAAAATCCACCGATATTATTTGACCCAGCTCTTGGTAAAGAGCTTGTTGGTGAAGATGGCACTTCTGTAACTCTTCCTGATATGGCATTGGTAAATAGCCAAAATGAAATTGTTACAGGTACTGTTGAGGCCTATATTACTACCATTGATACTGGCGATATCATTGAACTCAACGCCTTTCCTGGTAGCTTTTGGGGTGGGCAAGAAGGTGTTGAAGACTTAGATCAGCTCTTCAGCTATGGGGTGGTAGATATTACCTTTGAGCAAAATGGTGAGATATTACAACTTGCCGACGGGGCGACTGCTGATCTTAAGTTGCCTTTGTTTGCCACCCAACGTATCGATGATCAACCTTTGGTTGAAGGCGATACTATGCCTGTTTGGTATCTAGATGAGGATACCGGAATTTGGATGTACGAAAGTCTAGGAACTGTTGTCGCCGATGCACTAGCACCTAACGGGTTAGCGCTACAAGGCACCACCTCACACTTCACCTCTTTTAATGCCGATATCAATCCTCCTGGATTAGGTTCTGGTGGCGGCGGTGGTAGCGGTGTCGGTAATGGTAACAATTTCCAAAACAGAACCTGTGTGGTCAATATCGATTTATTAGGCGCCGAGCCAGGTGAGCAGTACCTTTATATTTTGCGTTATTTCTTTGGCTCCATGCCCAGTTCTTCAAGACCTAGAATCTGGGATTATGATGGGTCAACATTGACTCATCCAATTCTCCGTGGAATGCCGATCAACGCAACCGTAATAGGACTCCAGAGTGGTTTGCAAGGTGACACCAATTTCATGTGTACAAATCAGGATGAAGTGAGTGCCCTTATTAACCTTGGTGATGCTCCTGCTGAAATTAAGCACATGGATTTTCAGATAGAACCTGTATTTACACGAAACGCGAATAATCTTTACGAAATAACAAGCAATATTGTCTATATTGGCGCCTACTTCCTTGGCGCGGACACCGCGTTATTTACTTCAGAAATTTTTGAGGAACCTTATATTTTGGGTTCAAGTATATACGTTGAATTTGATTATACTCCAGAACTGGCTACTCCTGCTGATATTACCGCACATGTAAGCAATGAATTTGGCGGTGATGAACAAACTCAAACCATCAATTATTTACATGAAAGCCCGCCGATTTTAGGTTACACCTACGGATATTTTAGCGAAACAACTTTCGAAACTATCATCGGCTGGGATAATCTTGAGGGGGCTGATTCTGTAAGAGTATATTTTCTTGGGGAAGATATAAACGCAGAAGGGCAATTCATAGGTGAAGTACAAACTATTAATCTGCTGGAACCTCAAGTACAAATGGCTGGAGAAAATTATGGTTTGTTTAGGGTGGAGTATTCCAATCAGTATGGCACAGTGGTTGAATATATCAGAATAGGCGAAGAATCTTGCCCACCCTTCTCTGATTTATGTGTTGTACCGGTTTAAATTGGGCAGTGTGCTTGAGTTTCATACTCAAGCACACTTTATTCGATGGTTTGTCTTCGTTTGTGTTTATCTAATAACTTTATGACACGATAGTCTAAGTCTTTTGGGGTAAAAGGTTTGGCAAGGTAATCATCAACGCCATGAGATAAAGCCTGCTTCACTCTAGATTTTTCGGTTGAAGAGGTTACTAACAGAAACGGCGTTGCTTTATGTTCGGTTGAACCTCTGACCTTTTTTAGCAACTCAAGCCCATTAAGTTTGGGCATATCCCAATCGCTGATAATTATATCAATATTCTTACTGGTAAGTAGATTCCAAGCATCATAGCCGTCTCGGCACTGAAGAATTTTTTCTGCTCCGAGTTTGCGCAAACAACTTACAATAACGCTGCGCAATGATTCCATATCATCAGCTATTAAAAAAGTTACTTTTTTAATTAAATCACTGTTTGGCAAAACTACACTACCTTATAAACCAAAAAGAACGGAATTAAGCATCCAGTTTTTCTATAAAATATGTACCCCAACCGTCGTAATGCACCTTGTGCTTAGAAGCTACGGCAACTAATTTTTCTGTATCGGTATTAAAGGTTGCAACATCCAATTTTTTTTCGACAACGGCGTCAAAACAAAACAGTACACCGCCATCATCAAGGACGAGTTCTTCGGCATCGCCAACTTCAAAACCTAATTTGAACACATCGACAGCTGCTTTCTCTAATCTATCAAAATCTTGGCTAGCAAAATGATGTTCTATTTGATGGGGTTTATTACTGTCTGTACCATCTTCAATAAGAGCATTGATGGTTTCTTCATTAAAGGCAAACCAATCTTGTAATTCGTCAGACACTTAAACCTCACTTGTCATTTGGCTGATTTCGTCGTTTAATTCTTTATACTTGATTTTCATTAATTCTTCAAAATAGTTCGCCATTTGACGAGGGTTTTGTTGTCCCTCCATTTCGATGGGATCTAAAATGCTCACTAGCACCACACCATTGTCCCATTTGTTCATTTTTATCTGGCTTAAATCACTGCAAATAACGGGTACTATCGGTTGCTTAGTTTGCTGAGCTAATCGAAAAGCCCCTGTTTTAAATGGCAATATCCCGCGACCTCTGCTACGAGTACCTTCTGGGAACATGAAAATCGATAAGCCGCTTCTTTTTACTTTTTCTGCTGTAATATCTAAGGTGTCTTTGGCTCGCGATGTGTTTTTTCGATCGATCATTATATTGCCGGATAACCAATAAATTAGCCCGAAGACCGGTATCCATTTTAGGCTCTTCTTACCAATAGTTACTACGCCGGGCCTAGCAGCTGCAGCAACTGTCATTAAGTCATAACTGTTTTGATGATTGGCAATGTAAAGATAGGATTTTTTAAAATCTAATTTATCTGTAGCTCTTACTTCAAGTGAAATACCCATAATTTTGGCCATAGTTGAATACACTTGCCCGCCTAAATACACGTTATTTTTATGCATTGGGCGCAGGATAAACACCAGCAATAACCCAGTATTAATTAAAATAAAATAGACAAGCAGTACAACAAATCGAGCGGCGGCTAACACTAAATTTCCCAGATAAATATAAATTCGCACGATTATACCTGACTGCATTTAAAGTCATAGAGTAAGTGTAAATTAATTCTGTAATTGGTCGATATAATTTTACCTAAGCAAATAACACAATAGGCATTATGGCTGTATTTACTCCAGATGATATTGATGGTGATATTCTTCATGATTTACGCGAAGAAATTGTTGAGCTGTATGAAGCCAGTGAACAATACTTAGTTGAACTTGAATTAACACCAAACGACAATGAGTTACAACGGGCTTTGTTCCGTTCTGTGCATACCATAAAAGGCGATTTGGGCCTCGTGGGTTTTATCCCTATGATACAGGTATTGCAACATTTAGAAGATATTTTAGACTTGATGCGAAAAGGCGAGGCCGATTATTCAAGTCAATTAAGTGATCTCGTCCTAAAGTTACTAGACACTGTTAGTAAGTTCGTTGAAACCTGTATCAGCACGGGCAGTGCTGAATATGATAAAGAAGCTATAGATGCAACCATTGAAGTTATCAAACAAATCAATGGTGGGAATAGAGAAGATCACGAACAGCTACTTAAAAAAGCACTGAATAAGCTATGTCATAAAGAAGATGACGTGCCACAAGTGCAACTTGCTAAAACGGGTATTCCCAAGAATCTATCAGCAGAAAAACAGGTTGATCTGCTGTTTTTCCGCGAACTTATGCGACCAATTGAAAAAAGAGCTGGATACAAAGAAGGTCGCGGCGACCGTCTTGCCATCTTAGCATTCTATATTAATGGATTAAGTGACAATCCATTGCCAGAAGAACAGTTGGCTGTGGCTTGTTACGTCCATGACTTCGGCATGGCATTTATGCCACATGAAGTGGTCAGTAAACAAGGTAAATTATCGGCATTGGAATCCAATCTTCTGCGCTCTCATGTATACAAAAGTACTCGTCTAATTGAACATTTGAAAGAATGGGATATGGCAAGAAAAATCGTGATGCAACATCACGAAAATATAGATGGTAGTGGATATCCTTTGGGTATTAAAGGAGATGAAATTTGTGAGGGTGCTAAATTATTAGCAATACTCGATCGCTACGACAATTTAACCAACAAGTCACAAAATGGTGAGGAACCACTTTCACCGAAGGATGCGGTAATTGCACTTAATAGGGATTATAAAGGTCAATTAAGTGGGCATTGGCTACGTCATTTCAATCAAGGAATGACCCAATACTTAATGCAATAGGACTTTTATCTCGTGGCTAAATTGGCTATGAGACATCCAAAGGGTTGTCATTTACATGTAGATGATAGCCAAACAGAATCAATTACTGGAGTAGCTGTAGAATGTACGAGTTTACCCTTAAAGGCTCATTAAACGCAGATATTCAATCAATCTATCAAGCGTTTGTAAATCCTACGCTGATTAAAAAATGGTGCGCTCCCAATAATTTGGTGGCTACCCAATTTGTCGGGCAAGTGCTACCGGGAGAGCATTTTAGATTACATTTAGAAAGCGAAGATGGGTTTCAACAAACCGTCTTTGGCGCTTATCAAGAAGTCATTCCTAATCAGAAGATTAGTTTTACTTGGCGCTGGGAAGATACCAATGATATTTCTATGGTAGAAGTATGCTTAGAAAATACCCACAATGACAACACTAAGTTTCTATTGTCGCAAAAAGGGTTTCGCCAAAAGTCAGATATGTTGCAACAACAATTTGCTTGGATTGACTGTTTAGAAAATTTAAGTCTTTATTTACCAGACTTTCCTAAACCCGTTCAACCTGACCCAAAAACCATGTCTTCAGTGGCGGCTTAACGCCACTGTGATTGGCTTAACGCATTGCAAGCATAATCCGTTTATTGTTTTCCAGCATAGCGGTATGTTCTTGAGCAATCAGCATGAATGCCGATTTTTCTTTAGCATCAATAGGTTTAGCTTTTGGTAACGAGACTGTTCTAGGGTTGCGATGTACGCCATCTACTAAGAATTCATAATGCAGATGGGCACCAGTCACCATGCCTGAACTTCCCAAAGTACCAACGGTTTGTCCTTGTTTTACCCATTGTCCGCGTTTTACTGATTTGCGTTTAAGATGCAAATACTTGGTGGTATAGCGCTCACCATGTTGGATAAACACATAATTACCATTGAATTTGTTATAGCCTGATTCCGTTACTTTACCATCTCCAGCGGCAACTACAGGCGTTCCTGTCGGCGCAACATAGTCAACGCCACGATGGGGTTTGATACGTTTTTGCACAGGGTGGAAACGTTTAGGATTAAAATTAGAACTTACATATCTAAAGTTAATAGGCGCACGAAGAAAGCTTTTGCGCATACTTCGACCTTCAGGGGTGTAGTAATTCCCATCGGTATAGCGAATCGCCGTAAAGGCTTCGCCTTGGTTAACAAATTCTGCAGCCAAGATATCACCGTACCCAATAAATTCACCGTCAACATAGAGTTCCTCGAACGCCATATTGAATGAATCACCAGACCGAATTTCTTGAGCGAAGTCGATATCCCAACCAAAAATGCCCGCTAAGCGCATAATTTGGTTATCAGTTAAGCCTGCAGACATGCCTGCATTCCAAAAACTACTGGTAATAGTGCCTTGAGCAAAATTAATCAGTTTTTCGACCTGCTTGGTACTTACTGAACTTACCAGCTTGTCATCTTGCTGGGTAATTTCTAATGTTTCAGTGGACGATAAAGGGTATTTTAAAGACGCTAATTGACCAGCTTCATCCAATTGTAAATAAAGCACATCGCCCGGCTTAATCTTTTTTAATGTTTGATTGAAGTTTTCAAGTTTACTTACTCGATACGTCAATTGTGGTGAAAGCTTATGTTTAGAAAAAATTTGAGCAATTGTATCGCCGTTTCTCACCTTGTGAGTGATAAAATCTTCAGCTTCAAATAACGAAGGATGAACTTCTGAAGTACTGACTAACTTTGGTACAGGCAGGTCGTACTGGATACCAGGTTGCAGTACCATAACTTGAATATTTCGCGAGGCTTTTACTTCATCTGTCGGTACAATGAGTAGCACTAGCATCAAAACGATTATGGACGCTAGGGTAACGCGATGAGCTTTTGGCATTTGTTTTATTGTATTGTGTATCATAGGCTCGTAAAATAGCGACAACATTGAGCAGAATATAATGCTTTTAGTCTAATTTCCAGTACAAAGGTTCAGTACTACCATTAATGTATTATCGACCTTAGCATTAATAAGCATTAAAAAGTTATATAAAATCGCATTCTGTTAATGAAATAAATCACTTAAGAATAAACGTCACACACAAAATAACACTAGTAGGAAAACATTAATGAGCAGTTGGGAGTCAGCTTTCGCTGAAATTAAGCGCGGTTCAGACGAGATTTTAATAGAAGAAGAACTCATTGAACGGCTAAAAACAAATAAACCGCTAAAAATCAAAGCTGGGTTTGATCCTACTGCACCTGATTTACATTTGGGCCATACGGTACTTATTAATAAACTGAGAACTTTTCAACAACTTGGGCACGAAGTTATCTTTTTGATTGGTGACTTTACTGGGTTAATCGGCGATCCCACAGGTAAAAATGTCACAAGAAAGCCATTGACTAGAGAACAAGTGCTAGAAAATGCTAAAACTTATCAGGAGCAGGTATTTAAAATTCTTGAACCTGAAAAAACCACAATTCGCTTTAATTCCGAGTGGATGGAAAAATTAGGCGCGTCTGGCATGATTAAATTAGCGGCAAGTCAAACCGTAGCTAGAATGTTAGAGCGTGACGACTTTAAAAAGCGCTATGCCAATGGACAGCCAATTGCGATTCATGAATTTTTATACCCGTTAGTGCAAGGTTGGGACTCGGTTGCTTTAGAAGCTGACGTAGAGCTCGGTGGAACGGATCAGCGCTTTAACCTTCTCATGGGAAGAGAATTACAAAAATCTCAAGGGCAATCTCAGCAAACGGTATTGATGATGCCATTATTAGAAGGTTTAGATGGCGTCCAAAAGATGTCAAAGTCTTTGAATAATTATATCGGCATTACCGATGCGCCAAATGACATGTTTGGTAAAGTGATGTCTATTTCAGACGAGTTAATGTGGCGCTACTATGATCTGTTAAGTTTCAGACCTCTTGAAGAAATAGCGCAACTGAAGCAGAAAGTAGCTGATGGTACTAATCCACGAGATGTAAAAATCGAACTAGCAAAAGAGCTTATTGCTCGTTTTCATGATGATGACGCTGCCCAAAAAGCCCATGAAGATTTCATTCAGCGTTTCCAGAAAAACGCCATACCTGATGACATGCCAGAAGTTACAGTGGCACTAGAAGATGGCGGTATTGGCATAGCGAATTTGTTAAAAGAAGCTGATTTAGTAGCCTCAACTTCTGATGCTATGCGAATGATTAAACAAGGCGCTGTTAAAGTTGACGGAGAAAAAATCTCTGATACTAAACTGCGCCTAACCGAAAGCTCTACTGCGGTTTATCAGGTGGGTAAACGTAAATTTGCCAAAGTAACCTTGAAGTAATAGTTATTGGCTTGCCTGTGTTTTAGCAGGCATAGCCACTGGCATATCCGCTTTAATCCAGCCTTGCATATCCCCGTCTAGGTGGTACAAATCACTGAAACCATTTTGTTGCAAAATATCCAGCGCCTTGCCTGCACGTTTACCCGAACGGCAATACATCAAAATGGGTTTATCCTTATCTTCAAACATTGAAATGTCGTTCTGAATAGTCCCTAAAGGAATATTTACGGCACCTGGGACATGACCTTCTGCGTATTCTTCAGGCGTTCTTACATCTACGATAAGCAAAGATGATTTTTCCATTTTTTGAAAGCTAACGGGATCTACATCTTTAACATCCTTGGCGGAAGCGGCCCCGGACAGAAGTACACTAAACAGGATTAAGAAGAATAGGGGTAAACGATGCATATAGGTATCAATTTTCATTTTTATATTGTCCTTGGTCGATGATCGAAGCACATAGATTGATAGTTGCATATACGGCTCTAGGCGTAAATCGGTGCATTTCGTCAGGATTTAAAATGATTATAGAAGATTTCAAATAACTTGCATGATCAGACCAAAACGATTGGTGAAAGGCTTTATCACGACCATCAGCAGCAAGTAATAGTTGCGGTTGCCGACGCAAAATTTCAGACAAGGACAACTGTGGATAAGGACTTGAGGATTCTTGAAACAGATTTTGAATATTGCAGGTAGATAACAGACTATTTAGCCATGGATCACTGCCTAATCCTACAAGCGGGGAGGTATTTAGGTAATAAACTGCCGACACTGGGGATGATGGGGTGTCTACTCCAGCTAATGCCTTTTTAAGCTTAGAGGTTAAAGCCCTAGCCTTATCTTTTGCCTCTATAAATTTACCAATTTGGTTAATTTCCGAGAACAAATTATCGATGGTTAATATCGAGGACTGATAAACATTCAATCCCAAAGATTCAAGTTTGGCAATATCCGCACTTTTATTGCCGCCTTGCCATACCAGGACATGGGTGGGGGCTAATCGTACTATTTCGGCGATATCAGCACCTTGATAACCTGCGACCTGGGGCAAATTCAACAAACTTTTTGGATAGTCGCTATAGGCGCTGACAGCAACTAAAGCGTCAGATTTATCCAGTTCAAACACAATTTCAGCCAAATGGGGTGACAAGGTCACTATTCTTTGAGTTTCGTTGGAAGCATAAAGCTTAGAACTAAAGCCTAAGCATATAAAAGTCCAAATCAATAAGCGATGGAGAAAAACTGAAAACACCGATGAAAAATCCTTGTTTAATATCCAATTAGCCAAACAGACATGGCAAGCATTAAGAATAACATAATAGTGTTTAGGTGGCAGAGGGTTACAACCCTTTGGATGTCTTCTACATTAGGTTCTGATGCGCCGATAAATTTTGAGCGACGATATTTAATGCCATCTCGGAAAACCGCGCCGCTTAGATGTCGATTTAGCGCCAGTCCCATTGAAAATAAAATACTTACGCCACCGAAGCTCCAAGCTTTTGCACTAAACCAAAATGTTATTACCGCTTTTAAACCGGACGAGGTTAATGCTAGCAATGACAAAGGCACTAATGAGAGTTTAACAGGAAAATACTGGATTATTTGAGTGACAAAGAATGCGGGCTTACCAAAAGCAGTGTAAGTATTTTTTTTAATATTCCATGCATGACTTGCTTCATACACTAATCGATAGCAAAAAGCGCCAATGGGCCCTAGAACCAGGAAGCAAAACATGACCACATACTGTTGGTAAAAAATTCGCAACACATAGGTTTCAATGAGCGCCTTGCATATACCTACGTCAGATAACTTCTCGGTTTCTCGCTGCACCAGTTTATCAAGGGTTTGTCTGGCGAGTTGTTTCTTATTATTTTGCAGTGCAATGGCGATTTTTTTCCGCCACTGGTCTATATGGCTAAATTGCAAAGATAGATACAACAACATGATATCAATAAGAGATTGGTAATAAGCCAGTTCATATATCAGGTATAAGATAATCAGAAACGGCAATGCCAACACGATAAAGGCGAGGCTGCCTGAAATATAAAACTGGGTGCTATCTTCGTGTCGCGGCATGACCTTTTGCCCAATGCGAAGACAAAGCAGTCGCCAAATACTTAAGGGATCTACCTTTGGCGGTAAAGGAAAAAAACGCTCCAGAAGGAGCGCTATTAGAAGAATGATTAAAGGTATGAAGGCTTGAGGAATATTAAGGCTTTCAGATATCATTAAGCTTCTATCTTTTCGAGCATTTTCATTACTAGCGTCGCTGAATTCTTAGCGGCTTTTTCTAAATACTGTTCAAATGAAACGGTCGAGGTTTTACCCGCAATATCAGATAAGCTTCTGATCACTACTATAGGCGTATTTAACATGTGACAACATTGGGCTATTGCAGCGCCTTCCATTTCTACGGCCTTCATTGCTGGAAACTTTTCTTTTATTAGTAGCGCTTGTTCATCACTGCCAATAAAACTGTCACCACTACAAATTAACCCGGTTTTTACTTTGATATCTGGCAAATCGTTGGCTGCATTAAACGCCAACTGGCTAATTTCAGCTTGGGTAACATATTGCGCTGGCATTGAGGGGACTTGTCCAAGGGCATAGCCAAAATGGGTAACATCAACGTCATGATGGACTAAGGCATCGGCGATGACCACATCTCCCACATTCAAATCGGGGTCAAATCCACCCGCAGAGCCAGTGTTGATTACCAAATCAGGGGCAAATTTCTGAATGATAAGGGCGCAAGCAACGCTAGATGCAACTTTGCCAATACCGCTTTGAATTAGTAATACCTGATGTTTTCCATAGTCTCCGGAGACCAAGTCAAAGTCAAAAAGATCCTGAGGTTGAGGGTTAGCCAATTGACTTTTCAATAAGGCGACTTCCTCTTGCATGGCGCCAATAATCGCAATTTTCATGTAGGTAAGGTTCTCATTAATTGAATCTATTGCGCCATGATAGCGGTTCAAGCATCAAACGCAATAGCTTAGGCAGCAATTGCGTTTCTGCTTGGAGATAATGGTCGAGTAGGTTTGTTAGTGCGTTTAATAAGTTCAGGTTTGTCTTGGGAGGTGCCAAAAGGAATTTTGCCTTGCTTTCTGCGTAAGGGGACGAGTTTAGTTTCGATACACTCGCGAATTTCAGTTACCGTATAACCCGCTTTCGCTTTAATTCTTGCATGAGGGATGGCAACTGTATCCAGTGCGCCACTGACAAAATAGTCTCGTTTTAGTTTATGTCCGTCTTTGCCTTGACCATAGACTAAATCAATCGCCAGAACAGGGGTGAAGTCTTTGCGGTCACACAAAACAAAATCTACATGCTTTTTACCCGCTTGTAGCAACGCTGAGTTGGCCATTTTTTTACTCGTGTTGTTCTTCAAACTAAGTAGATCGATAAGTTTGATTCGACACATGACACGAAATTCATCGCCTACGGCTGTTTCGATTAAGTGTAAAAACTGACGTTCAGCTTCTGTGAATAGTTGTTTCTTTGATGCAAATGGAAAGGTAATGCTCGTATCGCTAAGTTTAATCGCGACGACTGCAACTGTGATTAACAATACCATTAAAACGATTGCGATTTCCATGATGACTCCGCTCAAGGTTAAATAATTGACACTCAAGGGAGGGATAGCAATCCATGTGCCAAGCATTAAATTTTTAATACCTGGCAGGGGGAGAAAAGAAATTAAGCTTGGCTTTTAACTAAGATGTCTACTTGGGTGCCGCCGCCGTCTTTAGAGATAATTAGGGTGGTGTTCTTATCTTCAGACTGGAGCATAAATCGATCTTTAACCTGAGTTGCATTTTTAAATGATTCGTTTTGCTGGTAATAAGAGACCACTTCTTCAGGCGTTTTAGGGACAAAAAATATCATAGATGCCGGGTAATCGGCGGCAAAAACCTGACAAAGTTTGCCGTCTTGGGGGATATTTACCGCATTAAACACTGACGGACAATGGGCAGTTTCAACCTCAGGCATTTTTGCTTCTTGTGCACATACCTTAGCGGCGATAAAAATTAGCGCAATGAGTAATAAGTGTTTACCAAATTCAAAACCACTTTTAAGCATTTTGATCAATCCAACACCTGGTGCTTTAACTTTCGCAGAAATTTGATTAGTACTTTGCATAAAACCCCCTCAACAATGGTATTTAAGGAACAGCCAATTCAATTAGCTTGATTGCTTCCTATGACCTTAGCCTATAGCTATATAGCGGGTCTTACAATGATTTAAGGGTCTTGCTAATTCATCTTAGTTATTAAAATTAAGACGTAAAAAAACGCCTTCTAATCAATAAGGTTTGCTAGATCTTTCAACAAATCACTTACTTTTCAAAGACGTTTACTTTTCAGTTGAGTTTAGACTTCTAAGAAATCAAGTATACCTTCAGCTGCCTTTCTACCTTCGTCAATCGCGGTAACGACTAAATCAGAACCTCTTACCATATCACCGCCAGAGAATATTTTGGGGTTACTGGTTTGAAATGCAAATTTGCCGTTCGCTGGCGCTCTTACACGACCTTTTTCGTCCAAGATAATGCCGTAGTCTGCAAACCAGTTTGCAGGGCTTGGAGAGAATCCAAACGCAATAATAACTGCATCCGCTTCTAGTACATGGGCTGAGCCAGGCACTTCGACTGGACGTCTTCGGCCAGCGGCATCAGGTTCACCCATTTCGGTTTTCACCATGCGAACGCCAATGGCTTTACCATTTTCATCCACCGCAATATCGATAGGTTGCATGTTGAATTTGAAGTCTACACCTTCTTCTTTGGCATTAATGACTTCTCTGCGTGATCCTGGCATGCTTTCTTCATCACGACGATAAGCACAAACCACAGAATCAGCACCTTGACGAATAGAGGTTCGCACGCAGTCCATGGTTGTGTCACCACCACCAAGTACCACAACACGCTTTCCTTTCATGTCGATAAACTCGCCGTCAGCTTGTTCTGTGCCCATCACTTTTCGTGTATTGGCAATTAAGAAAGGCAAAGCATCATAAACCCCTGGTGCTTCTTCATTAGCAAACCCACCTTTCATCGAGGTATAGGTGCCCATGCCTAAAAATACCGCGTCGTAGTTATCTAACAACTCTTTAAAGTCGACATCTTTGCCGATTTCAGTATTTAGCTTAAATTCAATGCCCATTTCAGTGAAAATTTGACGGCGCAATTGCACAATCTCTTTTTCCAACTTAAAAGACGGAATACCAAAGGTAAGCAATCCACCAATTTCTTCGTATTTATCAAATACGACAGGTTTTATTCCATTGCGAACCAAAATATCAGCACAAGCAAGACCTGCAGGTCCAGCGCCTACTATGGCGACTTTCTTATCTGTCCAATCAACATCAGACATATCCGGACGCCAGCCCATTTTAAATGCTGTATCGGTAATATATTTTTCGATACTGCCAATGGTTACCGCACCAAAATCATCGTTCAGGGTACAAGCGCCTTCACACAATCTATCTTGGGGGCACACTCTGCCGCATACTTCAGGTAAGCTATTGGTTTTGTGACACAAATCTGCTGCTTCAAGAATTTTCCCTTCGTTGGCTAAGGCTAGCCACTGGGGAATATAATTGTGCACTGGGCATTTCCATTCACAATAAGGGTTACCACAATCCAGACATCTGTCTGCTTGACCTTCTGCTTGCGATGCTGTCATTGGCTGATAAATTTCGCCAAACTCTTCTCTTCGCATCACAATTGGCTTTTTAGGTGGATCTATACGGGCTACATCCACAAATTGATAAACATTCTTTGCCATAAATACTGCTTCTCCCTCTTACTGTGCCTGAATTCTTAACTCTGCACTGGAACGGCTTATGTGGCCGAGCAAGTTTTTCACATCAGAGGTTTTTGGTTTAATCAGTTTAAAGCGTTTGATTTCTTCTGAGAAGTTAGTCAAAAGCGCTAATGAATGCGCACTGCCGGTGGACTCATAATGTTCGTTAATAAGGCCACGTAAATGCTCTGATAAAATAACTTTATCATCAATGTTCAATGCTTCAACAAGCTCGAAGTTCACTCTGTGCTCTAAGTCGTCAAACTCATCATACAGATAAGCGAAACCACCTGTCATACCGGCACCGAAATTCACTCCGACACTTCCTAATACAGCAACAATACCGCCGGTCATGTATTCACAGCCATTGTCGCCCATGCCTTCGATCACAGCGATTGCGCCTGAGTTACGTACTGCAAAACGTTCACCAGCGCGACCTGCCGCCAATAATTTTCCGCCAGTAGCACCATACAAACAAGTGTTACCCATAATGGCACTGTTGTGAGCGTCAAAGCTGACGCCAAGTGGTGGATGAATTACCAGCTTACCACCAGTCATTCCTTTACCAACGTAATCGTTGGCGTCACCGACTAAGGTCATTTCTACGCCGCCTGCATTCCAAACGCCGAAGCTTTGACCTATGGTACCTTTAAGGAAAATTTCGATGGGTGTATCAGATACGCCTGGGTTACCGTAAAGTGACGCAATATAACCAGATAAAGTAGCACCTATAGAGCGATGAGTATTACGCACTTCATAAGCTAACTTAATCGATTTTTCATTGTCCACAGCGTACTTAGCATCTTTTAAAATTTGTCGGTTTAACTCACCTTTATCAATAGGAGAATTTGTGGTCTCTGAACAGAATAATTGCGTATGCGAACCCGCTTTAGGTCTTTCCAATAAGGGGGAAAGATCTAATTTAGTTTGCTTAGCTGTTAAACCATCGACTAACTCAAGTAAATCCGTTCGACCAATTAGCTCGTCGAACTTGCGGATCCCCATGGCGGCCATAATTTCGCGTACTTCTTCGGCTACAAATCTGAAGTAGTTCATTACCATTTCAGGCAAGCCAATAAAATACTCGTCTCTTAGCTTGGCATCTTGAGTTGCAACACCTGTTGCGCAATTGTTCAAATGACATATTCGTAGATATTTACAGCCAAGTGCTACCATTGGGCCTGTACCGAAACCAAAGGATTCAGCACCTAAAAGCGCAGCTTTGATTACATCTAAGCCAGTTTTTAAGCCACCGTCAGTCTGGACTCTAACTTTATGTCGTAAACCATTTTCAACTAATGCTTGCTGAGTCTCTGCCAAGCCGAGTTCAAAAGGGCTACCCGCATACTTAACAGATGTTAATGGGCTTGCACCTGTGCCGCCGTCATAACCAGAAATAGTGATTAAATCGGCATAAGCTTTTGCCACACCCGTTGCGATGGTGCCTACACCAGGCTCTGAAACCAGTTTTACTGAGATTAAGGCGGTTGGGTTGACTTCTTTTAAGTCAAATATCAACTGGGCTAAATCTTCAATAGAATAAATATCATGGTGCGGTGGTGGTGAAATTAAGGTTACGCCAGGTACAGAGAATCTAAGTTCAGCGATGTATTTATTCACTTTATCACCGGGTAGCTGACCACCTTCGCCAGGCTTAGCACCTTGTGCTACTTTGATCTGAATTACCTTAGCATTCACCAAATAATGAGGCGTAACACCAAAACGACCCGAAGCAACTTGTTTAATTTTGGAGTTTTTCTCGGTGTTAAAGCGTTTAGGATCTTCACCACCTTCACCCGAATTTGATTGACCGCCAAGTCGGTTCATCGCAATTGCTAGGGCTTCATGCGCTTCTGGGCTTAATGCACCAATTGACATGGCTGCTGTATCAAAGCGAGGAAATAGGTGGGTTGCATCTTCCACTTCGTCAATATCAATCGCTTTATCAGCTAACTTAATGCGCATAAGGTCACGAAGGTGACTAGGCGCTCTGTCATTAACCAAATCAGCATAAACCATGTAATCGTCTTTGTTCCCACTAACCACGGCTTTTTGCAGTGATTTAACCACATCTGGATTATAAGCGTGATATTCGCCACCGTGAACGTACTTCAATAGTCCACCATGACCCAAAGATTTACGTTTTAACCATGCAACCCGAGCAAGGTTAATCAGGTCTTGATGGAAATCATCGAATCCTGCACCTTGAATACGGCTTGGTACGCCGGAAAAACATAGGTCCATGATGTCTTTGCTGATACCAATAGCTTCAAACAGTTTTGAGCTACGATAACTGGCAACGGTACTGATACCCATCTTAGACATGATTTTATATAAGCCTTTGTTTATCCCTTTGCGGTAATTCAACATGGCTTGTGTTGGCGAAATATCTAGGTCACCTTTTTCAACCAACTGCTCAATAGTTTCATAGGCTAAGAATGGATATATAGCTGTTGCACCTAATCCAATAAGCACAGCAAAATGATGTGGGTCACGGGCAGACGCTGTTTCAATTACTATATTAGCGTCACAGCGCAAATGCTCATCCACAAGGCGTTTTTGCACCGCACCTACAGCCATAGCCGCAGGAATAGGTAGCTTACCTTTTTCAATATGGCGGTCTGATAAAATCAAGAAAGCCGCATTTTTTTCTTTTACCGCGATCACAGCATCGTCACAAATTCGACGAATGGCCGACTCTAAATCTTCCTCAGCAGGATAGTTTAGATTGATGGTTTCGTGATGATAATACTTAGGATCATACTCGCGCAGCTGTTTTAAATCTGTATATACCAAAATAGGGGATTCAAAAAGTACCCGATGAGCATAACCACTGGTTTCATTGAACACGTTTTGTTCACGGCCGATACAGGTTGCCAGCGACATCACGTGATTTTCTCTTAAGGGATCAATCGGTGGATTGGTGACCTGAGCAAACTGCTGACGGAAATAATCGTACAAGGTGCGATGACGAGATGACAAAACTGCCATTGGGGTATCATCACCCATAGAGCCAACAGCTTCTTGTCCATCTTTCGCTAAGACTTTGACTACTTGCTGAATTTCTTCATAACTGTAGTTAAACATCTTGTGCATGATGGCCATTTTATCGTCATCAAATGCACGAACGCCGATCAAACTTGAATCGCATTCCTCGATGGGCTTTAAACGTTTAATGTATTCACCAATCCATTCTGAGTAAGGATGACGAGCCATTAAATCTTCATCAATTTCAGTTGAGCGCCAAATTTTCCCAGTATGAGTATCTACCGCTAACATTTCGCCAGGACCTACACGTCCTTTTTCCACCACATCATGTTGAGAATAGTCCCATATGCCAATCTCTGACGCTAAAGTAATGGTACCGTCATTGGTGAGTACATAACGAGCAGGGCGAAGACCATTTCTATCAAGGTTACAGGCTACATGACGACCATTGGTCATTACTATGCCTGCAGGGCCATCCCAAGGTTCCATGTGCATGGAGTTAAACTCATAAAATGCACGTAGTTTAGGATCCATGGTTTTGTTGTTTTGATAAGCGGGTGGCACTAATAAACGCATAGCACGGAATAAGTCCATGCCGCCGGCCAAGAACAATTCCAACATGTTATCTAGTGAGCTAGAGTCTGAGCCTTCTGTATTCACATAAGGTGCAGCATCTTTCATATCTGGAATTAGCGGAGTAGCAAATTTGCTTGTTCGAGCAATAGCCCATTCTCGGTTGCCTTTGATGGTGTTAATTTCACCATTATGCGCCAAGAATCTAAATGGCTGCGCTAGTGGCCATTTAGGTAATGTATTGGTTGAGAATCGTTGGTGGAATACACAAATAGACGATTTTAATTCTGGGTCCGCTAAATCAAGATAAAAAGCAGGCAAGTCTTTCGGCATTACCAAGCCTTTATAAATATGTACAAAGGCAGATAAGCAAGCAACATAAAAGTCAGGATCTTCAGCGACTACTTTTTCAGCGCGACGGCGCGCCATATATAGCCGACGTTCAACGTCAGGTAAAATCCAACCGTTGGGTGCGTTGACAAACACCTGTTCAATCTGCGGCACACCTTCTAATGCTAAGTCACCCAAAATGTCTTTATTTACTGGCACTTTTCGCCAGCCAATAACATTCAGAGTTTCTCTTTGCAGTTCTTTGTTTAGTGCTTTTCTTGCTTGCTCAGCTAGCGTTTCATCCTGACTTAAAAACACCATGCCAACGGCATAGTTGTTATTCAAGGTCCAACCGTTTTCGGCTGCAACTTTGCGAAAGAAACTATCAGGCTTTTGCAATAATAACCCGCAACCGTCGCCAGTCTTGCCGTCAGATGCAACACCACCACGATGCTGCATACGGTCAAGACCTATAATAGCGGTTTTAACGAGTTCATGACTTGACTTACCATGGATGTTTGCAATTAAGCCAAATCCACAGTTGTCTTTAGAATCAGTTTGGTGATACAAACCCATATAATACTCCTATCCACCAAGCCTAGTTACAGCTAGCTTAGTGACTATGTTGAGCTGTTGTCAGCAACAATATATTCCCAATCGGAAACGATGTCCGAGGCACAATTTTATTTTTATTTTGTCGTCAGCGTGCAATCTGAGAGTATTTTGCTCAATGCATAAGCATCGAATTATTATTCATTCCTCTAAGCGGGAAGTTGAAAATACCGATTTCACCAAAAGAAATCAATTATCACTCTGTATAATATTATCATTGATTTTATGAATAATAGCTATCCTTTTGTTTTGCATGATAATATTTTAATGCTGTTTTATTTGAAGATTTTGTAAATAAAACGAAACAAAGTTAATTACTTGTGAAAATTAGTTGTCGCTACAACTTTATGCGCTACATATTTATTCACTTTGATTTTTTTAATTTTCCATTTCCTCAATAGCACTATGTTAAAAGTTGAATTCTTGTTAGCATTTGAGATCTTGTATCTGGAGTAGAAAGCGTTATGTTAATCAAACAACCAGCCAATTCCTGGGCTATCAAATTCGCAAAGTTTGTAGATAAATGGGGCACCATTAAGGTCAGTGTTCTATTTGTGCTATTGCTACTGGTATTTTCATTGGTTGGAAGTTATATCATTAGAACGGCGATGGGCAGTGACATTGAAACCGCCGACTTTATTAGTGCATTTGTATTAACGCTCGTAAGCGCACCATTGTTGGTTTATTTCTTTAGTAAATTGATTAAGCAATTAGAACATTCGCGCATTAATTTAGAAGAAGCAGTGTCGCAACTGGAACGTTTACGCCGCCACGATGTAATTTTGAATCGTGAACTTCAAAACAATATTCGCCAATTGAATTATGAAATTGAACAGCGAAAAAATGCTCAGCTCGAACGGGAAAAAATGTTTACCGAGCTAGAAAGGCAAATTAAAGAAAAATCGGATCAGGAATTACAAGCAAGACGCCTTTCAACACTCACACGCTCTATAATAGACGCATCGCCTGATTTAATATACTACCGCAACGAAGAGGGACGGTTTGCTGGCTGTAATAAGGTAGCCGAAGCCTTAACAGGTAAAACTGAAGAGGAATTATTTGGGTTAACCCCCCACGAGGTTTATGACGAAGACTTAGCCAGCCAAGTAGTAGCTTCAGATCATGAAGTATTAGAAAAAAATACCAGTATTACAGAAGAGCTTTGGTTGCGATTCGCTGACGGTAAAAAACGCTATTACGAAATGCGCAAAGTGCCTTTTTACGATGCCGATGGCCATCGATTAGGACTCTTAGCTTTTGGGCGAGATATGACCGACCGCATGCGTTCTCAACAAGCTATCGAGCGTGCTAGCCAAGATAAAACCAAGTTCATTGCCACCATTTCCCATGAATTGCGTACTCCCTTAAACGGCATTGTTGGGTTAAGTCGAATGCTCAGAGACACAGAACTCAGCAATGAGCAATTTGAGTGGGTCAGCACCATTTATGCTAGTGCCATCACCTTGGGTAACATTTTCAACGATATTATTGATCTTGATAAGTTAGATAGAGATAAAGTCGAAATTCAACTTAAATCCGTTAATACTAAGAATTTTGTCAATGAAATAGCCAGCATTATCAAGTTATTGGCAGTTGATAAAAATCTTAAATTCCATCACGAAATCGTTGAGCCTGTGCCCGTAGGTTTTGAAGCTGATGGCACTCGCTTACGCCAAGTATTATGGAACATGCTTTACAATGCTGTGAAGTTTACCCCAAAAGGTTCGGTGTCTTTAACCATGAAGTCAGAGATGACGAGTGATACAACGGCTGACATCACCTTTACCATTCAGGATACGGGAATAGGCATTGCGAAAAGCGAATTAGATAAAATTTTCGCTATGTATTACCAAGTGCAAAGAGACGATTTTCAAGCTGCCACAGGCACAGGTATTGGATTGGCTATCTGTAAGCAAATGGTGGATAAAATGGGTGGTCGTATCCAAGTTAACAGTGAATTGAATAAAGGTACTGTATTTGAGATTACTCTACCGGTAAAAATATCTACCTCTCACATGAATTTGGAAGAACTAAGAGTATCAGGATTAAATATTCTTTTGGTTGAAGACATTGAACTCAATGTCATGGTGGCCAAAGCCTTACTTGAAAAGTTAGGACAGCATGTAAGTGTGGCAATGACAGGGCAGGAGGCGATTGATCAAGTAAAAGAGCATGATTTTGATTTGATATTACTCGACATTCAATTACCTGATATGACAGGCTTCGACGTGGCCAGAACCTTGTTAGAAGAAGATTTGGTGTTACATACACCTATAGTTGCGTTAACGGCTAACGTAATAAAAACCCGCGAAGAGTATCTGAAAAATGGCATGGATGATGTCATTGCCAAACCTATAAAGAAAAGTCGCGTCATACAAGTATTCAACGAGTTGTTTGCCTCAGACGATTTATTAGATGGACCTGATTCTGTAGTGGATAGAATCGAAATTAAACAGTCTTCACCGAAAGTCATTGATTCTGAAATGTTGACCATGTTGCTCGATACCATTGGCGAGTCAATGGTGTTTACCAGCTTGCAAGTATTCAACGAAAAAATTCCAGAGTACATGGAGCACTTGAAAGATTCTTTAGCCGCTGAAGATAAAGACGAAGTATGCTCACAAGCACATAAAATTAAAGGTGCTGCAGGTTCAGTTGGGCTTAGTCGTGTACAGGCAAGTGCTAATCAGATACAGCAGGGCGACCATCCAACTTGGTGGGAAAACGTCCATGACTGGGTTGAGCAACTCGATATGGCCATAGAGCAGGATACAAAAGTTTTATCCAAGTGGTTAAACGAACAGCAGATTGATGATTAAAAGATAACCAAGCTTTAATCTTGTTAAACCAAGAATAAAGTTGCTGTACCAAGGAAGGTGAAAATCCCCACAACATCTGTGATTGTGGTCAAAATGACGCTTCCAGCTAAGGCCGGATCGATTTTTAGTTTCTTCATGATGATGGGCAAGGTCGCACCAGATAAACCTGCGGCTAACATGTTCATCATCATGGCAAAAGCAATCACACCACCAAGAGCGAAATCTTGCTTCCATATGGCTATTACTCCGGCTATTAAAACGGCCCAAATTAAACCGTTCAAAAAGCCTATAGCAAGCTCTTTGCGTACTAACCATAAGGAGTTAGATGCGCTAACATGGCCTAACGCCATACCACGGATTACCAAGGTTAATGTTTGATTTCCTGCCACGCCGCCCATGCTTGGTACTATGGTGTTAAGTATAGCCAAAACGGCTAATTGGCTTAAGGTAGATTCAAACAAATCACTCACGGCCGCAGCCAATAACGCGGTAAGTAGATTAACGCCTAACCATACCGAACGGCGTTTGGTACTTTGACCAACTGGTGCAAAGGTATCTTCTTCATCATCAAGACCGGCCATACTCATCATGGAGTGTTCAGCGTCTTCACGAATAATGTCGACCACGTCATCAATGGTTATACGTCCAACGAGTATATTTTCATCATCGACAACGGGCGCAGAAAGCCAATTGTAACGCTCGAACATACTGGCTACTTCACTCTCTGGCATATCCACTAGGATTGCTTCAGCTTCATCATCCATTATCTCCTCGACAGTGACGTCAGGGTGGGTGGTTAGCAAACGAGAAAGTGGCACTGTACCTAACAAGTGGTCTTGTCGACTGACTACATAGAGTGTATCTGTGTTTTCGGGTAATTCGGATTTCAATCGTAAATAGCGAAGCACCACGTCAATGGTAACGTCTGAGCGCAACGTAATGGTGTCGGTATTCATGATGAAACCGGCAGTATCTTCGCCGTAAGATAGGGCCTTCTCAGCGCGCAGACGATCTTGAGCGTCCATAGACGCCAAAATGGATTGTAAGACGTCTTCTGGCAAGGTACTTAAAGTTTCTGCCAGATCATCGGTGTCCATGTCTTCTAGTGCGTCCACTACACTAGCAGGCATCATTTTCGAAATGATACCGTTACGAACATCCTCGGAAAGCTCTTCTAATACTTCACCATGAAAGTCAGCATCAATTAATTGCCATAAGTCATCACGGGTTTTGGTTGGACTAGATTCTAATAAGTGAGCAACATCACTGGCGGGTAATTCAAGGAGTACTCTGCGTACGCGAACAAAAGCGCCAGCAGATAAGGCTTGAGATATGTAGTCGAGTCGTTCTTGCGTATTTGACAACGCTTCTACTGTCTCAGACATACAATCTCCCCTTGATTATTTTTCCAAGATTATACCATTAATTATTAAAAATGTGCTGTGAATCTTTGATTTCTTTAGATTTATTCTTGTTCGTCAAATTTATTCTGAATAAGCGAAACTATGGCTTCCATAGCCTCTTCAGCGTCATCTCCGTCACATAAAACTTCGACCGTTTTACCTTGACTACTTTCAAGCATCATGAGCGCTAGAACACTGTCAGCAGGCGCTGTATTATCGCCTTGTGTCAGGGTGATCTGTGATTGATGTTGATTAGCAAGTTGCACCAACTTAGTGGCGGCTCTTGCGTGCAGACCTAGTTTATTGACAATGGTGACGTTGCGTCGAATCTGCATATGTAATCCTTATACCAATTTCATGGGGTTAGTTTCACCCTTAACGCGCTTTAGTTCTCGGTGCTTTATTTGCACATCGCCATGACTGGCACTGAATGCATCAGCCAAAGATTGCGCCACAAATACGGAACGATGTTGACCACCTGTACAGCCGATAGAAATGGTTACATAACTTCTATTATTTCGCTCTAAGTGTGGTAGCCAAGTGGTGATCAAGTTTTGAACTTGCCAGATGAATTTCATCACTAAGGGTTGCCCGGCTAAAAACACTTCCACAGGACCGTCTAATCCAGTTAGCGGGCGTAAATCGGGGTCCCAATGAGGGTTAGGCAGAAATCTTACGTCGAATACATAATCTGAGTCTTTGGGTAAACCATATTTAAAGCCAAAGGATTCAAATACAATGACTAAATCTGTGGTTTTTTTACCAAGTACTCTTTCTCTGACTAATTCAGCCAGTTCATGCACCGACAAATGGTCTGTATTAATGGTTAAATCTGCACTTTCAGCAACAGGGGCTAATATTTCTCGTTCTGTTTGAATAGCTTCGGTCAAACTGTTACTGAGTTTAAACAATGGATGTAAACGACGAGTCTCGCTGTAACGTTTAATCAATACGTCATCACTGGCATCTAAAAAGATTATGGTGACTTCCCAAAAAGACGGTAAGTAATCAAGTACGTCGCCAACCTCTTCTTGTACTCTAGGAAGGTTGCGCACATCAATACTCACTGCGACCTGGTCATATTCGTCGGTGATGGCGTTTACTAATGTTGGGAGAAGGTTGACGGGAATATTGTCAACACAGTAGTAACCCAAATCTTCGAGCGCTCGCAGCGCGATTGATTTTCCTGACCCTGAGCGGCCACTGATGATAAGTAATTTCATTACTGCTAGTCCACTTTGCCAGTTGCAACTTTTTCCTAGCTTACCACAAAGAAATGAAATGTTAGGCTAATGCGGCAATTATTTGATTTTTATTTTCAGCACTGCGTATCGCTTTAACAATATCTTTATTACCTAATTTTCTAGCAATAGCGGCTAAAGATGCGAGGTGTTTTTCGGCTTGTTCCTTGGGGACTAAAATAGCGAAGAAAATATCCACCGGGCGATTATCGATAGCATCAAAGTCTATGCCTGAATCACTGGTCACAATAATGGCCATTACATTGTCGATTCCGCTTATGCGACCATGAGGAATTGCAATGCCGTTGCCAATGCCTGTGCTGCCCATTTTTTCGCGGCTTAATAAACTATTAAGCACATCAACTTGATCGAGTGAGGGATTTTGTTTTACCGCAATCTCGCTGATGATTTCTAAAATTCGTTTTTTGCTTTGGCACTCAACCGCACATTTGGTGCGGTCAAGTGAAATTATGTCTGAAATTATCATACAACACTTAGTGGCGTTTTAGTTTCTCTTTGTGTTTGATGACTTGTCGATCCAATTTATCTATCAGCGAGTCAATGGCTGCATACATGTCGGTATGCTCTGAATCAGCAAATATTTGACCACCGTTCAAGTGTAACGTGGCTTCTGCTTTTTGATTCAACTTTTCCACATTTAAAATCACATGAACATTATTGATGTGATCAAAATGACGTTCCAACTTTTCAAACTTAGTATCTACATAATTACGAAGAGAATCAGTGATTTCAACGTGATGACCAGTTAGGTTAATTTGCATAATGCTAGGCCCTCTTTTGTTGTATAAGTCTTAGATCAGACTCTTACGTTGGTTTGATGGGGGAATGTTTAACGATTCCCGGTATTTTGCAATGGTTCGCCGAGCAACTTGAATTCCTTGCTCTGCGAGCAACTGCGCAATTTTGCTATCACTCAGTGGCTTAGCCGCAGGCTCTGCAGCCACTAATTTCTTAATCAAAGCTCTAATTGCAGTAGATGAGGCGTTTTCGCCAGAGTCCGTTGCAACATGACTTGAGAAGAAATATTTCAGTTCGAAAATACCTCTAGGTGTATGCATATATTTCTGGGTGGTAACACGTGAAATTGTCGATTCATGCATATCCACCATCTCTGCTACATCGTTGAGTACCATGGGCACCATTTTTTCAGGTCCCTTTTCGAAAAACTCTTTTTGTCTTGTCACTATACAATGTGACACTTTTAATAAGGTTTCGTTTCGTGATTCTAAACTTTTTATAAACCACTTTGCTTCTTGCAGGTGGGATTTTATAAATTGAGACTCAGTTGGGTTTTTTGTGGTTTTCGCTAAACTGGCGTAAGTGTCATTGACCGAAAGGGCAGGAAGGGCGTCGTTGTTTAATTCAACCATCCACACGCCTTTGCTTTTGTACACATTTACATCAGGGATGACATATTCTGGTTCTTTGGTTGAAATGGCTGTACCAGGTCGCGGATTTAGCGTTTTAAGCAACTTCATAACTTCACGCAGTTGCTCCTCTTTCAATTTAGTTTTTCGCATTAAGGTGCGATAGTCTTTACCACCAAGCAAGTCTGAATATTCTTGAATTAAGTCTCTTGCTTCTTTCAACCAAGGTGTGTCCACAGGAAATTGATTTAGCTGTATCAGCAAACATTCTTGTACGTTTCTGGCACCTGAGCCTACAGGGTCACAGTGTTGAATGCGTTTTAATACACATTCAACTTCATCAAGTTCAATTTCTTCGTTGTCTAACGATTCTAAAATCTCTTCACAACTTACGGTGAGGTAGCCAGCTTCGTCAATGGAATCAATGATAGCGATAGCGATACTTTTGTCGTTATCTGAAAAATGACTCATTTCAATTTGCCAAAGCAGGTGGTCTTGAATGGAGTCGCTGGTTTCACCTTGATATACGTAATCATCGTCAGGATTTGAACCCACCATTTTGATAGGAGCCGAACTAGAACCTAAATACTCATCCCAAGAAGTATCCACGGGTAAATCATCAGGAATATCACCTTTCTCTAGGGCATCATGGCTATCAAGGGTTTCTTCCCTGGCAGAAGCTGATTCAGTGAGCTTTTCTCCATTGTTATCAACATTTTTGTCGATATTGTTATCTAGCTGTTGTTTGCCGTCTTGCTCGGGATTGTGTTCGGTAAGTTCTAAAAGCGGGTTAGATTCTAATGCTTCTTGAATTTCTTGTTGAAGATCCAAAGTGGATAACTGCAATAACTTAATTGCCTGCTGCAATTGCGGCGTCATGGTGAGCTGCTGACTGAATTTAAGCTGTAACGAAGGTTTCATTACTATTTTACACTTCCACTAAAAATTGCGATTTCATTAAGTTCGCTAAAAAGTTGTTAACCACTTTATCACAAAGAGAACTGCTCTCCTAGATAAACGTCTCTAACTTCTTGATTTGCTAATACTTCTTCTGCTGTACCAGCAGCAATCAAAGAGCCATGGCTTACAATGTATGCAGTTTCACACACATCTAAGGTTTCTTTTACATTATGATCGGTGATTAAGACACCAATCCCTCTTTCTTTCAACTGATAAATTATTTTCTTTATATCACTAACAGAAATAGGATCAACACCTGCGAAGGGCTCATCTAATAAAATAAACTTGGGGTTTGCGGCTAAAGCTCTTGCTATTTCTACTCTGCGGCGCTCGCCACCGGATAAACTCATGCCTAAATTATTTCGGATATGATTGATGTTAAAATCGTCTAAAAGCTCATCGGCTTTCTGTTCTCGCTGCTCAGCACTAAGCTCTTTTCTAGTTTGCAAAATCGCCATGATATTTTCAAACACAGAAAGTTTTCTAAAAATGGATGCTTCTTGGGGAAGATAACCAATGCCATGTCTGGCTCTTTCATGCATAGGTTGATAAGTGAGCTCATTTTGGTCGATGGAAATTTCGCCTTTGTCTAGCGGGACTAGGCCGACAATCATATAGAAGGTAGTGGTTTTTCCTGCGCCGTTAGGGCCCAAGAGACCAACAATCTGCCCCGTGGACACTTCCAAACTAACGTCTCTAACAACCTGTCTAGACTTATAGGATTTCGCTAAATGTTTTGCACACAGGGTACTACTCAATTTACACCTTCGTCGTTTTCGTCTTGGTCACCAAAGCTTATAACAGTATTTACTTTGCCTTCATTGTTACCATCAGAGCTTGCATTGATTTTATCATTTAACATGTCGTAAGTTATAGAAGAGGCTGTTACTTTTGATTGATCTTTGGTTATCTCAGCATTGCCGGTTAAAGTTATGGTCTTGGTCGCGACATTGTATACAATAGCATTTGCCAGCGCACTTACATAGGAGCCATCTTCAAGCCTTTGACGATAGCTGGCTGGTTTGCCGGTGGCGGTAATAACCTCGTTACCTTTAGATGCATCGGCTTCTACTCGGTCTGCTTTGATTTCCAGACTACCTTGTTGAATCACCACGTTATCGATCAAAATAGAGGTTTTTGCTTTACCATCCAGTTCTTGATCATCCGAGCGAATATTCATGTCTTTTTGAAAATCTGTCACTATGGAATCAAAGCTAGTGCTATCTTGCTGCTCTTGACTGGTCTCTTGGGCATTCAGCATAAAACTAAGACAAAGCCCAAGACAGATCACTGGTACGCATTTGACCAAGCGTTTACCACTAGCTTTGAGGAGAATAAAAAGTGCGTACATGTTGTTTAAGCTCATATTTTTGAGTTGCTAGATTACCTATAATGCCAATGCTCTTAACGTTAAAATTTTCACCAACAATTTCAACAGGTTCGTCAGATAATAAGGTTTTGTCATTTAAATTAATTTCAATGTATTGAGTATTAATTTCTTTGACATACTCTTGCTCATTGAGATTTAGTATTTTGACGTTGCGTTCTAGTTGAATGCGACTGTTCTCGTATAAGGTACCTTGTTCAGCGGTGACTTGCCAAGGCTCACCAGTTTCCATGTATACAGTGTAAGTCGGGTTATCAAATACCATAAATCCCAAAGGCTGGTAGTGCTCCATTTTGGTTGCTGCTACCTGATGACTCAAAATACCATTATCATCAAATATTTTACTATTCAAATTGACGACTTGATAGGTTGGGACAACGATTAAATCTTCATTCGCTTTGGTTTTTGCTTCTTCTTCATCAAAAAGAATCACTAGATACAGACCAATAACAGCTGAAAATATTAACGCTATGCTCCAGCCAATTCTGTTCATATACTAGCACCATGTATTTTATCAAGCAGCCCTTTCGATTGTAACACTAAATCACAAAACTCTCTCACAGCACCTTTACCGCCCGGCAGAGAGGTTACGAAGTTTGCTTGCTGTTTAACACTAGGGTGAGCATCTGCTACGGCTACTTTAATTGCGCTACAAGAAAACAAACCAAGATCTGGTACATCATCACCTATACTGGCTATTTCATGTTGCGAAATTCCGTGAGTTTGCATCAATGATTGTAGTGCCTGATATTTTTCTTCTTCGCCTTGTATAATAAATCTGGCGCGCAGTGATGTCATTCTTTTTTCGACGATTTGTGACTGACGGCCGGTAATGACAGCAATATCTACTCCGTTATTTGCAAGTGCTTTTACGCCGTAACCATCCTTGCTATTAAAGGCTTTCAATTCTTCGTTTTGGTTACCCAAATAGATAAAGCCGTCAGACAGAACTCCATCCACATCTAGCACAAGTAGTCGAATATCCTTACACATCGCAAAGATATCAGCATCAACTGGGCCATAAAGTGTATCAACAGTGTTTTTAGAAAACTGTGCCATTTACACTACTCCCGCTCTCAACAACATATTGATGTTGAGTGCGCCAACGGGTTGATGATTTTCATTCACAACAATGAGCGCGTTAACTTTTTTCTCTTGCATAATATTTAAGGCGTCCACTGCAAGTGCATCTGGGGTAGTTGTTATGCCTTTGGCGGTCATAACTTGATTGACGTTAGCAACTCGAATATCAATATTTTTATCCAGGGCTCGCCTTAAATCGCCGTCCGTGAAAACACCAATCATAACGTCATTTTCAACGATTGTGGTTAAGCCTAAACCTTTTGAAGATATCTCTAACAGCGCGTCACTTAACAGGTCTTGAGGATTCGATTTGGGCACGTCTTCAGGACCGACCATAATATCTTCGACTGTCAATAACAAGCGCTTACCCAGAGCGCCACCAGGATGAGAAAAGGCAAAGTCTTCAGCCGTAAACCCTTTAGCTTCGAGCAAAGCGATAGCTAGTGCATCGCCCAAAACTAAGGTTGCTGTAGTACTGGTAGTCGGCGCTAATCCTAACGCACAGGCTTCTTGCTTTACATGCAGTGCCAGCGTAGTTTGTGCAAATTTAGACAGTGTTGAAGAGGGATTGTTCGTAATGGCGACTATGGGCACCTTGATGCGTTTAATCGCGGGTAACAATGCTATGAGTTCAGAGGTTTCTCCGCTATTGGATATCGCAATAAGAACATCATTTTCAGCCAACATACCAAAATCGCCATGGTTAGCTTCACCTGGGTGCATAAAAAAAGCAGGTGAACCTGTGCTGGCCAACGTAGCTGCAATTTTATTGGCGATATGCCCGGATTTCCCCATTCCAGTGACAACAATTTTTCCAGCACATGAAAGTAAAAGATCACAGGCTTGGTTGAAAGGCGCTCCTAGATGTTGGGAAAGGTGAGTAAGCGCCTCTATTTGATTTTCAAATGTTCGTTTAGCAGATTCTAAATATGGCATTTTTACATAAACAACATATATTGATAAGCAAGGAAGAATAAAAGGAAAACGCCTCCCTCTATTCGATTTATTTGGCTCGTACCGCGCAATTTAAAGCTAAACACAAATAGCAATATAGTAAGCCCTAACATGACTAAAGAGTCTCTATTGGCAGCGGAACCATCCAACTCAGATGGCATTATTAAACCTGGCATAGCTAAAACAGCCAAAATGTTAAATATATTAGATCCGATAATATTGCCTAATGCAAGATCATCTTCACCCTTAGCGACACCTGCAATACTTGCTGCGAGTTCTGGTAAGCTCGTGCCAATAGCAATAATGGTTAAGCCTATAACCAAGTCACTGATGCCAAAATATTTTGCGATATAAACCGCTGAATCAACTAAAAAACTAGCACTTGTAGGTAACAAAATTAATCCTACGACGACCCAAAATACGGCGGTTGATGTAGGTACATTGTTGGGGATTTCAGCATCCGTTTCAGCTACCAAAGGGTCGCCTTTATCCACTTTAAATGATAAGACACCCATGCAAGCTATGACCAAAACGAAAAGCGTAATTAAAACAATCCCTTCTATTCTAGTTAAATGGCTGTCGGCGACGAAATACACGGCTAACAAGGTCACAAGTAGCAGAACAGGTAATTCTCTTTTGAGTGTGGTTGAAGAAACCAACAAGGGTTTAATTATCGCAGTTAGACCAAGTACCAAAGCGATATTGGTAATGTTGGAGCCTAACGCGTTACCCACTGCGGTGTCCGGTTTTCCAACCATGGATGAGGTTGCACTTACTACGATTTCTGGGGCTGATGAGCCCATAGCAACGATAGTTAAGCCTATCATCATTGGCGATACACCAATATTTTTTGCTAAAGCTGAGGCGCCATAAACGAAGCGATCTGCACTCCAGCTTAATATCGCTAATCCAATAATAAAAATAGTTATGTTTAGTAACACGAGACCTCTAGTGTCAGAATTGCTTGGTTATTCGATAAATTAATTCAATCAAATATTCGTTGTTAGTTATTGTTTTGCGGTGTTTTTAACCCGCACACATAGTATGTATACTAGCATAAGTTGAAAAACGATGATTAAATTTTGACATTTCTTCTATCCCTAGGTTCATTTGATTTCAACCCTATTGCGGGTGCGAATTTTTACATACAAGTTAGAAAATCCCTAATGGTTTCAAAAAATCGAACATTCTCTTACAAAAATTAACAATTAATTTTAACTTTAGTTCATTGAAATAAGGTAAAATAGCGTTATATTGAAACTTTGTGATTAAGCGCATTGGGTACCAAAACGTTGTCTATAAAATAGTCAATGTTGAACTTCCTTCTCAGTAAAGACTCATTCTAGGCACAAAAGTTAAGATTTTTGAGATTCCCTTTTTTATTAATTTAAGGACTTCGCAAGCAACATGGCAGAATCAATAGTCACCGTCGATAAAATGCACTTCTCTCGGGGAGAGCGCGTGATTTATGACGATATTTCACTGAATGTGCGAAAGGGGGCTATCACTGCAATCATGGGGCCGAGTGGAATAGGCAAGACGACACTTCTAAAACTTATTGGTGGTCAGCTTGCTCCAGATAGCGGTTCGGTGCTTTTTCAGGGTAGCAATGTGCATAAAGTCTCCCGACATAAACTCTACGAATTGCGTAGGCGCATGAGCATGTTGTTTCAAAGTGGTGCTCTTTTCACCAATATGACGGTGTTTGATAATGTTGCTTTTCCATTACGCGAGCATACTCATCTAAATGAAGATATTATACGTACAATAGTGTATCTAAAGTTAGAAGCTGTGGGTTTACGTGGTGCTTATGATTTAATGCCGAGTGAACTTTCAGGTGGTATGGCGAGAAGAGCAGCTTTAGCAAGAGCTATCGCATTAGATCCAGATTTGATCATGTACGATGAGCCTTTTGCTGGACAAGACCCAATATCTATGGGGGTTCTTGTGTCTTTGATTAAGTCGTTAAATAAAGCGCTTAATTTGACCAGCATAGTGGTAACGCACGATGTGACAGAAGTATTGAGTATTGCTGACTATGTGTATATTTTGGCGAACAAAAAAATCATTGGTGAGGGTACGCCTAATGAAATTCGCCAATCTGATTCGGATTTAGTACAACAGTTTTTGGAAGGAAAAGCGGACGGGCCCGTTCCATTTCATTATCCAGCGCAAGATTTACGTACTGCATTAATTGGTGAGTAAGGAACAAATAATTCGATATGCAAAAATTGATTAATCTAGGGCGCGGAACACTTGATTACATTGCCGCTATAGGCAGCGCCAGCATGATGTTGTTTGGCGCATTATTTGCCTTTCCCACCTGGAAAAACACCAGATTGATGGTGCACCAAATGTATGTGGTAGGCGTACAGTCCTTGCTTATTATTATAGTGTCAGGTTTGTTTATTGGTATGGTAATGGCGCTTCAAGGCTACACTATCTTGGTGAGTTATGGAGCAGAAGGCAGTTTGGGGCCCATGGTTGCTTTATCTCTGCTTAGAGAATTAGGACCTGTGGTTACTGCATTATTATTTGCAGGCAGAGCTGGTTCAGCCCTTACCGCAGAAATCGGGTTGATGAAAGCCACTGAACAGCTAAGCAGTTTAGAAATGATGGCAGTAGATCCTCTTAGACGGGTATTGTCACCTCGCTTTTGGGCGGGTGTTTACAGTATGCCTATGCTGGCGCTGATATTTTCAGCGGTAGGTATACTAGGTGGCCATCTGGTTGGGGTCGATTGGCTAGGCGTTGATAGCGGAAGTTACTGGTCAATCATGCAATCTACAGTGGAATGGAATGAAGATGTGGTTAACGGCGTAATCAAAGCGTTGGTATTTGCTTTGGTGGTTGTTTGGATAGCGCTTTATAAAGGATACCATTGTATCCCTACATCGGAAGGAATAAGTAAAGCGACGACTGAGACGGTAGTGTACTCATCGTTGACAATTTTAGGGTTAGATTTTGTGTTAACAGCGTTAATGTTTGGAATAAGTTAGGAAAGCCATGACCAGCAGAAAAACAGAATTATTAGTCGGAATCTTTGTTGCGTTAGCCATAGCAGCAACGTTACTTTTGGCGCTTAGAGTTGCCAATCAAGGTATGGCTGGTGGTGGTGAAACTTATACACTTACTGCTCGCTTTGATAACATTGGTGGTCTAAAAGCTCGTTCATCGGTGAAAGTTGGTGGCGTTATTGTCGGTCGTGTAAGTCGAATTTATTTAAACGAAAGAGACTTAGTACCCATGGTTGAGATGGAAATTTCTACTGAATATGCAAATACTTTTCCTGATACCAGTTCGTTATCTATCTTAACTTCTGGTTTGTTGGGTGAACAGTTTATTGGTTTGAAGCCGGGGTTTATTTTCCCAGAAGATTTGGAAATGATTGAAGAAGATAAAGTTTGTGAAACTAGTCCTTATGAAAATTGTCCATACCTCACAGAAGGTGAAGAAATTATGGATACTAAGTCGGCACTAGTATTGGAAGATTTAATCGGACAGTTTTTATTTAACCAAGGAAACGAATAGCTATGAGAACCCTAATGATAAAAGTACATAAACAATTGGCAAGTTTGGTCGTTGTACTATTGTTGTCGGTTGGTGTTTCTGGGCTGGCAAACGCGGCTGAAGTTGATAAAACTGATCCCTATAAAATGGTGCAAGATGTAGCTTCTGTTACTTTTGAGCGAATCAAAAATGAAAAACAGGACATTAAGAATGATCCTGAACGTTTAAGAGTGATCATGGAAGAAGAGTTACTTCCCTTTATTGATTACCGTTTTTCAGCCTATAAAGTACTTGGAAAATACGTTAACACAGTAGAAAGAAAAGATTTGCTCGAATTTATCAGTGTATTTCGTCAATATCTAATCACCAGCTATGCTGTAGCTATGGGTTATTATGATGATCAAACGGTTGAATTTGAACCCGGTAGAGATTTTTCAGATCGAAGCGATGTAACAGTACGTGCTGTCATTAAAGACGATGATCGTCCAGACATTAAAGTTGCTTTTAAAGTCCGTAAAAACAGAAAAACCAACGAGTGGGAAGCTTACGATATGATTGCCGAAGGCATTAGTTTGTTATCTAGCAAACAAACTGAATTCGAAGCGATTATTCGTAAAAACGGTATTCAAGAAGCAATATCACTTATGCGTGATAGCATTGAGCAACCGATTCAACTTCAACAAAGTGAAGAGCAAGCAAATAACAGTGAAAATTGATATTTCAACTGACGGCGCTAACAAGACCGTTCATATTCTAGAAAACTTGACACAACAGACGCTGAACGTTAACTTTTTCGAAATGGCTCAAGGCCGAGATTTAAAAAAGCAGGGCGTTCAGCATCTAGATATCTCTCTAGCCAAAGTAGATCGCGCTGATACAGCTGGTTTAGCTTGGTTGCTTAACCTCAAACGAGACGCAAAAGCGAATGGAATAGACGTTTTATTGCACGACATGCCGAGTAAATTGGTTGATCTTGCAAGACTTAGTGGCGTCGAAACGCTTTTAGAGGCAGAACATAATAATGACAAATGAAGAAGTTGCAGATCTAGTTAAATCCTCCCTCGAACTTTTTGACGTAAAAGTGAAAAGTGAAGGCACTCACTACCAAATCATCGCCATAGATGACAGGTTCGAGTCCATGACCCGAGTAAAAAAACAGCAAATGATATATGCGCCGTTGTCAGATAAGATTGCAGATGGCACTATACACGCGATTTCTATAAAAACATTCACACAGTCTCAATGGCAACGCGAAAAGCTGTTTAATTAAAAGGTTAAAAATGGACAAACTGGTCATCAAAAAAAGCCCGCCTCTGTCGGGCTCAGTTGTAATTTCTGGTGCAAAAAACGCTGCATTACCCCTATTGATTGCAAGTTTGTTAGCTGAAGATGCCTGTACCTTTAGTAATGTCCCAAACCTAAGAGATATTAAAACCACACTTCTATTGCTCAAAGATTTAGGTGCTACAACGAGTCATATTGATCAAAGCACTGTGGTCATTGACGCCAGTGAGCTTGAAAGTGTGACAGCGACCTATGAGCTTGTGAAAACTATGCGCGCGTCTATTTTGGTGTTAGGGCCTTTATTGGCAAAACACGGAAGAGCGAATGTGTCATTACCTGGTGGATGTGCTATCGGCGCTCGACCAGTCAATCTGCACCTTTCTGGTTTAGAAAAAATGGGCGCAACTATCGATGTTGAAGAAGGCTATGTTAGAGCTTCTGTAAACGGCCGCTTAAAAGGCGCACGTATATTTATGGATATCGTAAGTGTAGGTGCTACAGAAAACCTCATGATGGCAGCTGCTCTTGCTGATGGTATCACTGTTATTGAAAATGCCGCCAGAGAACCTGAAATTGTTGATTTAGCAAACTGCTTAAACAGTATGGGCGCCAAAGTTTCGGGTGCTGGTACTGATAATGTCACCATCGAAGGCGTTGAAAAATTACATGGCTGTGATTACAGCATTTTGCCTGACCGAATAGAAACCGGCACATTTTTAGTCGCAGCGGCGGTAAGTCGTGGAAAAATTCGTTGTGAAAAAGCCGCGCCTCACACCCTTGATGCAGTGTTAAGTAAACTAGAGCAGGCGGGGGCTAAAATCACTTTGGGTGATGATTGGATTGAGCTTGATATGCAAGGCCAAGCACCAAAAGCTGTTAATGTAAAAACAGTGCCACACCCAGGCTTCCCAACAGATATGCAAGCGCAGTTCCTCACCTTAAATACGGTAGCTGAAGGTGCAGGTGTAGTCACTGAAACCATTTTCGAAAATCGATTTATGCATGTGCCTGAATTACAGCGCATGGGAGCAGAAATAGAACTTCAGGGTAATTCAGCGATGACCACAGGCGAATCTAAGTTAAAGGGCGCTCAAGTCATGGCGACCGACTTACGTGCGTCAGCTAGCTTGGTTATCGCAGGTTTGGTAGCCGAAGGAGCAACCACAGTGTCTAGAATTTACCATCTAGATAGAGGCTATGAAAATATTGAAACTAAGCTGAGTAATTTAGGGGCAAATATTGAACGGTTAGCGGAGTAAGCTAACCTCTGATATCAGATTGAGGTGAGCGGTTAAGGTCAAGCTTTCCAATAACGACGTCCACTTCAAATATTCTGCCGTTTCTATTTACTTGCACAGTGACCACTGAGCCGGGCTTTGTTTCAGCTACCATATCGAGCATTTCGGAAGCCGTAGAGGAAGTGCCTAGCTCACCGTCAATGGAGAGTAAAATATCATATTCTCTGATACCGGCTCTTTCTGCAGGCCCCTCATTGGTAACAGATGTGACGATTAACCCGGGTCCATGAAGATTTTCACCGCCACCAACGCCTAATTGACCTCTTGTGACTGTGCCACTGTCGATAATTTCATTCATTACGCGTTTAGCGAGTTCATAAGGCACCGCAAAGTTTACCCCATCGACTGGCTGTAGTTGACGTCTAGAATAATCAACTGTACTAAAACGAGCATTTGTAATGCCGACCAAATATCCATTGCTGTCGATTAATGCACCACCAGAATTACCTTGGTTTAATGCGGCATCTGTTTGAATGAAATCAAAATAGTTGGCTAATCCTGTTCGACCTGTTCGACTTACAATACCCGATGTAATGGTTTGTCCTAGGCCTAAGGGATTACCCACTGCCATGACAATATCACCGATACGTAAGTTGGAGTTTTCCATTTGTGGGATCACAGGGAGGTCGGTGGCGTCGATTTTTAATACTGCTAAATCTGTAACGTTATCAAAGCCAACGAGTTCAGCACTATAAATTCTGTCATCTTGTAACTGCACAGAAATACTAGTGGCATCTTTAATAACGTGATAACAGGTAATGATGTAACCTTCAGAGGACATAACAACCCCTGAACCTAGTGAACGCCTTTCTGTTGAGCGATTTCTGAAAACGCCGGTACCAGTATCGATACTGATGCTATAAATATTCGCTACGGCGGGTGCACTTTGTGCTAATGCTTCGTAGTGAGACAAGCGAGGAGGTACTTTATTCTCGCGGGTTAACCAATCGAAGCTTAACCCTTCACCTTGACGAAATTCTGGAAAAAACAATAGCAAAACCCCCGCAACGGTCACACCGAGCAAAACGGGTTTTAAAATGGCTATAAATATTTTTCCGAAAAGTGACATCTGTTTGATTTCTAGTTGAATGAAACAAAAGTATACCAAGATTTGTATTTTATATGTAGTTCTAGCTACTTAAGTCAAGGAATAAACATAAAAAATAACCCAACACATTGCTGCATTGGGTTATTTCTTTAGTGTAAAAGACTATCTTATTACAATAAACAGGTTGCTTGATCCGCGTTGAATGCTAAGTGCAATCACACCTTCGCTGTCTTCAATTTCTTTCCCTAGCTCGACTGTGGTGTTAACGCGTTTACGGTTAACTGCTAGTAGGATATCGCCTTCGCGAAGCCCTGTTCTGGCTGCAGGAGATCGTTCAATGACTTCTTCAACCAAAACACCTCTAATGCCTTCGCGATCGTAATTTTGTAAGCTAGCGCCTTCTAGGGCAGGGTGCATGTCTTTGGCTTCTGCTACAAGATCATCAGCTGCACCTAAGACTACGTCAACCGACATTTCTTCACCGTTTCTAAACAGCGTTAGGTTAACTTTAGTGCCGGCACCCAAACTACCAATCTTACCTCGAAGTTCTGAGAAGCTATTAATACTGTTACCGTCGATAGCAGTAATAATATCACCTGACTGAATACCTGCTTTTTCAGCCGCAGAATCAGCAGTAACTTCATTTACAAAGGCACCTTGATTGGTTGGAGAATTCATTGCTTCCGCTAAACCTGCGTCCAGGTCACCGCCGAGAATGCCTAATAACCCACGTCTAACTTCACCAAACTCAATAATCTGATCAACCAAGTTTTTCATCATATTGCTTGGAATGGCAAAGCCTATGCCCACGTTGCCGCCGTTCGGACCGAAGATGGCAGTATTAATTCCCACTAACTCGCCTTTTAGATTTACTAGTGCACCACCAGAGTTACCGCGGTTGATGGCAGCATCGGTTTGGATGAAATCCTCGTAACCACCTATATTTAAACCACTGCGACCAAGGGCACTTACAATCCCAGAAGTAACCGTTTGGCTAAGACCAAAAGGATTGCCTATAGCAACTACGAAATCGCCTACACGAATCGTGTCGGAATTAGCCAATGGTAATTCTGCCAGCCCTTTAGGCTCAACTTTTAATAAAGCAATATCACTTTGCGCGTCAGCACCGAGTTTTTCTGCTTCAAGTTCACGACCATCGGTTAATTTAACGATAATTTTGTCAGCATTATCAACCACGTGATTGTTAGTAACTACATAACCCTTTTCTGCATCAATAATAACGCCCGAACCTAAACCTCTAAACGGTCGTTCACGTACCTGCTCTTCAGGCATACCAAAGAAGTACTTAAACATTTCTGGTACTTGTTGCCTTGAAGATTGTGTCCCCTCAACTGCAATGCTGACAACTGCGGGAGTTGCTTTTTCCAGCATTGGTGCGAGCGATGGGGTTTCTTCTTTTGAAAAGAACGGGATACCTGCATGTGCAGATGCAATTACAAAACAAGAAACTGCCACTGAAAACGTGATCGTAATACGTTTAAGCATTTTATTCATTTAATCTCTTACTCCTGATATTAACTACCCCTTACAGACCTAAAGTAGGGGTCATTAGTTCAGAATCCAAGTGCTTATTTTGTTAATTTTTCTTCATTTGAGTTGCCAACAAACAAACCCGAGCCAGAATTAGAAAAATCTAAGGGTTGGGCTTCTGTAGTTTGGGCAGAACGTTCAACGGCACTCAAGTCTTTACTGTTACGCAAAAATAAGCTTGTGTGCTCACCGAAAAAGGCGTTTGAAGAATCAGCGTTGTTGCTTTCTTGAAGGTTGGCTTCAAATGCATTTAGTTTATTTTGCATGTTTTGTAACTGCACTTGCATGCTTTCAATCGCTTCTCTGCTAGATGCAATGTGTACCTGTGCTTTTTGCGCAACTAATTGTTTTATTTCGGTTTCAGTTTCTGCAATTTGTGCAGATTTGTTATTTGCTTTACCGGCTGCTACTTTATATCCTGCGATACCGCCCACAGCTAAACCAACCAAAATACCAACAACAATACTTATGGGTTCCATTTTTTACTCCGGAAAATCTTTATGGCTAGATCATTGAACAATAACGGGGACTATGCAAGCCAATATTGCTTAATTTTGTGTTAAGTGAGTATAATCTGGCATCTTTCGCAACGCCAGAATTAGAAAACAAGGTTTACTTAATGACCCCGTGGGAAAAGTATCAAGATGACTTGACACTTATCGAGTTTCAACACGATCCAGCGCAAGAATACGCAGTTAAAGAGCTTCAGCGTTTATACGACGAGTTGACTCAGCCAAGAAAAAAAATCACATGGCGAGTGAAATTAGCTGAAAAGTTTGGAAAAGGTATGACGCGTCCAAGTATTCAAGGGATATACTTCTATGGCGGCGTTGGTAGAGGCAAAACTTACTTGGTAGACACTTTCTATGAATGTTTACCATTTAAGAAAAAAATGCGCGTGCATTTCCATCGATTTATGCACCGAATTCATCAAGAATTGAAAGCCCTTGATAAGCAATCTGATCCGTTAAAAATAATCGCTAGAAAAATAGCCTCAGAAACTAAAATAATTTGTTTCGATGAATTCTTCGTGTCGGATATTACCGATGCCATGATTTTAGGTACTTTGCTGCAAGAGCTTTTTGCACAAGGCATAGTGTTGGTGGCGACTTCTAACATAGTACCAGATGATTTGTATAAAAACGGATTACAACGAGCCAGATTTCTTCCGGCGATTGAGCTAATTAACCAAAATACCCGAGTGATTAATGTCGACAGCGGTGTTGATTATCGCTTGAGAACCTTAGAACAGGCTGAGATTTATCACTATCCATTAGACGATGATGCTCAAAAGAATCTGGACAAATATTTCGAATTGTTGGCCGCTGAAAAGTGCTCAGATGAAAACCATATTGAAGTAGAAGGACGTAAAATTCCGGTTATAAAAAAATCGGAAAATGTCATTATGTTTGAGTTCAGGGCGTTATGTGACGGTCCTAGAAGTCAAACTGATTATATTGAGCTAAGTCGAGAGTTTAATACTGTATTAGTGGCCAATGTTGAGCAGATGAGCGAAAACATTGATGATGTGGCTCGCCGATTTATTGCCATGGTAGATGAGTTCTACGAACGAAAAGTAAAGTTGATTATCTCCAGTGAAGTACCTATGGAAAAACTGTATAGCAAGGGACGATTGAATTTTGAATTTCAGCGTTGTTTAAGCCGTCTTCAAGAAATGCAATCGCACGCATATTTAGCATTACCGCATTTAGCATGATAATCACTTCATAGTATTCAAACTAATTTGTATAATACGCGCAACTAAAGGTGAATTAGCACCTTACCGCTTTAAAAAGAAAAGAAGAGAATAAGATGGGACGAAGTTTCGAAGTAAGAAAGGTAGCGATGGCCAAGACGGCTGCGCAGAAAACCAAAGTTTATTCCAAATATGGAAAAGAAATTTATGTGATTGCCAAGAATGGCGGACCAGATCCTGAAGCAAATTTGTCATTAAAACGTATGATAGAGAAAGCGAAAAAAGATCAGGTACCAAGTCACGTTATTGATAAGGCAATTGATAAAGCAGTGGGCGGTGCCGGTGAAGACTTTACCCCGAGCCGCTATGAAGGCTTTGGACCTGGTGGTTGTATGGTTATTGTCGACTGTTTAACTGACAATGCTAACCGCACAATTACCGATGTACGTAATTGTTTTACTAAAACTGATAGTAAATTAGGTGCACCTGGCTCAGCCTCTCACATGTTTGATCATTTGGCTATCTTCCGCTTTGCTGGCGATGATGATGAAGAAGTACTAGAAGCGCTTATGGAAGCCGATGTAGATGTGCAAGACGTCGAAGTAGAAGACGGAGCTGTAACTGTATTTGTTCCACATACTGAATTTTTCAAAGCGAAAACCGCATTAACAGATGCCTTTGAAGGTATTGAGTTCGACGTAGAAGAAATCAGTTTCGTGCCACAAACCCAAACCGAAATCTCAGAAGAAGATAGACCAACCTTCGATAAATTTATGGATATGCTAGAAGATTGTGACGACGTACAAAACGTCTACCACAACGCAATTTTATCCGAATAATGGAGCCGTAGTTCATTCTCCAAAAACAATGGAGCCGTAGTTCATTTTTTCAACTTCTTCGGCGCCCCCGGCGTAAGCTTGCCAAACTTGATCCCAAGTTTGGCACTTATCCGAGCGATAAAATCATCACTCCCAATGGGATAATTGTGTTTTGTAAACAAAGTAAACTTTTTAATTTCCTCAGATGATAAGCCCTCTGTAAACAAGGCTTTGTAATTGTTTAACCTAGTTTCTTGGCTTTTACCCAAAGCTAAATACTTTTCATGCGGCGTAATGCACTTTATCTCTTTACCTAGAGCGTTGGCGTGATAGCTAGACCAGGTGTAATTTGCTGGATTCCCAACTATATTTGCCCGCACAGGGTTTAGCTCAATATATCTGTAGCAGTTCAACAGATATAATTCAGAATCGATAAGACTTGCAAAGTGTCGGCCTCCCCATAGCGCGCCAGTTCTTTCGTATTTTTGATTAAAATAGTAGACATACTTTTTACCCATAAGCTGCATTACTCTTGAAATGCCAATTTTTGTTGATGGCGTCATGAGAAAATGCACATGATTTCCCATTAGAACATAGGCATTTAACGCTACTTCGTATCTTTCTATAGCTTCCGATAACAATGACATGTAATAGGCACAATCGCTATTATCTAAAAAAACGCGTTGTTTATTATTTCCCCTTTGCACTACGTGTGTTGGGACGTCCGGTACATAAACCCTTTGTCTTCTTGGCATAACTTTCTCCTTATTAAAGCCTTAAGCGTACTGGAACTAAAGGAGGTAATCTCATGTACTTTGATACAGAAAATGAACTACGGCTCCATTATTTTTGGAAAATGTACTACGACTCCATTGTTGTTGGGTGGTATACTGTCAGGGAAGTCAGCCAGACAATCGCTGCTTAGATAGCTTGCTAGATAAGGGGAGGAAAGTCCGGGCTCCATAGGGCAGAGTGCCAGATAACGTCTGGGCGGCGTGAGCCGACGACAAGTGCAGCAGAGAGAAGACCGCCAAGCTTGCTTGGTAAGGGTGAAAGGGTGCGGTAAGAGCGCACCGCGTCACTGGTAACAGTTGATGGCGAGGTAAACTCCACTCGGAGCAAGACCAAATAGGTTTCCATAAGGTGCGGCCCGCATTGGAAACGGGTAGGTTGCTTGAACAAATCAGCGATGATTTGTCTAGAGGAATGATTGTCCGCGACAGAACCCGGCTTACCGGCTGACTTCAATTTTCCCTTTTATCTTTAAATCGCAAGCCCCCATCCGTTAATCTCATACAAGATTGCATTCTACCTGTTAATATTGCATAAATTAGAACTGTAACAGCATTTCCAACGTTTACTGTTAAGTAATCTTTTAAAGCTATAAAACATATATGAGGTTTGTAAGTGGGATACGACAAAAATAACGAAGATGGCGAACATTTACTCGAGCTTAGGCATTTAACGCTTGATGATTTCCAACAAATTAAACAACTAATGAACATTGTTTATGAAAAAGACGGAGGCGCGTTTAGTAAGCGCAACTATCATTCGCAAATCAATACGTTTCCCGACGGCCAAATCTGCATTGAAGATAAGGGAACGATTGTAGCGGCTGCCTTCGCCGTTATCGTCGATTACGACAAATTTGGTGATAAGCACACGTATGAAGAAATCACTGGAGATGCCTACATCACAACTCACGATCCAAATGGAGATGTTTTATACGGTGTAGATTTCTTTGTACATCCTGATTATCGAGGCTTGCGACTGGGTCGAAGGCTTTATGAGGCGAGAAAAGAACTCTGCCGAAATCTTAATCTGAAATCTATTATGGCAGGTGGAAGAATTCCCAATTATTCAAAATATGCGGATGAAATGACGCCATACGAATATATTCAGCAGGTGAGAGAAAAAGAAATTTACGATCCAACGTTGTCATTTCAAATGGCTAATGGATTTGAAGTGAAACAGGTATTAAAAGGTTATTTGCCCGAAGACAAAGCGTCCTTGGGGTTTGCAACCTTGTTGCAGTGGCACAATATTTATTACGAGGCGGAAAAACCGGATTTGTTAGGAGGGGACAAATCCACGGCTCGAATCGGCTGTATTCAATGGCAAATGCGATATTTCCATGATGTAGAAGAATTGCTGCAACAGGTTGAGTATTTCATAGATGCATTATCAGATTATAAATGTGATCTTGCAATCTTCCCTGAGTTCTTTAACGCGCCGCTGATGGGGCTGCGTCCGACAGAATCTTCCATTGACGCAATTTGGCATTTAGCTGAATACACTGAAGAAATTCTAAGCGCAATGTCCAAATTGGCAGTGAGTTACAACATTAACATAGTAGCAGGCTCTATGCCGGTTATCGAAGAGAACGATGATCTGACCAATGTCGCTTATCTTTGTCACCGCGATGGTCGAATTGAAAGCCAACATAAGCTGCACCCAACGCCACATGAAAAGCAAGAGTGGCTTATGAAAGGGGGCGATAAACTTACTGCTTTTGATACAGACTTCGGCAAAATAGGTATTCTAATTTGTTACGACGTTGAATTCCCAGAATTGGGGCGTCTTCTATCAGAAGAAGAAATTCAAATACTCTGTGTGCCCTTCTGGACTGATACTAAAAATGGCTATTTGCGTGTTCGCCGATGTGCGCAGGCTAGAGCGATTGAAAATGAGTGTTACGTGGCAATTGCAGGAAGTGTGGGGAATTTGCCAAAAGTTGACAACGTCGATATTCAATATGGTCATAGCGCAGTATTTTCTCCATCTGATTTTTCATTTCCGCATGATGCCATAGTGTCTGAAACCACGCCTAACACTGAAATGACACTTATCGTAGATTTAGATTTTGATAAGTTGAAAAAGCTCCAGAATGAAGGGTCTGTGCGCAACTATTTAGATAAAAGACGTGATTTGTATAGAGTGCAGTGGATAGGTGAGCGGGAAACCAAGTTAGTTTGATTAAGTTGGTTGGATAATGAACTACGGCTCCATTGTTGGTGGGGGTGTGGAGGCTAATGGATACGTGGGGTGTGTGGGCATGGAAAAATGAACTACGGCTCCATTATTTTTTTTAGATGATGCCGAGTTCTATGGCTTTTAGGACAGCTCGGGTGCGGTCACGCACGCCGAGTTTGGCTAAAATACTAGAGACTTGATTTTTAATCGTCCCTTCTGAGCGAAATAGGCTTTCCGCCATCTCTTTGTTGCTGCAACCTGCGGCCATAAGCCGTAATATTTCGGTTTCTCGTTTACTTAAGGCTTCTGGCATTTCTGCAGATTCAAAATTGGACGTTTTGCCTTGTAACCCTTGCAGTAATCGTTCAGTAATCGCCGGTTGTATTAAGGTGTTACCAGCATGAACGGTTTCAATGCTTTCAACCAAGGTTTCCAAGGAAACATCTTTAAGTAAATAGCCTTTTGCTCCGGCTTTAATGGCTTGCATCACTGACTCATGGTCATCAAAGGTGGTAAGCATAATCACTGGGATGTCTAAGCCTTTTTGATTCATTGCTACTACGGTTTCTATGCCATTTTTTACTGGCATACGAATATCCATTAATACAATGTCTATCTCCGGTGTTTGTTCAATGAGATCTAGGGCTAACTGGCCGTTTTCGGCTTCTCCGACGATTTCAATTTTATCGGAAAGGCTTAAAAGACTGTTAATGCCCTGACGCACCAACATTTGATCGTCAACGAGAAGTACTTTAATCATTTTGTACCTTAGGAATTTGGATGCTCGTTAAAAAATGGTCATTTTCTAGATGGAAACTGACGTTACCCGCGAGGGCTTTGATACGTTCTTGGATTCCCTTCAAACCATTGCCTAGATGGATTTTATCCGGCAAATTACCGTCATTCGTAATCACAACTTCAAGGCCGGAATTCATCTTGGTTATTTTAACCTTGAGGTGCTTACCATGTGCATGCTTTAAGGTATTGGTAATCGATTCTTGAATGCACTTGATTAAGGCATCGGCAACTTCCATATCATTTATTTTAATCTCTTCTTCAATATCAATGTCTATTTCAATTTGAGGCAATTTGTTACGGATTGTCTCAATGGTGGATGCTAGATCAATACTGCCTTTTGTACGAATATCGCTCACCGCTTCTCTTACGTCGCTTAACAAAAGTTTTGATAATTGGTGGCATTTTTCAATAGTTTCTTTGACTTCTCCTTGAGATTGGCGACTTGCTACTTGCAAGTGAATACTCAAGGCCGTTAAGTGATGACCTAATAAATCATGAATATTACGTGCGATTCTTACTCGTTCGCCTTGTTTTACTGCCTGTTCTAACAAAGACTGTGTGCTGACCAAACGCAAATTTGCAGCTTCGGCTTCTTCTCTAGCTTCTTGCTCCTTGCGAACGGAACTCACCATAATGAAAGCGAAAATATTGAAGGTCCAAAATAGCAATGAAGACACCATAGTAGAATTTTGGTGCCAATAAAATTCGTAAACAAAATAGAGGGGTAAAGAGCACAATGAAACAAAGACTAACCCCGTTTTCTTGGGAAAATAATAAGCAAAGATGCCACAAGCAATGCCCATGAGAATGCTTGCAAATGAAAATGGCGATACGAAGTAAATACCTATCACAATTGAAATTAATACAGCGACCGAAATTATTTTCCCTTTTAGGCTGGCTAATAATTTATTTTTGGAGGTGCTTAACAACCATACAATTATGTAAACGACAAATAGCACTGTCGCAATGATGATATGTAATGTTGGACTATTAGCAACATCAATCATCAAATAAATAGTAAGCGCGGCCACTACGAACCAAGTGATAACGGCTGATATGTTGTCAGCTCTAAAAAAAGATTTCACGGATGCACTACCTGATGTTTTTTATTAAGCCTAGCATGGAAAAAATTTTCTTGGCATAGGTAAAAAGTCATAAAAATAATCGTGACTTTTGCCACTGATGCGAACCCTTTCGTTTTATTACTATGATAACTCGAATCAAATGTCACGAGGACAATATCATGGTTTTCTTACACACGGGTTTATTTTGGATGCACATAACCGCTGGTGCAATTGCGCTAATACTCTTTTGGGTGCCTTTATTTACCCAAAAAGGAAAACTCAATCACGTACGTTACGGGCATTATTTTAAAACCTGTATGTACATAGTCGCGGTAGCTGGATTTCTCATGGCCGCGTTAGTCATTTATGACCCTCTGGCAATAAAGTACGAATATGCGAATAGGGAAAACGCCCAAGACATAGCGGCATACCTGCGGGTATTTTGGGGATTTCTTGGTCTGCTGGCGATTCTAACCTTTGTGACAACTCGCCATGGAATAAAAGTGCTAGAAGTCAAAGACGACAGAAGTTCTTTAAAAGCAATTAATTACTTAATCGCACCTGTTTTTCTATTTATCGGCGGTGTCATTTATTTTTATTTTGGTATTAGCAAAAGCTTCCCTTTGTACACAGTGTTTGGTGTTATCAGTATATTACTGGCGATAAACGTGCTTAGATACTGCTTAAAAAAACAGGTAGCAAAGCGTAGCTGGATTCTAGAACACATAGGTTCACTTTTGGGCTCAGGTATAGGTGCTTACACCGCATTTTTAACCTTCGGTAGCCGCAGATTACTCGACCTAGGAGAGTATCAACTTGTGGTCTGGATTGCACCAGGCGTTATAGGAAGCATAGCTTCGTACATCTTATGCAAAAAATACAAGGGATTGTTCAGAGTTCAAGTGGCTACTTAAACACCAAGAAGCATATTTATGGGCTAGCTCTCTGCGACTAGCCCTCTTGCTAATATCTTGTTTGATAACAAGGACAAGAGTTCTAACTCCTCATCACTTCGTTTGCCATCCACCGCTGTAATCGACATAGCAACTTCAAATGCGGTTGCCGCGTCAATATTAAGTTCATTGGCTAACCCTTTTAAATAGTCTGCACCTAATTGACTATCCAGGGCTTGGCGGGCGTCATGAATGACTTGGTTAATAAATGCAGGTAGGGCAATACCACTGTACCAGTGCATTTCTTCAATTGTGTCATTAAAAAAATCTTGTTCCGTTAATGTGACCTTTCCGTCTGCTTGATACAAAAGCACCATCATGCGGATAAGTGCTTCGTTGAACTGTTGTTGACTAACTAAATCTCTTAAAATCGAGTTTTCTACTTCCACTGTTCGATCTCCTAAAATATCGACTACTGCGACTCGGCTTATGCATAATAGTTCAAAAGTTAACAAATTGTTAATTTATTTTGCGCCGGGGGCGAGCATGGGGTTTTCAATATCCTGTAAAACCGAATGATTTTTTAATGCCAGTTGGCAACCTTGGTTGAGTATTCTGTGGCCTTCCGAGCAATCTACTTGCCATTGGCGAAGCACATAAGCAGCTAAGGCAGCTCGTACACGCATAACTTTTTGTCCATTTTGCATAGCAAAATCCATTTCTATTGCTCTAGAATTAGTAACACTAGGGTGGGGAATAAGCACCAAATCGACCATTTTGTTGAATTGTTGATCTGCAGACGCCAATTCGTGCTTTTCGCAAGGTAATCCAAGTTCCTTCACTTCAGTAAACCGTGTGCACACAAAATCTCTAAAACTTTTGGTTTTTCCATCAAAACCGCGTACATGCCATCTATGCCCATTATTTATAATGGCGTGGGGCACTAATCGACGCTGGCTTTCACCTGACGAAATTGACACGTATTTAACTGAACAGGCTTGTCGATTATGAATAGCACGCATAAGCGAAGCAATAATATTAATGTCTGGATGTATCAACTTCACCGCTTCAAAACAATGCTCGGAGGGCACGACCTCTGCAGTTATACCGTCACTAAAGCCTTTACTAACAGACTGTAAAATAGCATCAGCCGAGAAGCGAAAAATAGGTTTGAAAATAGCGGTTCTTAAATACTGCTTAGTAGAATGATCCAATATCAAATTATCAGGCGCTAACTCTTTATAGCTGGCGAAATCTCGCGTACTAGCTGCTAAGCCAGTCTGGAATCGATTAATCAGATCATTTCGTGAAAGACGACCAAAAAATTGCAGATTAAAATCGATAAAGGCCAGCCTTTCTCGTTGGGCACTAGAAAGCTCGGATAATCGCTGTTCTATTAAATGATGTGATGCTTTGGTACTCATTATGATTTTCTGTGCTGTATAAATAACAATGTGTATTTGTACAGATTCTAGAAGACCTTTGCCAGCATTTCAAATAAATTTAGCAAAATTAGCAATATAAAAAGCTGCTAAAACAGGTCGTTTCATTAATGGTGAATTTAAAGCAATGAAGAAGGAGGCAGTTAGCAAAGTAAAATAATAAAGAAGTGTTAACTCACGACAAAACACCAGCCGCTTTAAATAATTGAAAATGCACTTCTACCAAGGCATCAATGTCTCTTTGATAGCCACCACCAATTACCGCTGCAACTGGCAAACCTAATTTATCACACTGATCAAATACAAAGGCATCTCTGTCGTAAACACCTGCAGTACTTATGTCCAGGTGACCTAAATCATCATCAACATGAATGTCGACGCCAGCGTCGTAAATAACAGCGTCTGGATTGGCTACGTTTACCGCTAGTTGAAAGGCTTGCTCAAGGGTTTCTATATATTCATCATCCTGAGTCCCTTTTGCTAAGGGGAAATCCATGTCAGAAACTTGCTTACGGTGGGGAAAGTTTTTTTCACCATGCAAAGAAACGGTAAAGACCCTTGGGTTGTTCTCTGCCAATTTTGCTGTGCCATCGCCCTGATGCACATCACAATCAAATATAAGTACTTTATCAATCCCAGAGGCTTGCAGCATTTGCAATGCGGCGAGATAAAGGTCGTTAATCATGCAAAAGCCAGAGCCAAAATTTGCAAAGGCATGGTGATAGCCGCCAGTTAAGTTGATCGCCTTGCCGTGCTGTAAAGCCAATTCGGCGGTCAATACAGTGCCGCCAGCTGCTGTTAAGGTACGTTTCACCAATTGTTCAGACCAAGGAAAGCCTATCCGACGCATTGCTTTAGGATCTAAGGCGCCAGAGGTCAATAAATCAATATAACTAGGATCTAATACGCTAACTAATTGCGTTCTGGTTAAAGAGCAAGGGGTAACAAAGCGATTCTCCACAACACCTTCTTTCAACAATCTATCTTTGATTGCTTGGTATTTTTGAATAGGAAATCTGTGCCGCACGGGCAAGTCAAGCTGACTATAAATAGGGTGAAATACCAGTGGAAACTCGCGCATATTAAAATAAATTAATATGCGTTTTTACCGATAAAACCTTTAAAAACAGTAGCAAATATGATTTTAACATCTAGCCAAACCGACCATCTATGGATGTAATCTAAATCATATTCTACACGTTTTACCATTTTATTGATGGTTTCAGTTTCGCCTCTAAAGCCGTTAATTTGCGCCCAGCCGGTAATGCCAGGTTTTACTTTATGGCGCAACATGTAACCTTCAATCAATTTACGATACTGCTCGTTGTGAGCCACGGCGTGCGGGCGAGGACCAACAATTGACATGCGGCCTTGTAGAACATTAATAAACTGTGGTAACTCATCCAAAGAAGTGCGTCTTAAAAATGCACCAAAAGGTGTGATGCGTGCATCGTTCTTTGTGGCTTGCTTAACTTCTGGCCCATTATCTTCAACTGTCATACTTCTAAATTTGTAGACTTTTATTTTGCGTCCATCTAGCCCATAACGGAACTGTTTAAATATGACAGGACCTTTCGAAGTTAACTTAATGCCAATAGCGATACCTAACATAATAGGCGCTATCATAGTCAAAATAATGGTCGAAAAAACTAAATCTTCGGTGCGTTTCAATACGTTGTTAGCACCTTGGAATGGTGTATCAAACACACTCAGGGTTTGCACGGCACCTATCGTCTGCCAGCGAGCGTTAAGTAGGTTGTAAATAAAGAAGTTTGGAATAATATACACATTACAAGTTGTATCGCTGCACTGATTGAGAATTTCCATAATGCGGCTTTCAGCACTCATGGGCATTGCCACATAGATATAATCGATTTTTCCTGCTTTTGCAGCAATGATGGCATCTTCAATGGTGCCTGCCACTTGATTTTGCCATTCATGGGTTAATCGTTTTTCGTCGCGATCATCATAAACACCGTACAATTGAATACCCAATTGCTCGTTATTAATAATTTGTGTCATCAGGTTATAACCTGAAGCGGTTGCTCCAATGATGGCTGCAGAACGGCTATTGCGTCCTTGTTTACGGACAGTAAATAACACTTCTCTAAAAATTAAGCGCCAGATGGTGAGTGCAGGAAGACATAAAAATTGCCAAATAAAAACAATGTTCTCTGGTACTTCAAAGTTGTCACCGAAGAAATAAGCAAAAAGAATCAAGGCAAGTAAGGTGATGACCCAAGTAACAGCGGTCATTCTAATTAATGCAGTGGTACTTTGAGTACGCCAAGAACGATAGAGATCTAAGCCTTCAGCACTGATATTGAATACAATAATACCGACCAGCAAAATGATAGAGTTTTCGGTATTGATGGCAATGTCGTTGGCATGCAATACGAAGTAGAATAAAAAGGTAATAGCCACTAAATCGATCAACCGATAAACGGTTGCAAAGCTACTTTTGTTGGATTGAATAATGCCACCGCGATTATTCTTGTTAACCTTTTCTTTCATAAATTCCTTAAATAAGTCTTCCCTGAACTAAAAATTGCACCTTTTAGGTGAAACTTTTTCCACCTTTTTAACTACTAACATTAGAAACGCAATAAAAATGCCATTTTTAATAATTGTATAGGTGATGCGATCTAAAAATAAAGCAGTATCTGACAAGATTCACAAAACTTTTATACTTTTTACAAATCTGTTGCTAATCATAGACACTTAATATGAATTTATAATGAAACTTTTGAAATCAATTGGTTAACTTGCTTTACCTAGGATATACTTGGACAATTGTTCAATTTGCAATGCACTGGCATGTAAACTGCAACCTACTTTTTAATATTCACCACCTCATTATTTTAGTGGTGGTAAATTTTAAATTTATAGTTGGATTGGTCAAGACGACATGCAGTAATCCAATTAACTTCAAGATGAAAGGAAATCATGAAAAATTTACCCAAAAAAATCATACTTACATCTACCTTGGTCGCTTGTACAACGGCGTACGCACAGCAATTTGAAGATGCAGCCAGCATGGAATTTGGCGGGTTTGACTTCACTCCAACAGTAGATCTTGGTCTGGAATATGATGATAACGTAACCCAATCTAACACTGACGAGATTGATAGTTGGTCTCGTACTATTGCACCACAATTGAACTTATTTACCACCTATGGTGCAAGTGATGTTGAGTTTTCATATCGTTTAGTAAACAGAGATTATTTTAGCAGCGACACTGATAATTTTACCGACCATTTTCTGCGTGCGGCAACAAACTTGGAATTAAATGCTAGAAACCGAATTCGCGCTTCTTTGAATTATGAAGATGGTCATGATGCTCGTGGTACAAACTTTTCGATTGGTCAAGGGCAAACGTTAAGCGAACCGGACCAATATAAGCAGAGCGAGCTAGATTTTGAGTATTCTTATGGTGCGTTTAACGCTGATGGACGTCTTGATCTAAATGTTAATCTGTTAGACAAAAACTATGATTCCGATAGCATTATTTATCAGGCTAGAGACCGCAAATACTCAACGCTTGGCGGTACATTCTATTACCGAGTTGGCGCAAATACAGATTTAACCTTTGACGCATACAGAACCTATGTCGATTATGATATAGCTTTAGATAACGCCAACCCTTTAGACAGTGTTCAAGACTCATTCTTAGTAGGTGTGGATTGGGAAGCAACAGCAAAAACTTCAGGTTTTGCTAAAATCGGTTATCAGACGAAGGATTTTGACTCCGCTTTTAGAGAAGATTTTAGTGGTGTTGATTGGGCGCTCGGAGTTCAATGGGAACCTCTTGAATATTCTAGTATCGAAGTCAGTACCGAATCGAATACAAATGAAACCAATGGGGAAGGTAACTTTATTCGCGGTAACGTACATTCAATTGAGTGGAGGCATGATTGGTTGGAGAGAGTGAGATCCACAGTTGGATTTGCATATTTGAATAATAGATATGAAGGACAAATAGTAGATGGATTTGATGTCCGATCAGATAACGATGTCAGATTTAATGCCTCGGTATATTATCAGTTTCGCCGATGGTTGAATTTTGAACTAACATACAGACATAACGAAAGAGACAGTAATAGAGAACAAGTTGAGTTTGATCGAAATCGATTATTGTTAAATGCCTTCATAACGTTGTGATTTTTATAAAAGGTGGTACCAAAATTATGCGCAAATACGCTGCAAGTTTTATTTGGTGTTTTATGACACTGCTGTGTTTAGCCTCCGGTTTTGCTCAAGCTCAAGAACCGGCACAAGATGCATATTCTCTAGGCTCTGGTGACGTGATTAAAATAACAGTTTTCGGCCAGGAAGATTTAACCCTAGAAACTCGTCTATCAAATATTGGCAATATTAAATATCCTTTTCTTGGAGAAATTAAGCTTATTGGGCGAACAGTAGATGAAGTTGAACAACTAATAGACCAAGGATTGAGGGGTGACTATTTAGTCGATCCATCTGTTTCTGTGACTGTAATTGAATATCGCCCTTTCTTTATTGATGGTGAGGTTAAAAAGCCCGGTGGCTATCCTTATCAACCTGGTTTGTCATTCGATCGTGCTGTGGCATTGGCAGGTGGCTATACCGAAAGAGCCAATAAGTCGCTAGTATTTGCAAAACGAGTCGTAAACGGACAGGAAACAACGCTAGAACTTGATAGCAACTATATTGTTTATCCTGGTGATATTATCACTATCCCATCCCGGTTTTTTTAATTCATTTCGAGCCAATTAATGTCAAAGCAATCTCAAGAACAACTAGAAGCCAAGCTGTTTGACAGCGATGTAATTGACTTCGGTCAATACGTACAAACTATCAAGCGCTATTTATGGAGAATAATAGGGTTAGCGGTGTTTTTAACACTTCTAGTAGGGTTAATAGTGTTGTCTATGACACCAATTTACTCGGCAAAGGTATCGCTACTTATTGAATCCGAACAAACTAACATTTCGCCCGTTCAGGAACTTATTGGGCTCGACTCGAGTAGAAAAGAATATTTCGAAACCCAATACCAAATTCTTCGTTCGCGTCAAATCGCAAGTAGAGTCGTGGAACGCATGCAACTGCAGGATAACCCGCATTTCGACAAAGACGTGTATGAAGCGAATAAAGGTACTTTCGAACAATTAACCAGCTCTATTAAAGAGTCTGTTCGAGAAAGTCTACCTTTCTTACCGCAAAAGGAAGAGTCAGTAAAAACTGAAGAAGAGTTATTGGAATCTAGAAAGAGTTTTGCAATTTCGAAACTTATGCAAAGTACTAGTGTTTCACCAATAAAAAATACTCAAGTGGTTGAAGTTACTGTTGAGTCGCCTAGTGCGTCATTAAGTGCTGAAATCGCAAACAATATAGCAGACGTGTACATTGAAAATTATCTTGAAGCCAAGTTAGAAATGACGGAAAAGGCTACATCTTGGTTAAACGAAAGCTTGCAAGGTCTGCGAGATAAACTTGACGAAGCGGAAGGCAAGTTGTCTGAGTTCTATGAGAAAAATCAAGTGGTTAATATTGACGGTGTCGTAGGCTTAACATCTGATCAAGTGCAGCAGTTAAGTGACCAACTACTGGATGCACAGATTAAATTACAACGAGATAGAGCCGTATTTGAACAAATTAATCGAGGGGACGTTTCTCTCAATGAGTTGGCAACATTACCAGAAATTCTAAATCATCCTTCTATTCAGAATGTGAAAAGAGAAGAAGTTGTAATGCAGTCGAAGGTGTCTGAATTACGAGAAGTTTACGGTCCTAAACACCCTAAAATGATTTCTGCTAATGCTGAACTAAGTTCTTTAAGAAGCAGCCTAAGACAACAGATTGATAACTTAGTGTCCGGTATTAATAGCGAATTTAGAACTACTCAAGGTAAGGTTGAAGCCTTACAGCGAGATTTGGAAACAGCAAAAAGCGAATTAAGAAAGTTATCAAGTTTGGATAACCAAAGAAGAGCGCTTCAACGCGATGTTGATATCAATCAGCAACTTTATGATTCCTTTTTTACTCGATTAAAAGAAACAGATCAAATCGGCGGTTTCGAAACAGCTAATGCTCGTATTTTAGATGAAGCGAAACCACCAATTGCACCGTCTAAGCCCAAAAAGGCACTGATAATTGCTGCTGCATTTGTTCTTAGTTTTGGATTTGGAGCCTTCATGGCCCTTGTTCTAGAAGCACTGAACAGTGGGATAAGATCTACAGATGACGTTGAAAGAAAATTATCTCAACGCATGTTGGGAATTATTCCTTGGGAACCCCATAAACGTAAAGAGAACCTACCTGTAAAGCACTTTTTCGATCCTGCACATCACATGTTCAGCGAATCAGTTAGAACGCTTAGAACCAGTTTGCAATTACTTAATCTCGATAAGCCTTCTAAATCGATATTGGTTACCTCAAGCGTGCCAAAAGAGGGCAAAAGTACAGTTTCAATTAACCTCGCCTTTGCGTTAGGACAATTAAACAAAGTACTGCTATTAGATACTGATTTAAGAAAACCCTCCATTGGAAAACTATTCAAATTGCCAGGATTTCAGCCTGGTTTAGCGAACGTGGTTGCGGGTACGCACAAGCTTGAAGAATGTATTGTACATGACGAAGATGCCAATATTGATATTCTAGCGGCCGGTACTTTACCACCTAATCCTCAAGAACTTTTGGCCTCTGAAAAATTCAGCGCGCTTATGGATCACTTGAAACGCAAATACGATCATATCGTTATTGATAGTGCACCTACACAAGCTGTCAGTGACGCTATTGTGGTATCAAAACAGTGTGATTCACTTGTGTACGTGGTAAAAGCTGATAGTACTAGTTCTAAGATAATCAACAATGGTTTGTCTCGGTTTATTGAAATCGGTCATCGAATTGACGGTGTGGTGCTTAACCAAGTGGATTTGAAAAAGGCGCGTAAAACAGGCGAATATGCAGGGTTTTACGACCAGTACGGATACAATAGTTATCAGCAAAACGACGCTAAAACTTGATAGATTTACACAGTCATATATTGCCAGGGATCGATGATGGCGCTAGTTCAATTGAGGAAACCTTAGCGCTAGCTAGACAATCAGTAGACGCTGGCGTTACTCATATGATGTGCACGCCACATGTCAATCTAGGCATATTCGACAATGATAAGTCATCAATTGAAGCTGCTTTTGAAGTAGCCTGTAGAGAAATAGCAGCAGCTAAAATTCCGTTGAAACTAGCATATGCAGCTGAAGTCCGAATTTGTCCTGAAGTGACTACTTTATTAGGCCAAGATAAACTTATGTTTATTGGCGAATATGAAGGAAAACGAGCACTATTGTTAGAGCTACCCCACAGCCATATTCCCGCGGGCACTGATACATTAGTGAGATGGCTGTTAAAACAAAATATTCAACCAATCATTCCACATCCCGAAAGGAATCGAGAAATTCTCGAACAGTACGAAAAAGTGATCTGGTTAAAAAAATTGGGATGTATTTTTCAATTGACAGCTGGAGCCCTGACAGGAAGTTTTCGAAATATTGTCCGAGAAGCAGCGTGGCAAATGCTAGAGGATAAACTTATTTGTTATATAGCGTCGGATATACATAATTTACATAAAAGGCCCAATGACATGGGGCTGGCCTATACAGAAGTAAAGAATGAATATGGGGAATCTACAGCGCAAAATTTATTTGTTAATATTCCCAGAAAACTAACTGAGAGAATTCAATGGAAATGAGTACTCGTAAAAGAAGATCTTCAAGACAAAATAAGTCCAAAAACCGCTTTTTGAAATTGAGAGATAAAGCAACTGCTGATATTGGCATTCCTAATGGCTTGAACTATTTCTTAATGTTTATTTGCGTAGTGGGTTTTATTAGCGCTTTTCGATTTGGAACAGCCAGTTTAGATTTTTATTCAGTTCAAAACAGCATCGATATATGGAACAAGCAAAAGAATGTCCAAAGTGAAGAAGATTTTTTAAAAGCAAAGTCGTCGATACTCACAGCAAAATTTATACATTTTTCTCACCCGCTTTATGCTGACATCACTGGACAAGTATTAGAATGGGGAGTCGTCGCTGGTTATTTAAAACCCGAAAGCCTAAATGACGCTAAATCTGCTTATCTAAAAGCAACTAAGTTAAGACCTTCATGGCCGGTAACCTGGGCATCATTGGCAATGATTAAATGGCGGCTACAGCAGTTTGATGATGAAATGCTCCAGTATTTAAATAATGCGAATACTCTTGGACCTGTAAAACCTGAAGTGCATAGATTGTATGTTGAGCTTGGATTATCTCTTTACAATGCAAACCATCCATTTTTTATATCTATTCGAGATAGTGTAAAAGAGCGGCTAGTCTTAGGTTTGCGGAATAAAGAAAGTCGGCCATATATAATAGATTTTATTCAACGCACTAAGAGTAAAAAAACGGCTTGTCGTTGGATTGCTGACAAAGATACCTTCGTTAAAAAGCAGGTACTTAGTTGTGAATAATCTTATTTATACCCATTCTCAATTTTAAGCCGTTGGAAATCATTGCCAAACCGATAAAGACAACGAAATAGCAAGCATTAGCGTATCCTTGGAGCGGAAAATCTACGGTCATATGCAGTCCCATGCCTAAAATAGCCATACAAGAAGCAAAGCCAACCCCTTTGAAAATTGAATTCTTTCGTTTGTACATTGCTCTTAGGCTTTTATATAAAGCAAAAGCGGTAATACCACAAAGAATTAATGTACCTAAAAGACCGTATTCAATCACAAATTGCAGATAGTCATTGTGAGCATGGTCATAGAATAAGGAAAAGTTCGACTGTTGATATCCTGGAAAAACAGAATAAAAACTCCCGCCTCCGGTACCAAACCAAGGAAAGTCTTGAACAATAGGCATAGCTTCTCGAATAATTTCATCGCGAGTTTCTTGGTCAAGACTTGTCTGTTCAAGTCGCTGCTTAACTCTTTCTAAGCCAAAGTATGCGCTAACAATCAATAGATCTATGATAAACATACTCACAACTAAAATAAATAACCCTTGACTGCGATTGCGAATGAGTACTAGCGCCAATAGCCCTGTAATTGCCATAGAAGCAAAAAATGCAGTATTGCCCATTCTTGAGCGTGACATTACGAGACCAATAACCATTACTGCAAGGCAAATTCTAATAATAGCCTTGCTACTTAACATGCTAATGGCAAAACTGCGCATAAAATCTTTAGGCGATGAGGATTTCTCTTTTTCCAACGCTGTAACAATTAGCCCCACGCCAGCTGCCAAGCATAGCATTAAAAAGTTAGCAAAATGATTGTGATATACAAAGCTACCACTCGCTCTGTTATCAATCTCTAAGCCAAATATTAAACTGCTATCAAGCCCTAATAAAATTTCCAAGCTGCCATAAATAGCTTGAAATGTTCCACTTGCTACTATTGTTAGAAGAAGAAGGCGTAATCGATTTTCTGAATTAATTAATTGTAGTATAAGACAGAGTAAACAAAACAAGCTTAATAACTTTATGAAATTTATTGTGCTCTGACCAACATCGATGGACAAGTATTTGGATGTGGCGTTAGCCATCGCATAAAACTCATATGATTGGGGAGATAAAGTAGAAACTAAAACGTCAGGTAAACTAACGATCTGAATAACGGCAATTCCAATAAAAACCATCCACATGATTAACATGCTGACATATTTGTGCATGCCAGCGAACTTGTTGCCTCGGAGTTTCCAGGCAACTAAGAAGCTAAGTGCAAAAATGGCTAACTCAAAAAAACTCCATGCCCAGGGTCTGTTTGCGCCTAAAGGGATAGGGAGTAAGAATAGAATAGCGAGTAAAAAATAAAACGGTAGTTTTAAAAAGTCGTCCGATGAATTTGTGTTAGCTACCACGTAAATGTATGTCCAAAAAAAAGCCCCTATTCGTAGGGGCTTAGTTTACATTATCTTATTAATTAGTCGAGGCTGTTGTATCTCCGCCTCCGGTTCCACCAGCGCCAACGCCCGCTCCTAGGGGAGTAACTGCTACATCAGGACCTGCTGCCGGACCTGCTGCCGTGGCATCAGACACGTTCGCAGGATTTGCGCCAGCTTGAATGGCGGCAATCAAAATATCTTCAGGTGACATTACGCCAGCGAGTGCCGCACCATCATAAACTTCTTGTGCATAGTCAGGGTACAAGGTCACACCTAAGGTGATTGTTTGTACCGCTTTCTCAGGAAATTCCTCAGTAACGACTTTAATTACTTCCAACAGGCTATTAGACTCGATCATTTCAAGAAAAAAGGCCTGAGCGTGAGGCAAGTCAAATGCTAAAATAGACTTTGATTCTGCATCAACTATGGTCGCAGTTTCTTCAAGAGATGAGGCGATAGCGTCATTGACTGCAGGTTGGGCTTGTTTGCCATTTTCAATACTAGCCAGTATCTCAGAATGCAAATTAGTACCAGGCTGTGACGGATCTCCAAACGGTGAACTTACTGGCTCTTGAGCAACAGAAATCCCTGAGAAGATCACAAATACAAACAACAAAAAATTACGGCGAAACATGTTTAGTCCTTAGTTTTATAGGGAACTACTTAAATCCTATGGGCCTATTTTAAACCGTGTACAAAAGTTAATCAACAGCGATTACTGTGGAGTACCTATAAAATATCCTTGTACTAAGTCTACGCCCGCATTTTTAAGCCATTCCAATTCTCCTTCAGTTTCCACCATTTCAGCGATTACGTTGATGGAAAGTCCTTTGGCAATTCCGATTAAAGAATTAACAAAAAGTTGATTATCTAAATGTTGATCAATGTTGCGAATAAATCGACCATCGATCTTTAAATAATCAGGCATAATATTGCGTAAGTGACTAATGCCTGCAAGTTGAGCACCAAAATGTTCAACTGCTATCTTAATGCCAAGGGATTTAAGCTCTTTCACCAGATTTTTGATAAATTGGATATCTTGCACCAAGGCTCTTTCGGGTATTTCTAGCACTATCTTGGGGCAAATTGCACTGTGAGAGTTCAGTGTGTGTAAAAACCAACGAGAAAAACCTGCGTCTAACAATGAAAATCGCGATAAATTTAATCCTATAGCCACTTCACTAGTACGAGCCACCTCTAATAAATTGATCACAATTAGTTTGTCAATCTGGGTCGCAAAATCCAATTTTATTGAAGCCGGCATAAGCTGGTTCATGGGAACGCCCATGCTGTTCACTTTATTTGGAAGCCGAGCAAACCATTCTTGATATTCAATGCCATCATCAGCACATCGTTTTATGGGTTGCTGAACAAATTCAGCTGAACCTCGGGCCAATAGCTCTTTTATTTTTTCACGCCAAACTTCGTTAGAATAGTTCACAGCGTTATCTTGGGCTAGGAACCAACGATTTTCATTTTCCAGTGCGCTAGTAAGCGCTGAATCAGCTTGCTCTAATAAGTCTGCTAATTCTTGTCCTGTACTGAATTTAGTAACGCCTACATGGGCAACGCCCAAGGTATGCTCAGACTTCTCTATGCGCTTAGTCGCTTGAATAATGGCAGAGGCTATTTCGGTTGAGGTATTTTCGTCAATGTCTTCGATAATCAGGGCAATATCAGCGCCATTCATTCGATAAATTGAAAAGTGCTGTACCTTAGATGCACTAACTTCTTTAATCAGACTTACTAGGGAAGCCAAATATTGATCACCCGCCAGTCCGCCTAAACTTTTATGAATAGAGCCTAAGCTGGTGGCTTTAATAAAGAACAAATGCCCCTGCGCATGATTATTCGCGTCACTTAATAGCTTCATTATTGCCAGTTCAAAAGAACGTCGATTACCAGCGCCTGTGGTCATATCAACGTAAGCAAAACGACGATACTCTTCACTTTGTCGAGTAATTTGTGCAAACATAGTCGCCAGCTTATTCGACATTCTATTGAGTGCTTGAATTATGCGCGAAAACTCAGGGGTTTTGGGTTGTAAATTTATGGTATTAAATTCTTGATGACTAATTTCATCTGCTTGTTTAAGCACTGCAGCCAAAGGTTTAGAGACAACTTTGGATATTAATAACCACACAAACAACCCAGTAAGCAAAAACGCCAGAATAAATATAACAAAGCTACCTTGAGCATTGGCATACAGTTGTTGGTAACCTAAACCCACATTACTAACTACTAATAAATTCCCTTTAATGTTCCAGCCATCGTTAATTTGAGTCTCAGCCTCAGGTGCATTCAAGGGAAATAACGAGGTGAACCAGTCGGGAAATTGCTCGGAAGTCACTGGATTACTCATAGTAACCAAAACTTTGCCATCAGTATCGGTTAATACAATTTTTTGATAATAACCGCGATCAAAAATCGCTTGTTGCATGGTTTCTACTATTGCTAAATCATCGTCATTGCCTATATAGGGAGTAATCGATAAGCCCAATGAGGTAGCTGTGTCTTGGGCATGAGATTCTAATTGCTGCTCTATATATTCTCTGGTGTTTTGAATATTCAGCCAAAGCGTACCAACAAATATCAGTAATAATATGAGAAAAAAGCCAATGCCAAGTTGTTTAGATAGTGACATCGCTAGCTCCTTGAGTGCCTTTTTTTGGTGCAAGTTGTGAGTGATGAATATTATGCATGGTTAATATCCTTGTTGCATACGTGAATTTAGTTCGATCCACATGCTATTGTTGTTTTTCCCTCGCATTTTACGCCCTGTGCCTTGTGACTTAGCTAGCCATAGCCCATCACCGTTAAAACTGTAAATAGGGATTAAATCACGACGCTTTGATGCTGGCAAAATTTGTTTATTTATATTATCTAAAACTAATGGTATTGAATTTGCTTTATCGTAGTAAGCTAACACCATATGAGGCTGACGAACAGGACGAGTTGCTGTAACATACATGAGCCTTAGTTTTTCTTTGGGAACACCCATGGATACCAAGGTGAAATATTTTGCAATGGCAAAGTCTTCACAGTCGCCTGCATAGGTGCCTAAAAATTCAATTGGCGTGGCCCAGTAATCTTGTTGCCCCCAATGAGAGAAGTCATCAACGAAGTTTACCTTGTTAAAAAAGCGATTAACTTCAAAAAGTTTGTCTTCAATAGTTGCAGCACGGTTTTGTTCAATTATTGATTGCCAATATTTAACTTGTTGATGAGCTGCATTACCGTATTTTGATGCAACATAGGCATATAATTTATCGGAAAACTTGATGTCGGAAATCGACTTTCCTAGCGCGAGCAGAAGCACAATAAGGCTTAAAATTTTAACTGGTCGAGCTATAAACATATTGGAAGTATGGTAATGTGCAATTGAAATATGGAAAGTTATAAGTATTTAACGGTTTGTGTCATCAAAACTTAATGTTTTATGGGATAATTAGCTGAGAATTGTATTGGTAATCATCAATAGCATTCTCAAATTTTGAATTAACCGCTTAGGGAATGCTTAATAAGCAAGGAATAAACAAGGCGTATGAAATTAAGTGACGTGCAAAACGTTGATGTTGGCGGTGTCTCAACTGCTTGTATTGATAGAAAACAGTTAGTTGAAATAATGGTTTCGTCTATCAGTGAATACCGAGACGGGCAAAGAACAAACCCGGTGGTTATTTTTGATTCGAACGGACATGGTATTTCCATGGCGAATTCGGACATAGAATTCAATGAAGCGCTAAAGCAAGCCGACATCATCCATGCTGATGGGCAAAGTGTTGTTAAAATGTCGACTTGGGTCAAAGGGCCTAATATTCCAGAGCGCAGTGGAACTACAGATACAATTCACGATGTTGCGACTATGCAGCCGAATCCTATGCAACATTTTCTATTAGGTGGAAAAGAAGAGATAGTGCAAAGCTGTGCTTCGATACTGTCTAAAAAATACGATAATTTTCTAATAGCTGGCATTCATAACGGCTATTTCTTAAATAAAAATGAAGAAGAAGTTATTGAGTTAATTAATAAAAGTGGCGCAGATGTTCTGTGGGTAGGTTTAGGAAAACCATTAGAGCAAAAGTGGGTAATCGAAAACAAAGATAAATTAAAAGTACCGGTTATTATTACCTGTGGTGGTTGTTACAACTATGTCACCGGAGATTATGCTAGAGCGCCGATGTGGATGCAAAATCTAGGGCTTGAATGGCTGCATCGTATGTTAACAGAGCCTAGAAAATTATTTTGGCGTTACCTTACAACAAACCCCCATAGTATTTATTGTGTTTTAAAGCATAAATATAAGTCTGAGCGTTAGTAGTTTATGGATAATATTTTGTTTTTACACAAGTGTTTTGTAAAAAGTGGCGGAATAGAGCGAGTCCATACAAATTTAGCAAACGGACTTAAAAGTGTCGGGAAGAATCCTTATTTTTTTGTTCTAGACGGATTTGGAGAGAGCGAAGAAGGGTTTCAGCGATTAGCGGAAGATTTTCCCGCAGAAAGAGTTAGCTCAGAGTTATCTTTTTATAAACGATTGGAAAAACTTTGGGCGTTTATCTCAAAGCACCAAATTCAGGGCATCATCAGTGCTACTGAAACAGCCAACATGTTTGCTTTTCTAACAAAAATAAGATTTCCAAAACTGAAAGTTATTTATACTCGACACTGTGCTTTTGATGTAAGTGATCAAAAGCTTTCGCCATTCGCAATTAAGTTACTTTATTCTTTATTTGCATTTAATGGGGCAGTGGTAGGGGTGTCAAAGTCTTTAAGAGACCAAATTAAACAGGCCGTAGTTTTCAAAAGAAAGCCCATAGAGTTTATTCCCAATGCCGTTATTAGCGATGAAATTTTACTCAAAGCAGAAAAATCTGATCAACAGTGGCCTGAGAAAAAATATTTTGTCGCAATTGGACGATTAGTTGAACAAAAAGGCTTTGATTTATTATTACCTGCTTATGCTTCCGCAGCAAATAAAGACGCTGATTTACCTGATTTAGTAATTATTGGGGAAGGTAAAGATGAACACGAACTTATACAACAAGCTGCCTCTTTGGGCATAGCCGAAAAAGTAATCTTTGCGGGCTTTACAACAAATCCTTACTATCCTATTAAAAATGCGCAAGCCTTTATTTTGAGTTCTCGGCATGAAGGAATGCCCACAGTGCTTATTGAATCGCTCAGTCTAAACACGCCTGTTATTGCATTCGACTGCCCAACGGGCCCCGCAGAAATTATTCAACATGAAGAAAATGGATTTTTAGTGAAACACCTAGATATCAATGCGTTATCTTTTGCTATTTTAAACTGGCAACAGTTGCCAACAGAAAATTTAGCCAACGGCGTTTCAAATTTCACTTTTGAAGCTGTTGCCAATGCTTACCATTCAATGTTGGAGAAAGCATAATGCATAAAATTACGCTTGTCTTGCATGATTTACGAGGTGGTGGCGCAGAAAAAATGATGGTCAGATTGGCAAACCAAATGGCCGAAGACGGTGATCAAATCGAAATGATTTTGATTACTGAAGGTGGTTCCAACAAAGCATTTTTATCAGACAAAGTAACCCTAACAGAATTAAAATGCATCAGAACGTTAAATGCCTTTGGGCCACTTAGACGAGCTTTGAAAAAATCAAAACCCGATGCAATTCTTGCAGTGTTAACCCACATAAACGTGATAACAGCAATTGTATGTTTTAGCTTAGGGTGGATTAAGCGATTAAGCGTGAGTGAACGCAACACCTTTTCGTTAGATAAAAAAGTTAACACCAATGCAGTAATGCGTACCGCTTACTTTTTAGCTCCATTAGTTTATCGATTGTTACCTAAGCCTGTAATAGCAGTTTCACAAGGTGTAGCGCAAGATTTGGTTGATACAACCATGGTCAGGCAAAAAGACGTAATAACAGCACCTAACCCAGTGATTACAAAAGAAATCGAAGAAGCATCCAAAGCACCACCATCTCACCCATGGTTAAAAGATAAAACAAAACCAGTGATCATTAGTGTAGGTCGTTTAGCCTACCAAAAAGGTTTTGACATGTTATTGGATGCGCTTTTTAGAGTAAGAGAAACCATTGATTGTCGATTGATTATTTATGGTGAAGGTGAATTAAGAGAACAATTGCAAAAACAAGCAGAAAGTTTAGGAATAACAGAAGACGTGGATTTTCCAGGTTACACTGACAACCCCGTAGCCGAGATGAAAGCTGCTGATTTATACGTATTGTCATCAAGGTTTGAAGGAAGCCCCAATGCCATAGTTGAAGCTATGTCGGTTGGAACGCCAGTTGTTGCGTTTGATTGTCCTCATGGGGCAAGAGAAATTCTGAAAGATGGTGAAATTGCGCCTCTGGTGGAGTATCAAAATGTTGAAGAGTTGGCTTGTAAGATGGCTAGTACATTAGCTAAAACATACGATACAGCTAAAGCTACTGAAATAGTAAAAGATAAGTTTACCAGTGAAAACTCTGCTCAAGCATACAGAGATCTACTTGTGAGTAAAAAATGAAATTAGAGCTCGTTACATTCAAACGAATGTTCTTGGGAATGTCGCTTTTTTATTACATGGGTTTTCTTAACTTTGTTACATCGTTTCTAGGATCTAGAGGCGATGACGTTTTTGCTGCAAATGCTTCAGGTTCTTTATCAAACCAAATCTTAGGAATAATTTTACTTGCTATGTGCTTGATATTAATTTTTCAGGCAAGAATTGTGAGTTTGAATAGCTTTGCAAGGCAATTTTTTCTTTGGGGACTTTTGATTTTTTGGGTTTTCCTTTCAGTTTCTTGGTCATATGCACCAGCAGTTACATTTCGAAGAGGAATTGCGTTTACAATTCTAGTACTTACCGCTTTTTGTCTTGTGCAAATATTTACACCAAAATCCTTGCTAAGAGCTTTTGTCATAGCTGTTTTGCTCGCAGCCGTTATAGGTTTAATTGAGGCTGTTATTTCCCCGAGTAGCGCCTTTGTTAGTTCTGGAATTCGCGCTGGAGCTTTCACCGGAATGTATTTTGATAAAAACGGCGGGGCTAGAGTTTATGCTTATGCCTTACTTCTGTTATTCGGTTTAGGTTTTTACAAACAAAAGTGGGGAATGTACGGTTTTCTTATACTGAGTTTATGTCTTCTGATGACTAGATCTGCGACTGCAACAGTTTTAGTAGTTGCTGGTATCACTATGCTTTTCGTTTTTAAAGCATTTAAAGGTAAAAACGCTACTATAAACTTTTTAAGGTTCGGCTTACTTGCAATTTTGTCCATCATTTGCGTTTACGCATTAATGCTTGCATATGAATTTATTCTCAGTTTGTTAGGCAGAGACCCGGGCTTAACCAACAGGACTATTATCTGGGAATTACTTGATAAGTATATAATGGAAGAGTTTTTCTTTGGCTATGGATTTGGAGCTTTTTGGGCAAGTGATGCCGTAAGCGGGTTTATGGAGCGTTGGGGCTTCATAGGAAATGCGCATAGCGGATATTACGAGGTTATGCTCAATATTGGGGCTATTGGTTTTATAATTCTTGCGGGCATCATGTTATTTTCATTTTTTAGATTAATACAAAGCTTTATTTTTGACAGAGATATCTCACTCAGCACCACGCTATTCGTTATATTAATTTTACAAGCTGTGGTGAATTATATTGGATTTATTATCTTAAATCATAACAGTGTTGACATGTTTCTTTATCTAATTTGTTTTTTCATATCAATGAAACAACATACAAATAAAAATCAAAGTTCAATTAAGTCGTATATTAGGAAGAGCGTCTATGAGTAACATCGGTTTTATCGTTTTAACTCATGCAAATCCGGAGCAAGCCATTAAATTGAATAAGGCATTAAATTCGCTTTATGATTACCCCCCAATAGCTTGGCATCATGATTTTTCTAAATGTGATCTACCAATAGAACAATTTTCTAAGAATGTTGAGTTTGTTAAAGAATATGAAGTCACGGGCTGGGGGACGTTCAGTTTAGTAGCCGCTAAAATGAAGGCCTTAAATCTTCTCTACAAAAATAATAAACCTGACTACTACATTATTCTAAGTGGAGCCGATTACCCCACAAAATCATCAGATGAGGTTTTTGAATTCTTAAAAGCCCAAGGTGCAGATGCTTTTATGCGCTCTGCTAAAATAGAGTATGGCCATTTCGATAAAAAGTGGAAAAAAAGATATTATATTCGCTATTGTAGCTTGAGTTTTTTATTTAAGAGAAAAGATAAAAAAGGATTGGAAGTCGTCAGTCAGATACCATTACTCAAGCATCCACTATTGGTTTCAAGGTTCACACCATTTAATGACAAATATAAATGTTGGGGGGGAGAGTTTTGGTATACAGGCTCAGCAAAATGTGCTGAATTTTTAATTGAAAAATTTGCAGATAAATCGAACTCTGTCATTAACCACTTTAAAAAAACTAAGATACCTGACGAGGCTATCTTTCATACAATGATAAATAACGCCTCTGAACTTAACTGTTTCCATGATAATAGAAGATATGTTGATTGGTCACAGGGGCTTCCTCATCCAAAAACCTTAATTTTACAAGACTTGGAAAGTATATTTAATTCACAATGTCACTTTGCAAGAAAGTTTGAATGTAATCAATCTAAAGAATTAATTTCTAGCATAAACGTAAAACTAAATATTAATCCTTAATAAGGTTTTAAACAAAAGGTTGAGATAAAAAAAGCTGGCTTAGCAAAATGGCTCTATATTCAAGATTGGCAGAAACTGAAAAATGATTAGCAATAAAAAAACGTTGAGAATCTATCTGGAAAAGGATAGAAAAAATAATAAAATATCTTCGACTTTCAAGAACTATTTGTTTTCTGATACATGGCGTTTTCTTCGTTTACTTCGGAAGGCTGAATATTATAGAAATGTTCGCTTACCAATCTATTTAAGGTGGCTTCGGATTTACACTGACTTTCGTTTCAAAGCTCAATCAAAAAAACTTGGTTATAGTATTCCTCCAAATGTGTGTGGACCAGGATTAATGCTACCTCACTATGGAAACATCATTATAAATAGAAAATGTAAAATAGGAGAAAATTGTAGAATACATGTTGGAGTTAATATTGGTGCTGGACATGATGGAACGGGCATGACTCCTCAAATTGGAAATAATTGTTATATTGCCCCTGGAGCAAAAATTTTTGGCGGTATAAAAATAGCAGACAATGTTCAAGTCGGAGCAAATGCCGTCGTAAATAAAAGCTTCGAGGAGCCCCATATAGTCATTGCAGGGATTCCCGCCAAGATAATTAAGAAGATCGAGCCATGAAAGCTAACTGGAAGTACAAAAAAAGAATTAATATATTAATTAGTAAATTAGTCAAGTTTCCTTTTATTGCAAAACTTGTAACTCGAATAGTTTATACATTTCGATATCTTCTAAAACGAGGAAACCCCGCTTTTTCAGATTATCTTTGCGGTATACATGTGAATTCCAAGCGAAATTACGCTTATGTATCAATCCCCAAAGTTGGCACTACTACAATTTTACGGCACTTAAGAAAAGTCGATGACACATCGCTAAAACAGTTCAAAATTAATCTCGATGAATTGGAAAAGAGTAAACTTATTGATTCAAATAGCTTTTGCTTTAGTGTAACTAGAAATCCATGGGCAAGGATTTACTCATGTTGGTTTGATAAAATTTCTGGACAGAAAAGATTTTGTGATTTTTTTATTATAAGTCGTTATAAGAATCTCTATCCAGGTATGCCATTTAGAGAATTCTTGGAATGGTTACAAACAGAAGAGGGGGGGGACTCCTTTGCAGATAGACATTGGATATCACAGCACGTCCTTTTAGAAAACGCGAAAGGAAAAGAGAGATTTAATTTTTTAGGTAAAATAGAGTCTTTCGACGAAGATTTTACTACAATATTGGATTTTCTAAAAATAGAAGACAAGAACTTTGAGAAAGCAAATAGTTTATCGAATAGTCCCTCTCAATCTTATAGACAATTTTATGATGATTACCAAAAGGAACTTGTAGCAAAACGTTACTCAGAAGATATTGCTCAGTTTGGGTATAGGTTTTGAAATGAGCAAAAGTAGGTTAATAAACGTATTTTGGCTATTTTTTGAAAAGTTCGGATTAATTCTCTTATCTGCAGCTTCGTTTTTTTGTTTTGCTATATTTCTCACTCCAGCTCAATTGGGAATGGGAACCTTAGTAATCGTTTATTGTGAACTTGTAAGTTCGTTTTTCAACGCTGTTTTTGAAAACCCCTTAGTTCGAAGAAACTGTGAATCAAACAGAGAATTAGCAACTGTATTTTGGTTGGGGAGCATTTTAGCAGTACTCTCTATATTGTTAATAGCATTGGTTTATTTTTTCATTGATGATGTATCTGTAGTTTTTCTACTGATTTTTTCATGTATTTCAGCAATCTCAAGTGTGATGGCTAGACCTTTTATAGCGGTACTTCGTTGTAAAAGGCAGTTTAAAGCCTTAGCAATTAGAACCATTTGGGGTAAATTGTTGGGAGCGATTTGCGGTATTACAGCAGCAATTTATGGATTAGGGGCTTGGTCTTTAATCATCCAATTAAACGTTATGAATCTATTAGCACTAATTATTCTACTTCTTCGAAATAGCAATCTAATAGCTGTCCGTCCTTCGTTTGAAGACCTCTTTTCTTTATTTCGTGAAGGTAATTCAATTGGGTTAAGAAAGTTACAGAATGGTCTATTCGGTCGAGGTTTGGTTATTATCCTATCAATTGCGACAAGTGCGGCGACCATCGGTTACTACTCATTTGCTCGCCGACTAATTGATCTACCGAAACAATCGATTGTTTCGTCAGTTAATTCTTATTCACTTCCCGTCTTTTCAAGCAGAACTAAGGACTCTAAAGTTATCTCTAATCTTTTTAGCGAATTGACAATATGTTCAATAATTTTACTGTTCCCTATATTTGTTTTGATGGGAATTTTTGGTAAAGAACTTGTCATTTTTGTATTTGGCGAAAAGTGGCTTGGCGCAGTTGATTTTCTGATGATATATGCATTTATTAGTGGCATTCACGTACTAACATATTTTACAGACAGTTTGTTAGCGGCATATGGTCAATCGAAAATAGGATTAAAACTAGAATTCTTAAAGTCAATTATTTTGCTTATTATTGCTTATTACATTTCATCAATATATGGACTATTGGGAGTGGCGTTAATAATCTTACTTGATGTAGTGTTTACCATAGTAATAAGGATTCTATCAGTTAAAAAATTAATTGTTTTAAATAGTTGGATTATATTTACAACGGTTTTAAAAGTAATTATTCCAGTTTCAATAATAGGAGGGATAGTCACCTACTGTCTCTTTATTTACGACTTTTCCATTTTTCAGATATTCATAATAGGCTTCGGGACTGTGATGATTATGTTTAGTGTTCTATTTGTTACATCTGGAAATTATATAAGCCGACTTCAACGTCTAATTACTGACCGACATTAGTAAAAACTTAACTTCAGATGATTATCAATTTCAAAAAGGATTTTAAACATGCCAATTTTAAAAAATAATAAAGGGAAAATGCTGTTTTTTATCCATATTCCAAAGGCTGCAGGTACCTCGATTAAAAAAATGTTATTACCTGATGTGCAATTACTCTTCGATAGTGAATTCAAAAAAGAATTACCATGCCCACCACAACACTTTCACGCAGAAGTGCTTAATAGATTAGGAATAGATGAGCTTGTAAAAGATTCGTTCGCAATAGTAAGGCATCCAGTGGCTCGTTTTCTTAGCGAGTTTTCGTATCGCAAAAAAGTGGATAGGAAGTTCAAGTACTTTAATACCTCTACCTTTTTTTATTTTATTAGAAAGGCCTATGCCTATAATCCCTATATCTTATCAAATCATATACGGCCGCAATCAGGCTTTATTTGGGATCAGAGTAAAATATTTAAATTAGAAGAGGGTATTGAAGCAATTTGCAAAAATTATCCAGAATTTTTTATCCAAGACGGTCATGACAGTATTCAAGCAAACAGCTCAAATTCAAAAAAAGTTCGTCTGGATCCAGTTATCTTGCACGGGTTATGCCAGTTCTATAAACACGATTTTGAGCTTTTTAATTATAACAAAAAATATGAAGTTGAATTGGTACAAAATAGTAGAATAAAGCGTTTTGTTTTTAAATGCATAGGCACATTGTTTTTCCATTTATACCGAATCAGCAATTAGTGAGCAACTCTATTGAGATTTCTATGTTGCAAACATTTTTGACAGGTAAAAATAACGATGGCATATTTAGTTTAGCCATTTACAAATGGTGGCACCTTTGGGATTGATTTTTATATAGTTGCAACAAAGCTGCGTCAAAATTGGTTGATTGCTTTTAGCTTTTAGAGATAAGGTGTCATTGGATGATACATAGAGAAATATCAGATAAGAAATATCAAATGGACTCTCTCGATGGGTTGAGAGGTTTGGCTGCGTTGATTGTTGTTATGAGCCATACAAGTAACGCAGGGATGTTTTATCTTCCGTTTTTGGATTTACGCGGTACTGGTAAGTCGGGTGTATTTTTATTCTTTTTATTGAGTTCATTTCTTCTTACGTTACCCCTTTTAAAAAAGGGCAAGCAGATCTTTACCTTTGCAAATATGTCTCACTATTGGCAGAGACGTTTTTTTAGAATTTATCCTCTTTATACCATCTATCTGTTACTTGCCGTGTTTAGTACTATTGCAATTGGTATGTTCTTAGGGCGAGAAGACGCTGGCGTACCTTTTAGCCTTGATTGGTTCGGGTTTTTAAAACATCTAGCCCTTATGGAAGGGAAAGGTGTAACTTGGAGCATCGCGGTAGAGTTTAAGTTCTACTTTACACTTCCTTTTTTTGTTTTTGCGATAGTTCTTGTTCGTCCCTATGGAGCGCCTGCATTAATTGCTATGTTCCTGTTGTTAATGGTGTTATCACAACTTATTTCTCCCCAAGATGAGTCTCTTCGAAATGATGCTAGGTTATTACCCTACATGCCTATTTTCATCATTGGGATGTTTTTAGCGGTTTTACAAGATTATATAAATAACTCCTCCAATAAACATATAAGCACAGTTTGTCGATATTTGGGCTATGTAGGTTTGATTGGGGTCGTGTGTATGACTCCATTAGTGTTTTCATTATTCGGCGAACGTGTTGAAAATAATTACTTTCATAAGCAATTTATTCTGTATGCAATATTTTGGTCGTTAGTGCTTCTTTCTTCAGTAAACTATGACGGTATGTTAAAGAAATTTTTTACAATGCCAATTTTGCGATTTTTTGGTGCGTTAAGTTTCAGTCTATATTTATTCCATCCAATCTTTATTAATACCTTAAGAAAAACGGAATTAAACGGATATCTAAGCGCTTGGCTTGTTTTGTTGGGCGCAACCTGCGCCGCGTATATTTCGTTTAAACTTTTCGAGGGGCCAATATCAAAGTTTAAGTTAGAAAAACGATTGTTTGAAAGGAAGACCTCATCTTCAAATAGTTAACCTTATTCACTAAGGATAAGCTGACGTTGTTTAAATAATGTAAAGCTGATATAACGACTTGAACTTAAAATCCTAACCATAAATAATTTACAAATTTTGCTAATGTTGACTATTCTCTAGTATTAGATAGTAGCTCTAACCAACCGCACTCCAAATTTTGCATGGATAGTTTTTTTGCAGATGCATTTTAAAAAATTTAAAAAAAAGAAATAGAAACCATTCTTAGGATTAATTCTATGTTTAATAAATTTAAAAGTGTTTCGACCAATAACAAATCATTGTTACTGGTAGTTGCTATTTTTCTTATGTCAATTTCTACAATACCACACGCAAGTGTGGAGCATGAAGTTATTTCAAAAGCCTACAATGTCGAAATTCTCGATTCGAGCCAAACTGATGATGGAAAATTAAGCAGACTAAGCGTTGAAATAGCAGGTCAAAAATTACAATTTATACTGTCAACAAATAACGGGATTTATACGTCAAATGTTCCTGTTAATTTTAAAAAAGAAACATTTTTCTATAAAGGCAAGATTGATACTGTGACGAACTCTTGGATTCGTTTAAATTACTTTAATGGTAAGTATAGTGGGGCTTTTTTTGATGGAAATGCGCTCTTTTTGCTCGCAGCATATAGCGACATTAGCTCCCGGCTTTCCCCGGAAATTAAACATCAGTTTATTGCATCTGACAGTGACCTTTTTGCAGTTAATGTCAAAGACATTAAGCATAACGGAATTTGTGGTAACAACTCTCATAATCACAATAGCTTATCAATTGATTACTCTAAGTATGTAAGCGATTTAAATGACTTGGTTAAAAGTTACGCAACCCGAGAGATACAAATAACTTTGGTAGCAGATACTGAATATGTAACAAGTAGTTCTGATGCTACTGTTGAGATGTTAGGAGAGCTAAATATTGCAGATGGAATTTTTCAAGAGCAATTAGATATCACTATTGTTGCTGATTCAGTTATTCCATTAACTTCTAATGAAAATTTAACATCTACCAATCCTGAAAGCCTTTTATATGCGTTTACTGGCAGTGGAATTCCGAATCCTGGACTACGTCATTTGTTTACAGGGAAAGATTTAGATGGATCTACTGTCGGGATAGCCTTTGTTGGTCAACTTTGCAATTCTTACTCTTCAGGCTTAAGTCAAAGGCTTGGACTTCTAACATCGCTCGTGTTTACTCATGAACTAGGGCACAATTTTGGTTCTCCACATGATGGACAACCAGGTACCGCTTGTGCAAGCGTGGGCGCCGGCTTTATTATGTTTCCATCAGTCAATGGTAACCATACAAGCTTTTCTTCATGTAGTGTAGATCAGATGGTACCTTTGATAGAACAAGCAAGTACAGGTCCCTTCGCTTGCGTTAATGAGATCTCAGGCGAAAGTCCCATTATTGTTTCAACGCCAAATACAGAAGCTGATGTCGGGGAAGCTTATACCTATGATGCCGACAATAGGGTAGATATTGAAGGAACTGAACCGGTAGAGTTCACGTTGGAGCAGTCTCCAGAGACAATGCAAATAGACAGTACTGGACTAATTACTTGGACGCCAACTGTTAATGAATTAGGTGACAATACAGTTGTAGTGCGTGTCGATAATGCTTTTGGAAGTGATTTTCAAACATTTACTATTTACGTGACCTCTGAATATATAAATTTTGAAGAAGTGGTAATTAGTCCATTTGGCGGTAATCAAGATGGTATTGGTGAAGCAAGTATAGGGGAGAATGCTAATCAATTGGTGCTGAGTGGAAACGCTTGGAAAAGCATACCGATTGATTATAACTTTACCGTTAATACAATCCTGGAATTTGAATTCAGTAGCACTGAAAAAGGTGAAATTCATGCAATTGGGGTTGAAAGTGATAATACGGCAAGTACAAGAACTATATTTAATTTATTTGGTAGCCAAAGGTGGCTAAATATGTCGTATCGATATTCAAATTTTGGTACTAGTCAGAGTTTCAGTATTCCCATAGGTGCAATTGCTTCAGGTGACTATGATCGCTTAGTTTTTGCGATGGATAACGATTCTAATTTTGGCAACCCAAATGCAATTTTCACTAATGTAAGATTATATGAGCGTGAAACCGAAATATTGCCGTCTGAGGCTTTAAATTTAGATAACTACAATATTTCTTCGTACGAAGCGCAAGATGGTTCTGGCAGCTTAGAGATAGTAGAAAATGGTTATGGAGCAGAACTATACGGGAATTCATGGAAAGTAGTCGATTTAACTGATATCGAAATTAATGCTTCCACCGTTTTAAGTTTCGATTTTAAAAGTACAAAACAAGGTGAAATTCATGGCATTGGTTTTGTAAGAAAAAATGAAAGCTTACAACCTAGAGTATTCCAAGTTTATGGCACTCAACGCTGGGGAAACAATACGTTTAAGTATTCTGGGTCTGGTGTGTATGAAGAGATTACAATTCCCATTGGTGAATTTCATACGGATTCACCGGTAAAAATGATTTTGATTATGGATCAAGATGCCGAAAACGATGAGGTTAACAGCAGCTTTAGAAATATAATCTTCAACAATGTCGAATAAAAAATAACTTTCAAGATGGTTGAAAATATTTAGTTGTTAAAGTTTGTACCAAAGCGGTTTCCGCTTTGGTACAAACATCATGTCCATGATTATTGGAATTTATTGTGTAATCGATTGAAATTGCTTTTTTCTTCATCAGAAAATATTGAGCTGAGTAAACTAGCTTCTTTTTCGTTTAAATCGTTTTTAGTTTTTATTATTTTACCACTTTTGATGTTTTCGCTCATATCACCTTTGCCGCTCTGGCCGGTGTGCTCATTGGTTTTATATTCAGGCTGAAGCGGGTTAGCTAAATCCAAGAAGTCAGTTAACTCGGCTAATACATGGGTTGGTTGTTCGATTAAAGTATCTGAATTTATGTATATACGTTGCTCTGGATTCAATTTATCCCAAAGCGACTCCATAAATATGAGTCTTTCATTGTAGTAGCGTTTAAGTTTAAAAATAGAATCTTCGCCTTCTATTTGCAAATGGCGCTTTAATAGGCTTTTAAATGTATCCTCGGGGTCTCTTAGGTTGAATATAAACTTCGCATTAGCATACCTTTCTAAATTGATTACAAGCCTGTTATGCAGCAATTTATCGCATATATATCTTGCTTCATTATAATCTTTTTCGTGTACGCGAAGCATTTTAGATTTTAATTCATCTATCGCATGCCTGTATCTCACATGCAGTTCTGTATTACCTACTATTTCTGGTGATGAATCCAATAAATGAGAGATAAGTGTGGTTCTTGCTCTCATATGAGAAATTATAAAAATATAATTCTTTTCAGCAAATAAAGGGATTAATTTGGGTAAAGCCTTTAAGCACAGTAATGCATTTTGTTTGTAATTTGCCATGATGAAGTTTCAAAGTCCCTGAATATGTAAGTCAATTGGAAAATAATCGTTAACCAGCGTGATAATTTGGTTAGATCAAAGCTTATTTAAATGAATTCATTTGATTTCTATTGCTATATTGAAATGCATAAATAACAATGAAACTATGATTCAAAATATATCAGAGAGTTGAAAGTGTTATCAAGGAAGAAACAAGCGTTTGTGTTATTTGCAAGAGAGCTATCTCCTGTAACTTATAAACTTGCAAAAAAAATACAAACAGATGTTTCTGAACATGCTGATTTTTATATTTTAAGTTATAGAGAAGAAACTAATCTCAATAAGTATGAATCTGAATTTAAAGATTGTTTCTATGTGGTAAGCAGAAAAGACCTCTCAGAGCATTGTTCGCAATACCATAATAAATATAATGACACCGCGGAATGGAAAATAATGCCGGGTAATTTGGATTTGGCTCAGATTGTGTTTACTTCAATTGTATCTGGTTACAGTTATTATTGGTTTTGTGAAGATGACGTTAGGTTTACCTCAAATTATGGATCATTAGTTACAGCGTATGATGCAGTAGAGGATGATCTTTTGTGCACTAATCTACGGAAAATACCTGACCGTTGGTTCTATAAAAACACTTATTTAAGTAACGATAGTGTGGTCCCTGACAAAATTGGATTTTTACCATTTTTTAGAGTTTCTTCCAGTGCGATTGACTGTTTAATAGATGAATATTCGAAGGGAGCAGGTGGCCATCATGAAATTAGTTGGCCTAATTTGCTAGCTCGAAACAATTTATCAGTTAAAGATTTAAAAACATATGTCCCTAATCTGTACACTTCCAATAAAAACAGGCTAAGCCTAGGTTGGGGGACATTTTGTTACTTTCCTCCGAAATATTTTGTTGTTCCAGGTACTAAGCGGCTTTATCATCCTGTAAAACCTTTTGCAGCTTACGTAACATTGTATAAAAAATATTTATTGAGGAACCTCTCGAAAATATTTAATTGACATAAAACTACAATTTAAAGAAGTATAATAATGATAAGTCACGAGCATAAATGTATTTTTATCCATATCCCTAAGTGTGCAGGATCTAGTTTTGAAAAGCTTCTTGGCCATTTTGATGAATATAGTGGGCGCGAAAGACAGGATCATCGTTCGGTTAGAATGATTCAACAGCCAGTTAATTATATAGACGTTATTCGTTCTACTGAAAACGTAAAAGACTATATTAGAAGGATCCGAGAATACACTCGAACACAAAAAAATCCCAAAAACAGACTTACTGTCAACTCCAGTCAATATAAAGAATATTTTAAATTTACTTTGATACGAAATCCTTGGGATAGATTGTTTTCCTGGTATAAAAATGTACAGAGAGACCAAGCACACCAGAAAAATTATAATATACCTTCAGACATTAGTTTTCTTGATTTTGTTAAACGGTTTGCAGGTACAGGCTATTTAAGGCCCCAAACCTATTGGTTGGAGCAGTTTGATGGAACAATCAATTTAGATTATGTTGGAAAGTTTGAAGAGCTAGATTCTGTATTTTCTACCGTAGTCAGCAAACTCAATTTACCCGGAGCTCCAGAGCTTCCTCATGAAGTTCACGGAAGCGAAAAGAAGACGCAGAAACCATATTGCCAAGAAGTTGTTGACTTTATTGCAAATTATTACCAAGAAGAAATATCCTTATTTGATTATTCGGTGCCAGAAATTTCGGAGTAACTGGATTTTTAATGAAAGCAGTAAAAAGTCGTTCTATTGAGCTATTAAAGAAAGCTATTGTTTTCCCATTAAGAGATAGTGCCATTTCAATTAATCAACGGTTGGGGGCATTTGAGAACGTATTGTGGTTAATTGGAGATGGGCGTAGTGGCACAACTTGGGTTAGCTCTATTTTAAACAGTCAGGGGAAAGCTAGAGAGTTATTTGAGCCTTACCATCCATTAGTATTGCCGGAATACTGCAAAGATTATAGACCATACGAATACTTTGAGGTGTTAAACAGCCAAGATCCTCTGGTTAACCTGTATAAAGAAATATTTTCAGGAAAGTTTAAACATCGAAGAATAGACTTTGATAATAGAAAATTGAAATACAATGGCTTACTAGTAAAAGACATTTTTTCGACTACCTTTGCGCACGCCATTTTGCCTCATTTTCCAAATGTAAAAACATTACTTTTGGTTAGAAATCCATTCTCTGTTGTAATGTCGAAAGCCCAAAAAAAGCATTGGTTTTGGCCTCAAGAACTTAGCATTTATTTATCTAACGAAGCGCTTATTGGAGAATTAAATTCGCAACAAATTGCTTTAATAGAACAATCAAGTAAAGAAAATGATTTTTATAACATTCAATTAATACATTGGTGCGTTAATTATTTTCTTGCTTTTAAACATCTTCCGAAAACAATGTACTTAACCGTACATTATGAGAACTTTGTAATGGCGCCCCAAGAATGTTTAGACAACATCAATCGGTATGTTGGAGATGCATTCAATTTCATTCCTAAGATTGTCGATAAGGCGGTTCTAGAAAGACCAAGTAGAGTAATGGGTAAACAGAAAGGTTTTTCTAATCCTATGCTTACTGAGGAAAAAGCAGTAGAAAAGCTCGGTAAAAAACGAGTTTTGCAGATGAAAGCTATTTTAGAAGTATTTGGATTAGATGATCTATATGACGCGGCAGGCGCCCCTAGGAATGATTAGGGGCGATGACTACAACTTAGTTGATTAGTTGAGTTTTGCAGTTCTTTTTCTAAAGCTTGCAAAATAAACACCTAGCAAAACCAAAACCATGATTGCTATTGCAGGTGCTGGAACTTCATTTGCAGAGGCTCCTGAAATTGACCGACTTCCTTGCGTAAATTCATAGATACCTTCGACATCAGTAAAGTCTTTAGTAACAGCGTTGTCGAACAAGCCATTGCCAAAAGATACAAATGAAACAGTATCAATATTTCTGGTATTGGTAAGGGAAAGGTTTACGTTCCAAACGTCAGTGTTATCAAATCCTGCATAGATAAAGCCATCGTTACGGAAACCATGCCAAAGATAACTTCGTGAGTATAGAGAGCTAAGCGTACCCCTTTCATCTGGGTCATCCGTAAAAATGATACTGCCTGACTCATCTAAAAAATCAATACTTATATCACCGCCTTTTTTTGATTCAGCAGAACTGAAAAGACCAAAAATCGCGAATTCATTATTCACCTCTGCACCAAAAAGTACAGTCCCGCCGACTTTTTCTAATCCAGTATTTGATGAGTAAATATTAGCAGTGTCATAGTCATAAAAGTCGTAAAAGGAAGTGTATCCATTTTTTTCTAAATCTAACACTTCCATTAGCTGACCATTGATACGCATGAAACTTGCGTTCGCTGCCGTGCTTGCGAATAGTAAAACTGCTATTACCAATGCAATAACGCTTGGTGTTTTCATTGCGTACTTCATAACCACAACTCCATTTATTAAAAACTTACTTTACAACTACGACCGGAATTAAAGCTTTTTTCTTCCAAACAAAAAGCCTAACCCCATTATTAATAACCCTGCCATCACAGGTTGAGAGACAAGGTTTGCACTAACTTGATTAGCAACTACGAATGTACCGTCTGGTCTCATGATGTCGCTATAATCAGTGCTTATTAAATGACCATCTTCAAATGATGCATATCTCACACCGCTAAGAGTTGAATTGCTGAAAATTGAAGTAAACATCCAATCAACATCTGCTAATCCAGACCAAATATAACCATCATTTCTGTCAGCTGCCCAACGGAATGAAATACCGCTACCAGAAACAGTTTCATCAGGGTCATCTAAAAACAAAAGACTTCCAGCAGTACCAGAAAGATTGGCAAATACACTACCATTGCTACCATATGGACTACTAAATGTAGTGAAAACTGCATATTGGTTACTTAGTTCCGCTACAAAAATTAATGCTTCGTCAGTTAATTCAATGCCGATGTTTGATGACCAACGATTTGCGTTGTCATAATCATAGAAGTCTTCAAAGCTTGAGACGCCAAGGGTGTCAAGATCTACAGCTTTTACTGCGTTGCCATTGATGGTTAATAAACCAGCATTGGCAATAGTGGTTACGAGAATACTAGTTGTTACGAATAGAGCTTTAATTAATTTCACGGAGATAAAATCCTTTTGTTACGGCTTGCTCGCATCTTAGAGATTGTACAGTTTTTATGCAAGCGATTTATATCGTATATTCTTAAATGTTCTAAATAAATGTTATATTTGCATATATTTGATTTCTAAAGGTTAAAATAATGTTAATGAGGCATCAAAAAACATCAAATTACATTAAAAAATCGTTCCTTCCACCCAAACACTGCTGTCTTTTTGAAGCCCAGGAAATGCAATTTTCAATTTTGGATTATAAAATTGATTGTCGGCAATTAAACTAACGCCTCCTGGGGCAACAAATAAGCCTCCACTTTTTATATTGCTATAGGATCTTCCTCTTGAATCACCTAACATTAAGAAGGTGTTATTAAAAATATAGCTAGGTCCCCACATATTCGGGGCTATACTTATCCCGCAAAATCCATATTCCAGCTTATTATTATAAAAAGCCACATTACTTTGACCGCCATCTAATTCGATCAAATCATCATTTGAATATGCTAAATAATTATTGTGGATGACGGAATCTCGAATAAACCCGCCATGGCGTCGACCATTCATTTTACTTTCAATAACATCGTTAAAGCGGTTATTGTCAGAACCATAAAATTGGTTAAAGCGAATAATGTATTGACCTTGTTTTTGTTTATTAGGATGGTCTGCACTTATTTGTAGGGCGCTGGCACCGCGTGGGTGGCCGAACTTCCAACTATTCGCAGAATGGTTGGGCGAAGTGATCTTACAATGTTCAATTACCACCTGACCACTTTGATTAAGAAATATGCCGGCATCGCGGTTGACTGCTGACGTATCTGATGCAGCCGCATATCCTATCCCATTGCGATGTTCAACTATGTTACGTCCAAAATTTCGAATATCACAACTATCTATCCAAATATTAGAGGCTTTATGGGCATAAATGCCGAATCGTTTAGCATAATCAATTTTAATATTGGTTAAATACACATATTCCAAATTACCAAGATTGATAGCAAAATCACTGTTCTTATCTCCCGTTATGGTAACGCCTGTGCCGTCAATTTGGGTCCATCCGTTTTTCGTTATTTCTTTTTCTAAATCAAGTACGTCAAGGCTACCGCCTTTATATAGGTCTTTTAAATAGATGATTTTTTCAATACGGGGTTTATTCGCTCGCGTTTTAAAAGAATATTTCTCTTTCTTGAGGAGTTCAGATTCTATTACTACTTCGTATTCTGTTGCTGGATTCAGATCAAAGGCACTTCCTGACATAGTACCGTATATAGGCTCCCAATGAAGTTTTACTTGTTGATAGCGAACTTTTTTATCTTTAGGTTTAATCTTTACATTAACCAGTTGATTGGCCTGAGTGTTTACTGTGATGCTTGCAGAATTAATAAGCGGAGTGATTCTAACTGTCTCAAGCGTTTCTATTGGAAATGACATTTTTTGTTTATATGAAGCACCAATTTGCCTTAATGCTTTTTTTATATCGCTTCTCGATAAAACATTATCCTTCATCAATTGATAGGCGAGCCATGGTTGATCCAATGGAAGTAAAGCAGATATCAGCGCAAATGTCTGAATTTTTTCATCAGTGCTGGTTTTTGATTTAATATTGGCTAACATCTGCGGCCGAGTCAGAGCCTTATTTGCAACGAGATCATTTAAATCGTCTTTGTTATTGTTTAAAAATTTTTTCGCTTTGTATTTTAAATGGCTTACTTGACTTAATGACGTGTGTGGTGGGGAAGAAGAGACAGTAGATAATTGCTTGAGTTGTTCACCAGGTTGTAATGTGTTGCTATATTTTTTCTCTTCAAACACACTGGTACAAGAAAGTACCAGTGTTAATAACAAGAATAAGAGGAAGTTTCTTATTTGCCACAAGTGTAGCTTACTCCGTACGCCCATACCGATCAGAGAAGCGTACAATATCGTCTTCTCCAAGGTAAGAGCCAGATTGAACTTCGATCAGTTCTAGCGGGATTTTACCTGGATTTTCTAGTGCATGAACTTCACCAATCGGAATATAAACCGATTCGTTTTCAGTCACTAATTGGGTGTCTTCACCTATAGTAACACTGGCAGTGCCACTTACTACAATCCAGTGTTCAGCTCTATGATGGTGCATTTGCACCGAAAGCTTCTCTCCAGGTTTCACTGTGATGCGTTTTACCTGATAACGTCTACCATTGTCTATGCTATCGTAGCTACCCCAAGGTCGGAATACTTCACGGTGGAATTCAAACTCCGGACGTTTCTCTGCTTTAAGTTGAGAAACCACGGTTTTGATGTCTTGCACTTTATTGCGATTGGCGACCATGACTGCATCTTTGGTTTCAACAACCACAACATCATCAAGACCAATAACGCTAATTAAACGCTCTTCAGCATTGATATAACTGTTATGCACGCCGTTGACTATGACGTCACCAACACACACATTACCATCTGCGTCTTTCTTGTTGGTATCCCATAAAGAGCTCCAGCTGCCAACATCATTCCAGCCTGCATCTAAAGGCACCATACAAGCATGAGAGGTTTTTTCCATTACCGCATAGTCAATGGATTCGTCTGGGCACGCAGCAAATGCTTCAGCATTTAGGCGAATAAAATCAAGATCTGTGGTGGTATCTTTGCAAGCTTTTTCGCAAGCTTCATATATGTCAGGGCGATATGTTTTTAGTTCTTGCAAATAGATATTAGCTTTAAACATAAACATGCCGCTATTCCAGTAATAGTCACCACTATCAATATAGGTTTGTGCTGTTGATTGGTCGGGTTTTTCAACAAAACTGTCGACCTGATAACTACTAGCAATACTTTCGCCGGCCTTAATGTAGCCATAACCCGTATGGGCTTCTGTCGGCACAATACCAAAGGTAACTAGCTTGTCTTGCAAGGCGAGCTTTTCAGCTTCGTCAATGGCAGTTGCAAATGCGCTATTGTCAGAAATTAAATGATCAGCAGCTAGTACCAATAAAATTTGCTCAGGGTTTTGTTTAGCCATTAACATAGCCGCAATGGCTATGGCTGGGGCAGTGTTTCGACCCACTGGCTCTAACAAGACATTACCGCTTTGACTGCTGATTTGGCGTAATTGTTCGGCCGCTAGAAAACGATGGTCTTCATTACAAATCACCATAGCATCGCTCACTTTATCGGAAGGTAAACGAAGAATAGTATCTTGTAACATAGTGTTTTCTGACGTGAGCTTTAAAAATTGTTTTGGCAAAGCAGCGCGAGATTTTGGCCATAGTCTGCTTCCAGTGCCTCCGGCAAGTACAACAGGTTTTATCATTTTTCCTTTTCCCTTATAGGTTTTGCTCAGTATAACAAACTCAATTGCAAAAAGAAGCGTAAGGCTGGGCTATACGTTTGCATCTTGCGATAAGTTATTTGCTTGGTATTCTTTTACCCAACGCACAAATTCTTTGGCTGGTACAGGACGATTTATATAATAACCTTGTCCCCAATGACAGCCCCAAGATTTTAGTAATGTTAAAGATTCGACATCTTCGATACCTTCAGCCACCACTTCCAATTCGAATTTACTCGCTAATTCTATTACAGTTTGGCAAATTGCTTGGTCACCCGTTTCTTTCGCCAAGTTACGCACAAAGCAACGATCGATTTTCAATAGGTCGATAGGTAACTGGGTTAAATATGAAAGGGAACTGTAACCTGTCCCAAAATCGTCTACCGCAATTTTAAATCCGGCATCACGTAAGATTTGTATGCGTTCAATGGCTTTTTGGGGTTCTTTCACAATAACACTTTCAGTTAGTTCAAATGAGATAGCTTCACAATCTAACTGACTTTCATCTAACAGTTGCTGAATGTAGGGCACAAATTCGTTGTCCATAACATCTTCAGGGGAGATGTTTACCGCAACATTTATGTCGATACCGTGGGCTTTGAATGCCAACACATCTCTCACTGCGCGTTTAAGTACCCACTTGGTAACAACGCTAACGAATCCTGCTTGCTCTGCTATACCAATAAATTCATCTGGCGCAACAAAACCTAAGGCGGGGTTATTCCAGCGGATTAATGCTTCAGCTTGATGAATACTGTTATTGATCAGATCCAGTTTAGGCTGGTAGACCAAGGCTAACTCTTCAGAATCTTCAAACAAGGCTTTTTTCAGGTTTGAGATAATAGACAAACGCCGCAAATATTTACGTTCAATAGAATCGTCAAAGGATAAAAATAGTTTTCGTGAAATTTGCGCTTCGTCAATAATAATATTGAGTCGTTTAAACAGATCTTCTGGATTTGTAGTCGAGGTTTGACAATCAACAATACCCACAGCTGTTTTTAGGGGCACTTTAAATTCTTTATAATTAACCGGTACATCAAAGGTGCGCTTGATTGCAATGAGTTCATCTTGGGTTTTTACTGTATCAGGAAGCCAAAGGATTTCACCACCCGTTAATCGAGCGGTTTCGCCACCTAATTTTTTGACGCGATTTGCAAGCTCTTGTAGACATAGATCGCCGCAGTGATAACCAAACACGTCGTTGATGCCTCTAAAACCAAAAATATTGATACCAATGGCTTGAAAATATCGAATACCAAGGTATTTTTCTTTTAAAAGTTCTTTTACATAAGTGCGCGTGTGCAAGCCTGTTAAGGGATCGGTTTGTGCGGTTTGTACTATTTCTCTTTCGCGTTCTTGCACACTATTTTGCATTGCATTAAAAGCGTGGATCATCTTTTCCAATTCAATAGAGCAGGTATCCATGGAAATAGGCTGAGAGTATTCGCCTTTAGATATCTGACTGGCGTGTTCAGCGACGACTTCTATTGGCTTGGTTATATCTTTTGATAATAGTCTTCCGGCAATAAGGGCTACCCCAACAGCAGATAAAGCAATTAGCGAGATAGTAAGTTGTAGTTTTAAAAAGTCTTGGGTGACGGTTTCAGCATTTAATGAAAGATAAATCGTGTTAATAATGGGGTTTTGAAATTCGGAAATATCATAATTTTTTGAAAAGTAATGTTGTTTGCTCCAAAGGGGGGCTAGTTTCCAGGCGAAGCCAGAATCATCATCTATTAAGCTATTTTTCAGCGACATATGACTTACTTTATCTGCCGGCAAGGTGCTTAACACATAGTTTGATTCTAGCCCGGTAATAAAGGAAACTTCTGCGTTAATAAGTGCTTTTATACCCTCAACAAATCGTTTGTTAACCACATAAGTTATGATAATTAATTTGGCATCATCCAAAGATTTTGTAGGCACATAAAGGGTGTAATACAGTTGACTACCAATCTGTCGAATTTCTGCGGTGACGCCAGTTTCTCTTGCTAAAAGCGCCATTTTTGAAAGTTGTTCTTGGGGAATAGAAAAAATCAGACTATCGGTAGAACTTTGGATTTTATCGTTCTCATCTAAAAGCGTAAGCATATTGGCTTTAAGAAAAGATTTTGCGGACTCCATGGCCTCTGAAATTTCAGTTTCATTGCCATTAGTGAGTGCGTTTATAAATTTGGGATTATTCGACAAATTATGCACATTTAGCATAAGTTTATCTTTTTGCTTGTCGATTTGCCGCATCATAGTGGCATGCGCCAGATCAAGGCGAGAATTTAGCGTGTTGTGAATATTCTCAACATTGTTATTCCAAACCGCCATCAGCAAGATCGCCGACGTTGTCACCATAGTGATCACAAGCAGTCTGAAAATACGATTGTTAAGAGTATTTTTTATCATTCAAATCATACTAAATGCTAAGTCTACACCGTATATCGGTTCTGCTAGCAAATTCTTTATTTGATTACTTGCTTAAAATCCTGGTTTTGAGTTTATTTTTTCTCGTATCTTGCCGATAAAAAACAAACCCATCTCACTTTAACTTTGAGGTTATTGATGAAAGGTATAGTGTTTACCGAATTCGCCGAACTAGTGGAGGGAACTTTTGGCGAAGATATGATGGATACATTAATAGAAAATACCAATCCACCTTCTGAAGGTGCGTATACGGCTGTTGGCTCTTATGACTTTGAAGAACTAGCGGCTATGGTGACAGAATTGTCGAGATTGACCAATATAGAAGCGTCAAAACTTCTTTATGTGTTTGGTGAGCATTTAGCCAAAACATTTACTTCCAAATTTGCCCAATTTTTTGTTGAAGCAGGTTCTGCAACTAAATTCTTAAAGCATGTTGACGACCATGTGCATGTGGAAGTGAAAAAGCTTTACCCAGATGCAGAAACACCTGCATTTGATTTTCGAGAAGATCCTCAGACCGGTATAGTGACTATGGTGTATGAATCTCGCCGCCCTTTGGCAGATGTTGCACACGGTTTGATCGTCGGAGTATGTAGCTATTACGACGAGCAATTTAATATCAGCCGAGAAGACTGGTATGTTGAAGATGTTTATTGCTGTCGGTTTACGTTAGAAGCTGCATAATGAATGACGAAATCGAAAAACTAAAACGCAGAGTCGCCCGCGAAAAATCAGCGCGACAAGAATCAGAACGACTGCTAGAAGAAATTAGTGCTCAGTTATATGAGAAGAATTTAGAACTTTATTCTTTGAGCGAGAGTTTGGAAAAGCTAGTGGCTCAAAGAACCGCTCAGATGCAAAAGGCAAGAGACGAGGCTCTAAGTGCGTTAAGAGTACGCTCAGATTTTATTGCGAATATGAGCCATGAACTACGAACACCTATGAACGGTGTTTTAGGCGTGCTGACCTTACTAAAAGATACCGCCTTGAATGATGACCAAAATGAATTGGTGCAGGTGGCCGAATCTTCAGGCAAGCACCTACTTGAAGTCATCAATGATATTCTTGATTTCTCTAAAATCGAAGCTGATAAAATCAGTTTGGAAATGTCCAGTTTTGCTATCCGGCCTTATTTAGAAAACCTAGTTAGCGGCTTCAAGCTGCAAGCAAAACAAAAGGGCATAGAGTTAAATCTGCTCATAGATGATGATGTGGAAACCATTATGGAGTCAGACTCCTTAAGAGTGACCCAAATCATTACTAATTTATTGTCTAATGCGATTAAGTTTACTAACGAAGGCGGCGTAGAGCTTCACTTTTCACGTCTCAGTAATGGTCTTTATCAAATCATGGTCAGTGATTCTGGCATAGGCATTAGCCAGGATAAACTGATGTCAGTATTCTCAGCTTTTGAACAAGCCGATACTAGTATTACACGCCAATTCGGTGGCACTGGTTTGGGCATGAATATTACCAAACGCTTGGTGGAACTTTTTGGTGGCAAGATTCATGTAGAGAGCGAACTGAATAAAGGCACACAATTTTTTGTGACCCTACCCATGAAGGTCATTGAAGACAGCGATGCAGTAGCCGCGATGTCAGAGAAGATTCAAGACAGTTTGCAATCAGATGCGCATGTACTCTTGGTAGAAGATAATCATGTCAATCAAATGATAGCGCAACGCCTATTGCAAGGATTTGGATTTAAAGTGACCCTTGCCGAAAACGGTGAGCAAGCGCTGGCTGAACTCAATAAAGAAGCTGATTTCGACATGATTTTTATGGATCTTCAAATGCCAGTGATGGGCGGAATAGAAGCCACCCAACAAATAAGACAACAACAACTTATAGAGCCGCATATTCCAATTATTGCTATGACCGCACATAGTTCGCCTGAGCATGTGAAAGAGTGTATTGAAGCGGGTATGCAATCCCATATTTCTAAACCTATTGATAAACAAAACCTGATAACTGTTATCAAAGAGCATTTAGAAATTAAGCAGCAAGTAGAACATCAAGAAAAGCTGGATTTACCCGAAATTCAAGGGGTCGATATTGCTAATGCAATTCAACGAATTAATGGTGACTGGAATTTATATCAGCGTCTGGTTGAGCATTTCTTGCAAGAACACAGCGACACTTTTGAAAGATTTAGTAGCCTCAAAAGTGATGTTTTGGTAATCGAAGAATTAGAAAAGTTAGAAGCAATTTTTCATCGTTTGAAAGGTAGTGGCGCTAATTTAGGTATGGTGGCATTAGCAGATTTGGCCGCGGATTTGGAAGCTAAAATTCGATTATTTAAAAGCTTGGATGCATCTAAGCTTGCAGCCCTGTCTAGGGAGTATTTTAAGTTAAAAGAAGCTTTCGATACTGTTATTCGAAAGGATAACCAAGAATCTCAGGATAATCTCAGAGAAGTGTCAACTGCCGACATTAGAGCTAACCTGCAAACCATTAAAGAAGAAGTTTACAAAGATTTATCGTTGGCTGAAGGACATTTAATTTCGTTACTGCAATGCAAAATGCCAGAAGCCACTTTGGCATCAGTTCAAAAAGCTAGCCAAGCCTTGCAGACATTTGATTTAGCAAATGTTGATAAAGCTATCAACCAAGCCCTTGTTACATTGGAATAAAACTATGCAAAAACATCGAATTTTACTCGTTGATGATTCTCCTAATGAATTACGCATTATGATGGAAGTATTGAAACATGATTACGCCATCGTTGTAGCGACTAATGGCGCACAAGCCATTGATATGGTGAAAGACGATAAAGAAATAGAATTAGTCATGCTTGACGTTAATATGCCTGAAATGGATGGATATCAAGTGTGTGAGCAAATATTGGCAATAGCACCTAAAATGCCAGTGCTATTTGTATCGGGTAATGATTCTAATGAAGAAATTCTCAAAGGTTTCGATGTGGGTGGTTTGGATTATCTGACCAAGCCCATTGATAACCATTTAATGTATCGCAAAGTAAAACTCATCTTAAATGAGCGCGCGCACTTACATGAGTTAGAAGCGGAAAACAAATCTAACTCTGACATGGTAATGTCAGTCATTACTAGTACTGGCTATTTAGGAACTGTACTAGGCTTCTTGCGATCAGGGCTTAAAATCAAAACCCATGAGGGTTTGCTTGAAGCACTTTTTGATGTTTTTCATTCGCTCAATATGGAAGCTTGTTTACAACTGAGAGCACCGAAAAAGATCATCAATCGTTCCACAACCGGCAGTTTAACGCCTTTAGAGCTGGATTTACTCGACCGCGCGGCTACGATGTCCTCTCGATTTCTAGAAAAGGGTACTCGCTATATAGTTAACTTTGGTACTGTTTCAATCATTGTAAAAAACATGCCCTTGGATAATGACGTTTTGCGCGGTGAAATGCGTGACAATTTAATGATGATCTTAGAAGATACTGATGCTTTAAATAAAAATCTTTCCGCGTCTTTAGCCTATCCAGTTGCTGCTATTTCACCATCTGCCGGCGGGCAAAAAGAGGAATTGACGGATATTGCCAGTACCCTAGATATGCTGGCTAAGATGCATGAAAAACACAAGCAAGCCATAATGAATGTGATAGAAAATATGCAGTCAGAGTTTGAAGATAGTTTTTCCCAATTAGGTCTAATGGAACATCAAGAAGAAGTCTTAATGGAAATTGTCAATAAAAAGACCAGCGCTTTTACAAAACAGGTCGAAAAAAGCTTAGAAGTAGAAGACGGTTTTTTTGCCATTCAACAACAGCTTAAGAAGTTGGTGAGTAGCAATTAATAGAATTTTACAAATGACTTTGCGCAAAAGGCTTGTGATCGCGTCGAGGGATGACTACATTGAAGTTATAGTGGTTTAAATACGCTCATTGGGTAAAGGAATATGAAAAAGTCATACATGGTTGCAGTTGGGTTGGTGATTGTGTTTACATTGTGGATGCTATCTGGCTTATTAACACAAGACACCGAACTCAACGCTGATTCAGCCAAAGATGACCAAGCTTTTTCAGTTGAAGTTAAACAATTAAAGGCACAATCAACGCCTATTTATTTGGTGGTTCAGGGGCAATCGGTACCCAACCGTACTATCGATATTCGTGCCCAAACCGAGGGTGTAATAACACAGATTGACGTAATTGAGGGCACTTTGGTGGAAAAAGGCGCTCAACTACTTAAACTGGATTTAGAAGATAGACAGGCCCAACTAGAGCAAGCGCAAAGTGCCTTAAGCGTCAGTCAAAAAAACCTCCAACGTATTTCTAAATTAGCAACAAAACAATATCAAAGCGATAACGAATTAGAGCAAGCTAAGGCCGATGTAAAAACTGCCGAAGCTAACATTGCGCGCATTCAATTAGATATCAAACACACCACACCTGAGTTGCCTATTACCGCTTTTATTGAACGTTTACATGTTGAGCAAGGTGATTTTCTGCGTGTCGGCGATTCAATTGCCAGTATTATTGAAACAGATCCCTTGGTGATAGAAGCTCAAGTTGCGCAGCAGCAAATCAATCATATCGAACTTGGCACCTCTGCAGAAGTGATGTTAGGCACAGGTAATAAAACCACTGCTCAAGTACGTTTCATTTCGCCTAAAGCAAATGAAGAGTCGCGCACATTTTTAGTGGAATTGGCAGTTGAAAATCCAAACCATCAATTAAAATCCGGCACCAGCGCTAGGGTGAAGTTTTTACTGAGGCAACAATTAGCACATTATGTGTCAGCTGCGCTTTTTTCCTTGAGCAGTGAAGGAGAGATTGGCATAAAAACCGTCAATGCAGCCAACCAAGTGGTGTTTAACCAAGTCGACATTGTGCAATCGGATGAGAAGGGCAGTTGGGTACTAGGTTTACCAGAAACCGCTAGGGTTATTGTTACCGGTCAGGGCTTTGTGCAAGCAGGCGCTACCGTAAATGTCGTTGAAACAGGCGACAACTGAGTATGAATGCACTAATTGACGCCGCTTTTGCCCGATCTCGTACCGTTGGTCTCACATTTTTGATGTTAGTGATCGCAGGTGCAAGTGCTTATTTTGCTATTCCCAAAGAATCAGAACCTGATGTTGCCATACCTATTATGTATGTGTCTGTGGTGTATGAAGGTATTGCCCCAGAAGACAGTGAACGCTTATTGATTCGGCCTTTAGAAAAAGAACTGCAATCTATCGAGGGCTTAAAAGAGATGCGCTCCAGTGCCACCCAAGGTTTTGGCTCGGTAACCCTAGAATTTGATGCTGGGTTTGATGCAGACCAAGCGCTTTTAGATGTACGAGAAAAAGTCGATCTAGCTCGCGCAGAATTACCACCAGGCAGTGAAGAGCCAAGAGTAACAGAAGTGAATGTGTCTCTGTTTCCTGTGTTAACAGTTGTGCTTTCTGGGGATTTGCCCGAGCGGACGTTATTAAAAGTTGCACAGCAACTCAAAGATAGCATTGAAGCTTTATCTGGCGTTTTAGAAGTAGATATTGGTGGGGATAGGGAAGAACTGTTAGAAGTTATTATCGATCCTTTGGCATTAGAAACTTACAACTTATCTTTTACCGAAGTGTTTAACTATGTTAGTCAAAATAACCGACTTGTGGCTGCCGGTGCCATAGACAACAACGCTGGACGCATGGTATTTAAAGTGCCAGGCGTTATTGAAACCCTAGAAGACTTGGCGACGTTACCAGTAAAACGCGTGGGCGATACCATTATCACTTTTGATGACGTTGCCACTATTCGCCGAACCTTTAAAGATCCTAATAGTTTGGCCAGACTGCAGGGCAATAATGCCATTGCATTAGAAGTTTCAAAGCGCACAGGGGCTAATATTATTGAAACTATCGCTGAGGTAAGAGCCTTGGTTGATTATGCGCAAACTCAATGGCCTTCAACCTTAAAAGTTACCTATCTACAAGACAAATCTGATCAAATAAAAGATATGTTAGGGGATTTAGAAAACAACGTAATGACAGCTGTGATATTGGTCATGATTGTCATTGTTGCTGTGCTAGGGATTCGGCCTAGCATACTGGTGGGGCTTGCTATTCCCGGCTCGTTCTTGGCGGCGATGTTGGTGATTTTCTTTTTCGGAATGACATTAAACATAGTGGTGTTGTTTAGCCTTATTCTAGTTGTAGGTATGTTGGTAGATGGTGCCATAGTGACCATTGAATTGGCAGACCGTAAAATCAGTGAAGGTGAATCACCAAAGACAGCTTTTGCTTCAGCTTCCAAGCGCATGGCATGGCCAATAATAGCATCGACAGCGACTACTTTAGCCGTGTTCTTTCCTTTACTTGTATGGCCGGGCTTAGTGGGCGAGTTTATGTCGTTTTTACCGCTAACGGTTATTATTACCTTAACTGCATCTCTTTTCATGGCCTTGGTTTTTATTCCGGTGCTTGGTGGGATTATTACGAAAAAAGTCTCGGTGGATAATGAGTCGACAACGGTACAAAGTATTCGAGCAGCCGAGAGCGGCAATTTAGATGATATTACAGGTTGGCTGGGAAGCTATTTAGGTATTTTAAAAACAGTACTAGCTCATCCTTTGAAAACACTGTTAGGCGCGGTTGTTATTATGTTTTTGGCATTCTTTGGATATTTTTCGTTAGGTCGAGGAATGGAGTTTTTCCCTGCGATTGAACCTGAATTTTTGCAGGTACAAGTACAAGCAAGGGGAGATTTGTCGATTCATGAGCGGGATAAAATTGTGTCCAAAGTTGAAAACTATTTGCTAGAAGAAGACCATATTAAATCCATTTACACCAGAACGATGGGCGGAGGAACCAATCCTCAAGAAGACATGCCTGAAGACGTGATTGGGGTCATTCAGCTTGAGTTAGACGATTGGCAGTTAAGACCTAAAGCTGAACTGATCATTGATAAAATTCGTGACTACGTTCAAAGTATTCCCGGCATTAAAGTACAAGTTAGAGAGCCAGCAGCAGGACCTACGGCTGGTAAACCCATTCAATTGACATTGCAAGGTAATGACCAAGCCGTTTTAGCTAAGGGCGTTGAGCATTTATTAAAGCTGATGAACCAGGTTGGTGGTTTTGTGGATGTCGAAGATAGTCGACCTTTGCCTAGTATTGAATGGAAATTGGTAGTAAACCGCGAACAAGCTGCCAAGTTCAATGTTGATGTAACCCTTTTAGGCAATGCGGTGACTTTAATTACTAATGGGGCACTATTAGCAGAATATCGGCCTGATGATGTGGAAGAAGAAGTGGAAATCAGATTGAGATTCGCTAAGGACTTCCGCAGTATTGAACAGTTGTATCATCTTCGCATCCCAACTCCAAACGGCGCAGTACCTATTACTAATTTTGTGTCTATTGAGCCGGCGGCGAAAACTGGACGAATTACTCGCACAGATGGGGCCCGTACTTTGACCGTGAAAGCGGATGTGGCGCCTGGGCTTTTGGCTGATCAATTAGTAGACCAGGTAAGGCAAGCATTACAAAAAGATCCATTACCTGAAGGTGCTCGCATTGTATTCAAAGGCCAAGACGAAGACACTCAACAAGCGGTAACCTTTTTGAGCAACGCCTTTATTGGCTCCATCTTCCTAATGCTGATTATTCTGGTGACCCAATTTAATAGTTTTTATCAAGCCTTTGTGGTGTTAAGTGCCATTATCTTTTCAACAGCAGGGGTGTTGATTGGCCTGTTAGTCACAAATCAAGCCTTTGTGGTAGTGATGAGTGGTATTGGTGTCATTGCATTAGCAGGCATAGTGGTTAACAACAACATAGTGTTAATTGACACCTTCAATGATTTGAAAAAGCAAGGGATGCCAATCACAGAAGCCATTTTACGCACCGCAGCTCAGCGTGCGCGGCCCGTGCTACTCACCTCAGTAACCACCATTTTAGGACTCATTCCCATGGTATTTGCTTTAACGATAGATATTGTGGGTAGAGACATTTCAGTAGGAGCGCCATCAGCACAATGGTGGACGGTATTGGCAAGTACTATAGCAGGTGGATTGACTTTCGCTACAGCGTTAACCCTGTTACTAACACCAGCGTTAATTGCCATTGGTGAAAATTTAAAGAATAAATGGATGAATACAGTTCAGCGTTGAACAGGTTTATAGTGATATTCTTGTATTGGATTTTCTATTCCAGCACATTGCTCCTGCTTACTCTCTACATTCAACAGAACCCAGTCGGTGCGGTGAGCATAGCCTACAGAAATAGCCCTGTTTTGATCATAGCAGCCTTTGTTGAGTAGCGTTTTGTCAATGAGTATAAAACGTTTTGAGTTTTCGCCTTGCCAAGCAAAAGCAGCTCTTAATTGTTGAGCTGGCTCGCTGTGATAGCCAAAGTGGGTAATTGGATAGGGCGAGAAAAATATAAATTGTTCTGAAAAGTCGACCAGAGCCAATTCGGCATCCTCGGGCATATAGGTTTGCATTGCTTTAAATACATTCTTTGGGGTTTTAACTTCATCTAACAACATATATCCCCATGAACTGTAGATTAACCATAAGACAGTTAAAAAGCTTGGCCAGCTTAACCAGCGATATGAACGACTAACGCCCAAACAAATGAACCCCAAGATTCCCGCACTGATAAAAAGTAACCAAGGAGAAATGTTAAATTTATCTGCTAATTTGCTAGCAAACGAAAGCTCTAAAATGCCGCCGATACCAAAAGCTAAAATGAGTATCGATAAAATTAAAACCAGTCCCCAGATGAGCCGTTGAATTATCTTTTTGTTTAGCAGGTCTGTTAAATAGGGCGCACTTATTAGGGCTAGCATAGGTAGAGCAGGTAATACATAAACGCCGCGTTTACCAGGGCTTAAGCTAAAGAATAAAACTACCAAAAGTATCCAGCTAAGAGGCAAGATGATACGTCCGTCTACTTGATAAATTGCTTTTTTCCATTGTATTACCAACCAAGGCAATAATAAGCTGATGGGCAACCAAAATACGGGAATAACCGCCACTATGTAGTACCAAAATGGTTTTAGATGGTGCCATGAATCGGAATATCGAGTGACAGTTTGCTTGAACAAAATGTTGTTCTTGTAGATCTCTAACAGCGGATTGTCACTGATATGTACTAACCACAGCATAGGAAAAAACCAGAGCCCTATGGCGAGCAACATAATTACAGGACCCGCTAGCCATTTCAGGAGGTTTTCGTTGATAGGAACAAGAAGCTGATTTGTTGCTTTAAATTTGCGGTAGATAAAATAGGGTATAAGCATCAACAATGGTAAAAAGCCCACGCCTTTGGTAATAACGCCAATCCCCATGAAAAACCAAGCCAGATAATACCAACGCCATTTGCCATCAAACAGCATGAAGCGCAATAAACCATAACATCCGATAGTGATCCAACAGGTCACCATGGCATCTATTTGAGCGGATTTTGCCTGTAGAGTGAATTGGATGCTAAATAAGAGTAACAAGCCAGCACTAATGCCTGTATTAAACGACCATAGTTTTTTACCAATATCTACTAGCAAATAAAGGGTGAGCATTGCACACAGGGCAGAAGGAAGCAAAAATGCGAAGGTAATGGATCCAGTAAGAGCATAAAGCAGAGCAATGCTCCACATGAATATTGGCGGTTTATCTGGATAAAATTCGCCAGCTCTGGCGGGGAAAAACCATTGTCCGGTATCAACCATTTCTTTGGCAATAAGCGCAAAGCGGGGTTCATCAGCGGGCCAGGGATCACGTAAACCTAACCCGCAAAAAATTATGACCAAGGCAAGCACCATGAATCCGACTAATTTTTGCTGGTTGCTTAACTCACTAAAAATGAGGGGGAGTTTCAATGTTGAGTAAGAAGTTTGTTGCTGCATTTATTTAGCCGAATAACCGATGTCATTTTTACTCAAGGCACTTAGTCTTTTATCCGCTTTATATTGTTTAAACAAATATACGCCAAGCATGCCGGAAACAGCCAATAAGACTGCACTCAAACTGATTTTGAAAGTTGATTGTATGATGACGCCTTTACCCATCAACGCGAACACCGCCATTTGCGGAAGGTAACCAATAAAAGAACCAGATACAAAAGTTCCTATATTAATTTTGGTGACACCTGCAATTAAGTTGGTTGCTAAATTGTTTCCAACAGGCAGTAAACGGATGATAATTGTTTTTAAAAAAGGCCCTTGAGAGAAAAAGCTATCTAACTTGCAGATTTTCTGATTAAAAAATTTACAAACGATTGGGCGCGCATAGAAACGAGAAAAAACGACAACAAATAGGCAGCTAAGAGTAACTGCGATTGTGGAAAAAAGCATACCTTCCATAAAACCGAAAGCGTATCCGGCTAAAAAAGCCACGATTTGTCTGGGGATGCCTAAACCGCTTAATAGAGCGGCAATCAAAGTAAATAATACTATGCCTTGAACACCATTATCTCTTGTATGAGCGTCGATCCAGTTTTGATTAAATGCATCAAAGGACGGAACCGCTTGCGCTATTTCACTTGCACCTACTGCTAAAATCAACAAAACGAGTGATTTTAACAGTACTTTTGTGGTGTTTCTGTTGAGATTAAATGTCATCATTAGGAACAATCTGCGCTAACTTATTTCTTCGAAGCAGCCACATTACGCCGATAAGATCGACAACTCCTGCACCTAACCTTCCTAACATATTGTATTTAGATACACCGTGGCAACGGTCTCTATGATTCACTTCTACTACAACTATTTTTCCACCTAAGCGCTTTATTAAAGCTGGTAAAAATCGGTGAATGTGATCAAAATATGGGAGCTGTAAAAAGGTCTTTCGAGGAATTATTTTTAGACCACAACCTGTGTCGGGCGTGTTGTCTCGTAATATTTTGCTACGCACGCCATTTGCGATGCGAGATTGAAATCTTTTCCAAGGTGTGTCTTTACGATTTTTACGATAGCCTGCAATGCAAAAGTGCTCAGAATCAGTAAAAGCGTTAGCTGCTTCTAGCATTTTGGGGATATCCGCAGGGTCATTTTGACCATCCGCATCCATGGTGATGATCAATTTACCTTTGGCATGATTAACCCCTGTAAAGATCGCAGTACTTTGACCGACGGATACGCGATGTTTTATCACCACTAGGTTGCATTGAGTATTTTCTGATAAGCGAGTCAGGGTTTGGTAAGTTGCATCGTCACTACCGTCATCAATATAGATAATTTCAAAAGAGGCTCGACCGTGCAAAGCATCTACTATTTCGGCCACCAAAGGCAATATGTTTCCTTCCTCGTTTTTGGCAGGAATAACGACAGATATGTCCACTAAAACTCCTTTTGCAACTTGAAATTTTTACAAAAGCTGTGTGCGCTTTTTTAATTTTATGTGCAGAGTCTAGTAGTTAATTCTTAAGACAAGCTTAAGATTTGGATAAAAAAAGCCTAGTGCAGAAAAACCGAACTAGGCTTTTGTCTTTTGCTAAGAATTAGAGTTTAAATAGTACTTTTACTGAATCATCGACAGAAGCAGCATCTACAAAACCAATGCTATCAGCAGAACCTTTAACAGTATTGATAACATCTGCGTCACTAGACAATTCTTTCGGAGGACGACCACCGCCTGTGAAAGCTAATTTTGCCCAATAAGCTTTAAATTGGCTTGAATTTCTGGACAGTACTTTTTCAACAAATTCATCAGTCACGCCGCCTTTTTGCATCAGTGGCGTTAACGATTTGTCTTTGCCTAGATAAATCTGGGCTACTTGATCTTTATCAGCACCGCCGGAATAGCTTGGGTTTACAATAACAGCAACTTCCGCCATGGCATTGAAACAAATGCCAGATAGCAGAATCAACCCCGCAGCGCTTTTATATAAGAATGAACTTTTCATGTGCGTACTCCTTAAAAAACAAACACAACGGCAGCCTGTAAAGCCCCAGATTTTTCACCACCTACAACTTCAGAGTGCGTATATTCTGTTTTAAATGCCGCCGAAGGATGGAAATCCCATCGTAAACCGATTGAGTAGAAGGGGAGAGAAAAATCTCTAGCGTCAAGCACTGCTTTGGTGGTGTAATAAAGTGCGTCCAAGCTTGGATCTAAGCCTACGGGAACATTATTCAAATTATCTCTGTACGGCTCATTTACATCTTCTCCAACTGTTGCATGAAGCATAAAATTATCAAAGCGTTTGCCTACAGAAACCATCCAAGGTTTATAGTCACCTACTATGGTTTCATCTACTTGAGATGGAATATATTCAGCAACGAATAACCAATCTTGGTTGTCGAAGATGACCCCAAATTCCAAAGCAACGGATTTGTCATCTTTGATTTCTAGATCGGTACCAACGCCAGGGAATGGCGTCATTTGCCATGCAGCAATCAGCGGGTCTAAGCCGATATTGCCTTCAAAAGTAAAGGTTAGAGCGCTACTTCTGAACGTCCACGATCCATAGTTGACACTAATAACGCCACTTAAGATGTTAGACATTTTGTAGTCATTACCAAAGGTAGTGAAATCTTCTTGACCGAAATATACGCGTAAATTTACGTTTGCGTCACCAACGGAAAAGTCATGTATTGAACCAATGCCGTTAATAGAATCGAAAGGTGCTTTATATACTTCTGTTGGTGGCGTAATCCAATGATAGGCAAAAGATACGTCCAAATAGTCAGAATACAAGTACATGGGAATACGTTGGCGTCCTAATTGAATGCGCCAAGAGTCATTGACTTCATAAGATAAATAGGCCCATGTGAATTCTGGATCCCAGTCATCACGTCCTCTAGCTCGGATCTGCATAGTTGCGCTTAAGCCTTCAGATAAGTCTGAATATGCTTGTAGGGCGAAGAAAGAGCCTTGTTTAAAGTTGATATCGTCTGAATAGTTTCGAATAGGTATATCGCTGTCGGTCGCTATGCCGCCGACTATGCTACCAAAGCCGCTAAAATTAACTTCGGCATTTGCCTGCATTGTTAGAGTTGAGAATAACAGTGCAGCTGTAGTTACTATTTTTTTCATATTTGTTTCCAGTTGGTGTTGTCAATCAAGCCTTTTGGGCCACCTTCGTTGTTATCACTGCCAAGAATCCGTTGGCTTGGTTGGTTTCGCTCAATCAAAACTTCAGGTTGGTAACTAAGTGTGTGAATCGAAACGTTACAAACCTGTGTCTTGTTATCGGCATAATCCTTATAAAATTTAGGGTTAATTTATACTTAAGTTGACTTTAGGTGTTGCGAGCGAAGGCTTTGGGGAGGTTGTTAATGGTGATCACATTAGGATTGAAGGAGTTAATTGGCTTAGTGTTTGATAGTTTTAAGATTTTTTATTATCGATGTTTACGAAATTTATTAAACAAATTACTTGAGGTAGTTGTAAACTTCACGCAAACTGAATTGATTGTTTAATTTTTGAGTTGCTAATTATGATGTCTAAATTCATTGAACAAGTAGAAAAGGCCCTTTTAATACTCATCATGTTGGCAACGCTCGTTGCCGTTGGTGCAGAAATCATGCACATGATTAAACAAAGAACCGTAGAGCTATCAGACCTTTTATTGCTATTCATCTATGCAGAAGTCATGGGAATGTTGGCGGCTTACTACAATAGCAGCCGAATTCCAGTCACCCTACCTTTAATTATTGCGATGACAGCGCTTAGCCGCATGATCATTTTACAAGATAAAGAACTCGATAAAATAGTCCTGCTTTATCAATCGGGCAGTATTTTACTGTTAAGTATTGCCGCGCTTATCATGAGCATTAAAGATAAATACAGTTTAGATAAACTAAGAAACCGTATAATTCGAACGCCAGATTAGCGCGTTTTTATCTTTGTTCATTAATAACGTTCAGCTTGGGATTTTAGGGCGTCTAAATCTATTGCTGCTACTCCTTGTTGCAGTTTTTCATCAGTGAATCCTTTGGTCGATAGGTATTCAATGACGAATTTAGGAAAGGGGTATTTAGACACTTGAACGCTGTCTGGAAATCTGAACGTAGAGTTAAATTGAACCGTGATTTTACATTCAAATTTAGCGCTTGATTTTTTTGCACAATAAAGCCCACGTTGGTTTGTACCTTGATTAGTGACTAGCTCAAATTTTTCTTTGGTGCCGTCTACGCCACCGCTGAAACGCGGTATTTCAATCGGCAAAATATTAGTTAACGAATAAAACAGGTAAGTATAGCTAATGTGATTGTTTTTAATTAATGATTTGTAGACTTGCTCTAAAAATGAATACGAAGGTCCCATATAAAAACTCTCTACGTATTTTGAGTCTAGTGTCTTTTTTCCCATTTGGTTGGCGAAAAATGTGCCGTTTTTAAATACTATGTTCACATCTTGAGTAAAGGCATTTGTATCTACCAAGTTTCTAACATTGTAATTTTCACCGTTAATCTTATCTACTTCCTCAAATGCAGAGTAGGGATCATCCAACGCATACGAGGACGAAAGATAAATATGCTGCTTAACAAATACATCTCGTTCCTCTTTATTTGTGACGTTATGGTTGTTTAACACATGGTTGACAGCGTTTGAAATAGTATTGTGAGGCGCAAATTTTTCTTGAAAACTCAGTTTGGATTGTTTAAACCAATATGAATCGTCATAAGCATAAAAATCGTCAAGCACGATGGAGAGTTTTACCGTTTTATCTTCCCATTTTCCTGGTTCGTCAGAATAAACAAAATTTTGATATGGACTATCAGGTGCTAATGACCTATCTGGTTTAAATTCAATTTTTGAACTTTTAAACACCTTGTCGCTAGATAATCGAATGCCACTTCGAGTTTGGTTTACCACACTCATTTCAAAGCTATATTCGGTGGTAATGGACAAATGTATATCAGCGTTGCCGTAACTAGATGTTTCGGCAAAGGCTAAATTTGCAAAGAATAGCGATAATAAAACTAGGTACTTCATATTTTGACCCAATAACGGTAATAAGATTGGTATCGGCAGCGTTGTAAATACCGCCAATTAGCTTACAAAACTAGATATTAGTCTTTTTAAACCTGGAAGTCGTCACTAAAACCATCCTGAAATTTTTTCATAATATCCTTCTGGTAGTAAATGACCACTATCAAAACGTATATGTTTTTTATTCTGCGTAGGATTCATCTCAAACAAACTATCATTTTCTTGACCATGGGTCGCTAAAACAGCACCGCTGGGGTTATCTTTATTCGATTCCTGTAGTTTACACTCATCTAAATCAACTCCCATGCCTTTGGTAAATTGAAACATGAGCCTTTTGAATACGTCACCGAGTGGGCCCATGGTCCCCACATTAGGCATTTTTATGGTTTTTTCAGGTAGTTTTGGTCCTAGAACGGCATATCCATCGCTCAAATTCCCCTCTGCACAAGACCATTCACTCCAGTGCTTGATGCCACCGGAACTCAAAGATAAAGCGTTAGAAGAGCCAGAGTTAAAATACATAGTCATTACCCATACGTTATCAGGATCTTTAACAAGAACTCGGCTCCCTGAACTGTTTTGGCTAGGTACATATTCGTATAGATACTGATTTTGTTCTGCGTAAGCTTTAATTGCATCATGTTTGATTTTGGTACGTCTTGCCGCATGCATCATAAATAGTGCGCTAAGTAGGCTGGCGCCCGCGAAAAGAATTATTATTCCCTCCAGTTCCATGTTCATAGTTCCATATTCCATACACTTTCAATAGATATCAGTCTAGGATAGATGAAGAATTAGTCATCCCCCAAGTAGGGTAGATGAGTATCTATTGAAACGAAGTAAATAGTAGAGGGATTTTTCTTTCGTTAGTTACGTTTTTGTTTTAAGAAGAGGTTTTGGACTGAAAACTTGCTAGTAAGCGTTTTGCATATTTTAACGCATCGAGCTCGATTTTCGTTAACAGCTTGTTTTCTCTTTTGTTAGGGTTGCTTAATATTGATTGAGCAAATTCTAAGGCGTCCCGTTCGATTTTCAGTAACTGCACTTTTTCAGTTTTATCGTTGTATTTTTGATTAGTCATTGTTTGCTCATGTACCAGAACGCTGATTGAGGTTTCGAACACAGCGGCAAGACATTTTAAAGATTCTAAACTAGTACTTTTACTTGTCTCTATTCTTTGAATTGTGCGTGTGCTTAGTCCTGAATGTCTAGCTAACTCCTCTTGAGTCCAGCCCTTTTCAATTCTGCGTTCTCGAATACTCATACATTTTCCTATTAAACTAGTCGCCTAATTTATAACGTAAAACATTGAATAAAAACACGACATTGTCGCGACATGTCATGTTGTACCCGTAAATATTGGGCTTAGCAAGGTTATATAGTTTACGATCAATGCGGCTCCCTCGTTTTTGGGGTAGAGCCTCTTTTTTGAGTAGGAAGAAATGGTGGCCCCTCCCAGACTTGAACTGGGGACCTACCGATTATGAGTCGGGTGCTCTAACCAACTGAGCTAAAGGGCCATGCTTTGAAGCGGTGCGCAGTATAATGAACTTTTTTTCGAATGTCACCCGCTGAAACCAAGATTTTTATAAAAAAGATTGCTAACTCTTTGCTTAAATTAAAGTTTAGCTTTGTTCTGCCGTAATAATAGTGCAAACAATATTAAAATTTGCTATTTTGATATAGCACTTCATAACTTTAGTGGAGTATAGCGATGAAAGATGCGCCGTATTTATTAAGCGGACGTAACACCATTATTCACAAACTACGAAAGGTCGACTTACTGGTTGTTAACAGTCGTCAAGACCCTGTGTTAATGGTTGTACATAATGGTATTGAAGAGTACAACGGATCAATCCCTAAGAATAAACTTGAAGCCAAGCGTATGGACGTAGCCGTGGTCGATGTTTCTTCTGCAGAGAATTTTGGGGATTATAAAAACATGTTGTTTATTCAAACACTCAATAATAAAGAATTTAAAGTTGATTACACCCGAAAAGGAACGCCTTACTTCATTACAGTACATCAAGAGAGTACTTTTTAACGTCGGTTTTGCCTTACTAGGCTTACTGGCGTTAATCCTTGTATTTGAATGCGCGGATTTTCTTAAACGGACGTTTAGTATCAGGTTATCCTCAGGATTAATCGGTCTCGTAATACTTTTCATATTTTTTATTATCTATAAAAAAGTTCCTAATCCAATTGCGACAATAACGTTGCCTTTGCTCAAGCATATGTCATTGTTATTTATTCCTGCGATTGTGATGATAGTGTCATATCAAGAGATTCTGCTTAAGCATCAACTGGCGATCATATTGGCGATTGTGGTAGCCAGCTTAATTGCCTACCTAGTCACATTGTTAATAGCAAAGCTAACCCTGTCAGGTGTATCAAATGACACAGATTAGTTGGGTACTGGGCTCTTTATTAGCAACACTTGTTATCTATTTTGCTTTTTTTACTTTATATGTGCGATGTCGCCAATTTCCGCTTTTGCATCCTCTCATTGGCAGTACTTTGTGCATAGTGGGCTTGCTATCCTGGTTTGGTATGAGCCTTAGCGATTATCAAAAAAACACCCAATTACTTTCTTATTTACTTGGTCCCGCAACCGTTGCTTTAGCTGTTCCTTTATTTAAGCAACTACATCTTCTAAAACGTTTTGGTTGGCGAGTATTACTGCCAATAGTACTGGGTGGCATGCTAGCGCCATTGCTGTCATGGTTGAGTATTTATTGGTTAGATTTGCCGATAAATTTACAAATGACAATGTTAGTAAAATCCATTACCACGCCCTTAGCGATGGATACTTCGTCACTTATTGGCGGAATCGCCGATTTGGCGGCTGTGTTGGTGATTTCTACCGGTATCATTATTGCCATCCTCGGCCCTATGATTTCGCAACTGCTGAAACAACAAAATCAAATGGTAAATGGAATTGCATTAGGAACCGTTGGACATGCCATAGCTACAGCTCGCGCGGTAAGTTATGGTGAAGTTTGTTTAGCATTTTCATCATTAGCGCTTTGTTTAAATGGCCTAGTCACTTCTATTGTTTTGCCTTTACTGTTTGGTTAGCGGTTACTTCTCTCTAATTTCATTGATTTCCTATGTTTATTCCTAAAGCCAGAGTGCTTTACAGCCGATAACTTCTAGTAGTCTTAAAATTAACCTAATCACTAGAGAGAACACATGTTATCAGTTTTGATTTGTGACGATTCAATGGTTGCTCGCAAACAAGTCGCTAAATGTTTACCTCAGGATTTAGGGGCTAGTATTCATTTTGCCAAGCATGGGCAAGAAGCGATCAATGCGATTGCGGATGGAAAGGGAGAGTTGCTGCTTCTAGATCTCAATATGCCTATTATGGACGGTTATGAAACCCTTGAAACTATTGGTTCATTGAGTTTACCCACCAAAACCATAGTTATTTCTGGGGATATTCAACCTGAAGCGGCGCAGCGCGTTAAAAACTTAGGTGCACTGGATTTTATTCAAAAACCAGTCAATGCAGAAGAACTTAGAAATACCTTGATAAAACAAGGGTTTATTCAGCAAGAAGAAAGTGCATCTCCAGAGCCTGAAGACCTACCAGAAGAAATTCGCGATTGCTATCAAGAAGTTGCAAATGTCGCTATGGGGCAGGCGGGTGATTATTTAGCGCGCATTATGAATGTTTTCGTAGAATTACCAATCCCCAACGTCAACTTAATTGAAATTTCTGAGTTGCACATGATGCTATCTGATGTTGATAAGCAAGAAAGCACTTCAGGCGTATGCCAAGGATTCTTAGGTGATGGTATCAGTGGCGAAGCCTTATGTATTTTAAGTGACTCTAGTTTTGAAGATATTGCCACCATTATGGGTGTCGAGTCTAAAGTGGATGACCAGTTGCAGTTAGAATTGCTAATGGACTGTGCAAGTTTGTTAGTCGGCACTTGTTTAAGTGGCATAGCAAACCAACTGGATATGCATTTTAGGCAAGGTCATCCGGTGGTTTTGGGCCAGCATCAGAACATTCGAGAACTGATTAAAGCCAATGAACGCACTTGGAAAAAAACCTTAGCCATTGAATTGAGCTACGGGCTAGAAGATTTTAACGTCAAGTGTGATCTCTTGTTGTTGTTTACCGAAGAATCAATGGACATGATGACTTCTAAATTATCTCATCTGTTGGAGGATTAATTTTGACTTCTTCTACTGTTGAAAAAGATGCACTTAGCGAATTACTCGAATTTCATTGGATGATGGACATGATCCAAACTGTAGATGTGGGTATTGTGGTGCTCAATCGCGATATGAAAATCAAAGTCTGGAACGGCTTTATGGAAGCTCACTCAGGTTTGTTACCTTCTCAAGTACGAGATTTGCCTATATCTGAGCATTTTCCTGATATTAAAGAAAGCTGGCTGAAACAAAAACTCAAACCAGTATTTGAGCTTAAAACTCGCGCTTTTATTACGTGGGAACAACGTCCTTATTTATTTAAATTTCGCAATTATCGTCCAATCACCAGCTCGGCACCTTATATGTATCAAAACGTGGTGTTTTCGCCCTTAGTGTCTGCTACTGGTGCGGTAGATAACGTTTGCATGATGATCTACGACATGACAGACGCAGCTTCTGCCAAGAAAATGCTATTGGCATTTCAGGTGAAAGAAAGCGAAGCCCGAGAGCGTCCATATTAGAAATTTTTTATTCAGGTTAACTTGGTCTGTTATTTGCTGAATGCCCGTTATCTTTTACTGTAAAATGTCGTGTGATTTGACCGAAGATGGCCAAGAAATTTTTAAATAACCTAAGTAAATTTATCCTTGTTGTAACTGTAATGGTCATCGTCGGATGTGGGGGCGGTTCGGAAGATAAAATTCCACCAAGTCCAGTGCCGATAACAGTTTCTGCCAATGTTGACCTTGTTATGGACGAGCAAACGTCGGTGAATATCTCAGGCGCGGCCTCTGGCGGAGATGGCGTGTTTACCTACAGTTGGCAGGTGCCGGCAGACTTCGGTATAGAGCACACAGATACCAGTATTCCTGACGCAATTTTGACGGCGCCAAGCTTAATTACTCAAACCCAATTTGACGTGACATTAGTGGTGCGTGATGCCAAAGGCACAACGAGTTCGGACACTTTTGTGGTAACTGTGATGCCGGTAAATATAGCGCCAACGGCTGTGGTGACGGTTAATCAAATTGACGGTTATTCGCTAAATCATTATCCCGTAGATACCAGTATCATGTTGGACGCTAGTAACAGTTCAGATACAGACGCGCCAGACCAATCACAACCAATTGCTAGCTACCAATGGCAACAAATTTCCGGTGTCGATATTACCCAAGGGCTAGATTTGACCGCAGCAGTGCTTGAAATTGTAACGCCCATTGATAATGTTCAAAATGCAGTAACCATGCAATTAACTGTGACAGATCATGAGGGTGCTCAACATTCCGTCCAACAGCAACTAACCTTGGTCGGTCAGTCTGGCACCTTACCTGAGTTAACCTTTATTCAACCCAGTGACGTATTTTCTGGTGAACGCATTTTGTTATCTGCAATACCCTCAAGTAAAGCGCCTGCTGCTGCGCCATTTTCAGTGGTTTGGGAGGTTCAAAATCCTCCGTCCAATGTCACTGTATTTGTGGATAATGCCCAAAGCGCGCAAACCTTTGCCCTTGCACCTTTGGTTGAACAAGATTATGAGTTAATCGTAAACGCACAACTTACGGATAGCTTTGGTAATCAGTTATCTCAGTCTCAAACTATCACGGTTTATCCTCAAAGGAATGCCACTATCAATGATACAGGCATTAGTCGTCATGGCTCTTTAGACGCAGTGAGTTTTACCTATGACCCTGCGTATGCTGGCCAAGATGCGGATTATGGGAATGACCGTATTTCATTGTCGGGGATCTCCGATAAAGCGGGTAGGGGTGATAAAGGCTTCGATTTTACTCGTTTGAACACCAATGGGGACCAAGTGGACGATGAAAATTTGCCTTGGGAATGTGTGCGGGACAATACAACTGGTTTGGTATGGGAAAATAAAATGTTGAGTGATAGCGCCCATATTCAATATGCCGATAGTGTGTTTACTTGGTATTCAGAGGATGAAAATGGCGGGTTTGAAGGCGCTATTAATGCTGCTTCTGCAAGTTGTAATTTGACCAGTCAAAATTGTAATACTCAGGCCTATGTAGACGCGATTAATCAGCAGGGGTTGTGCGGATTTTATGATTGGCGTTTGCCTAGTCATGAGGAATTGCAAAGCATAATGCACTACGGCTCCATTGTTGGGGTGGCGGCGGATGTCAATTTTTTCCCTGTGTGGTCAGCGACAACGCAAAGCACGTTATGGTACTGGACCAGTCAATCCAGTGCAGATGGCGTTAACAATGATACCGCTCGTAATGCGTGGGCATTCGATTTTGTGTCTGGGGTGGATAATTTTATCAATAAAAACACTGAGCTTCGTGTGCGTTTAGTCAGAGCGGGTAGAGGTAACTAATGAAAAGTAGAACGTTAAAGCGATTATGCTTAGTCAGTTTTTGGGCCGCATTGGCGATGGTGAGTATGTACGTAGATGCTGAATCTATCTGTCCTGCGGGCATTCCAGAAACCGCTAAAGACGAAGAGTTTATGCTCACAACTAACGGTGAAGCCATTCATTTACCAAGTAACCTGGTATTCATGCGCTGTAGTTTCGGCCAAACTTGGACGGGGAATAACTGCGAAGGAGAGCCTCAACCCTTAACTTGGCAAGAAGCGCTAAATTATGCAATGGGGTTTGAATATGCAAACTCTAAAAACTGGCGCTTACCCAACGTAAAAGAGCTCGCCCAAATTACCGAAAAAGCTTGTGTACGACCCGCTATCAATGAAGCCATATTTCCGGTGACTTCATCAGATGATTATTGGACTTCCAGTCCTTCGATTCAGGATGTATTAAGAGCTTGGTCAGTATCATTTGAAAATGGCAGCACATCGCTGAAAGCCAAAGATAGAACTATTTTTGTTCGTTTGGTCAGAACTCGACTACCCCAAGAGTAGTAGACTACACAAAGTCAGCAAGTAGCGAGTTTAAATAGCGTCGGCCTAGGTCAGTGACTTGCCAATGTTCTGATGTTTCATCTATTAAGCCTTTTTCCACATTTCGCTTTAAAATGCTTTGGGCTTGGTTTGAAAGTGGCTGGCCTGTGTTTTGGGTATAAGCTTCTTTTTCACAGGCTTCTAAAAGCCTAAAGCGATTCATGAAAAATTCAAAGGCTAAATCTTGCGCTTGTATGGGGCTTTGAGTATCCAAGTAATCCTTACTCAAATCCATGTAGCCAATGGGGTGTTTTACCTTAACCGTGCGCATAATTTGTTTAGTTACCAAGTCTGTAATTTTACCGTGGGCGCCACAACCAATGCCTAAATAGTCGCCGAAGCGCCAATAATTGAGATTGTGCTGCGCAAATTCTGCATTTTTTGTATACGCAGAGACTTCATACTGCTGATAGCCATTTTCTTCTAACAGGGCGTGACCCTGTTGTTGAATTTCCCATAGCACATCATCATCAGGCAATTCAGGCGGCTTAGAAAAGAATTGCGTATTGGGTTCTATGGTCAACTGATACCAGCTAATGTGTGGAGTTCCCAATGCGATAGTTGTTCTTAAATCATTCAGTGCCTGTTCTGCGTTTTGCTCGGGCAATCCATGCATTAGATCCGTATTAAAAGACCTTAAAGGCAGTTGTTTGGCTAATTCAATAGCTTTTATCGCTTGTTGGCTATCGTGGATTCTACCCAGTTTTGTGAGATGGTCATTTTCAAAACTTTGCACACCAATTGAAATGCGATTTACTCCAGCCTCAACAAAACCCGCAAACTTATTGGCTTCTACAGTACCCGGATTGGCTTCCATGGTGATCTCAGCGTCAGGTTTTACGGGAACCAAGGTTTTTACGCCACTTAGTAACAGATGCATCGCATCTACACTGAGTAAACTCGGAGTACCGCCGCCAATAAAGATGGTGGATATTTCTCTGCCTTGTTGGCGTATCTTATACTTTTTAAGATCTTGTTTGAGATCGTCTAGCAGGTGAGCAATATAAGCTTGCTCAGGAATCACGCCTTTTTGCTTATGTGAATTGAAATCACAATAAGGGCATTTTTGCACACACCATGGGATGTGGATGTATAAAGATAAAGGGACTTGCACGTTAAATGATACCGTGCAGCTTTTGCATTAGCGCTCGCAGTGCCTGTCCTCTATGACTAATTTGGTTCTTCACTGCTTTATCCAGCTCTGCTGCTGTGCATTTTTGTTCAGGCACATAAAACACAGGATCGTATCCAAAACCACCGTTACCAAAAGGCGTTTGGGTAATTTCGCCGTGCCATTCACCTTGGCAGATAATAGGTTCTGGATCTTCAGCATGTCGCATAAATACTAAAACACATAAGAATTTAGCTTTACGGTTTTGATTGTCGGTTAAGTTAGCTAATAGCTTTTCATAGTTAGCTTGGTCATTGCCATGCTCGCCGGCATATCGCGCTGAATAAATGCCCGGGCCACCATTGAGGGCATCAACCACCAAACCACTATCGTCAGCAATGGCGGGTAAATTAGCTTGTTCCGAAGCATGTCGGGCCTTAATAATAGCATTTTCCACAAAGCTTAAGCCTGTTTCATCCGCGTCACTGATGGAAAATTCTGACTGCGGTAAAACGCTAATGTTGTATGGTTCAAACATGCTCGAAAATTCTGCAAGTTTTCCTTTGTTACCACTGGCTAAAACGATTTGTTGCATGCTTACTTTTTACCCTTTTTCTTTGCAGATTTCTTCTTCTTGGGTTTTTTACTCAATTTAGGCGCCTTGTGCTTAGGCCGCAATTCATCAATCACTCTTGGTTTGAAAGGTTCACCGGTAAATCGTGCAACCTTACCTACCCAAACAAAGTCATGTGCTTCGATTAAGGATATTGCAGTGCCTTTTTTACCAGCTCTTCCTGTTCTGCCAATTCTATGTAAATACACATCTGCGCCGCGTGGCATATCGTAGTTAATAACATGCGATACATCAGGAATATGAATACCTCTCGCGGCGACATCTGTGGCCAATAAAATATTGATTTGGCCTGTGGTGAATTTTTCTATTGCCGCCATTCGTTTATCTTGCGGCATTTCACCTTGTAGCCAAATCACATTAAATTCATTTGAAAGCCTATCTTTCAGGGCTTGTAAACGCTCGCGTGTTTTAACAAACACTATGCAAGACGTAATGCTATTTCTCAGGTGGTAGCGTAATAAGGCTTCTTTATGTGCAGCGTCATCTGCTAAGTGGTACCACTGTTGAATTTTGGCTTTTTCCCGACGGGACGGATCAGCATTAATGCTAACAGGGTCGGTCAATAAATCCCGTGCAAAGTTCTTCACACCTTTGCTGTCTAAGGTGGCAGAAAATAACATAGATTGTTTTCGCCATCTGGCCTCAGATGCGATTTGATTTACTATCCCTGAAAAACCCATGTCTAGCATGCGATCTGCTTCATCAAGTACCAAACTTTCAATATCTCGACAATCTAGGGTTTCTTTTTCAATATGTTCAAACAATCGTCCTGGAGTGGCAATTAAGATATCAGGTCGAGTTTCTATGACTTCTTTGTCTGTACCGTAATTGATGCCACCTGTAATTACGCCTACGGACAAGTCAACATGGGCAGTGATCAATTCTGCTTGTTTAGCCACTTGCAGTGCTAACTCACGGGTAGGGACTAACACTAAAGAACGGCACTGGGTTGGATGGCCCGCTGGATGATCCAACAAGTATTGGGCTAAGGGCAGCAAAAAGGCCGCAGTTTTTCCCGTTCCAGTTGGCGCTGAAGCTAGAATATCGTTGCCCTCTAGCGCGTGGGGAATCACCATGGCTTGTACACTTGTTGGCCGCGAAAAGCCCATTTCTGCCAGTGCATAGCAAAGTGCATCGTCTAATTCAAGTTGTTCAAATGTTGTGCTCATGGCATTCCAAGTATAGTAAATCTGTTTTTAACGTGGTGCCCACACTATAAACGTTATAGCACCAAAATATTGTGGTGGAGTTTACCCTAAATCTTAAGGGTTTGCTCATGTTCCCGTTGCAAGAATTGATGAATAATTCTGATGCGCTCTTCTTCAATACCTTGTTTTATAGCTACGCCAGTTAAGCCTTTTTCTACAAAGGTTTTGGCGGTAACCTTGGCACACTTACGAGACAGCCAAATAAGATCGGGTTTTTGCGGGTAGGCCCGCGCAGAAAAGTACTTTCTGCCAAGAAAATCGGCTTTGCAAACGGTTAACAGTTTTTCAAATCTTTCGGGTTTACGCCAAACATCAGCGCGATTAAACAAATTCAACACAGCTTCCGCCGATTGAGTGTATAACCTATGGATCAAACTATGATGCTCACTGGTTAGCAACGCTAGATCACGACAATCATTGGGGACTAACAAGCGCTTACAACAAGCTTCTATCGCTGGCAACCCTAAGGTATCGTGGCCATGATGAGACGGCCAGTTGGTGGTATCTGTCAATGCTTTGCCTAGATCATGCACTAGGGCTGCAAATCTAACATCAATATCCTGTGACATCATTACGGCTTGTTGTAACACCATCATGGTATGCACGCCGGTATCAATTTCTGGATGCCAAGTGGAAGGATTGGGAATGCCCCATAATTTGTTCAACTCAGGAAACCAATACCTCAACGCATCAACAGCCTTGAGCACAGTAAAATATATTTCCGGTCGGTTTTCACCTAGGCTTTTAGCTGTTTCTTGCCAAACCCTTTGCGCACTTAAGGCTTCTAGTTCTTTGGTTTTGGCGATATCCCGCATCAGTTTTAAGGTGTCGTTGTGTATGGCAAAACCATACTCGTTATAACGAGCGGCAAATCTGGCGACTCTAAGTACTCGTAATGGATCTTCAATAAAAGCATCGGATACATGGCGCAAAATGCGTTGAGAGAGATCTTGTTGACCATTAAAGGGATCTATCAGGTTGCCATGCTCATCCATTGCCATCGCATTTACGGTGAGATCTCGGCGTATTAAATCTTCTTCAAGAGTTACTTGAGGTGAACTGTCACAAACAAAAGCGGTATAACCTTTACCCGTTTTGCGCTCGGTACGCGCCAGCGCATATTCATGCTTGGTTTTAGGGTGCAAAAATACGGGAAAATCTTTACCGACACGTACATAGCCGAGGTCTAGCATCTGTTGCTCAGTTGCGCCCACCACTACATAATCTTTGTCTGTTACTGGGTGGCCAAGAAGATTGTCTCTTACTGCGCCGCCCACCAAGTATATTTGCATTTGAATCTTAACCAAATTTAGATGTCTCAATTGTATCAAAATAGGTTTGAATTGCAGTACTTAGATTTGAAGCAGGGAAATAGTGCTTGGGATATTGACTGAACTTGCATTCATGTTACCTTTTACCCAAGTTGCAAGAGATAGAAGAACAATAGTGTACTTGAATTATTATGGATTGACTGACAATCCATTTTCCATCGCGCCTAACCCCGACTATTTGTTTATGAGTAATCGACATCAGCAGGCGCTAGCTCATTTGACCTATGGATTACAAGAATCCGGTGGTTTTGTGATGTTAACCGGCGAAGTAGGTACGGGGAAAACCACTGTATCAAGAAAGCTCATGCAAGAGCTGTCTGACGATACTCAAACTGCAGTCATATTAAACCCTACCTTGTCTGCACTTGAGTTGTTGGCAACTGTTTGTGATGAATTACATATACAATATGATGAAAATGCAGCTTCGTTAAAAGTGTACACTGACAAGATTTTACAAAAGTTGGCGGATAACCACGAAAAAGGCATTAATACTGTTCTTATTATTGATGAAGCTCAGCATTTATTACCTGAAGTGCTGGAGCAGCTTAGGCTTTTAACGAATCTAGAAACTAATCGCGAAAAACTACTTAAAGTGGTGTTAATAGGACAGCCCGAATTACAACAATTGTTAAGACGCAATGAATTGCGACAGTTAGCGCAGCGAATTACAGCTCGGTACCATTTGTTACCTCTAACTAAAGAAGAAGTCGGGCAGTACGTGAGTCACAGGGTTTCGGTGGCAAACGGAAAACAACGGCTTTTTAATAACGCGGCTTTAGCTCACCTATATGCCATTAGTGGTGGTATTCCTCGGGTGATAAACTTACTTTGTGATAGAGGACTCAGTTTGGCCTATTCACTACAACGCCCTTTTGTGGACAACCGCATCATGGTGTCTGCTAGTTGTCAGGTGCTAGGTGAAGATATAGTGACTCAACGGCATCAAGCAAGATGGCGCAAGCGTTATATCGGTGCTTTTGTAGCGGCAGTATTTGCTGGTTTAGTGGCAGGAGCTTTGTATGCTTAAGCAAGTGAGTGTTGATAAGCTAGCACCAGGCATGATGGTAACCCAAGTGCTAGAACAACACGGGCCACTTAAGATTCGCCGAGTCGGCATGGTGAAATCTCAAGAGATGATCAAAGGATTAACCGAAATGGGAGTTACCTTGGTCGAAGTGGATATGGAGCAAAGTCTTACCATAGGTCTTGATGATGACGAGCAAGTCGAGCAATTACCGGATAAACAAAAAGAGTCGCTAACTAAAAAATTATTACATCAAAATAAGGCTGTTGAGCAGGTGGATCGCCAGTTATCTCAGCAGTTTCATAATTCCCTATTTATGCCAGCCACGGATGAAATGCCATCCCATTGGCAATTGTACGCAAAACCTGTCGCCAGTTTGGCGGCTTTTGTGGTACTTGGATTTACCTTAGGTTTTGCGGTAATGCAAACTCCGAAATTGTGGCAATCGTCCGGTAATGAGAGTGTGATTGTAAACACTACTGAGGATAAGCTTCAAACATCAGATTCAACTAGTGACCAAGGGTTAACTGCTCAGCAGCAACCACTTAAAGAATCTGAAGTTGTTGCCCAAACTTCGAATGATGTTTCTGAATCGACTCAAAGCGTACAACAAGCGGCACTGCAAAATACGCCAGAACTAAACGCCAGTACAGAGAATCAAACGGCCAAACAGCCTGAACAGGTTAGTTTTATCAATGGTGTGGCCTTGGCTGACGGTGAGCGTGTTTTGGGCTATCAAAGCGACAATATCGAGACCTCAACTAGTCAAAGCACAGCCTCACACAACGATGCAGATAGCAATGAATCAAGCAGCGGAGGTTTGAATCCTGAGTTATTACGACGGATTAATCAAGCGGTTGCTGAGCTAGATCAGCAACCTTTGCCTGAAGCTCAAGACCAAGCTGGCACTGAGACAACCAGCAATACTCAAGTGCTACCTCGCATCGACCAAATCAGCCCGAGTTTACAAAATGGTTTACCTAGCATGAGTTTTAGTGCGCATATGTATGCGTCGAATCCCCAAGATAGATGGGTAAGAGTAAATGGAAAGCGTCTTGAAGAAGGGGATTATATTGCTAATCAAGTACAGATTGTGGAAATCACCGCTGATATAGTAGTGTTATCTTACAGCGGCGAACGTTTTACCATGAATGCACTAAGTGATTGGCAATAAAAATAAACAGGCTCTAATAATTTAAAGAACACCTGGATTATATTTTGCTGCATTGATTATGCACCAAATGTGGATAAGAAAACCTAATACCGTCGAGATGAAAAGAGTAAAAGGTGATAATCCATATAAGGCTGAAATGATAATAAAAAACAATATTGCAGGAATAATTCTACCTTGCACTAATTGTCCTAAACCTGGGATAAAAAAACTACAAATTGCGGCGAGAACGTTGCCGCCAGAACCTTGACCAGCCATAGCGCTTCCTTATGTTTTTATTGATTAAAATCTACTGCTTTTGTATCGCAAGCACCAGTATATAACAAAGAGTGTGCTTGCGAGTAGTAATTTTCTGGGAAACCTTGCTTTGCTTCAAAAAAGCCAAGACGCCAATTTAAATGGATTGTTTTATCACTTCAACAATAGATGGTGTGGCTCGGCCAATCAAGGAGTGTAGCGTAGCACTGGGTCCAGACAGATCGCCAGATTGTGCAAAATGCTCTGAATCTGCTAATACATGAGCAAAGCCTTCAGGTATCCCTGCGACATTGTTAAAAAGGCTTTATAAGCTTCTTGATCCTTAGACTCCAATGCGATGTTTTTGCCAGTCACCGCTGAGATGGCATCTGCGAAACCCTGTAGAGTAAAGGATGCGTCTCCGGCCAGTTCATAAACCTTACCTAGATGTTGCTCGACGTCTATTAACACCTTGGCGGCGGCTTCCGCATAATCATTTCGTGTAGCAGTGTCTAACCGTCCATATCCCGCAGCGCCAACAAGGACACCTGATTCAATAACGCCCTCTGGGCGAGTCGCCATCACCATGAATCATGATATTGGACATCATTTTGTTTTGCCTGCTATTCAGGAGTTCGTAAAACAGTATCCTCAAGTCCACATTGATTTTGTATTAGATGATGACAGAGTCGATCTAATCTCCGAAGAAGTTGATTTAGCCATTCAGATTGGCATCCCTAAAGATACCTCGTTAATTGCAAGGCTATTGTACGAAGAAGATTTCGTACTTTATGCGCATCCTGAATTTTTAGAAACCTTTGGTTATCCAAAAACAATAGACGATCTAAACACTTTGTATTGGGTTGTTTTAGACTTACCAAATTGGAACAATGCAGTACGTTTGCACAAGCAAAACAGCACTAAGATTGTATATTCCAGAGTATTTCAGCGATGTAATTCACCTTTCATGGTGCAAAAAATGGCGGCATCAGGGATGGGAGTAGCATTAATGCTTCCAGCCACGATGAGAGAGCAAGTTTCAGCGGGGCAATTGGTGCCGGTATTACCTGATTGGCATGGGGAACGTACAGCATTTTCCTTGGTATACCCTTCAAGAAAGAATTTACCGCAACGAATACGGGTGCTGATTGATTACATTGTGAAAGCAAATATTTTTGCTTGATGGTTAGAAGGGCAATACAGCTGTTCTGAAGAATTTAGGTAAATTGATGTCGAATTCTTCTGGTCTTACCGCGACTTTTATTTTGTCTGTATTACGTTTTAAATCGACGATTTTTATTGGAATGTGGTGTTTATTTTTCACATGATAAAACACCATAACTTTTGGTTTGCAATGATCATCTTCGTTGGCTTGGGTCACCAACGCTAATTTATCACTTTTTAGCAATACTAGAGTGCCCACAGGATATAACCCAATAGCAGCGATGAATTCATCGATGAGTGTATTGTCGAAAACGCCGCTCTTTTTCATTTGGTTCAGAGTTTCTTGGGTATTTCCTGCCATTCTATACTGACTTTGGGTAAGCATAGCATCATAGGTATCTACAATCCCTGCCATTTGGGCATATAGACTAGGTTCAAAAATGCCCTTAGGAAAACCAGAGCCATCAATACGTTCATGATGGTTTTGGATGATTTCATTAATCATAGGCGGAAGATCAGAAAAACGCTCTACCACTTCTAACCCTATATCCACATGAGATTGCATAACCGACAAATCAGAACCCGAATAATCAGCGTTGTAGCCCACCAGTTCTGGAGGAAGCAATGCCATGCCAACGTCCATCAACAAACCACCGAGGGTAAGGTCTTCTACTTCAGATGGAGATAACTCTTTGTGTCTTGCAAAAATGCTAAGCAGAATCGAACAATTCAAACTGTGTTGTACTAAATATTCGTTACTTTCTTTGAGCATTACTAAACAGGATAGGGCGTCTTTATTGTCAAACACCGAATCTATTATTTGTTGACTGAGATTATTCAGATCTTGAAAATCAGGCGCACTGCCATTGCGCAATTGTTTAACAAACCGGCTTTGCACAGCGCAAGCTTCTGAATATAAACGATCAGCTGCGGCTAGATCTTTTTGTTGGGTTTCGAAACTTACTGTTTTTTTTGCGGTTTTTTTCGTAACTTGGCCACTAGACTGTTCAGACTCAACCTGAACTTCATCGTCTTCTAGTACCACTTCGCTCTTATCTAAGTCGACTTCAATAGCCAACACACCCCGATTTTTAAGGGTGTCAATAGTGCCTTCAGATCTTATTACGCCTTGGCTTTTAACCTGAATGTTAGAGGATGCATCTGTTACGCGAACGAGAAACATGCCGATGCAAAGTTGGTCAATGGGAACTACTTTTTTCATCAATTCTATTTTAAAAGGTAAGAATGCCGCTAAACACAAATTTATTTTCGTACGAATATTATCGGCAGATACTACTATTACCTGAATCTAATAGATAGACTAAAGTTCATTTTCCATTGACCTTTGATGTTAGCTATTACAACCAAGCCATACGTTGTTTTTCAAACGCCGATATTTTTTCGTCTAACTCAAGTGTCTGCCCTATGGCATCTAACCCTTTAAGTAAATTATGTTTATGCTGCTCGCTAATTTTGAAAGCGAAGCTTATTCCATTTGCCGTAACAGTTTGTTGCGGTAAATCAATTAAAAATTCGCATTCTGGATTTTCATAAACAATGACAAACAACTGGTCAATCTGCGCACTTTCCAAGGTAATAGGTAGCAATTGATTATTCATGCAGTTGCCATAGAAAATATCGGCATAACTAGTCGCGATAATCGCAGCAAAACCATAATCAGCTAACGCCCAAGGGGCATGCTCGCGGCTTGAGCCACAGCCAAAGTTTTCTCGCGTAAGCAAGATGTTAGCTTTGCTGTACTCGGGTTTATTTAACGAAAACTCTGGATTAAGCACGCTTTCGTTGGTATCGAGATAGCGCCAATCATGGAACAGATGTTTACCATAACCAGCGCGAGTAACGCCGGTAAGAAACTGTTTTGGAATTATTTGATCGGTGTCCACGTTAGCTTGATCTAAAGGAGCTACTTGACCTTTGATAATTGAAATTCCTGTCATTATTTTGCTCCCATTGCTCTTACGTCGGTAAATGTACCTGTGATGGCAGCTGCGGCGGCCATTTCAGGACTTACCAAGTGGGTTCTAGCGCCACGGCCTTGGCGGCCTTCAAAATTTCGGTTACTGGTTGAAGCGCATCTATCTCCTGGCTCTAACAAATCGTCATTCATACCAAGACACATAGAGCAGCCTGGTAAGCGCCATTCAAATCCAGCTTCTATGAAGATTTTGTCTAAACCTTCATGCTCAGCTTGTTTTTTCACTTCCACTGAACCAGGCACCACTATTGCGGTAACCGTAGGCTTTACTTTTGATGATTGAACAACTTTTGCTGCAGAGCGTAAATCTTCAATTCGGCTATTGGTGCATGAACCTATAAATACATGACTAACACTGATTTGATCTAGCCTATCGCCTGCAGTTAGGCCCATATATTTAAGCGCTTTTTCAGCAGAAGTTTTACTAATGTTATCGTTAAAACTTTCAGGAGATGGAATAGGTTGATTAATTGCGACTACTTGCCCTGGATTTGTGCCCCAAGTGACTTGAGGTGCAATGTCATCGGCATGTAGCTCGACCACGGTATCAAAGGTTGCATCATCATCTGAAGACAGGGTTTGCCAGTATTCTATTGCGGCATCCCAATGTTGATCGGCAGGCGCAAATTCCTTGCCCTTTAGATAATCAATAGTGATCTGATCGGGCGCTATTAAGCCGGCTTTGGCACCTGCTTCTATGCTCATGTTACAGATTGTCATGCGCTCCGCCATATTTAATTGACGGATGGCTTCACCTGCATACTCAATGACATATCCTGTTGCGCCAGCGTGACCAATTTTACCGATAATGGCTAAAATAATGTCTTTAGCGGTAACACCTAATCCAAGGGTGCCATCTACTTTGACCAGCATACTCTTGGCTTTAGACTGTTTTAGGGTCTGGGTTGCTAGTACATGTTCAACTTGTGAAGTACCTATACCAAAAGCCAAGGCACCAAAAGCACCATGGGTAGCAGTATGAGAGTCACCACAAACCACTGTCATACCAGGGTGAATAAGCCCTAATTGTGGCCCAATAACGTGAATTATACCTTGGTTTTTATGACCTACCGGATAAAGCTCAATGCCATGTTGCTCACAGTTGGCAACTAGGGTTCTTAACTGTAATTCGTTTTGCGGACCGCAAGCATCAAGGGCTAAAGAGCGAGTAGAAATACTGTGATCCATAGTCCCAAACGTAAGGTCAGGGCGGCGTACTTTACGATTTTTCTCATTTAAACCAGCAAAAGCTTGGGGAGAAGTGACTTCGTGAATTAAATGACGATCAATGTATAAAAGTAAATCATCACCCACTTGATCAATGACATGTTGTTCAAGTACTTTTTCATACAATGTTTTACCCATTGCGTTATTTCTCCGAGGTTTGCTGTAAAATGGTGCTAACGATGTAGTTGCCCACTTCAGACGTCGATTTCGCCAAATGTTTTTGATCTGCGGTTAACAGTTCACCGGTCAAAACACCATCTTCAAGCGTTTTTACCACTGCGGCATCAATGGCATCAGCAGCTTGTTCTAATCCAAGGCTAAATCTTAACAGCATCGAAGTAGAAAGAATCTGTGCAATAGGATTGGCAATGCCTTTTCCTGCGATATCAGGCGCAGAACCGCCTGCGGGCTCGTACATGCCAAAACCGTCGCCATTAATACTTGCTGATGGAAGCAATCCCATTGAACCTGTAATCATGGCGCATTCATCGGACAGAATATCGCCAAACAAGTTTGAGCATAGTAATACGTCAAACTGATTTGGGTTTACGACTAATTGCATGGTCGCATTGTCAATATAGATGTGTTCCAAGGTAACTTCAGGGTATTCTTTAGCTACTTCTTCTACCACTTCGCGCCACATACGGCTAGTCACCAAAACATTGGCTTTGTCGACAGAGGTTACTTTTTGTTTGCGCTTTTGTGCAGCTTGGAATGCTGAATGTGCAATTCGACGTATTTCAGCTTTGGTATAACGCATGGTGTCAAAGGCGCATTGTTGCTCGCCTTCGCCTTCAATGCCTTTTGGTTGGCCAAAATAAATGCCAGAGGTCAATTCACGCACAACTAGCACGTCTACATCGTTTTCAGCGATATCTAAACGCAAAGGGGATAAATGGGCGAGTCCTTGATAAATTCTGGCCGGACGCAGGTTACTAAAAAGATCAAAATGGCTTCTTAGCGTCAATAAAGCTGCACGTTCAGGACGTTTTTCCAGTGGTAATGCATCCCATTTTGGACCGCCAATTGAGCCAAATAAAATGGCGTCAGAAGCTTCACAACCGGCTAAGGTTTCTTGTGGCAGAGCTTCGCCACAATGATCAATGGCATAACCGCCGACAGGATATTGCGTGCAGTTAAAGCTATATCCAAATTTTTCTTCAATCGCAGTCAATACTTTTCTTGCTTCTTGCATCACTTCAGGGCCAATACCATCGCCCGGCAAGACTGCGATGTTAAAACTCGCCATTCTATACTCCCGCTATTTTTTGTTGTTTTTGCTGATCAATTTGGTCAGCTAAGTGTGTGTTGTTTAGTACAAATATTAACGCTTTTACACCAGCTTCTACGATATCAGTGGCCAAGCCTATACCGTGAAAACGTCTATGCTTGTATTCTACGATGACACTGACCTGTGCCAATGCATCTGCCCCTGCACCTTTGGAATCTAATTTAAAATCAACTATCTCAAGGTCGTGGCCATTTATGGCACTAATAATAGCATTGAACGCAGCATCAACTGGTCCGTTACCTGTGCTAGCCTGGGTGATTTCTTTATCACCAGCGGCTACAGTCACTGTGGCAGAAGGCACTATGTTATGACCACTGGTGGCATGTAAATAGTTTAACTTATAATAGGCATCTTCATGTTTTTGCTGGTTAAAGAATAAGAGCGCCTCTAAATCATAATCAAACACTTGGCCTTTTTTATCCGCTAGCTTTAAGAATGACGTATAGATTTCATCCAAGTCATATTCGTCATCTTTGTAACCAAGCTCATGTAATCTATGTTTAATCACATGGCGGCCAGAGCGCGAGGTTAGATTTAAATTATTCTTGTTTATGCCGACACTTTCAGGTGTCATGATTTCGTAAGTATTTTGCCCTTTTAACACGCCATCTTGGTGAATGCCCGAAGAATGACTGAACGCGTTAGCGCCAACAATGGCTTTGTTGGATTGCACTGGCATATTACATAATTGGCTAACCAATTTAGATGCTTTGGAAATTTCATGGCTATTGATGTTAGTGCTATAGCCAAGCATTTGCTCACGAGTCTTCAAGGTCATGGCAATTTCTTCCAACGAACAGTTACCGGCTCTTTCACCAATACCGTTGACAGTACATTCAACCTGACGAGCGCCGTTTTGAATGGCTGATAGTGAATTTGCTACAGCTAAACCAAGATCATTATGGCAATGCACGGAAATCACTGCTTTATCAATATTAGGTACGCGGTTAAACAATTGTTTAATAATACCGCCAAATTCGGTAGGAACTGTGTAGCCAACGGTATCAGGAATATTTACTGTGGTTGCACCTGCATCAATCACAGATTCTACCATACGACATAAATAGTCGATTTGCGTTCGACCTGCATCTTCACAGCTAAATTCCACATCGTTACTGAATCGACGCGCGTGTTTTACCGCTTTTACAGCCATTTCTACAACGTCGTCTTGGGACATGCGTAACTTAGTACCCACGTGGATGTCTGAGGTTGCAATAAAGGTATGAATTCTAAAATGATCAGCTACTTTTAACGCTTCCACACAAGCATCTATGTCTTTTTCTAATGCGCGAGACAAACCTGCAATAGTGGAGTTTTTAATTTCTTTTGCGATTAGTTTTACTGACTCAAAATCCCCAGGTGAAGAAACCGGGAAACCTGCTTCAATAACATCTACTCCTAAGCGTTCGAGCATGAGAGCAATCTGCAACTTTTCACGCATACTCAGACTTGCTGGTAATGCTTGCTCACCGTCACGTAGTGTAGTGTCAAAAATTATGACTCTGTCACTCATATTACTCTCCTGTTCAGCTTCTGCTTATGTTGTAAATTGCCTAAAAAAAAACCCGTGCAATGCACGGGTTTCGTAATTTTTTGCCAAGCGCTACCCGTGCGTCAAATTTGCCAGACCGAGTAGAAGCAGGTTTAACATGCTTATCATTTTCATGTGTTCCTTTGCTTAGCGCTTAAAATATCCTGCAAATGTAATAGTCTTTATAGTTTAAATCAATAGCTATCATCAGAAATATTTAAAAACGTGATAAATATCCTAAAGAGTCTTTTTAATTTTTCAAAGCTGCTTTCATTTCGCGACGTCTTTCATGAAGCAAGGGCTCAGTATAACCGTTTGGTTGTACCTTGCCTAAAAAGATTAAATCTCGCGCAGCTTGGTACCCAATTGACGTATCTACATCTGGGGTCATTGGAATATAGCTACTATCAGTCTGATTTTGTTCATCTACTAATTTCGCCATACGTTGTAATGACTCATCTACTAATTCTGGGGTAACAATATTGTGTTCCAACCAGTTGGCAATATGTTGGCTGGATATTCTCAGAGTCGCTCTATCTTCCATCAAACCAACACCATTGATGTCTGGTACTTTAGAACAGCCAATACCTTGATGCACCCAACGTACTACGTAACCAAGAATACCTTGAACGTTATTATCTATTTCTCGTTGGATAAGTTCGTTAGTTAAATCCGTTTGTGCTGAAAGTAACGGGATATCTAAAATGGTGTCTATGCCATCAAAGTCTTGCGAAGCGAGTTCTGCTTGAATCCCAAATACATCTACTTGATGATAATGCAGTGCATGCAACGTAGCCGCCGTAGGCGAGGGCACCCAAGCAGTATTGGCGCCTGATTTAGGATGACCGATTTTTGCTTCCATCATTTTGGCCATTTGATCAGGAATCGGCCACATGCCTTTACCTATTTGTGCTTTACCAGAAAGTCCAGCAGCTAGACCCGTGCATACGTTGGCTTTTTCGTAGGCAGTAATCCAAGGACGTTCTTTTAACTCGGCTTTTGGTGCAAAAGCACCTTTTAACATTGATGTATGGATTTCATCGCCAGTTCTATCTAAGAAGCCGGTATTAATAAATACCACGCGGTCTTTTGCTTGAGCAATACAGGCGGCCAAATTAAGACTTGTACGTCTTTCTTCGTCCATTATGCCCATTTTAATGGTAAACCTTTCAAGTCCTAACATATCTTCAATGTCAGCAAATACCTGATTGGTGAAGGCGACTTCGTCCGGCCCGTGCATTTTGGGCTTTACGATGTAAATGCTCTTAGTTTTACTGTTGGTTACACTGCCATTGCCTAATAAATCGTGTTTGGCAATTAAGCTGGTGATTACCCCATCCATCAAACCTTCATAAACCGGTTGATCGTTGAGTAAGATAGCATCGTTTTGCATCAGGTGACCTACGTTCCTTACGAACATCAAGCTGCGACCGGATAGCACAACTTTTTGGTCACTTTCTGGGGATATATATTCACGATCTGCATGCATTTTGCGTAATACGGCTTTTCCATTCTTACGCATTTCAACGCTAAGATCGCCCATCATCAGACCGAACCAATTTTGATATACCAAGGTTTTATCTTCAGCATCTACCGCGGCGACCGAATCTTCGCAATCCATAATGGTCGTAAGCGCTGACTCGATTAACACATCTTTAATAAATGCCGGATCATCTTTGCCAATGGCATCTTCGGCATCAAATTGGATTTCAGCATGAAGACCGTTATGCACTAATAAAATAGCGGTTGGTGCAGCTTTATCACCTTTATAACCTGTCAATTGACTGTTATCAGACAACTCAGTGCTACCACCATCTGCTAATTTAACCACTAATTTGCCGTCTTTAATTTCGTATCCAGTGCTGTGGGCATGGAAACCTGATTGTAAAGGTGCAATTTGGTCTAGTAATTCTCTGGCTTTTGCTACTACTTTTTGACCACGAACAGGGTTAAAGCTTGCTGTTTTTTCTGCGCCATCTTGTTCGCTGATAACGTCGGTACCATAATAAGCGTCGTATAAACTTCCCCAGCGTGCATTTACCGCGTTTAAGGCATAACGTGCGTTATTAATTGGCACTACTAATTGCGGACCAGCCATAGTGGCAATTTCAGCATCGACATTTTTAGTTGCTATGGGTTGTGCTTCTGGCGTTGGCAAAAGATAGCCAATGTCCTGTAAAAATTGTTTGTAGCTAGCAAAATCGGCTTGCTGGTTAGTTTGATGAAACTCGTCTATCTGCGCCTGTAGTTGATCACGTTTATCAAGGAGAGCCTGGTTCACAGGGGTATTTTTTACCAATAAAGCTTCAAAATCCTGCCAAAATTGACCGGATTCCACTTGCGAATTTGGCAAAACGGATTGCTCGATAAAATCAAATAATTGATTTGCAATTTTAAGTTGACCGCGCTCGGTATAACCTGACATAAGCTGACTCCTAAATATGTGTAGGCATCAGTTTATTCAAGCCGCCACCTAATGTTTAGTTTATGATAAATATGTTTGACATAAATATCATGAATGAGTTTTGCTTTTTATTACTGAGATTGAATTTGTTGTGCGACATCGTTGATTAAACGACGTAGCCAAACATGTCCTGCATCATGGTGTAACAATGCGCTCCAGGCCATTTTCAATGCAATTGGTGGGATATCAAAGGGAGGCTCAACCACTGTCATTGTAGGATCATCAGTGAAAATTTTAGCTGCTCTGCTAGGCAAGGTAGCGATTAAGTTTTGTCGCTTAGCAAGTTGCAGAGCTGCATGGTAGTGTCGAGTGAATACGCGAATATCTCGTTGTTTACCCAACTTAGTTAATTCAGCGTCGACCCAACCCAGTTTTTGTACCTCCGTTGGATCTATACCGACACCGACACCAAAACCTGTTTTGCTGACCCAAATATGATGTCCTTTTAGATAGGCATCCAAGGTAAAGTTGCTTTTAGCTGGATGATCTGAGCTGATCACGCAAGCAAAGGTATCATACCAAATGACTTTTTGATGGAAGGACAAAGGCAATTCTTCAAATCGGTTTATTGCCATATCCACTTTACCTTGCTCTACGTCATGAAAGGTAACGTCACTTGGTGTAATCAGGTCTAGGGTAATGTTCGGTGCTTCGGTTGCGATTCTGCCAATTAACTCTAATAACAGTGTTGATTCGGCATAGTCGCTGGTCATTATACGAAATGTACGAGTACTGGTTAGGGGATCAAATTCAACTTCAGGTTGGATAGAAGATTCCAATTTCGCCAGAACATCTCGGATAACTGGTTGCAGCTCAAGGGCTCTTTTGGTTGGCGTCATGCCGTCGCTGGTTCTCACTAATAAGGGATCTTTGAACAAATCTCTTAGCCGTTTTAAGCCATTACTCATGGCAGGTTGGGTGATGCTTAATTGGTTGGCGGCCTTGGTAACACTACCTTCACGTAACAACACATCTAGATATACAAGTAGGTTTAAATCAATTTTTGCGATATTCAAAGCAATTCCTTTTCTAACGTCGAGGTTAACCAAATAAGCTAGGAGATAGATTATATAACCTTAACAGATAGCGATAAGATGCACTATTAGTCGTATGAATACAATCAAATTATAACTTGATGTAATTCAAATAAATAATGATTTTTATTCTGCAAAAGAATAGCTAGGTTGCCAATAGGAAAAAAGTGTTACCTTTGACGTTAGTTGAGACAATAAAAAAACGCCCCGAAGGGCGCTGAACAAGAGTCTAAATGACTTTCTGAAGGGAAAGGTTAAGCAACCACGTCGAACTGGTTCATGGTGTTATCTTCACCAGCAGCTTTCAATGCTTGGTCACCAGAGAAGTACTCTTTATGAGTATCACCTAAGTCTGAACCAGCCATTGCTTGGTGTTTAACACAGGCTAGACCTTGACGGATTTCTTGACGCTGTACACCGCGTACATAAGCCAACATACCATCATCACCAAAGTAACCTTTTGCCAAGTTATCAGTAGACAATGCAGCCGTGTGATAAGTAGGTAGCGTGATAAGATGGTGGAAGATACCTGCTTCTCTTGCGCCGTCTGCTTGGAACGAACGAATTTTTTCATCCGCTTCTTTGCCTAGGTCAGAATCGTCGTAAGAAGATGACATTAGTGCTGCACGATCATAACCTGAGACGTCTTTACCAGCTTCTTGCCACGCATCAAATACTTGCTGACGGAAGTTTAATGTCCAGTTAAACGATGGGCTGTTGTTGTACACAAGTTTCGCGTTTGGTACTTGCTCTTTAATCGCATTTACCATTTCAGCAATTTGTCCAACGTGTGGTTTTTCAGTTTCAATCCACAACAAATCAGCACCATTTTGTAAAGAAGTTACACAGTCAAGTACAACGCGTTCTACACCTGTATTTTCTTTAAACTTATATAAGCCATTTGGTAAACGAACTGGCTTAACTAACTCACCGTTAATTTTAAGCACTTGGTCACCTTCACCTAGTTCATCTAACGAAGTAACAGGTGTAGTGTCTAAAAATGCGTTGTATTGTGATGCTAAGTCACCAGCAGATTGAGACACTGGGATCTTTTGAGTAAGGCCTGCACCTAAGCTGTCAGTTCTGGCTACGATAACACCATCATCCACACCTAGTTCTAAGAAGGCATAACGTACAGCGTTAATTTTAGCTAAGAAATCTTCGTGAGGAACTGTTACTTTACCGTCTTGGTGTCCACATTGTTTTGCGTCAGATACTTGGTTTTCTATTTGAATACAACATGCACCTGCTTCAATCATCTTTTTAGCAAGTAAATAGGTTGCTTCTTCGTTACCAAAACCTGCGTCGATATCAGCAATAATTGGAACAACATGAGATTCAAAGTTATCAATTTGTGCTTGGATACCTGCAACATCACCACCATTTGCTTTTGCAGCATCTAATGCATCGAAAAGGTTTCCTAATTCACGCGCATCTGCTTGGCGTAAGAAGGTATAAAGTTCTTCAATCAATGCTGGCACTGTGGTTTTTTCATGCATTGATTGGTCAGGTAACGGACCAAATTCAGAGCGAAGTGCTGCAACCATCCAACCTGATAGGTATAAGTAACTTTTGTTTGTAGTGCCTCGATGCTTTTTCACTGCAAGCATTTTTTGTTGGCCAACAAAGCCATGCCAGCAACCCAGTGATTGTGTGTACTTAGATGAATCTTCATCGTATTCTTGCATATCTTTACGCATAATCGACGCAGTATAACGGGCAATGTCTAAACCAGTTTTAAAACGGTTTTGAGCTTTCATGCGCGCTGCATATTCAGGGCTTATTGCAGCCCAAGTACTACCATATTGGTTTTTTAATTCAGTTACTTGGTCTATATCCTGTTGATAAGTTGACATAGCGGTATCCTCTTGTTTCTCAATAGTCTTGATCATTAGCGATCACTGGTTTTCAAAAAGCGATATGCCCCGGGGCTTTTCGAATCTGATTCCATGCTAACCACTCAACTCAGATAAATAAAATATATAAACCTAATCACCGCCATAAAAACTATGAATGATTATCAAATGTGAATATAAGTTTATGATAATTAATAAAAACACTGCTCATATTGCAGTGCAACATAAAATGCTGAGGGGAATTATTTGAGCAAATTTAAGGGATTAGCAGGGGGAATATCTTTGAATCCCTATACTAGGCATTTATTTGCTAAATATTGTCTGTCAATTCTTGGTAGATATTGTAATTTATTGTCTTACTGTCAATAATTGTTAAATAAAAAATAACAGTGCACCCAAGTTTGCTTCTGAAGTAAATGGACAAACCTATTCGAGTGCTTTACGCACAGGTGCCATTGAAAAAGGACAAAGGACTATGGACTCTGAAAATCAAGCAATCCCCATTTCTTCGTACACCAGTTTAATCAATGGTGATGTAGGTATCTGTATGTCAGGCGGTGGCTATAGGGCAGCGGCTTTTCACTTTGGATGTTTAGATTACCTGAACAGTTTTGGCTTAACAGAAAAGTTAAATGCTATTTCAACGGTTTCAGGTGGTACTTTTACTGGCGCGAGATATGCCTTATCGAGAGCTGAAGATAAGAGTTTTGATGAGTTTTTTAAAGCTTTCTATAAGTCATTGAATAATACAAATTTAGTCGCTGATGGTTTAGAGCGCCTAGCTCACAAGGAAAATAAGGTCAGCTCAAATCGACAAGACTTAATTGTGTCTATGGCTCAAGTGTATGCAAATACGTTTTTCTGCAAAGAAGATAAATCTCCCTATTATTTTGGCGATATTCTGAATGCCGACAATGCAGGAGCCTTAAAAAATGTGGTGTTAAATACCACTGACTTTAGATCAGGATTAGCGTTTCGGTTTCAGAGAACAGAAACCTTCGACGGAAAAATTGGCAATTTTTATAATAATATAAGCAAAGAAGATGCTGCTCAGATTCGCTTGTCGGATATAGTCGCCGCTTCCTCATGTTTTCCAGGCGGTTTTGAACCCATTTCATTTCCATACGATTTTACATGGCAAAATGAAGAAATTCCGGCCACAGTAACCTCATCGTTTCCTTTTAAACGAGATTATAGTGACCCAACAGCCCCTAAGGGACCTATAGGTTTGATGGATGGTGGGGTTTTTGATAATCAGGGGCTTCAGAGTTTATTAACGATTGAAGAAAAAAATCCTGATGACTTCGATGTATTAATTATCAGCGATGTTGATCAACCTTCTTTGACGCTTTATCAAATGCCACTGCCTGAAGATGCGGGTGGATTATCCTTGAATACAATATCCCGCATGGCAAAGGCTTTTGTGGTGTTATGCGGTATTACTTTGATCACCATACTTTATCACGCAGTTCAAGATTGGCAGACTGACCAATGGTCATGGGAACGCTTTGTGTTTTTATATTCAATTCCCTTTATTTTAACCACTGTTGCGTCAACGGCTGTTTATTTTATCTATACGATCATTCGCGATGATGTGTTACCTAAGATCCCAAGTGTGGGAGAAAGAGCGTGGGATTCGCTGAAAAAATTAAAGTTTGGTCAGATCCGCGCCATGATAAATTTAAGGTTTGGCTCATTAATGACCTTGACCACCAGTGTGTTTATGAAACGGATAAGAAGTTTGGTGTACGGATTGGCTTATAATACGCATGATTCACTGTCTAAAAACAAACGAATTTCCAATCTTATTTATACCTTGTCACCGTCAAAAACTATTTCGCCACCCTTTCCCGCAGTTGAAAAGCCTTCTACTGAATTAAATAAGGTCGCTTGTGTTGCGTTTAATATGGGAACAACCTTATGGTTTGATAAAGAGTATGAATTGCCTTGCTTAGTCGCCGCAGGTCAAGCTTCACTTTGTTATAACCTGTTAAAATTAATGGCACGGCGTTTAGGACAAGATCCACAGTTGTACTCTCCAGAGTGCAAGGCCGAATATGACAAATTGTTAAGCGACTGGCAGTCGTTCAATAAGGACCCATTTTTCGCGTTAAAACAACATCAAGTGAAAGAAGATTGGCTTGCAATTCACGAGGCTGTGAAGAAAATGGAATGTGAATGGGGCATGTTTGAGCATAGAACGGCGAGCCTGCAAGATGTGGAGTTGACCTAAAGAGTACGTTGTTTAAACATGCACATAACTTGGGATTAACAATTACGGATATTTTTCGAATAATTGCCTGACTTAATGCTAAATAATACCAATTGGCTGTTAATTTTTGCTGTGCCTTGTTCTATCATCACAGACCAGACAAAAACTAAATTGAAAATCTATGATAGACAGAGTTAGCAAAATTGCAGTCGCATGCGGCTTGACTGCTTTATTCATCGCTGGGTGTACTTCTACGGACAAGCAAACAGAAACATTAGTTGCAAAGCCTAGCCTACCTAAAAATATAATTATGGTTGTTGCCGATGGTATGGGGCCAGCCTATATTACTGCGTATCGAAACTATAAAGATGATCCTGACACCGAAGTGTTAGAGCCCATAGTGGTAGATGATATTCTGCTAGGTACTGCGCGCACTTATCCTCATCCAGATTCTGGATATATTACTGACTCAGCGGCGTCAGCTACCGCATTGGCAACTGGTGTAAAAACTTATAATGGCGCGATTGGCGTTGATATAGACAAGCAGCCTTTGGAAACCGTTTTACATCGCGCAAGAAAATACGGCATGAAAACGGGTTTAACGGTAACTTCTACCATAGTGCATGCAACACCAGCGTCATATATGGTAGCCAACGAGCAACGAAAAAATTACAACCAAATCGCTGACTCATTTTTTAATGACCGCATTGACGGAAAATTCCTTGCCGACGTTATGTTAGGTGCGGGGCAAACCCACTTTATTCGCGAAGATAGAAATATCGTAGATGAGTTTGTTGCCAGCGGCTTCCAATACATTGATAACTACGATCAATTAGACACAGTTAATGGCGAGCAGCCATTGCTGGGACTGTTTGGACCCGATGAACTGCCTTGGGCGCTGGATGATTCAGATCCACTTCGTTTAAGCAGAATGACAAAAACCGCGTTAAACCAATTAACCAGTGACCAAGGCTTTTTCCTATTGGTTGAAGCAAGCCAGGTTGATTGGGCAGGGCACGCAAATGACATAGCGTCTTTAGTAAACGAAATGGAAGACTTTGCGCAAACAATTAGTTTATTGAAAACTTATGTGAAAGATCATCCTGATACTCTAGTGGTAATTACTGCTGATCACAGTACTGGCGGACTTACCGTTGCGGCAAACGGTGATTATCGATGGGATCCAAGATGGCTAAAAACCATCAAAGCTTCGGTTGAAACCATTGCCGGTAAATTGGCTGAACAGGATGATAAAGCCGGATTTTTAAGTCAGCAATTAGGCTTTGAATTAACCATAGAAGAACAAAATTTATTGTCACTGATTGATCTTGATATGCCATCAAAAGACGTGGAAAAAATCGTAAAACGCATTATTGATAAGCGCACAAACACCGGATGGACGACGAGTGGCCATACTGGTGTGGATGTAAATATTTATGGTTTTGGACCTGGTAGTGAAAGGTTTACAGGTAATATAAACAATATAGAAATTGCAGAGCGTATCTTTACCTTGTTGGATGAAAAATACGCTCAATAAGCTTTTTTATTGATTTAGAAAATTCTCAATAGGCTCCCCAGTACAGGAGCCTATTTGTTTAAATAAATAAATTAATGCGCCAATCAATAAAATCATACTCGGAATAACAATCACCGGATAACTAAGTGCGGTCATTCTGCCGAGTTCTTCGGTATAGGCGGTAGTACCAGGCTCAGAAACCAATATCCACTTCGCTAGCAAATAATTCAGCACAGCGGATAAGAAAAACGATGAGGCCACTATATAGCTACTAACCGCAATCTTCTTATTAAATTCACCATGCATATTCTTTTCGTCTAATCGTTGATTGAGTTTTTCCCAATTTACAATTTGATCGTTCAATATTAGGACTTTAACCAGAGGGTTTGGGGTGAATTGAGTAATTAAAACCGCGAGACCTAAAATAGAGGGAATACTGGCTTCTTTGATAGCCATATATTCAGCAGGTAGTTTGAGTAATGCAATACCGCCAGTGAGTAAAACACTGACCACACCTAGCACAGAAAAAAGGTTAACCTTGTGGCTTTGTTTAAAATCATACAGCCCGTACACCAATGGAAAGGATAGGGCGAGCACAACGCTCCAAGCAGGACCTAAGTATTCATCTGAGCTTAAATAACTCATTATCAGGACAGGTACAGCGATATTAAAAATTAAATTGCCAAAAAAGCCCTGCTGCTGCGGCTTTTGTTGCTGTGTAGTATCTTGTTGCGTACTGCTCATGTGTTTACTTTTTGAATCCTAAAATCAGCGAAAGTGTACGACAATCGGACAACAATTAACATCTAAAGTTTATACCTTGATATAGCAAATTTTCCCTGACTTAACTTCGATACAAAGCGGCTTTGCTATCAAGGTTTTCTCGCTGAATGTTATTTTTCCGTGTCAGTCAAGTTTTGAATCTTTTCCCAATCAATATTATTGATTCGCTTATTGGCGATATAAAATATTTTATCTTTTCCGTAGAGTTTGGTTTTAAGTGATGGATTAACACTAATTTTGTGCGACACATCGCCAGTGGCAAAGCCTATGAAAGTTGCATCATAAGATTTTTTTAATTGATAGAACAAGGCTTCGGCGCAAATCTCTTCGATTTTATTGGGGATTATCGCTGAAAATTGTGCTTGTCCTTCATATACATCTAGCAGGTCATGATGCAGCATGCTTGAACCAGGATCAAAGGCTGATTTAGCCAACATTTCTACTGCCACGCTTGGTGTACATTCTATCTCAGGACAATGTTGTTGCAGCAAAGGTACCAGACTTTCATCATCGAAATACGCCACTTTGTGAGCACTAGGGTTACGTTTGGAACAATAGAGCGCGCAGGTCATTGTCATGTCGTCTTCTGGATTGTCGATCAAGATAGTGGAAGCGTCAGCAACGCAAGCTCTATCCATATCCTCATCCTTGTTAAAGGAGTCAACTTTGACAAACTCTATTTCGCCAGGCAGCGGGTTGGTAATATCTGCGCGAACGCACAATACAATTTCTGGCTCGCCAATTACATCTTCTCGCTCTTTTAATAAAAGTTTGAGTAATTGTTCGGTACGTTTGCCATTCCAGCCCAAAATGAGCACATGCTCACTGACATTTAACTCGTGCATACCCTTAGATCCTTTCTGCCATTGAAGAGACACCCATCCAGCCACTCTTCCCAGTACTAACGCGAAAATACTTAAGCCAGCTGGGATTACATAAACAGCTACTAGAATTTTGCCACCTTCAGTTTCAGGTGACATATCACCATAACCCACTGTCGATCCGGTCACTACTAGCCAATATAAATAGTCTCTTATATCTAGTAATGCTTCTTCACCTGCAAGCAAAAGCATAAACCAGGTTGAAACAGCGTAAAAAATGAGAAGTGCCATGATGGTGTACCACTTCATTTCTGTGAAGTGTTTCATCATTGCTTTTTTAATTTTCGGCCAGACCATTAAATCATCAGTTGGTTAGTGATTTTTTTGTAAATGATACTTGCTAACAAAAAAAAGTGAACCAAAAAACAAGGATTTGTGAAAAACGTGATATAAAGTGGCCAAAAAAAACAAACCCGACGAAGAAGTCGGGTTAAAATCAACATAGGGAGATGTCAATGAAGTCTGTAAAATTTCCTGACACAAAGAGTAGAACAAGAACAAAAAATAATCACTAAAATTGAGGTATTGGGATTACTTACTATGTATGAGATTCAATACCTTTTAATCAAAAGACTATATGACTAACCGATGAAATTATCTGATTTTGACTTTGAATTACCCGATTCTTTAATCGCTAAACACCCGGCTGAACAGCGCACAGGCTCCAGGTTACTTACCCTTGACGGTAAAAATGGCAGGTTGGAAGATAAGCTTTTTCCCGATATTGTAGATTTGATCGCGCCAGGGGATTTATTAATTTTTAATAATACTAGAGTTATTCCTGCGCGTCTTTTTGGCCAGAAAGAAACCGGCGGTAAAGTAGAAGTCATGCTAGAACGGGTGCGCCAAGATAATACTGCAGTTAGTCATATCCGTGCCAGTAAAGCACCTAAACCAGGGACTAAAATTATTGTAGAAGGCGGTTTGCAAATTACAGTTTTGGGCCGTGAAGATGAGCTATTTTTGATCAAGTTCGATGCAGATGAAGATGTCTTTAGCCTACTTGAAAAGCATGGCCATATGCCTCTGCCTCCCTATATTGACCGACCTGATGAAAATGCTGATAAAGAAAGGTATCAAACTGTATACAACAAAAATCCCGGTGCAGTAGCCGCACCGACAGCAGGTCTGCATTTTGATACCCAAATTTTGGAGAAGCTTAAAAATAAAGGTGTACGCATAGAAGAGGTTACGCTACATGTGGGCGCTGGTACCTTTCAGCCAGTACGGGTGGAGAACATTCAAGACCATAAAATGCACTCAGAATACGCTAACGTACCTCAAACGGTCGTTGATGCTGTTTTGCAAACCAAGGCGCAGGGCAATCGCGTGATTGCAGTGGGAACAACCTCAGTAAGATCTTTGGAATCTGCTGCCCAGCACCCAGATGGACAGATTCGCCCATTTATGTCTGACACCAATATTTTTATTTATCCGGGGTATGAATTTAAAGTGGTTGATGCCATGCTGACCAATTTTCACTTACCGCAGTCTACTTTGCTAATGCTAATCAGTGCATTTGCAGGACGAGACAATGTGTTTAACGCATATGCCCATGCAGTGGCACAAGAATACCGTTTCTTTAGCTACGGAGATGCAATGTTTATCGAAAAATCGGATTGAGGTTTGATTTATCAGATAGCGCATTAAGAGTAATCCCACTATAAACGGTTTTCAGTGCCATCTTGTGTTCAATTTTGCTATACTCTCGCGCAATTTTAATTCGGTACTCAAGTTACCGCCAATATTACGTATTTGATTAAATGAAGTTTGAACTAATTAACACAGATGGCTTGGCGCGCACTGGGCGTTTAGTCTTCGATAGGGGCGTGGTTGAAACGCCTGCTTTTATGCCTGTTGGTACTTATGGCACCGTAAAAGGAATGACCCCAGAAGAGCTTAAAGACACTGGGGCTCACATATGTCTGGGCAATACTTTTCATTTGATGTTGCGTCCTGGTACGGGCATTATTCAGCAACACGGTGATTTACATGATTTTATGCATTGGGATAAACCTATCTTAACTGACTCAGGTGGCTTTCAAGTGTTTTCCTTGGGACAGTTACGTAAAATCAGTGAAGAAGGTGTGACCTTTAGATCACCCATTAACGGCGAAAAAATCTTACTGACGCCTGAAAAATCAATGCAAGTCCAGCGTGAACTGGGTTCTGACATTGTGATGATTTTTGACGAGTGTACGCCTTTTCCTGCCACCAAAGATGAAGCAAGGCAATCGATGCAATTGTCCTTACGCTGGGCAAAACGCAGTAAACAAGAGCATGGTGAAAGTGAAGCTGCTCTTTTCGGTATTATTCAAGGCGGTATGTATGAAGACTTGCGCGATGAGTCTTTAGCTGGGCTAGAAGAAATTGATTTCGATGGTTACGCTATTGGTGGATTATCAGTAGGCGAGCCTAAGCCAGACATGATGCGCATAGTGCGTCACACTGCGCCGAAAATCAATCCGAATAAACCCCGTTATTTGATGGGCGTTGGCAAACCTGAAGACATTGTGGAGTCTGTGCGACGTGGCGTTGATATGTTTGATTGTGTAATGCCAACACGCAACGCTAGAAACGGCCATCTTTTTGTTTCTGAAGGGGTTATAAAAATACGTAACGCCCAATACAAAACGGACACAGGCCCGTTGGATAAAAAATGTGACTGTTATACTTGTAAAAATTATTCTCGGTCATATTTACATCACTTAGACAAGTGCAACGAGATACTCGGCGCGCGACTGAACACTATTCATAACCTGAGATATTATCAAAGGGTTATGCAAGGCTTACGTGAAGCTATTGCAAATAATGCATTAGATCAGTTTGTTGAAGAATTTTATGCTGAGAAGGGACTGGAAGTTCCAGTGTTAGATTAGCTGCAAAATAATAATAATTTGAAAATATAAGGAATCATTATGAGTTTATTTATTTCTCCTGCATATGCCCAAGAAGCAGGCCCTGGTGCATCGGGTGGTTTTGGCCCTCTGATCATGCTCGCGGTTTTTGGTTTAATTTTTTACTTCTTACTTTATCGTCCTCAAGCGAAACGTGTGAAAGAGCATAAGAAACTTGTGTCAGAACTAGGTAAAGGTGATGAAGTACTCACCCAAGGCGGTCTAGTAGGCAAAATTACTAAGGTTGCAGAAGATAAAGACTTCATTGAAATTATGCTAAATGAATCAAATAGCATCATGGTACAAAAGTCTGCCATTACCGCTGTGTTACCAAAAGGTACCATGAAGTCACTCAACTAATGCATATTCAATGTCATTAGGCGATAGATAGGAAGTTATTGTGTTAAATAAAACGCCTTTTTGGAAGTATTTGGCCGTTATCGTGGTGTTGTTGGTGTGTGGATTATATGCACTTCCCAACATCTACGGAGAAGATAACGCGGTACAAATATCTCCTTCTCGAAATAGCGTCGTGAACGAGCAAATGGTCTCCCAAGTAGAAGAGCATCTCGAATCGACAAAAATTCCTTTTAAACGGATTGAATATAAAGATGAACGGGTGTTGGTTCGTCTAAACGATTCCGATACCCAGTTGAAAGCTCAGGAGTCTTTGGCGGAATTGCTCGGCGATGACTATTTTGTGGCGATGAACTTGGCACCTGATACCCCTGAGTGGTTGAATAACCTTGGCGCTGAGCCTATGAAGTTAGGCTTGGATTTAAGAGGCGGTGTGCACTTTTTAATGGAAGTAGACATGAAAAGTGCCATCGAAAAATCTCTTGAAAGTGCTCAGGCAGAAATCCAAACTCGTTTACGAGAAGAAAAGCTAAGATATCGCACTGTACGTGTGGTTGGGGAAGACTTAGAGATCGTTTTCCGAGATCCTGAAGTGTTAGAAAGTGCTCAGTTTTTCTTGCGTAATAACAATAACGAGATGAGCTTTACCGAACAGGATGAATTAACCCTTAGAGCTGCTTATACCCAAACGAGATTGGATGAAATTCGTGATTATGCTGTTAAACAGAACATTACGATAATCCGAAACCGTGTTAACCAGTTAGGTGTAGCTGAGCCCCTAGTACAAAAACAAGGGCAAAATCGTATAGTTGTACAATTGCCGGGTATTCAAGATACAGCAAAAGCCAAAGAGATACTTAACGCAACGGCAACGCTAGAATTTAGATTAGTTGACCAAGAAGGTGATATTGCCAGTGCAGTGCGTGGTCGAGTTCCTCCTCGTGCCAAGCTTCTTTACACCAGAGATGGAAGACCTTATCTATTGAAAGCAGATGTAATGCTAGAAGGTAGCCATATTACTGATGCTAATAGTAGCCGAGATGAAAATGGTTTCCCTCAAGTTAACATAGATCTTGATGGGAAAGGCGGGAGTTTAATGTCAAAAGGCACCAAGGATAACATTGGTAAACCTATGGCAACTGTGTTCATTGAATACGAAGCTACTAACGAAAAAGACGCTGAAGGGCGCACTATTTTCGAGAAAAAAGAAGAAATTATTAACGTTGCTACTATCCAAGCACAATTAGGTAATTCATTTCGCATTACTGGGATTGGCAGCGCATCAGAAGCAAGAGATCTTTCTTTATTATTAAGAGCGGGTGCTCTTATCGCGCCGATTCAAATTGTGGAAGAAAGAACGGTTGGTCCAAGCTTAGGTAAAGAGAATATTGAACTTGGTCAAACAGCGATTATTTATGGGTTAGCCGCAGTGTTGATATTCATGTTGATTTACTACCGTGCGTTCGGTCTAGTGGCCAACGTCGCCTTGGTGGTAAATGTCATCATGATCATTGGTGTCATGTCTATGATTCCAGGTGCAACCTTAACCTTACCAGGTATGGCGGGTATTGTACTTACTGTGGGTATGGCTGTAGATGCGAACGTACTCATCTTTGAGCGTATCCGAGAAGAAATCAGGGAAGGGCGAAGTCCACAACAAGCCATTCATTTTGGTTATGATAACGCTTTTTCGACGATTTTAGACGCAAATATCACTACTTTCATTGCAGGTTTGATATTGTTTGGAATGGGGACAGGACCGATCAAAGGCTTCTCTGTTACCCTGATGATAGGCATAGTAACCTCTATGTTTACTGCCATCATAGTGACTCGCGTCTTGGTAAATGCCATTTGGGGCGGACGCCGCGTAAGCAAGCTGGCGATATAGGAGAACGACAATGGCACTTCAAATATTAGATATAAATAAAACTGTCGATTTCATGAAGCTTCGTATGGTGGCTTTAATCTTTTCGACATTGTTGATTGTAGGTTCAATCGGTTCCTTAGCGGTTAATCAACTTAACTGGGGATTAGACTTTACTGGCGGAACATTGATTCAAATGCAGTATCCAGACGGCGCTGATTTAGAAAAAATCCGAGCTGATTTAGCCAACACTGAAAATGAATATAGTTTTCCAGATGCCGTTGTTCAGAACTTTGGTAGTAGCCAAGACGTACTGATTCGTGTTGCTCCAAGGGATGACCTTGAACAGGAAACTATTGGTGATAAGGTCGTAGAAGTCTTGCAAGCAGCGGACTCAACTGCCGTTCGAGATCGCATTGAGTTTGTTGGACCTAACGTTGGTGAAGAGTTAACTGAGCAAGGCGGATTAGCCATGATAGTGGCGCTAATCTGTATTCTTATCTACGTAGCAATGCGCTTTGAATGGCGATTTGCATTAGGCTCTGTTGCCGCGTTGGCCCATGATGTTCTTATTACCCTTGGGTTGTTCTCTGTATTGCAGCTGGAATTTGACTTAACCGTTTTAGCAGCATTGCTGGCAGTTATTGGTTATTCACTTAACGATACCATAGTTGTGTCGGACCGAATCAGAGAGAACTTCAGAAAAGTTCGTAAAGGTGCTCCGGTCGAAATTATCAACATTTCACTGACCCAAACTCTTAATCGTACAATAGTGACCTCATTAACCACTATTTTGGTATTGTTGGCGCTATTTTTTAAAGGTGGAAGTTTGATACACGGCTTCGCGACAGCCTTATTGATGGGTGTCTTCATTGGTACCTATTCTTCTGTGTACATTGCCAGTGCTGTAGCACTTGCCCTAGGCATCAGTAAAGAAGACTTAATGCCAACAGAAGTAGAAAAAGAAGGCGCTGATTTAGAACCTTTATAATGTGAAACTTAATACAAAAATAGCAGGCCTATGCCTGCTATTTTTTTGTCTAAAAGTGCTTGAGAATCTATAAGGCTAGATGTTCAAATAGACGTTATAAGTTGGCTTACAGCTAGCGCTACTAACCGCTTATTACCGTATTTCTGCCTTCTACTTTGGCTTTATACATTGCACGATCTGCACGTTCTACCAATACTTCCAAATTGTCAGCATATTGTCGAGAAGCACTGATACCAAAAGAACCAGTGACTGTAATTTCTGTTTCTTTGTGTACTATGCTCAAGCGCTCTATTTCAAGACGGCATTTTTCAGCAACTTCACGAGCTTCTGTGGAATCTTTGTCCGGTAGAATAATGGCAAACTCTTCTCCGCCCCAGCGTGCTACTAAACCTTGTTTACTAACTACGCTTTCAAAAGTTCGGGCGACTTTTTTAAGTACTATATCGCCTGCCATATGACCGTATTGATCATTAATATTCTTGAATCTATCTAAGTCACACACAATTACGGACATTTGTCTATGTACCCGACGTTCACGATAAAAGAAAGTGCGAGCGTATTCTCGGTTGGCAAGTAAAGTGAGAGGATCTTGATTAATCCGGCGATTCACTTTATCCATGTATTTATCGATGAGTTTGTACAACACCTTATAGGCGATGAACAAAATCAAAATACCAATGGCAACATATAACGCAAAAGATTTGTTTACTTCTAACTGACGTTCATTGAGCGGTGTGAGAATATAAATATTCCACTTAAGATTTTGCAACGACAGCTTAGAAATCAGCAAATCCCCAGTTTCACTGGAAACTATCACGCTAGGCTCTACATCGTCACCCGCTTGATTCACGAATTCGTCATACCATTCCACTTGGTTGATTTCTTTAATACCAATAACTTCATCTTCAGTAATAGCATGGGCAGGTGATAATTCGGAGATAGATGAAAGCACAATTTGTTTTTCGTTGTTCACAAAGATAAATTCGTGTCCGTATTCATTACGGAATTTTTCAAAAGACAATAAAAAATCAGATAACGACTTGCCTAAACCAGCAAAGCCAATAAAGTTACCCTGTTCATCATATTGGCGCACGTCTATATACAAATGCACATCTTCGCGCTTTCCTAGCACCGCCTGAATATCATTATCTGTCTGATCTTTTAAGGCAAAGTACCAAATAACCTGACCTTCTATAAGATCGAATACTTGGCCATTAGAGTTATATTGTTTTCTAGACTTGTCATGGGCAAGATAAAATTCGTATCCAAATGTGGAGTTAAACTTATCGAGAAGGGCGACTAACTTTTCTTTATCGGGTTCATCCGCAATGAAGAATTCTTTATAAAGCTCAATTTCAGCCAGAGTTTCGGCGATATGTAGTGGGCGCAAAAGCTCATTTTCTACCAAGGCGAATACTGGAGATATTGACTGTTGATGTTGTTGGCTTTGTTTACCCGCCAAATCGCCGATAGTGATATAAGCTGATACCGCAATAATCAGAAATACCAAAATTCCGACAAAATAATTTAATCTCTTTGATTCGTTATTAGTAGCCAAAATCAACTCCATTTGAGCTATGAATATATGAACACTGACTTCTACATGCTTACCATGTAGAAACTTTCTCTAGAATAAACTGTTATTGCACTGGAATAAATAGCTAAACAACTTATCTTAATTTATAAAAAAGGCCCATTTTGTCGCTAAATGAGCCTTATTGTCTTGAACGTCAAAAATCTAGTATAGAACCTATTTTAATATTTTGACTAATTGCTGCACCACTTTTGGTGACCCTGACACTATGCCGTTTGCAGAACCTGGCTTCTTCAATTCCGCATATAGGGGATCATTGTTACCAGCATAATCAGTGCTTAATCCGCCTGCTTCTCGCACAATTAGTTCACCGGCGGCCATATCCCAGGATTTTAGACCCTTTTCAAAATAACCATCAAAGCGACCTGCAGCAACATAGGCCAAATCAAGGGCCGCTGAACCCATACGACGAACGTCACCTGATTGCATGTATACCGCATTGAATTTACTGCTTGCTTCGGCAAATTGACTTTTATCTTTAAATGGAAAAGCGGTTGCTAGCACAGTTTCAGTTAAATCTTTGGCTTTAGACACCCGAATACGATAACCATTTAATTGTGCACCAGCACCTTTTGATGCAGTAAATAGCTCACCTCTGATAGGATCAAATACAACTGCTTGATCGAGTTTACCTTTGTACAATAATGCAATGCTAACGGCAAAATGTGGAATGCCGCGAATAAAATTAGTGGTGCCATCGAGGGGATCGATCACCCAAGTAAAATCTGAATTGTTGTCGATGTTGCCGCCTTCTTCACCAATGAAAGAATGCTCAGGATATGACTGTTGAATTTTACCAATGATGGCAGCTTCGGCTTCCTTGTCGATTTTAGTGACATAATCACTTGAACCTTTAGATTGAATTTGTAAATCGTCTAAGTTTTCGAAACCACGAGCAATAATGCTGCCCGCCGAACGCGCAGCACGTACTGCGATGTTGAGCATCGGATGCATAAGAAACCGCCAAATATTATAAAGAACTAGATTAAAAAACGGGCGGAGTCTACCAGATTCAATCCTTTAGTGAAAGAGAAACTATTGCGTGATATATTACGCGCCGATTTTTGCAAGGGGCAATGCAATGCTAGAAAATATACGAATAGTTTTGGTTAACACTTCTCACTCGGGAAATATAGGCTCGGCTGCGAGGGCTATGAAAACCATGGGACTATCAAAGTTGGTTCTAGTCGACCCTATTTCGCCTCCTGACGGAAAAAGCAGCGCGCTTGCCGCTGGGGCTGGAGATGTTTTGCAAAATGCTGAAATAGTCAGTGACCTTTCTCAGGCTATTCAAGGCTGTGGTTTAGTTGTAGGAACATCTGCGCGCTCAAGGACCCTAGATTGGCCGATGCTAACGGCCAGAGAATGTGGCGCAAAATTAACCCTTGAGTCACCGCAATATCCGGTGGCTTTGGTATTTGGACGAGAAGCAAATGGCCTTACCAACGAAGAACTAAGACTATGCCATTTTCACGTTTGCATAGATGCTAATCCTGAATATAGTTCTCTGAACCTGGCGGCTGCCGTGCAGACCTTGTGCTATGAAATCAGAATGAGCTTTTTAGAAAAGAAAGCCGCCCAATACGCCCCAAATGAAACCCCAGAGTATCCCTTAGTGGAAGATCTCGATAGATTTTATGTGCATTTGGAAGAAACACTCAGTAAGACCGGTTTTATTAGGGAGAATCACCCGGGCATAATAATGGCCAGACTTAAACGACTGTTCACTCGAGCACGACCAGACAGCAGGGAAATTAACATTCTACGGGGAATGTTAGCTTCAGTAGATAAATTGACTAAAGATAAATGATTATGTTCAGTAGAATTAAAGAAGATATTAATAGCGTATTTCATCGCGACCCTGCAGCTAAAAACAGCTTCGAAGTATTGTTTAACTATCCAGGGCTACATGCCATATGGATCCACAGGCTTAGCCATAAGCTATGGAATCTAAAGCTAGGCTGGCTAGCGCGAGTACTATCAACCTTTTCTCGCTTTTTAACGGGCATCGAAATTCATCCGGGGGCTAAGCTTGGTCGTCGTGTATTTATTGACCATGGTATGGGCGTAGTGATCGGCGAAACAGCCGTGGTGGGAGATGATGTAACCCTTTATCACAGCGTTACCTTAGGCGGCACAAGTTGGAGCAAAGGTAAGCGACATCCAACCTTAGGTGCAAACGTTGTGGTGGGAGCTGGCGCTAAAATTCTAGGCCCGATTCTGATTGGCGAAAACGCCCGTGTAGGCTCAAATTCTGTGGTTGTTAAAGATGTGCCTGAAAACGCGACTTGCGTTGGCATTCCTGGGCGCATTATTCAGCCGGCTAATAAACATAAAACTTCGCAACGCCAGGCCATTGCTAAAAAATATGGTTTTGATGCTTATGCAGTTGCCGAAGACAATCCTGATCCTGTTGCTAACGCCATGGGTATTATGCTCGAACATGTGCATTTGATGGATAAGAAAGTAGCTGAAATGTGCAAAGTAATACAATCATTAGGCGGGGATGTTTGTGCTGATAGTATTCCTCGCATTAGCGCTGAAGATTTTGAAAATACGGGGATTTCACCTGTGATCAAAGAACAGCAAAACGAAGCTTTTGACCCGCAGATTTAGGCATTTTTTAGCGTTGCGGAGTAAATAATACTGTAGGCCCTTGATTAGATGGAAGTTAAACCTCATATCAATAATAACCTAGTAAAATAGTCGGATAAATACTTGACAAAATTACTCAGGTAATTAGACTTTACGCATATTTTAGCACGCAGGCGCAATTGATTATGAAACTAACATCGAAGGGCAGGTACGCAGTGACAGCGTTGTTAGATGTCGCTTTACATTCACAGACTGGGCCTGTGTCTCTGGCGGATATTTCTGAGCGCCAGGCGATTTCGCTTTCTTATTTAGAGCAATTGTTTGCAAAGCTACGCAAACAGGCGTTGGTAGAAAGTGTGAGGGGACCTGGTGGTGGTTATTTGTTAGGCAAAGATGCTCACAAGATTGCGATTGGCGATGTAATCAACGCGGTCAATGAGACCATTGACGCGACTAGATGTAGCGGTCATGCAGATTGCCAAGGCGGTCAACGATGTTTGACCCATAATTTATGGCAAGAATTAAGCGATCGTATCGCTAACTTTTTAAATGAAATAACCCTTGGCGACTTGATGAGCAAAAACGATGTGAAGTCTGTCGCAAACAGACAAAATAACAGTGCCAAGAATTTAGTAGATAATATTGAAATTAGTATGCAACTTTAAGCGGAGTAACAGATGAGCAACTTAAAATTACCCATTTATCTTGATTACGCGTCGACGACACCAGTTGATCCTCGTGTAGTTGAAAAGATGACGGAGTGCTTATCGATGGAGGGTAACTTTGGTAACCCAGCCTCTCGTTCGCACAAGTTTGGATGGGTTGCAGAAGAAGCTGTCGACATAGCACGCAATCAAATCGCAGAGTTAGTAAATGCAGATCCTCGTGAAATTGTGTTTACCTCTGGTGCTACCGAATCAAATAATTTGGCAATAAAGGGTGCGGCACATTTCTATAAGAAGCGTGGTAAGCACATCATCACGGTGAAAACTGAGCATAAAGCGGTATTAGATACAACGCGTCAGTTGGAACGAGAAGGCTATGAAGTCACCTATTTATTACCAGAAACGAATGGTCTTTTAGACTTAAACAAGTTAAAAGATGCAATTCGAGAAGACACTATTTTAGTCAGTGTAATGTTTGTCAACAACGAGATTGGTGTCATTCAGGATATGCAAGCGATTGGCGATCTCTGTCGTGAAAATAAAATTATCTTTCACGTGGATGCGGCTCAAGCAGCTGGAAAAGTGCCTATTGACTTACAAACATTGAAAATCGACTTAATGTCATTTTCGGCACATAAAATTTATGGACCTAAAGGCATAGGTGCGCTTTACGTAAGAAGAAAGCCTCGCGTGAGAATTGAAGCACAGATGCACGGTGGTGGACACGAGCGTGGAATGCGTTCAGGTACTTTGCCGACTCACCAGATTGTGGGTATGGGCGAAGCCTTCAGAATAGCCAAAGAAGAAATGGCGACCGAAAATGAGCGTATCAAAATGTTACGCGACAAGCTTTGGAACGGCATTAAAGATATGGAAGAAGTCTATCTTAACGGTGATTTAGAAAAACGCGTTGCTGGTAGTTTAAACGTTTCCTTTAATTATGTTGAAGGTGAAAGTTTAATCATGGCATTAAAAGATATGGCGGTTTCCTCAGGCTCAGCTTGTACTTCAGCAAGTTTAGAACCTTCTTACGTGCTGCGAGCGTTGGGCATGAATGACGAGCTTGCACATAGTTCTATTAGATTCAGCATCGGTAGGTTTACCACTGAAGAAGAAATCGATTATGTGATTAAGGTTGTGCGTAGCGCTATTGTTAAGCTTCGCGAAATGTCACCTCTTTGGGACATGTTCAAAGAAGGCATAGATTTAGAATCAGTTGAGTGGGTAAACCACTAAAAGTAGAGGTGTGAGAACATGGCTTACAGTAATAAAGTAATTGATCATTACGAAAATCCAAGAAACGTAGGCGCATTTGAAAAAGATGACCCTACAGTAGCAACAGGCATGGTGGGTGCTCCAGCTTGTGGTGATGTAATGCGTCTACAGTTAAAAATTAATGACGATGGCATTATTGAAGATGCAAAGTTCAAAACATATGGCTGCGGTTCAGCTATTGCTTCTAGTTCTCTTGTTACAGAGTGGGTAAAAGGCAAAACTATTGATCAAGCAACTGAAATTAAGAACACTGATATCGCCCAAGAGTTAGCCTTACCGCCGGTGAAAATTCACTGTTCAATTTTGGCTGAAGATGCCATCAAAGCAGCAGTAGCAGACTATAAAAGTCGACGACAACAGTAAATCGTAAACCATTATCAGCGAGTAATTAGGAGCAGAAACTTGGCTATCACAGTATCAGAAGCAGCAGCGAATAGAGCAAAAACTTTCTTGCAAAACAGAGGTTCTGGCTTGGGCATTCGTCTTGGTGTGAAAACTACCGGTTGTTCTGGCCTAGCCTATGTTTTGGAATTTGTTGATCAAATCGACGAAGGCGACCATGTATTTGAAGATAATGGCGTAAAGGTTGTCATTGATGGTAAAAGCTTGACTTATTTAGATGGTACTCAGTTAGATTTTGCCAAAGAAGGGTTGAACGAAGGCTTTACCTTTAATAACCCCAATGTCAGTGGTGAATGTGGTTGCGGTGAGAGTTTTACCGTTTAATAGGTGCAAGCTAGAGTCCGATGAACATGACAGACTATTTTGCATTATATAATTTGCCACATGCATTTCAGATTGATGAAAGCCTGTTAAAACAGCGATATCAACAACTGCAAAAATTGACTCACCCTGACAGGTTTGCAAGTGCCAGCGAGCAAGAAAAGCGTCTTTACATGCAAAAAAATGCACAAGTAAACGACGCCTATTATGTGTTAAAAACCCCAGTAAAAAGAGGCGAACATTTGTTGGCGCTTCGGCAATTTCCCTTGCCAGATGAGCAAGCGACTATGGGAGACACTGAATTTTTAATGCAACAAATGGAATTACGAGAAGCCTTGGCTGACGCTGATAACCAACAACAGTTGGAAGCGTTTATTAAGAGTGTCGAATCTTTAGATGAAGATTTAACTCAACAGATAGAACAAGCGCTCAGTGCTCAAGACCATGCATCTAACGAAGCTGCTGCCTCAGCCCTGACAAAACTCAAATTTTTGAATAAACTTGCCGCTGAGGCTGATAATAAGTTACAGCAAGTTTCCTAACCAATTGCCCATAAGCAAAACAAAGAGATATAAAGGCATATATTAATGGCGTTATTGCAAATTGCTGAGCCGGGAAAGAGTGCAGCACCTCATGAGAAGAAAATCGGCGTAGGTATAGATCTTGGTACCACTAATTCTTTAGTGTCAGCAGTACGCAGTGGTAGCTGTGAGACCTTACCGGATGAAGCTGGACGACACATTTTGCCTTCTGTTGTGCAATACACGCCAGAAGCAGAAGTTGTTGGCTACGACGCAATCGAAAATGCGGTCAACGATCCACAAAACACTATAGTGTCAGTCAAACGATTTATGGGACGAAGTGTGCAAGATGTCACTTCGACTTGGGCCAATCTACCGTACTCATTTGTTAGTGCAGAGGGAAATCCTGCGTTTGCGACCGTTGCAGGAAATAAAACACCAGTGGAAGTTTCTGCTGATATTTTACGCCAATTGAAAAACCGCGCCCAAAGCACGCTTGGCGAGGAATTAACGGGTGCTGTTATTACTGTTCCTGCTTATTTTGATGATGCACAACGACAAAGCACCAAGGATGCGGCAAAACTCGCGGGCCTTAATGTGTTGCGTTTGCTGAATGAACCAACCGCTGCTGCCATAGCCTACGGGTTAGATACCAACGCCCAAGGCAGCATAGCAGTATATGATTTAGGTGGCGGAACCTTTGATGTTTCTATTTTAACCCTTACCAAGGGCGTGTTCGAAGTATTATCTACCGCTGGAGACACTGCGTTGGGCGGTGATGATTTTGATCTTGCCATAGTCAATTACATTGTCGATAAACTCGATATTGCAGCTCTTCAAACACGCTATCATAGAGATTTGATGGAAGCGGCCAAGAAAGTAAAAGAAATCTTGAGTGACGAATCAAGTGCCGTGTTTTGTGCACAACTAGGTGAACAAAACATTCACTTTGATATTGATAGAACGACCTTCGAAAGCTTAATACAAGACAAAGTAGATTTAAGCGTTAATATCGCCAAGCGAGCATTAGCAGATGCTAAGTTAAGCCAGAAAGACATTGCCCATGTCGTTATGGTTGGTGGTTCAACCCGGGTTCCTGCGGTAAGAAATGCGGTGGGTGAATTCTTTCAGTGTGAGCCTCTGACTAACATAGATCCAGACAAGGTAGTGGCCATAGGCGCTGGTATTCAAGCTGATATCTTGGTTGGCAATAAACCGGATTCTGACTTATTACTGCTGGATGTATTGCCCTTATCGTTGGGGCTAGAAACCATGGGCGGCTTGGTGGAAAAAATTATTCCACGCAATACCACTATACCAGTAGCGCGCGCTCAGGAATTTACTACATTTAAAGATGGTCAAACCGCCATGATGATTCATGTTTTACAAGGTGAAAGAGAGCTTGTAGAGCATTGTCGATCGTTAGCGAAATTTAATTTAACTGATTTTCCTGCCATGGCGGCCGGAGCCGCACATATTCGCGTCACCTTCCAGGTGGACGCTGATGGACTATTAAGTGTTTCAGCGATGGAGAAATCTACGGGTAAAACGGCTGAAATACAGGTTAAGCCAAGTTATGGATTAGAAGAATCAGAGATCTTGGAGATGCTGCGCGCTTCCATGAGCCATGCCTCCGAAGATATGCAGGCCAGAATGCTTAAAGAGCAGCAAGTCGAAGCGCAAAGAGTGTTAGAAGCAATGTATGCAGCCCTTGAGCAAGACGGCGATGAACTCTTGTCGTCATCAGAGCGTGAAGAAATCGAACAAGCGTTGCAAAAGCTAGAACAATTAAGAGAAAGTGCTGGCACTGATGACATCAAACAACAGATTGAAGCTGTGGATGCCATAAGCCAAACCTTTGCTAGCCGAAGAATGGACAAGTCTATTCGAGATGCTTTATCAGGTCAGTCAATTTCAGATATTTAATAATTGGGGAATAAAATGCCACAGGTAATATTTTTACCACATGATGAATTATGTCCAGACGGTGCCGTACTTGAAGGCAAAGAAGGTGAAAGTGTACTTGATGTAGCACTTAAAAACGGTATTGGTATTGAGCACGCATGTGAAAAGTCATGTGCCTGTACAACCTGCCACGTTATTCTGCGCGAGGGGTTTGACTCACTTGACGAAGCCGATGATCTAGAAGAAGATCTACTAGATAAGGCGTGGGGTTTAGAAGCAGAAAGTCGCTTGAGTTGCCAAGCGATTATTCAAGATGAAGACCTAGTAGTGGAAATTCCGAAGTACACTATTAACCATGCTTCAGAACAACATTAAAAAATTCATTGGGATTTTATCTTTAGTTTGCATATAATCCGCGCAGTTTTATAAATTGCAACAAAATTGATATTTAGTTAACAGGACAACAACATGGCTTTAGAACGCACTTTTTCAATCATTAAACCGGATGCAGTAGCTAAAAACGCGATCGGTGCCATCTATAATCGTTTCGAAACAGCTGGACTGCGCATTGTCGCGTCTAAAATGCTTCACCTATCTCGCGAAAAAGCTGAAGGTTTTTATGCCGAGCATAAAGAACGCCCATTTTTTGGTGCTTTAGTTGACTTTATGACATCTGGCCCTGTAATGGTTCAGGTACTTGAAGGTGAAGATGCGGTAGTTAAAAACCGTCAGATTATGGGTGCTACTAACCCTCAAGAAGCATTTGCAGGTACACTACGTGCTGACTATGCTGCATCTATAGATGAAAACGCTGTGCACGGTTCTGATGCTCCAGAATCAGCTGCACGTGAAATTGCATACTTTTTTACTGACGAAGAAATCTGTCCTCGTACAAGATAATTAAGTATGTAATTGCTGTAGCGAACGTTACAGGCATTAAGGGAGCAAATGGCTCCCTTTTTTTGCTTTATCGTTCGCCTTGTATATATTGTAAGGTTAAAGAGAATGACGACTAAGGTTGACGTGGAAACGCCAAAGGCCCCAAAAAAGGTTAATTTATTAAATTTTAATCGTGAAGGATTGCGAGACTATTTTGCATCCATCGGCGAAAAGCCTTTCCGTGCAGACCAACTTATGAAATGGATTTACCAAGCGGGTGAATCAGATTTTAATAAGATGAGCAATCTGAATAAGCAGTTACGCCAAAAGCTTACTGATAACTGTGAAGTAAGAGCGCCGGAAATTTCGTTTCATCAGCAGGCTACCGACGGCACCATTAAATTTGCCATCATGCTAGATGGTGGGCAAGAGGTGGAGACCGTTTGGATTCCTGAATCTGACCGCGCCACCTTGTGCGTGTCATCTCAAGTTGGCTGTGCCTTAGAATGTACATTTTGCTCTACTGCTCAACAAGGATTTAATCGAAACCTAACGGTGGCGGAAATCATAGGCCAGGTGTGGCGTGTTGCTACTTTTATTGGTTTATCTAAAGACACTTCCCAGCGCCCAATTACTAATGTGGTAATGATGGGAATGGGTGAGCCTTTACTCAATTTGAAAAACGTAATTCCTGCAATGGACATCATGCTGGACGACTTTGGATTCGGCTTGTCTAAACGAAGAGTGACTTTATCTACTTCAGGTGTCGTGCCGGCTCTGGATAAATTGGGCGATGAAATCGATGTTGCGCTGGCGATATCATTGCATGCGCCTAACGATAAATTACGTGACGAAATTGTCCCAGTGAACAAAAAATACCCAATTGACGAGTTTCTTGCTGCGGTACGTCGTTACTTGAAGAAATCTCGGGCGAATCAGGGTAAAGTAACCGTCGAATATGTTATGTTAAGTCATATCAACGACAGCACAGATCAGGCGCATGAGCTGGCTAAGGTGTTAGCGCAAACACCCAGTAAGATTAATTTGATTCCGTTTAATCCTTATCCGGGCTCACCTTATACTTGCTCGAGCAACTCTAGAATTGATAGATTTGCAAAAGTGTTAATGAACTATGGGTTTACGGTAGTGGTCAGAAAAACCCGTGGAGACGACATTGATGCGGCCTGTGGTCAACTTGTAGGTGACGTTGTCGATAGAACAAAAAGAATATTAAAAAAACAGATGAAAGGGCAACCTATCTCCGTAAAAGTATCTGATTAATGAAAGGAAATATCCTGGCATGTTGAAAAAATTGGCGATTGTAGGCCTAGTGATTGGGTTATCGGGTTGCGTATCCGAGCCCGTTGATCCAGCATTTGTAGGTACGGGTGCGATTGATAAAGAAGAAGCAGCCAAGACAAGAGTAAGCTTAGGGCTTACTTATTTAAAAAACGGAAACTATGCGCAAGCTAAGTCTAATTTGGATAAAGCTATAGAATTCGCGCCAAGATCTGGCGAAGCACACTATGCAATGGCGTATTATTTTCAGCAAGTCGGAGAGGCAGATATTGCTGAAGAATATTATGAAAATGCCTTAGGGTATTCTAGAAATGATCCGGACATAGTTAACAGTTATGGTGCTTTTCTTTGCGAACAAGGGCGCTATGAAAAAGCCAAAGATTATTTTTTAAAGGCGGTAAGTGCTAGAAGTTATTCAGCTACAGCAGAAACTTATGAAAACCTTGCCATTTGCTCGCAAAATCAAAACCAGATTGATGAAGCTATCACCTATTTTAATAGCGCGTTAAATCACCAGCCAACGCGCCCTAGAAGTTTATTTTTGTTAGCTAAACTATACGTTCAGAAACAACAATGGGAAGAGGCGAAAAAAATGCTGTGGCGTTACGAACGAAACGCGACGGTTAATCCCGAATCTTTGTTTTTAAATTATCAAATTGCTCAAGGTATGAATGACCTTAAAGCAGCAGTGGGTTATGGTGATTTATTGAAACAAATGTATCCAGAACATCAACATACTGCTACCTATGTTGCACAAATGGGTAAGTTTAAACCTGCTGCAAAAGTTACTCGCAAACTGCAAACCGTTGAACCTAAAGTGGTAGAAGCTGCTCCTGAAATAGAACAACAACAGACTAGTGCTATGGAAGCGCAGGTTGAAGAGGTGAGTGTGGCCGAAAGCTCAACACCAGCGCAGCAATTAGAAGTCGTAGAAACATATGAGGACACTACTTCTTCAAATACTGAAGAAGATATTGCAAGTGTGCAAGCAGATCCTGTTGTCGAAGAAGTTGAAAGTAGCACTCAAGAGACACCTACAGAGCCTGAGGAAGTGGAAGAGGGCTATCATATTGTTCAACCAAAAGAAAATTTGTATCGTATCTCGCTGAAATATAACGTTAAGATGGACAAATTGTTAGACTGGAATAATATTAATGATGCGTCAGACATCAAAATCGGCACAAAATTGCGGGTAAAGGAACCTAAAGCAGATGAATAACGAAGAGACACTTTCTAACGAACCTATTACTCCCCTAAGTCCAGGGACTCAGCTAAAAAATGCGCGAGAGAGAATGGGGCTATCACAAGAGCAAGTGGCTAATCGCCTAAAATTACGCTTGGCCAGTATTCAAGCCATTGAAGAAGATGGTATGGAGCAAGGTGTTTCAATCACTTTCACAAAAGGCTATGTGCGCCTGTATGCACGATTAGTGAATATGGAAGTCACGCCATTATTAGACGCGTTTGATAATATTCATGTGAATGATAAATCAGACACTAAATTACAAAGTTTTTCCCGCCGTGTAGAGCGTGAAGCCCATGACAGCCGATGGAACCTTGTGACCTATGGTGTAATTATATTAGTAATAGCCTCATTAGGTTATTGGTGGTATGACCAACAAGATTATAGTTTTGCAGATTTTACTTCGCGTACCTTCAATCAGTCAGATGATGCTAATGAAGCTCAGCCGGTTGAACAATCACAAACAGAACAAGTAATTGAGCCTGACTATAGTTTACAAGCGCCTGAAACAACGCAAACCACTCAACAACAAAGTCAACCAACGATTGTAGATAACGCTGATGATGTTGAGGCTTCTTCCTTGTCAGAAGAAGTTGAAGACGTGATGGATACTGCACAAGAAACAGTGTCAGAAACAGTAAATGATATAGAAGAGTCGGTTAGTCAAACTGTGGATTCAGATGAAACCCTAGATGACGATTCTCTTTTACAATCTGATACAGATATACAACCACAATCTGGCGCTGAAGTGACAGACGCAAATAGTTTTGAAGCTGACTTTGCCACTGAAGTACAAGTTGTATTTACATTTCGTGAAGATTGCTGGTTAAGTGTGAAAGATGCTAACGGCGAAACTGTGGCCGTTGGTGTGAAAAAACAAGGTAGAGTAATGACTGTCATGGCTTTACCTCCGATCAGTGTGAATCTTTGTCCGACTGAGAAGGTCGACATAGAATTTAACCACGAATTAGTCGATCTAAGTCGCTTTGGGGTAGGTAGCCCTGTGAAGTTTCAGTTACCTTTAGCGAGTGAATAATGTTTGCAGAAAGTCCAATTATACGACGAAAATCAAAACGTATTTATGTAGGTAATGTGCCTGTTGGTGATAATGCACCCATTTCAGTGCAATCTATGACAAACACCCTAACCACTGATGTGGATGCAACAGTGGCACAGATAAAACGAATCCAAGCTGCCGGTGGCGATATTGTTCGAGTATCTGTGCCTACCATGGATGCCGCCGAAGCATTTAAGTTGATTCGCCAACAAACAGATATCCCCTTAATTGCTGATATCCATTTTGATTATCGCATTGCGTTAAAAGTCGCTGAATACGGTGTGGATTGTTTGCGCATTAACCCAGGCAATATAGGCAACATTGACAGAGTAAAGTCTGTAGTAGATTGTGCCAAAGACAAGAATATTCCCATTCGAATTGGTGTAAATGGCGGTTCATTAGAAAAAGATTTACAAGAAAAATATGGTGAACCTACACCGGAGGCCTTAGTTGAATCCGCTATGCGCCATGTCGATATTTTAGACAAGCTGAATTTTGATCAGTTTAAAGTCTCCGTAAAAGCATCTGATGTATTTTTAGCGGTCGGGGCTTATCGATTATTAGCCAAACAAATTGAACAACCATTACATTTAGGCATTACAGAGGCTGGTGGTATTCGAGCTGGCGCTGTAAAAAGTGCAGTTGGTTTAGGCATGCTACTGGCGGAAGGAATAGGCGATACAATCCGTATTTCCCTTGCTGCAGATCCAGTAGAAGAAATTAAAGTGGGTTTTGATATCCTCAAATCGTTGCGAATTCGCTCTCGGGGCATTAACTTTATTGCTTGTCCAAGTTGTTCTCGACAAGAATTTGATGTGATTGCAACCGTAAACGCGCTAGAACAGCGACTAGAAGACGTACTTACCCCGTTAGATGTCTCCATTATAGGCTGCGTTGTGAATGGTCCCGGCGAAGCTGAGGTCTCTGACTTGGGCTTAACTGGCGCTCGCAACATGAGTGGCTTCTATGAAGATGGTAAACGACAAAAAGAGCGTATAGCTAACTCCGACCTTGTGGATAATTTAGAGCGTAAGATTCGAGCAAAAGCTGCAGCTAAAGCCAGTATGTTAGACAATACCAACCGCATTAGCATAAAAGTAGACGATAGCGTCGAATAATTTGTACTATTTGCCATTCCTTGATTTACCCCGCGCGACAAAATCCTTATAATGTCGCGCTTTAATTAATAGCTTTGCAGTAGGGATCCAGTGTCAAAAAGCATTCAAGCAATACGTGGTATGAATGATTGTTTGCCAGGCCAAACAGGTGCTTGGCAGTTTGTCGAATCTGAAATTCGCCAATTAGTTGCACGCTATAATTACCAAGAAATTCGCACGCCTATTCTTGAAAGTACAGATTTATTCAAACGAAGTATTGGTGAAGTTACTGATATCGTTGAAAAAGAAATGTACACCTTCGAAGATCGTAATGGTGATAGCTTAACCTTGCGACCAGAAGGTACCGCATGTTGCGTGCGCGCTGGTAATCAGCATGGTTTGCTGTATAACCAGCAGCAGCGATTGTGGTATATGGGTCCTATGTTCAGACACGAGAAGCCGCAAAAAGGGCGTTATCGTCAATTCCACCAATTTGGTGTTGAGGCTTATGGGTTAGAAGGCCCCGACATAGATGCTGAAGTTATTCTTATGGGCGCCAGATTATGGAAAGCCTTTGGTATTCAAGATAGCGTATCTTTGGAACTAAATTCCATAGGCGATACCCAAGCGAGAGTAGACTATAAAGATGCATTGGTGGCTTACTTACAGGCATTTGTAAATGAGCTAGATGAAGATTCTCAGCGCAGATTAACTACAAATCCGTTGCGAATTTTAGATAGTAAAAGTGCCAAGACGCAGGAAATACTCGTTAATGCGCCTGTATTGACCGACTATTTAGACGAAGAATCCAAAGCGCATTTAAGCGGTCTTTGTAAACAATTGGATGCTTTGGGTATAAGCTATCGAATCAATCCTAAATTGGTCCGCGGTCTAGATTATTACAACCGTACTGTGTTTGAATGGGTCACGAGTTTATTAGGTTCACAAGGCACCATTTGTGCTGGTGGACGATACGACAACTTGGTGACTCAACTAGGTGGAAAACCCAGTCCAGCGGTTGGTTTTGCTATGGGTATTGAACGTTTAGTGTTACTTATTCAAGAAGTGACTGAACAAAATTTTGCGCCCAAAGCTGATGTTTATATCACTGCTATGGGCGAACAGGCTCAGGTACAGGCAATGGTAGTGAGCGAACAATTAAGAGATGCATTTCCACAATTACAGATTCAATTACACTGTGGTGGCGGCAACTTTAAGAAACAAATGAAAAGGGCTGATAACAGCGGCGCAGAAGTCGCAATTGTTATTGGAGATAATGAGGTCGAATCTAAGCAATATGGATTGAAATATTTGCGTAAAGATGAACCTCAACAAACGTTGGACATTCAAGGCATTATGCAACACTTGAGTGGTTTAGAAACACAATAGAACCAGAAAATCTGGTCATTTTAGAGGGCATCATGGAACGTTACGAAACTGAAGAACAACAAATCGAAGCGATTAAACAGTTTTGGAAAGACAACGGTACAGCCATTATTATTGGCGTAGTGCTTGGAGTAGGCGGACTTTGGAGTTGGCGCTGGTATTCAAATAGCCAGTTAGAACAAAAAGAGATGGCATCCGTAGCTTATCAGCAAAGTGTAGAGAAATTTGTTGAAACTGAAGATTACGCTCCACTGCAAACCTTTATCAGCGAAAACGACGCGTCTGCATATACCGACCTAGCAGCTTTGATTGTAGCCCAGCAAGCCCTTGAAAAAGATGAGTTAAGCACGGCAAAAGAAGCTTTATCTAGAGTCGCAAAAGGTGACGATGCTGTTGCTGATATCGCGAAAATTCGCTTAGCCAAGTTACATATTCAAGCAGAAGAATATGATCAAGCAGTGGCTCAATTAGCTCAGGTAAAAGCAACAGCCTTCAATGATCAAGTATTTGAGTTAAAAGGTGATGCTTTGGTTGCCAAGGGTGATTTTAATGGTGCTGAAGCGGCTTACAGTCAAGCTTTGGTTGAACTTCCTGGAGATATTAATATCCAAATGAAACTCGACAACATAGCTTACGCTCGCGCGCAAGCTGAAGCAGCAGGTTCTCAGGAAGTGAGTCAAGATAGTGAATAAGTATTTAATAGTTGTATTGCTGATAGGGACACTATCAGGCTGTAGTACAATCTCAGGTTGGTTTACAGATGAAGAAGAACTCAAAATAAGACGTCTTCCGGAGATATCCAACGCTTTTACCCCACGTATCCTGTGGGATGCCGATTATAGTGATGGTACTGAAGAGTATTTTTCTCGCTTACGCCCAGCGGTAGATTACGGCAAAGTTTTTGTCGCTGATCGACAAGGTGGTATTTACGCTTTAAATCCCGAAACAGGTAAGCTGATTTGGGAACAAGACATTAGTACGCCGAGTAAAGACAGTCGTTTGACAAATCTATATGGTTTGTTTGCCGGTCGCGTTTCAGCAAAAATCGCTGGTGGTTTAACGGTAGCTTATGAAACTGTATTTTTAGGTACTGAAAATGGCACTGTTTTAGCGTTAAACCAAGAAGATGGCAGCATCAAATGGCAGACAAAAGTGAGTGGTGAAGTATTAGCGCCACCTGCAGTAGACTCTGGTGTTGTAGTGGTAAATACAGTCGCTGGTGTTTTATTTGGTATAGACGCAGATACCGGCGAAGTTAAATGGCAAAGTGAGACTGATGTACCGCCTTTGAGTTTGCGCGGAGTTTCAGCGCCTGCGGCGGCCAACGGTGGCGCCATTGTAGGCACGGCTTCCGGTAAACTAGTAGTAAATATTATTGATTCAGGTTTAACTGCTTGGGAGCAATTAATTGCCAAACCAGCGGGAGCCACAGAACTAGAAAGAATCGTTGACATCGATAGCACCCCTTTAATCTTTGGTGGCAATATTTACGTTGTTAGCTATGGCGGTACTCTTGCTGCCGTTGAGCTAAGAACTGGTCAGGTTGTATGGAATCGTGAATATGCTTCATACCAAGACCTAGCTATTGAAGGTAATCGATTATTTATTACGGATATTAACAGCAACTTATATGCGGTGGATCGTCGAAATGGGGTTGAGCTATGGTCAAACTCCATGCTTCGTAAGCGCGAATTAACTTCAGCTACGCCGGTTGGTGATTACATAGCAGTTGGAGACAAGTGGGGTTACTTGCACTTCTTTACCCAAGATGAAGGTGAGTATGTTGCTCGCATTGAAGTTGGAAGTGACGATGAAGATGAAGGCATCTATTCGGCACCAGTAGAGCACGAGGGTAAACTTTACGTGCAACTGCGAGACGGCGAACTTTATTCTATAGAGTTACCTTAGCCACAAGAAAATGCAGCCAAGCTTAGCGATTTGCGACTAACCTTGGAAGCTGTACAATAAGCGCCGATGGAAGTTTCCATTGGCGTTTTTAATTTGAGAGAAAGAACATGTTACCAGTGATAGCCTTAGTCGGGCGTCCGAATGTAGGCAAATCCACCCTTTTTAATCGCTTGACCCGCTCAAGGGATGCGCTAGTTGCTGATTTTCCCGGCCTGACACGGGATCGTAAATATGGCCAAGCAAATTTCGAAAACCGGCAGTTTATAGTGGTAGATACAGGCGGAATTACTGGTGATGAAGACGGCATTGATGCAGCTATGGCTCAGCAAAGCTTGTTAGCTATTGATGAAGCCGATGTCGTTCTTTTTATTGTAGATGCCAGAGCGGGTTTGACTCCTGCAGATATTGGCATAGCCGAACATCTTCGTAAACAAGATAAAACCGCTTATCTGGTTGTTAATAAAGTTGATGGAATAGATGGCGATAGTGAAAGCGCCGATTTCTATACCCTAGGTGTCGCCCAGCTAATTCAAATTGCAGCTGCCCATGGTCGAGGCGTAAGTCAGTTGTTAGACACTGTGCTAGGACCTTTGGAAGAGAAATTTCCTGAAATGTTGGTATCACCAACGCCTGTGTTAGAAGAGGAAGATGCAGAACAAAAACTCGAGCGTCTACAAAGCCTTCCCATAAAATTAGCCATTGTTGGAAAACCTAATGTGGGTAAATCTACCTTAACTAATCGCATATTGGGTGAAGAAAGAGTGGTGGTATTTGATATGCCAGGCACCACAAGAGACAGCATTTTCATTCCCATGGAGAGAGATGAAAGAGAATATATCCTAATTGATACCGCTGGAGTAAGAAAGCGAAAAAAGGTCAGTGATGCGGTAGAAAAGTTTTCAATTGTAAAAACCCTACAGGCGATAGAAGAAGCCAACGTAGTGCTTTTGGTAATCGATGCTCGGCAAGGTATTAGTGATCAAGATTTATCTTTATTAGGGTTTGTTTTAAATTCTGGACGTTCTTTGGTATTAGCTGTGAACAAGTGGGACGGCCTAGATTCGGATATTAAAGACGACATAAAGCGAGAGCTTGATCGTCGCTTAGGTTTTATTGACTTTGCTCGCTTGCACTTTATTTCAGCTCGTCACGGCACTGGCGTTGGGCATTTGTTTGAATCGGTTCAGGAAGCCTATGGGTCTGCTACTCGACGAATAAACACAGCCTTATTAACCCAGATAATGGAGATGGCCCAAGCTGATCACCAGCCACCACTAATTAAAGGAAGAAGAGTGAAAATGAAGTACGCCCATGCCGGTGGTTATAATCCGCCAGTGGTCGTCATTCATGGAAATCAAGTCAATGATTTGCCTGAGGCTTATAAGCGTTATCTAATGAATTATTTCCGCAAATCTCTAAATGTAATGGGAACACCAATAAAAATTGAATTTAGAGAAGGTAGTAACCCTTATGAAGGTAAGAAAAATCAACTTACCTTATCCCAACAAAGAAAACGTAATAGACTTCTTAGTTTTCATAAAAAGAAAAAGTAAATGTGCGCGGTAAATGCCTTAGTTTTTAAGGCATTTACTTTAATACCTAGTGACAAACTAGTATAAACTTTTCCTAATTCCGGCCGATAAAATTTATCTAATCGTTATTAATTAACCTCAGGGTAAATATTATCGTTTCCGAACTCTTCGGTGAAATAGAGACGAGCTTACTGATTCAAGGTGAGTACTCTTTTCCCTTCGTCATTTTATCCATCTGCATCGCAATTTTTGCCTCCTTTATGGGTTTTCAAGTTGCTTCACAGGCAGCTAGTACGGATTCTGTGTTTAGACGCAGAGTGTCCTTGTTTTCCGGTAGTATTGCCTTAGGTGGTGGCGTTTGGTCCATGCACTTTATAGGCATGTTAGCCTTTGTGATGTGCACTCCTGTGGACTATGGATGGGGGACAACAGCTATTTCATTGCTACCAGCAATAGTAGCCTCTTGGACTGCATTGCATTTTTTGACCCGCCATAGCATTAGTTACTTAGGCCTGTTGGTAAATGGTACTCTAATGGGCGCTGGTATTGGCGCTATGCATTATATCGGTATGGCTGCGATGGAGATGGCGCCACTATTGCGATATGACTTAGGCATATTCTTACTATCTATTGTCGTTGCGGTGTTCTTTTCCTGTGTTTCACTCTGGATAAAATTCAAGCTTAAATCGTTATTTAAATTAGAAAAATCGACTTTAAGCATCAATTTGATAGCAGGCGCAGTTATGGGAGTGGCTATTTCCGGAATGCATTATACCGGCATGGCAGCGGCTAGATTCGTGATGCCACCTGGCTTTGAACCTTCTGACCAATCTGCAGACATTTCGATCTATTTAGCGCTTTTTATCAGCATTATCACTATCAGTATTACAGGCATAGTGTTAGCTACAAATTTAATCTTTAAATACAAAGACTCTACAAATTTAGCTATTCGCAATGAAAAACGCTTAAAAGCAGTTTTGAATACCGCTGCAGATGGTATTTTAACAATCAATGAAGCAGGTAAAATCATCAATGTGAATGCTTCTGTGCAACGTATTTTAGGCTGGTCTGTAAACGAATCCTTAGGTAAATCTGTTGATCTTTTACTGCCTTCTGACAAATGCAAAAATTTAATGCAATTTGTAGCAGACTATATGCAAACAAAAGACCAACAATCTCTCGTTGAAGAGCATCAAGTGATAGCGTTGGACAAATATGGCACTGAGATTCCTGTACGATTGAAAATAGGGCATGTTGAACAAGACAATCAGCATATCTTTATTGGATTTATAAAAGATTTAAGACAACGTCAGGAAATGGAAGCGGCACTACGGGAAAACGAGGCCAAGTTCAGATCGCTCATTTCTAATATCCCTGGCATTACGTTTCGCTGTGAAGATTCTGACACCTGGCCAATGGTGTTCATCAGCGATGCAGTTGAATCTATTACCGGATATCCGGCCGAAGACTTTTTGATTCCCAACCCTAAACGATCTTTTACCGAGCTATTTGTGCCAGAGGATCTTAACAAGGTGCAAGAGATTTTGGCCTTTGTGAGTGACAGTTATGCAATCGAGTATCGTATTAAAGATAAAGACGGTAACATTAAATGGATGATGGAATATGGCCGTAGAATGCACTCTGATGATGGTAAAAGAACATATTTAGATGGCTTGATAATGGACATCACTGAGCGTAAACATATGGAAGACGCTCTAGTAGTCGAGCGAAATAACGCACAGGCCGCTGCTGAAGCAAGAGCAGCTTTCATGGCCAATATGAGTCACGAAATACGTACGCCCATGAATGCCATTATTGGCTTTAGCGATATTTTGCTTGAACAACAAATGACAGATGAACAAATTAAGTTTATCAGTACTATTCATCAATCCGCCCATTCATTATTGCATATTATCAATGACATATTAGATTCTGCAAAACTAGAAAAAGGCGAACTTTCACTTGAATACCGAAATTTCTCTATTATTGAATTAGTGGACTCTGTTATTTCTACTTTTGCTTTGCAAGCCCATCGTAAAGGCATAGATTTACAATTGACTATGGGGTCTTCTCTGCAAGGACTTATGCATGGAGCGCCTGAACGACTTCGCCAAGTATTGATTAACATTGTCGGTAATGCGATTAAATTTACCGAAAAAGGTTACGTGAATATATATGTTGATAAATCAGATGATGACAAATCTCTGCGCATAAAAATTTGCGATCAAGGGATCGGCATGAGTGAAGCTCAACTTGCAAAGGTGTTTGATCCCTTCATTCAAGCGGATGCCTCTATGAGCCGAAAATACGGCGGCACAGGATTAGGTACTACTATTGCTAAGCAGCTGGTAGAACTCATGGGCGGACAGATCAGCGCTACCAGCGAACTCGGTGTTGGTACCTGTTTTAATGTAGAAATACCTCTACTAGACGCCCAAGAAGAGGATGTTTTAGATAATAAAACAGTACTTGCTCAGTCCTTACCTGAGTTACGCATTTTAATTGCGGATGATGTACAGCAGAATCTGGATTTGTTGTCATTGTTACTCAGCAGAGAAGGGCACCAAGTGGTGAGTGTGCAAAATGGTCAGGAAGTTTTAGATAAACTCAATCAAGACACCTTTGATTTAGTATTAATGGACGTACAAATGCCAGTATTGGATGGACTATCTGCCGCCAGACAGCGACGCCAATATGAACGTGCAAATAAGCTATCCCCTGTACCTATTATTGCGCTTACCGCAAGTGTCTTAGAAAATGATCGAATCGCAGCCCAAAGGGCCGGTATGGAAGGTTTTACCAACAAGCCTATTAATAAAAACGCGTTGTTTAATGAAATGGCGAAAGTATTGAAATTAGGCCCTGTGTTTACTACTCAAGATGAGCAAACCTTGGATAAAAAAGCGATGCTTAATCTTAATTATGCGCTCTCCTTATGGGGAACGGAAAAAGCCCTTATTCAAGAATTACAAAGAGTACAACGGTTAAAAGCTTCCTTTGTTGAATTAGCATCTGAGCAGGCAACGAATGATCAACATGCGACTTCGCAAAAGCTTCATCAATTAAAAGGTGTAGTAGGCAATCTTGGTTTAGAACAGATGCATCAATGCATGAGCTGGATGGAAAAACATCTTACAACAGGTGATACACAAAATTATCTGCTAATAGCCGGTCAATTAATAAATAAATTTGAACATATCCCAGAATTAGTTTCTGGTATTAAGCAATCACCTCAACACTCTGAGACTGATATCAACAAGCGAATCTGGTCTAGGGAAAGTCTTGTTAGTAGCCTAAAAACCTTACTTGATGACGTTAAACGCAGTCATGTTGATGACGATGCTTGGCAACAACTTTCTGAGAATTTACCTTCAGAATATTTGCATCAAGTCGATCAAATAAAGGATGAAATTGATGATTTTGAGTTTGAACTAGCAGCTCAAGCCATTGAAAAACTCCTATCAGAAATAGAAAGTGAATTAAATGACGTCTACCAATAGCGCTAAATTACTCATCGTGGATGATGAGGCAGTTAATCTTCGAGTACTTAAGAAGACTCTTAATGATGATTATGAACTTTATTTCGCTAAAAATGGCGCCAATGCACTTTCATTGGTGGAAGATGCCCGTCCCGATTTAATCCTGTTAGATGTGATGATGCCAGAAATGACAGGTTTCGAAGTTTGCCAAAAGATCAAAGCAAACCCAAAATACGCACATATCCCCGTTATCTTTGTAACGGCTTTAAACGATGCAGTCGATGAGACTGCCGGGCTTGAATGCGGCGCTGTAGACTACATAGCAAAGCCATTTTCTCCTGCTGTTGTGAGAGCCAGAGTTAAAAACCATTTATCTCTAGTGCAAGCAGAGGAACTAAAACGCACAAGGTTACAAATCATACAGCGTTTAGGTCGAGCTTCTGAGTACAAAGATAACGAAACGGGTATGCATATTTTGCGCATGAGTCACTATTCTCGTATTGTTGCTTTAGCCTATGGCTATACGGTTGAGCAGGCTGATGATTTGTTTCATGCTGCACCTATGCATGATATCGGCAAAATCGGTATTCCTGATTACATTATGTTGAAACCGGGAAAGTTAACCGACGAAGAGTTTGCCATTATGAAAACTCACCCGCAAATAGGCGCTGAAATTCTCGGTGAAGCCGATTCAGATTTAATTGCTCTGGCAAAAACGGTATCTCTTACCCATCATGAAAAATGGGACGGCAGTGGCTATCCCAATGGTCTAAAAGGTCAAGATATTCCTATTGCAGGTAGAATTGTTGCAGTTGCAGACGTATTTGATGCTTTGACCAGTAAACGTCCTTACAAAGAAGCTTGGTCTGTAGAACAGGCGCTGGCGTATATGCAGTCGCAAAAAGGCATACATTTTGATCCAGAATTAGTGGATTTACTGGCTGAAAACCTTGATCAAGTACTTAAAGTAAAAGCCAAATACTTGGATGACGAATAATCACTAGATAATTTTAATTTGTCATCTAAGTGTCAAGAATTGGTAATCCCTTGTTAATAAATTTGAAATCCAACCGTCACTTAATGTTTTTATGCTCCTTGTTCCGAAATTGTACAAGGACAAAAAAATGTATAAAAAACACTTTGTTAAATCCCTAATAACCTTATCTTTAGTTGCGTCATTATCGGCTTGTGTATTAGAAGGCGATGATGGTGATGTCGGTCCACAAGGGCCTACAGGCGCTGATGGCGCTCAAGGCGACCAAGGCCCTCAAGGTCAAAATGGACAAGATGCTCCTCGAGATTTAGCGTTGCAAGTTGTAGGTCGATTTGCCACTGGTGTTTATGGAAAAAGTGCTGCTGAAATTGTGCAATTTCACACAACTTCAAATTCAGTATTCGCAGTCAATGCAGATTCAAATCAAATTGAAGTGATTTCTCTCACCAACGTCCCTACAACTGAAGTTGGTTCGCCAATCACAGATGAGAGCTTGACCAGTACAGCCTTTACCTTCCCTGCCACTGTGGATGTACTTGATGAAAACCAAGTTACTGAAACTATTACTCTTGGTGGGGCTAATTCTATTGCAATCTACGGCGACATGCTGGCTATTGCAGTTGAAGCTGAGTCTAAAGTAGAAGATGGCGCAGTGTTGTTTTATACCTTAGACGCATTAGGTCAGGGCACATTTGTGAAAGCTGTTAAAGCTGGTGCGTTGCCTGATATGGTAACCTTTACTCCAGATGGCAGCATGGCCTTAGTTGCTAATGAAGGTGAGCCATTGAGTGACTATTCAGTGGATCCTGAAGGCACGGTATCTGTGATCAGCATTACAGATGGTGTTCCTGCTGATGTTGCTAGCACAATCAACTTTACTGATGATTTAGTCTTCAGCAATGATTTACTGGATGCAGAAGATGTGGATACTGACGAAGAACGTATGGCTATCTTTATGGCCGAAGGCGTTAAGTTTGCAGGCCCGGAAGGCAATACTGTAGCAAAAGACTTTGAACCTGAATACATTACAGTGTCAGCGGATAGTTCAACCGCCTATGTGTCGCTACAAGAAAGTAACGCCATCGCCGTAATCAATCTTGAAGATATGGAAGTTGAAGTAAAAGGACTAGGCTTCAAAGATTGGGGAATGTTTGAAATGGATTATACCAACCGCGATGAAATAGCATCATTCCGCAAACTTCCAAACGTTTACGGCATGTATCAACCAGACTCTATCGCTAGCTACCAATGGAATGGTGCTACTTTTATTGTGACAGCTAACGAAGGTGATTCACGAGATTACGATGCATTCTCCGAAGAAATTCGAGTAAAAGATATAATTGATACAGACGAGTTGAACATGTTGTTATCCACTGAATTGCAAGCATTATATGATGCTACTGGTGGTGATGATGGCCTAGGCCGTTTAAAAGTGACGTCTGTATTAGGTGATGCCGACGAAGATGGCGTTTATGAAGCGCTTTATGCTTATGGTGGTCGTTCATTTTCTATTTATGACCAAAACATAAAACAAGTCTATGACTCAGGCCACGATTTTGGTCGTATTTCTTCTGCTGTATTAGGCAATGATTTTAATAGTGCACATACTGAGAACAAGGGTGACAATCGTTCTGATGACAAAGGTGGCGAGCCAGAGGCCATTGATGTAGGTGAAATAAATGGTCGCCAGTATGCTTTTATCGGATCTGAGCGTTCAGGTGATCTCTTTGTTTACGACGTAACTAACCCATTCAATGTGAGTTTCGTTACTCACTACAACAACCGTGATTTTTCCACTGACTTTGAGTTAGACGACGATTTAGATGATCCTTGTGATCCTAATGAAGGCATGAACTGTGATGAAGTCTCACTATCAGGAGATTTAGGTCCAGAAAGTGTGAAATTCGTGCCCGCTGAAAATTCACCTAATGGCAATGCGCTACTTATTGTTGGCAGTGAAGTTAGCGGTACAGTTACTGTTTACCAAGTGATAGAGCAGTAATGCCCCAATAACTGCGTTAAATATGAATGGATGCATTTTGTTTTTAATTAAAACATGATACAACATTAAGGTTACTGTAAGGCTCATAATGATTATGGGCCTTTTTATTTAGGAGAATAAACATGGGACTTTTAGACGGATTAATGGGTAACGCCAGTGAAGTTGATGCTGGGGAAATCAATCAGGCTTTGGCAGAGGTCTTAGCTTCCAATGAAAACGTTATGCATGCTTATAAACTTATTCGAGATATGCTGGTGTTTACCAATAAGCGAGTTATTTTCATTGATAAACAAGGCATGACGGGAAAAAAAGTTAGCTATTTAAGTATCCCCTACAAATCTATCACCCAATTCATCGTGGAAACCGCAGGTACGTTCGATACCGATTCTGAATTAAAAATTTGGGTTTCAGGGCAGGGAACACCTGTTGAAATTGAACTTAAATCCAAGCTTGCTTCATCTGTGCAAAAGAATTTAGCGCAATTAATGTTTGCTTAATCTACCCAAGTTCTATGATCTGTAAAGGAAAAGCGAATAGCTTTATCCTTTACGCATAGACCGCATAAATTCTGATTCAGGCGGAACTTGAATGGCCGCAATGCTTTGCTCTACAACAGATTGCATTAGCAAATTGGGGAAGTTACCGGTTAACTTCACGAACTTGTCACCCTTCTTAAACAGATATTGAGTGCTATACACAGGCTCGACATCACTTTCCAGTTTTACTTCTAAAATTACACCCTGAAGACTTTGTTCGGCAGTGCCAAGTTGGGTCAGTTTAATATCAGATATCTCATAATCCGTTATTCCAGCTTGATTTACCAAAGCCAGTAATTGCTGCTTTTCTACATCTAACTCTGCAGCCATAAGATCCGTATCAGGCACATCGGTAGCGTGAGTAAAAGGAGACACTGGATATACCGAAATATCTACAATAGCATTTGCAAATTTAGGATGTGTGTACCTAGCGATTGAACCCTGCAATGGATCTCTGTAAAGCGCTCTTTGCTCTAATTCAAAATCCCCAATGCGACTGGGGAGAGATAACTCTTGTTCATAATTACTAGCGCCAATGGTTTTATAGATTAATTCAGCGTCTAAAACATGGAAGTGCTGTATATGCTCTACCCAATTTGCCAATACCTGAGCACTAGCTTCATATACCATTTGATTGTCAGGGGCATTGTTTAGCTTTTGACTCAAATTAATTTCATCAATAGGAATGCCTCGCCAACTAGTGGTAATTTCCAATACGACCTCAGGGTTTGTATCTACATCCAAGACTACGCTACCGACCAGTATTTCATATTCGGATAAGTTTAACGCTTCTTGCAATGACAAAGATTCTGGATGTTCTGCAATTATGTTAGTCAGGGTCTGATTATCTAGATGATGAGTTAGACAGTTGTTGGTTTCGCAATATTGGGAAATATTGTCACTTAATTCAGCGGCAAAAATGGGGACTTGGGGGTTAGCCAGTGAAACACCTGCCCAACAATTGAGTATTGAGAAAAATACACATTTTTGAAAGATTTTTTGTCCCGGCATGATTACTACGTCCGCTGTATTTATGTCTAATTTGTAAACGGATTGTAGCAGTTATTGTTATGTTAAAAAATACTTTAACAATAATTTTTATAACTAAGTAACAAGCTTTTTTCATTTTTTTTCTATAAGGGTGACCTGAGAAGTGATTTCTCCGTCAAATACACGTGTAACAAGGGTTTGCCCAACTTCCACACTGTCAGCTTTTTTAACAATTTCGCCCTCATGGAAGCTAATACTGTAACCTCGTTTTAACGTAGCTAATGGGCTTACTGAATCTAAAAGCGCAGCTTTAGACGCTAGAAGTTGATGATTGATTTTTAATCTATCTGCGATTTCGTTTTCCAGTTGTTTTTGAAAGCTAGCGGTCTGATTTTGGAAATGCTTGATGGTATGCATAGGAGATACCTTAAAACATCTTTGTTGCCAATTTTGCTGTTGATATTTTGCTTGTTGCATATGTTGTGACATAGCGCGCGCTAAACGTTGTTTAAGTTGCGCCAGCATTCGCCCTTGCTGCTGAATTTGCGTATTTGGGTGTTGGTTGAATAGCCGCAACTGCAAAGCATCCAGTTTTTGATTTTGCTGGGTAATCAATGAGGATGGATGATTAAAGTTAAGTTGTTGCTTGGCTAATGCCTGTTGATGCTCTAACTGTTTAAGCCTTTGCAAAAAGGCTTTGGTTAATCGACGCGTTAGTTGGTGTACGCCATCGACAATTACTTTCATGTCACTGCTCAGTAATTCAGCCGCAGCAGATGGCGTAGGGGCACGCTGGTCGGCAACAAAGTCTGAGATTGTCACATCAATTTCATGACCAACAGCAGAGACTACAGGTAGGTTTGAAGCAAAAATGGCTCTGGCTACAGGTTCTTCATTGAAAGGCCATAAATCTTCTAATGAACCGCCGCCACGTCCAACAATTAACACCTCGACTTCATTGCGTCTATTTGCTGTTTGTATTTGGCGAACTATCTCTCCAGCGGCTAAATTACCTTGCACAGATGCTGGGTACAGTATTACTTGAATGGCAGGATTTCTGCGCGCCAGTACATGCAAAATATCATGTATAGCAGCGCCGCTGGGGGATGTAACTACCCCTATGGTTTTTATTTTTTGCGGAATGGGCTTTTTGTTTTCATTCGCAAATAACCCCTCTTCACTCAGTTTTAATTTTAAGGCTTCGAACTCTTGTTTAAGTTGTCCAATGCCTTCTGGCTCCATGTGTTGGATGATCAGTTGATAATCACCTCTAGGCTCATAAATGCTTAAGCTAGCACGCACCAGCACTTTATCACCTTGCTTGGGGATAAAATTAATGCGCTGATTAGCGCCTTTAAACATGGCTGAACGTATTTGCGCGCTGTTATCTTTTAACGTGAAGTACCAATGACCAGAGGCTGCTTTGACAAAGTTACTGATTTCACCCGTTACCCAGACCAAGCCAATTTCGCTTTCCAAAACACGTTTAGCGAATCGATTGAGTTTAGTTACACTTAAAATACTGACTTGATTTGAGGTTGCAAACATAGCGCCGATTTTTTTATTGATTTTACTCATTATTGTAGTTTACCTGAGAGATAAAAAACACTACAATTGCACCGCAATTAAACCCCCGACCTAACAGGTGAAATTGCATGTTGCGCATCGAAAAAGAAGCCTTAACATTCGACGACGTTCTTCTTGTGCCTGGGCACTCTACTGTATTGCCTCATACCGCAAGTTTACAGACGAAACTTACCAATAAAATTATTTTGAATATGCCACTGTTATCCGCAGCTATGGACACAGTTACAGAGGCGCCTTTAGCTATTGCGTTAGCGCAAGAGGGCGGCATGGGCTTTATTCATAAAAACATGACAGCAGAATCCCAAGCAGAGCATGTTCTGCAAGTAAAAAAATACGAAAGCGGTGTAGTACAAGATCCCGTAACTGTTTATCCAAACGTATCTATTGGTGACACTAAAGCGTTGAGCAAAAAACTAGGATATTCTGGTTTTCCTGTGATTGATGAAGACAATAATTTGATCGGAATTGTTACCGGACGTGATTTACGCTTTGAAAATCGTTTAGATCAGCCTGTTTCCTCAGTTATGACACCAAAAGAAAAGTTGGTTACAGTAACTGCTGACGCTTCGGCGGATGAAGTTATGCATTTGATGCATGAACATCGCATTGAAAAAATCTTAGTTGTCGACGATGAATTTCGTTTAACTGGCTTGATCACGGTAAAAGATTTCCAAAAAGCGAAAAATAAGCCTAACGCTTGTAAAGATTCAAAAGGTCGATTACGAGTTGGCGCCGCTGTTGGTGTTGGTCCAGGCACAGACGAACGCATTCGTTTGTTAGTCGAGGCTGGCGTAGATGTTTTATTAATTGATACGTCCCATGGACATTCTCAAGGTGTAATTGATCGCGTTACTAAGGTACGTCAAACCTATCCAGATTTACAAATTATTGCGGGTAATGTTGCAACCAAAGAAGGTGCTTTGGCATTAGCTGAAGCTGGGGTAGATGCAGTGAAAGTCGGCATAGGCCCGGGCTCAATTTGTACTACTCGCATAGTCACCGGTTGTGGTGTTCCGCAAATTACTGCCATAGCAGATGCTGTTGAGGCACTTAATGATTTGAATATTCCAGTGATTGCCGATGGTGGTATTCGTTTTTCCGGTGATATAGCAAAAGCCATAGTTGCCGGCGCTAGCAGTGTTATGGTTGGCAGCATGTTAGCCGGGACTGAAGAAGCACCTGGCGAGGTAGAATTGTATCAAGGTCGTTACTTTAAGTCTTATCGAGGCATGGGGTCCTTGGGTGCGATGAACCAAAGCCATGGATCTTCCGACCGTTATTTCCAAGATAGCAGCAACGCTGAAAAACTAGTACCTGAAGGTATTGAAGGACGTGTTGCTTATAAAGGTCCAATCGCTAATATCATTCATCAACAACTGGGTGGATTACGTTCAGCTATGGGATTAACCGGTTGTGCAACTATCGAAGAAATGCGCACTAAACCTAAATTTGTCAAAGTAACTTCCGCCGGCATGGGTGAATCTCATGTACACGATGTGAGTATTACCAAAGAAGCGCCTAACTACCGTATGGGGTAGTTGTTAAACCTGAGGAATAGAAAGAATGTCAGTAAATATTCATAGTCAAAAAATCCTCATATTGGATTTTGGCTCTCAGTACACCCAATTGATAGCGCGCAGAGTGCGCGAAATTGGCGTTTATTGTGAGCTGTGGGCGTGGGATGTTGATGAGAAAGATATAAAAGACTTTGCCCCTGACGGCATTATTTTGTCAGGCGGACCTGAGTCTGTAGGTGAGGAAAACTCACCTCGCGCGCCAGAATATGTGTATAACGCTGGCGTGCCTGTGCTTGGTATTTGTTACGGTATGCAAACCATGGCAGCGCAACTTGGCGGTAAAGTGCAAGGGTCAGATCTAAGAGAATTTGGTTATGCCCAAGTTGAGTTGATAGAACCCACCGCATTATTTGACAAAATTGAAGATGAAATTGGTCCTCAAGGTGAAGCCTTGTTAGATGTTTGGATGAGCCATGGTGACAAAGTCATGGAAATTCCTGAGGGCTTTAGCACAATTGCCAAAACAAACAATTGTCCACACGCGGCTATGGTGGATTTAGAGCGTCAATTCTATGGTGTGCAATTTCACCCAGAGGTCACACATACCAAACAAGGGCTTAGAATTTTAGAGCACTTTGTGATGGGGATTTGTGGTTGCGAAAAATTATGGACACCAGCGTCTATTATCGAAGATGCAGTGGCACGTATTCGTGAACAAGTGGGTGATGAAGAAGTTGTTTTAGGTCTTTCTGGTGGCGTCGATTCGAGTGTTACTGCAATGCTTTTACATCAAGCCATAGGCAAAAACCTTACCTGCGTATTCGTAGACAATGGCTTGTTGCGTTTGCACGAAGGCCAGCAAGTCATGGAAATGTTTGGTGACCACTTTGGTCTAAATATTATTAAAGTGGATGCAGAAGAACGTTTCTTAACTGCATTAGCAGGTGAAACGGATCCTGAGAAAAAGCGTAAAATTATCGGTAATCAGTTTGTTTACGTGTTTGATGAGGAGTCGTCAAAACTAACCAATGCGAAGTGGTTAGCTCAAGGTACTATTTATCCAGATGTTATCGAATCAGCAGGTTCGAAAACCGGTAAAGCACACGTTATCAAATCCCATCATAACGTAGGTGGCTTACCAGAAGACATGAAGTTAGGCTTAGTTGAGCCTCTTCGCGAGTTGTTTAAAGATGAAGTGCGTAAGATAGGTCTAGAACTTGGCTTGCCATATGACATGCTTTATCGTCACCCGTTCCCTGGACCTGGTCTTGGTGTTCGAGTACTGGGCGAGATCAAAAAAGAATATTGTGATTTACTGCGAAGAGCCGATGCGATCTTCATAGAAGAGCTGCATAACGCGGAGCTTTATCACAAAGTCAGTCAAGCCTTTACCGTATTCTTGCCTGTGCGCTCTGTAGGCGTGATGGGTGATATGCGTAAATACGACTGGGTAGTATCCCTACGTGCCGTTGAAACCATAGATTTTATGACGGCAAGATGGGCACATTTACCTTATGAATTTTTGGGTAAGGTGTCGAATCGCATCATCAATGAAGTCGATGGTATCTCGCGCGTGGTGTACGACATTTCAGGAAAACCGCCCGCTACTATTGAATGGGAATAAAACTTGCTAAGTCCCTAGAATAGGGTAAGTAATGGTTTATTTTTTGACGCCCGCTTTTGCGGGCGTTTTTATTTGAATAGGAAAAGGCATGCAGTCGTTTAAAACTGAACAAGAGGCATTTTGGGCAGGTGAGTTTGGAGAAGGTTACCGACAACGCAATCAATCATCACAGCTTTATCATGCCAAAGTAGCAGCTTGGGCGCAGATGTTAAAAGCTGCCAATAATATCAATTCAGCGCTTGAGCTTGGGTGTAACATTGGATTGAATTTACGTGCTTTAAATGGTTTGAATCCGGATCTTAAATTACACGGAGTAGAAATTAATGAGGAATCCGCGCAAGTCGCTAGAGATGCCAACGTCGCTGAGATCACTACTGGCAGTATTATTGAACCTTTAGCTCTGGAGTCGTTTGATTTAACTTTTACTTGCGGCGTTTTAATTCATATTCATCCTGATTTTTTACATCGGGTATATGCTAACTTGGTGAATTTAAGCAATAAATACGTGCTTGTAGCTGAGTACTATAATCCATCTCCTATGGCGATTCCGTACAGAGGGCATGAAGATAGATTGTTCAAGCGGGATTTTGCGGGCGAGTTAATAGAGCAACATAATCTGAAATTAGTTGATTATGGTTTTTTCTATAAGCGTGACCATTTAATTCCAATGGACGACATTAGTTGGTTTTTATTGGAAAAATAACAAATATCCATGTATGTAAGATTAATCAATAGAGCTGACTCTAAAGACGTGTTTGATTGGCGTAACGACAGTCAAACACGACTAAACTCTATTGACACTTCAAGTGTCAACCTAGAGCAACATCAGGCTTGGTTTGACAATAGTCTGAACAACCCTGATCGGGTTATGTTAATGGGACAACAAAAAAATCAGAAAATAGGCATTTGTCGATTTGATATATGCAGATCAACAGGTGTTGCTACCGTCTCAATTAATCTTAATCCTGCTTTTCGTGGTCAAAAACTCGCCTTTCCGCTACTCAAAAGCGGTTTAGATTTTATGCGTGAACATTACCCATTAACATCATTTAGTGCGCAAGTGAAAGCACATAATACGGCGAGTAAAGCTATTTTTGAAAAAGCTGGATTTACTTGCAAATCAAACAATGAAGATACATTGGCATACTCGCTTAGCCTGAACTAAAGCTTGTAGGTATGTTGAATCAGTTGAGCTTGTTGTTGTTCTAAAGCCGCCATTAACACTTTGTTAGTAGGGGCAACATTAAGGTAAAAATAACTAGGTGTGATAGAAGCTTCGGCTTTCACACATTCATAATGCCCGGCGACATAATCGATAACTTGCAAATACCAATCAGGTACATCTTTAATCAGATTAATACCTATAGCATTGTTATGCGTTAAATAAACACTACCAATAGTTTGTTCATCAGATTCAACTAACAGCCATTCTCTATAAGGATGTTCTAGACAAAATTTTTCATGTTGTTCGAAACTAGGCAGGCTTGTGTGACTAATATTGTGTTGCCTTTGTTGCAACATTTCATACAGCACTGGAATGTCAGTTTGGGGATCGAATTTCTTAAATCTAAGCGCCATTGGACAAAATATTGTTTTAATTTAGGGCAAACTATAGCAAACTTCCTATGATAAAAAAGTGATAATCTCTGTATAAACTGCATATAACCCTAAATACAGTAGATTTGAAAAAGATAAATGGAGCGGCTATCCTGATTTGAAAGCTTCGAAATCATGGATGATTTCGTAGAGCGCCCATGGATGGGTTCACAGCGTCTTTCAAATCAGGATAGCCGCTCCATTTACCTAAACAGCAATTGAGTAGCATCGCTAGGTTTTTTAGCAGATAAGTTAAAATAGGAAGTAGTAAAATGAACAAGGAAGAATCGCCAAATTTTGAGCAATATACTTTAGAGGAATTGCATCAAGCATTATTAGAAATAGACCATCAAGCTTATCCAGAGCGGGTTGAAAAAATTCAGCAATGCATTGCCGCAAAAAGCGCTCCAGTTGAAATATCTCAAGAGCAACAACTACATACACCTGAGCCTAAGCAATACCGCAAATGCCAAGTCAACTTTTTAGGTAACGGCAAAGAGTATTTTTCGATTTGGATAGTGAATTTATTACTTACTATAGTCACCTTGGGTATTTATTCAGCATGGGCCACAGTGCGAAATAATCGTTACTTTTATTCCAATACTGAGATAGATGGGCATAGATTTTCTTATCTTGCTCAGCCTAAACAAATTTTGATTGGGCGTATTATTGGGGTATTACTGTTTGCAATCTTTTACGCTGCAAGTGTAATTTCTCCTTTTGCCGCTGTGATTACGTCAATACTTATATTCTGTTTTGTTCCAGTTTTGGTATGCATGGCGATGCGATTTAGAATGCGTATGACGGCTTATCGAAATGTAAGATTTAACTTTACCAAAAACTATGGTCGTGCTTACGTGGTCTTTTTGCTGTACCCCATTTTAGCGCTTTTTACTTTTTACTTAGCCTATCCTTGGGCACTGAAAAAGATTGATGAGTTTCTTTATAGCCACATTACTTATGGCAACAAACAGATGAAACCCAATTTGCAAACGGCGGAGTATTATGTAGCGTCAATTGTGGCTGGAATTGCAGGTATGATCATTGCCTTCATTGGTGGATTCTTGATGATAGGTACTGTAACTCTTGCTTCCGAAAGTAGCTCTAGTGGCAATACCGAGGTTTTAGTCATGATAGTTACATTCCTGCTTTACGCTTTCGTTTTTGTAGTTTCAGGCAGTATCTACCAAGCATTTATTCGTAATCACGTGTATAACTCTACTCAACTTGAAGATGTGGCGAACTTTAATTCAGATGTAAAAATAGGTTCGCTAATCATGCTGCGACTGACTAATTTACTCATGCTGATTTGTACCTTGGGGTTTGCCATGCCTTGGGTAAAAGTCAGAACCTTAACCTTTTTCGCTAATGCAACTCAGGTCAATATTGAAGAAGGCGCTGAAAGTGTGATTTCTGATGACAGTCAATCGGATAGTGCAATAGCGGATGAAGTATCCAATATCTTTGATGTGGATATCGCCATAGGATAATTATGTTTGAGATTGAAGCAAAGTTTTATCCTTCGGGAAGCTCTAGCTGCCAGCAGATTCAGTTAAAATGCTATGATTCAGGTATGTTTAGTTTTGACTCTGAAACTGTGGAGAGCAAAGACTATTATATCGCGGATCACAATATTTCCGATAAGCTTGGTAACCTGCCGAGAGAGATAGCGATCAAAGAAGTAGGGCTTTTGGTGGTGGAATCAACCACAGAGTTTGATACTTGGTTAGCACAGCATAAATCCGAACGTTTGCATAAATTTGAGAGCAACAAAAAGATGATTGTTGCAAGTTTTTTTGCAGTTCCCATCACCCTGTATTTATTGTTTAAATTTGCAGTTCCATATGCCGCTGTTGCCTTCGCTGACATAGTGCCTTATGGTGCTGTTAAAATCGCTTCAAAACAGACCTTAGACACCTTAGAAGCAACCATTCTTGATCCCACCGAATTGCCTTCGGAATTTGTTGACGAAACTACCGAATACTGGGACGAGCTACTGTATCAGTTAGACACAGAACACTTGCACTTTCATATTCAATTTAGAAATTCCGAAACAATGGGCGCCAATGCTTTTGCCTTACCCGATGGCACTATTGTGTTTACTGATCAGCTGGTGGAATTGTTCGAGCAAGACAGAGATCTACTTACCTCGGTGTTATTACACGAGGTTGGGCATGTAGAAGAAAAGCATTCAATGCGCCTTATTGCAGAGACCTTAGTCAGCTCATTAGTGATCAGTTATTTTTTTGGTGATGTTTCGGGTGTTTTAGAGGTCTTAGGTGGTGTTACTACCACAGTGACTAACAATCAGTTTACCCAAGATTTGGAGTGGGAGGCTGATAATTTCGCGTTGGAACAATTGCCCACATTGGGTCTAGAACCCAAGCTGTTTGCAGATGCTATGGAAAAATTTGCCGAAGAATATGGCAAAGGGGGCGGCAAATTGGAAGAGTTTTTGTCTAGCCACCCTTTGGTGCGACAACGCATAGAAAACGCCTTGAATGCTGAAGAGATTAAAGAATCCGCAGTTCAATCCCAAGACTAAAACGCTGTTGGTGGCGATTGTAATCAATCAATGAGTCACCATAGCCGTTGAAGTATTGAAATAAAACGTTGTATCTATCACTTATGGGATACAAGAAGTTGAGCGTTAAGCCACTTCTATTATTGTCAAAGGAAAGATTATTGCGAATTTGGGTCACTACTTTGATATCGTTCCAACGATAAATAAATCCTAGTTCAGCGCGCCCGTAATAATCGCTAATATCTGGGTTGTCGTCTCCTCTGGGATCTAATTCGTCAGCTTTGGCATCTTCCGGTACTCGCCACCAAGTCTTAAAATAATAGCCACTATTATTATCACTAAATAATATGGAGGCGAATATGCGGTTCCAACTTCTTGATTTTAAACCGTCTTGGCCGTTGGAGTGGTGATTAAACCCAAAGCGCGCCATATTAAATTCATAGCCTAAAACATCGAAATTCGGTGTCCATTGATAAAATATTTCAGGTTCGTAATTGGTTTCACGAAATGGTTTAGAAGCTTCAGAGTTATAAACTTGCCAATGGGATACAGTGGTAAATCCAAAAAATACGCCGCTAAGATCATCTTCTTGTAAAAACAAAGGCGTTTTGATGCTGATTTGAAATTTGGCTTCAAATTTGTCTATGTTTTCTTCGGTTAAACCGTCTACTGTAATGGTGTTAGGATTACTTGCTCGGCTAAACGGCAGTAGATAGTTTTGTCTGTGTTGTGTAATAGCAAACAGATTACGATTAGATTGTTTAGCCTCTTCTAGTCTTTCTTTGAACAAGGAGGGTTTATCTTGTTCTTTTTCTTCACTAGGGCTTTGTTCTTGAGACCACGCAAGGTTAGGCAAAGTAGATAAACTGAAAAATATTGTCAGAAGGGGAAGAATTCGTTTCATGATTTATTTTTGTTGTAGGTTAAATCTTAGCTAAAGGTTAGTTTAAACAATGATTTTTAAATTGGAAGTGTTAAACCTTCATATGCGGCTATGCAAATGGCCTGGTCTGCACCGCCGATGTGTAAAATGTCGTCAGCATGCTGAGTAATAGATTCGACGTCTTTGTCAGTGCGTTCTGGATCGTGACTGTATAATGCTAGAGTTTTCGTTTGCGCCGCCATTGCTAGTTTTACGGCTTCTTCAGCCACTGAGTGGCCCCATCCATGCTTCGCCGGCATGTCTTGCACTATGTATTGCGCATCATGAATCAATAAATCTGCATTCTTTACAAAGTTAACAAACTCCTGAAAATCTCCTTCTTTTTGATAAGGCGGATAGAGTTCATTATCTGTCACATAAGCCAGTTTACTGTTGCCTTCCTGAATACAATAGCAGCTACCGCCACCAGGATGATTCATCGGCATTCGACTGATTTTAGCCTCACCTATCATCCAATCTGATTTGTCATTGTCAGGAATATGAAATGAAATGTCGGCGCCAAGTGCTTCTCGTGGAACAGGGAAAAAAGACCCTGTCATTTGCTCTAAAATGGCTTCAGGACGGTTTTCTTTTGTCTGACCTGGCGTAATGATTATCTTGCGATCTTTTTGGTAAGCTGGGGCGAAAAAGGGAAATCCTTGAATGTGATCCCAATGATTGTGGGATAGCAAAAAGTAAATTGGAGTATCTTTGCCTAACAGCTTTTTTCCAAGCAGGCGAGCACCAGTACCAGAATCCAAGACGATATCCGTGCCGTCATTTAGCTCCACATGCACACATGCTGTGTTGCCGCCGATTTTGGAATATTCTGGTCCAGGGGTCGGGATCGACCCCCTTACACCATAAAACTTTACTTTCAATTCGCACCTGTAGCATTGGTAACGAAAGCAACTACTTCATCAATATTCAGCAACTGCTTTTCGCCAGTATTACGATTTTTATACTCTACTTGCTGATTATCTAAGTTTCTTTCGCCAATAACAATGCTGTGAGGTATGCCAATTAATTCCATGTCATTAAACATAACACCTGGACGTTCCTTTCTGTCATCAAACAATACTTCTACACCTGATGCTAAAAAGTCTGCGTGCAGTTTGTGCGCGACTTCAGAAATACGCGGAGATTTATGCATATTCATCGGAATTATTGCCACAGTGAAAGGCGCTATAGCTTCTGGCCATTTTATCCCGTAATCATCATGATTTTGTTCAATAGCCGCTGCAACAATACGGGTAACACCAATGCCGTAACAACCCATTTGCAAGACTTGATGTTTACCACTTTCGGTTAAAACGCCACAGTTCATTGCGCTGGAATATTTATCGCCTAATTGGAAAATATGACCAACTTCAATGCCTTTTCGAATTTCTAACGTGCCTTCGCCATCAGGAGATGGATCTCCTGCAACCACGTTTCGTAAATCTGCAACTTCGTATTCAGTAACATCTTTGTCCCAGTTTGCGCCAGTAAAATGCAGGTCGTTTTTATTCGCGCCACAGACAAAATCGGCGATTACTGCTGCACTACGATCGACTATGATGGGGCATTCTAAGTTGACCGGACCAATAGAACCGATAGAGACACCAAAGGTTTGCTCAATACTTTCTTCTGACGCCATTTCAAATGGTGAAGCAATTAACGGGTGCTTAGCAGCTTTAATTTCATTAAGTTGATGATCACCACGTAAAACAACTGCAACAAAATTAGCGTTTACATCTTCTGCTGCTTTAACAATTAAGGTCTTAACACATTGTTGTGCAGAAACGTCTAACAAATTAGCCACTTCCTCAATGGTTTTTGCGTTAAGGGTTTCTACCGTTTCTAAGCTTTGTGTGCCGGGTTGTTTTTCACCTACAGCAATAGCTTCAGCAGATTCAACGTTAGCTGCAAATCCAGAACTAGTAGAAAATGCGATGTCATCTTCACCTGAGGCTGCAAGTACATGGAACTCATGTGATACAGCACCACCGATGCTGCCTGAATCAGCAATAACAGGTCTAAATTCAAGCCCTATGCGCTCAAAGATATTGCAATATGCTTGATGCATGCGTTGATAAGTTTGTTCTAACGAAGACATATCCAAATGGAAAGAATAAGCATCTTTCATGATAAATTCACGGCTTCGCATGATGCCGAATCTTGGTCTTACTTCGTCTCTAAATTTAGTTTGAATTTGATACAAATTCAGGGGTAGCTGTTTATAGCTACTTACTTCATTTTTTACTAACGAGGTAATGACTTCTTCATGGGTTGGACCAAGTACAAAGTCACGTTTATGACGATCTTTGATTCGCAACAATTCTGGCCCATAGGCTTCCCAACGACCAGAGCTTTCCCATAAGTCTGCAGGTTGCACTACCGGCATGCTAATTTCGATTGCACCGGCTTTGTTCATTTCGTCGCGCACTATGGCTGCAACTTTGTTCAGCACTCGTAAACCCGTAGGTAACCATGTGTATAAGCCAGAAGCTAGTTTTCGCACAAGACCCGCACGGATCATTAATTTGTGACTAACAATTTCAGCCTCAGCTGGCGATTCTTTTTGTGTGGCAATTAAATATTCTGAAGTACGCATTCTTTCTTTTTGTCATTTGCACGAGATTAAAATTTGCCGCAATCATACCAGTCATATACTCGCGACCCAAGCATAAATAGTTTTGACAGGTTTTCCCGTGACATTTATTTAGCTTGTAAATCCAAGACGATGGCTTTGTCATCAACCACTTTCCATGAGATGTCGTTGTTATCTAATTGAATTTTATATATTTTATCGTCTTTCGTGTTACGTTTGTATGCGGGGCGGGGATCTTGAGATAATATTTCTATCAACAAAGGTAATTGCACATTTGCGGCCAATAACTTGCGCTCTGTTTGAGGGGATATCTCAACTGTTAAGCTATTTTCTGGGGGGAAGTTGGCATATCCAGCTTCTGAATGTTCAATTTTATCCGCATATGCCACATAGGGTTTTATATCAATGATGGGCGTATCGTTAAGCATATCCACGCCTTCAACCTGCAAGATGCCGTTACTGAATCCTAAATTTTTTACCACAGACATGCCAATATGATTAGGGCGGAAGCTAGAACGTGTTGCAAATACGCCCATCTTTGTATTTCCTCCAAGGCGAGGAGGTCGCACACTGGCTTTAATTTCAGAATGAATATGCTCGCTGAAAATAAAAAGTAACCAAAGATGACTAAATTGATCGATCCCAATACAGGCTTCTTCAGAATTGATATGATGGCAGAAATGAATTTCACCTCGAGCACTACTCAAACTTATCCCTTGTCGAGGGATCCCGAACTTTTGGTGAAAAGGCGTTTTAATGCTGCCTATCGGGGTTAAAGAAAATGATGAAGTCTGAGACATAAAATGATGTAAAAATCCTGTTGCATGTATTGAAAAATGAAGAGTCGTATCCATATATTTGCACAAATATAAAAAGACGACAATTACACATAATTGCATACTGTTAACACTTAATCCTGTAAGAGTTAAAACAAGGAAAAGCGATGATTAAGGTGGATAACTTATCCCGCGAATTTGGACACCAAAAAGCGGTAGATAACCTTTCTTTTGAAATAAATCCTGGGGATATTGTAGGGTTTTTAGGACCTAACGGTGCCGGTAAATCAACCACAATGAAAATGATTACCGGATTCTTGCCTGCAACTGCTGGTAAAATCCAAGTGGCAGGTCATGATATCGAAAATGCACCATTAGAGGCGAAAAAACGCATAGGGTACTTGCCTGAGGGCGCGCCAGCCTATCCGGATATGACGGTGTATCAATTTTTACACTTTATTGCAGCGGCGAGAAAAATCCCAAAATCTTCAAGAGAAGAAGCCATTAAACGTGTGGTTTCTCAAGTAGATTTAACCGCAGTACTGAATAAAACCATAGACAATCTGTCGAAAGGGTTTAAACGTCGCGTTGGTATTGCGCAAGCGCTAATCCATGATCCTGATATTTTGATTTTAGATGAGCCTACAGATGGCTTGGATCCTAATCAAAAACACCAAGTCAGAGAGCTTATCGCCAGTTTAGCTGAAAATAAAATCGTGATAGTTTCTACCCATATTTTGGAAGAAGTTACTGCGGTGTGTAACCGAGTAATTATCATTGCCAACGGGCAGAAAAAATTTGATGACACCCCTCAGGCATTACTTAGAAGATCCCGTTATTTTAATGCCATTACCATTGGTTTAAGTTATATCGCGGATATCTCTGGTTTGCTAGAACTCGAAGGTGTTGCGGATATGCAGCATGATAGAAGTAATAATCTTATTACTGTATTTCCTCGAGACCAACAAGATATCTCTGCTGTTTTGCATGAATATGTGCAAAAAAATAAGTTACCGATTGAATATATGTATCCTGAACAAGGACGATTAGATGATGTGTTTCGGGAAATAACCACTAGCACGGATAACAAGGAGGTAGCCTAATGCACGAGATTATGACTATCTTTAAGCGGGAATTCGCTAGTTTTTTCTCAACGCCAGTGGCTTATATTTTTATCACTATATTTTTAGTCATGTCAGGTGTGTTCACTTTTTTGATTGGTGATTTTTATGCTAGGGGACAAGCTGATTTACTGAGCTTTTTCAATTTTCACCCTTGGTTATATTTGTTCTTGGTGCCGGCAATTTCCATGCGTATATGGTCAGAGGAGCGAAAGTCGGGGACTATTGAACTACTTATGACACTTCCTATCACCACCTTTCACATCATGCTAGGCAAGTTCTTGGCGGCTTGGCTGGTGCTCGGTATATGTTTGGTCCTGACCTTTCCACTGTGGCTTACGGTAAATTATTTAGGAAATCCTGATAACGGCATCATAGTCGCTGCATACCTTGGCAGTTGGCTAATGGCTGGCGCTTTCCTTGCGGTAGGTATCTGCATGTCAGCCTTTACCAAGAATCAAGTAATCGCTTTTATGTTGGCGATAGTTTTATGCTTTTTGTTTGTGTTAGCGGGCTCTCCAGTGATCATAGATGTGGTTCAAGGTTGGGCGCCTAATATTGTCATTGATACTGTTGCTTCCTTGAGTTTTATGACGCATTTTCAAGATATGTCTAAGGGAGTTATTGCCCTTAATGATGTGTTGTTTTACGTGATTAGTATTCTAGTTTGGCTTTACGCTGGCTACCTAGTGATCGAACAAAAGAAGGCGAATTAAACAATGCAAAAATCATTATCAAACGCTTTATTTTTTATTCTTTTAGTAGCTTTGTTTTTTGCTGCAGTCTTGGTCAACAATTTATTGTTTAAAGGCGTCAACTTAGATCTAACGGAAAACCGTGTGTATTCTTTATCAGCGGGCACTGAATCTATACTGACCGACTTAGAAGAACCGATAAATCTGTACTTTTTCTTCTCCGACTCAAGCAGTAAAGGAATGACGAGCTTGCGCAATTACGCCGAACAAGTAGAAACTATTCTGCGAAAATATGAAGCGCGAGCTCAAGGTAAAATTAACCTTGAAGTGATAGATCCTGAACCATTTTCAGAAGCAGAAGATAGAGCTTCAACTTTTGGTTTAACTGGCGTATCAGCAGGCGCGGCAAATGACGCTATATATTTTGGCTTAGCCGGCACCAATGCTTTGGATGATACAAAAGTTATCGGTTTTTTTGACCCGTCAAAAGAGTCATTTTTAGAATACGATATTTCAAAATTAATTTATCAGTTGAGTAATCCTGCACCGGTAAAAGTGAGTGTGGTTACAGCTTTACCACTTGAAGGCGGGCAAAATCCACTCACTGGTCAGCCTGAGCCTGCAAACGTAGCTTATACGCAACTAACGCAGTTGTTCGATGTGCAATTAGTTGACGTATCCGCTGATAAATTACCAGAGGAAACTCAGGTATTGATTTTGTGGCATCCCCAAGGCTTAGGTCAGGATCTATTATATGCGGTTGACCAATATTTAATGGCAGGGGGCAAAGCCTTAGCTTTTGTTGATCCCCATTATGAATCTGATCAAATGGCCATGCTAGGAGGCGCGGGCGCTAACGCATCAAGTCTGCCCTTATTATCCTCTTATGGTATTCAGGTCAATTTGGACAAGGTAGTGTTGGATGCTCAATTAGGCTTAGAAATTCGCGGCCAGCAGGGTAATGTTATTCGACATCTAGGTTATTTGGGGCTTGGCGAAGCGCAAATTAATGATAAAGACATTACCACCGCGGATCTAGATTCAATCAACGGTGCTTCTTTTGCTGATATTACTGTGGATAAGCAGTCCGGTTTGAGAATGGTGCCCTTGCTAAGTTCTTCTGTTAATACAGCGACTATAGACAGTGAAGAATATGCGCTACAAAGAGATCCGCAAAGTTTGTCGAATAATATAGAAATTCAAGAACAGAAGCATACCTTGGCAGCAAGAGTTGTCGGTTCGGTTAAGTCTCACTTTGCACAAGATGAAGAAGTGCAAGGAGCAGATTTTAAAGAGTCTACTGATAGTTTGAATCTTGCGGTTTTTGCCGATGCTGATATTTTATCCGATCGATTTTGGGTACAGCAAAGTAACTTTTTTGGTCAAATGGTATTTAATCCTTTTGCCAATAACGGTGATTTGCTCACTAATTTAGTGGAAAACTATGGCGGTAGCGAAGGTCTTATTGGGATCAGAAGCCGCGGTACATTTGCACGCCCCTTTATTAAAGTGCAAGAGTTATCCGTTATTGCTGAAGAAAAGTTTCGAGAGCAAGAGCAACTGTTACAGCAACGTTTACAGGAAACTGAAGCACAGCTTGCACAATTGCAATCTCAACAAACTGAATCCTTGACCCTGACGCCTGAACAACAAGCCACTATTAATAATTTTGTTGAACAACGCGTAGAGATTCGAAAGGCATTGCGTGATGTGCAGTTTCAGTTAGATAAGGATATTGATTCTTTGGGTAATATCTTAGCTATTATCAATATTGTCGTTGCTCCCGTTAGCTTGGTATTACTTTTATTTGTAATTGCGCGGTTGAGTAGACGAAAAGCTCGTCTGGGGTAAAAGGATTAAGGCTTATGCAAAAACAATTATTTGCTGTTATCGCGGTACTCATTTTGCTCGCTGGTGCGGCGGTATACTTACTTTCTAACGAACAAAAAGAAAGCTCAGCGCAAACCATGGAGCCATTAATTTCAGTTGCTGGACAAGTTGAAATTGAGCAAGTGGTTATAGAAAATTCCGACGGTATATTGTTGTCCGCAATCAACACGCCAGAGGGTTGGATGGCAAATCAGTTGTCGAGTTTTCAGACCTATCCGGTAGATCAATTGGCCTTATCTGAGTTAGTTAGAGGCCTTGTGTCGGCGATAAAAATAGAAGCTAAGAGTGGACAAGCAAAAAATCACGCACGCTTGGGATTATTGCCGATTAGTGATTCAGCTTCTACTGCTACTCAAGTATCTTTGAGTATAGGTGGAAAAACTCAAAATATTCTGATTGGCAATACAGCCTCTAGTCAGCAAGGTCATTATGTGCGAGCGGCTACAGAAGACCAGATGTGGCTGGTGGATAAAACTTTTAATCTACCGGAAGACGAAAGCGATTGGTTGGCTCAAGGCATATTGGACTTATCTGAACAAACAGTGGTTGAAATATCCAATCAAGATCCAAAAAATGGCTTTTCAATTAGTAAACAGCAAGATCAAGGCGATGCTAACTGGCGTTTGAATGATGTAGACCTAGATAATCAACCATTGAAGTACGCCCAAGTGGTTGATGATTTTGTGAATACACTATTAAACCTGCGCTTTACTGAGGTCAATGAGTTTGACCCGATTCAGTGGGCGCAGTATGAACCTATCTCAGAAATTAGCATTACTGACGCCTCCGGGCTGGAGCATAGTATAACCTTAGTAAATGCAGACGGTCGCTATTTGTTGCATGTGAGTGGGCAAGGGGAGCAAGCATTTTACGCTTACTGGGTGTATCAAATTGAAGAATATCAAGGGCAAGAATTGCTTGCCGGTAAGGATGACTTTTTGGCGACAGCATCTGATGAGGAATAGGGTTGAGGGTTCAGTTTTCGCGCGGACGCTTAATCATTTTGGGGTAAAAACTGTTTAAAAAATGCAATGCCTAGTTGCTCAGCATGGGCAATATTGCGTTCAGGAATCATGTCAGGGTGTTTAAAGGTACTAAGCACCCTAGTAATACTATCTTCGCGAATAATATGAATGAGCGGAATTGGTGACCGATTGGTGTAGTGACTCGAGGACGACTCAGGCTCTCCAGCAAACAAATATTCTGGGTGAAAACTGGCTAATTGATAAGTACCTTCGTAATGGTGGTGACTAATACAGGCGTTCGCGCTTTCAACTAGGGCTAAATAGTCATCGAAGGATGTAAAACCTTCAGAAAAGCCTAAAAGTGTGGTGTCAATTTCAGGATGATTATCTAAAAATTCACATTCTGCCAAGACAGCATTTAATGCATCTATCTCGTCTTTTATTTCGGTAATATTCAGACGTATCTGTTGTTTCATTCGAACAAGTTTTGCAAATGGGCAGAAATTCTCGCCAATAATGACTTTATCTAACCAGGTCCAAACTTGGTCGGCTATGGTGTTATCTTGCATGATTACGACCTCTTTAGTCAGTAGTCACTATGATACTTCACATAAGCTTCTAACGTGTTCTCTATTAAACTTGCCACTGTCATTGGACCTACGCCACCAGGAACGGGTGTTATCCAGCCAGCGTGCTCTTTTGCCACTTCAAATTCGACGTCGCCAGTTAAGCTACCATCGCCTTGTCTGTTTATACCTACATCTATCACTATAGCGCCTGGTTTAATCCAATCACCGGGAATAAAATGCGGTTTCCCTACAGCGACTACCAATAAATCAGCTTGTTTTACATGAGAAGACAAGTTACGGGTAAATTTATGACAGGTAGTGACGGTACAACCTGCTAATAGTAATTCAAGTCCCATTGGACGACCAACAATGTTTGAAGCGCCGACGATCACAGCGTGCATGCCTTTGATCGGCTTTTTGGTTGACTCAATCATGGTCATGATGCCTTTCGGCGTGCAAGGGCGAAGCGCTGGAATACGTTGGGCAAGGCGACCAATATTATAAGGATGAAAGCCATCAACATCTTTATGCGGGTGGATTCTTTCGAGTATTGGCTCTGCGTCCAAATCTGCTGGCAGGGGCAGTTGTAATAAGATGCCGTCAACGTCTTTATCGTTATTTAATTCATCAACTAAATTTTCCAAGCTTTCTTGGCTAGTGTCAGCTGGCAATTTATATTCTTTGGACACAAAACCCACCTCTTCACAGGCTTTGGTTTTGTTGGCGACGTACACTTGAGACGCAGGGTTTGCACCTACTAAAATTACTGCCAGTCCAGGTACTCTGCGACCTGATTCTTTTATGGTATCAACCGAAGTTTTTACTGTCTGTCGTACATTTTTGGCTATTTGTTTGCCGTCAATTAGCTGTGCACTCATCGCTTTGAATCTTGTCCAATTCTAGAAAGCCGCTAGTTTACCGTCATGCTTGCTAAAAAGACAATTTAAATGCCAAAAGCTGAATTAGCAGGACGATTAAATAGCCGAATTTTGCACGTATTTTGAGCAGTTGAAAAAAATCACTCAGAAGATGCAAAAAAGGTTTGACGATAATCCCTCAACTCGGTAATATGCGCCCCCCGTAGCGATGCTACAAATGATAGTTTTTCGGTGAGTGGCGCAGCTTGGTAGCGCACTTGGTTTGGGTCCAAGGGGTCGTAGGTTCAAATCCTATCTCACCGACCACTTTTTGCTAGAGTTGATTCGATGAGCGTCCGTAGCTCAGCTGGATAGAGCAACGGCCTTCTAAGCCGTGGGTCGCAGGTTCGAATCCTGCCGGACGCGCCAGCAAAAAGTACATGTAAGCAAGAAGCAGTGGTGGGCGTAGCTCAGTTGGTAGAGCCCCGGATTGTGATTCCGGTTGTCGTGGGTTCAAATCCCATCGTCCACCCCATCTTCTTGACCAAATTTGCGGAAGTGGTGGAATTGGTAGACACGCTGGATTTAGGTTCCAGTGCTTCACGGCGTGAGAGTTCAAGTCTCTCCTTCCGCACCATCTATTTTTTCTTGTATCGGTGAGTGGCGCAGCTTGGTAGCGCACTTGGTTTGGGTCCAAGGGGTCGTAGGTTCAAATCCTATCTCACCGACCATTAGATCGTTTTGTGAAAATCAAAGAGAGATGCAATTAGACACGGTTCCCGATTCGAGTCCCGTGTATAAAGGTATAGTGATATCTTGTATTTGGCTAACCTATATTAGCGTCGAAATTCTACCACATTAGCGACATTATTCACCTCTCGATCGTTTTCAACCACCTGGGGTTGATAATCGAAATAGGCTTTTCTACCGCAGAATTCGCTGAGTTTGTAATTTAGGTTGTGAAATGACTCATGCATCATTTTGCTGATTTCCATACAACACATATAAGGTCTATCTTTGTAGACTTCTCGTTTGGCGTCTATTTGGAATTGTAAACCACGTAAGCGTTGTTGAGTTGCTTCCGGGGCGCTTTGAATAACCTTCTCAATTTCACGTTCTCTATAGGCTTCAAACGCTTCTGGATCGGTCTTTAGTAAGTTACAAATGTAGTCAAAATCTAAATTTTCTGACATATACATCTCCTTGTGGAACAACACTCCAAGGTATCGATTTCCTGTCATTTCCCTTTGTTAAATAACGAAAAACGGTCGTGACAGAACACTTTTGGATACAAGAGCTTATTTTTATTGTTTTTATTCAAAGCACAATATATGCCTAAAATATAATTTTAATATTTTCATAAGGTTATGCCATTTAAAATTGCTTAATTAGAAAAACTGTAAAAAAATCGGACTATATTTTTAATTCAATACTTAAACTTAAGTCTAGTGTTTTGGTTCTGCTGGGATTGGAATTCTTGTTATCCCATTGAATCTTCGCGTAGACTACAATCAATATTTACATTAAGTAGAGTGTCGTTAAATGATTTTATATGGTTCCACCACTTCCCCATATGTTCGCCGAATTCGGTTATTACTAACTGAAATTGAACATGAATTTGTGAACTTAGACATTTTTTCAGGGCCAGGACGAGACATCTTAAGAGCGAAAAACCCGACCTTAAAGGTCCCTATGCTCGAAGATGGGGAATTGATGATTTATGATTCCAGAGTCATCTTTCGTTACCTGTGTAAAAAGTTTCAACAGCCCTCCTTAACTTGGGAGCAAGAAAACTTACTCACCCTCATTGATGCTGCTAATGATTCTTTTGTGCAGTTGCTTATACTCAGTCGTTCAAATATTGAATTTGACCCAGAGGTACTGGTGTTTAGATTGCAAAGCGAAAGACTGGAAAACCTACTTTGGCTACTAAATGAAGAAGTTGAAAATGGAAGTTTTGAGGATTGGGATTATTTGTCCATAAGCTTATATTGTTTAGTCGATTGGGTCGATTTTAGGGAATTAGCAGATTTAGAGGCTTATCCAGCATTGGTAGATTTTTGGCATAAACATAAAAACACAATCAATGTCGAAGCGACCGACCCAAGAATGTAAAAAGGACTTTTTTACTGTTCACAGTAATTTATTGCCCTAATAATCGTAAAATTGAAAGAAAGTCAGCATTTCTCTGTTCTTTTTAAGGTAAACAATAAAATAGGAAAATACTGAAATGCTGGTTCTTAAAAAAATAATACTATTATCTTTGTGTCTTTACTCAATTCAACTTTTAGCGCTAGATCGCACCCAAATTCGTGAAAATGCTCAAGATGTTACGCCGTTGCTCAACGGTATGACAGTGCCAAATGTGGTGGTAAAAACTGCTGAAGGCGATCCTGTTTCATTGCATGGGCTCTTGTTACAAAAGCCAAGTGTGGTGGTGTTCTATCGCGGCGGTTGGTGTCCGTATTGCTCCAGACAATTGGCTGAACTCAAAGATATTGAGCAAGAGTTAGTGGACGAGGGCTATCAAATTATTGCTATTTCCCCAGAAACGCCTGAAAAATTACAAGCGCAAAAATTAAAAACTGAGTTTGCAGCACAATTGATATCTGATGCTGATCTTAATGCTATCCGTGAATTTGGAATAGGATTTTATGTTCCTGGCGAAACAGCAAAATTATATAAAGATCGCATGCAAATAGAATTAACTGCGGACAAAAATAATCGCGCAGTGTTACCAGCGCCGGCTGTATTTATTCTGGATACTAAAGGGCAGGTACGTTTTAGTTATGTAAACCCAGATTTTAAAGTGCGACCTTCAGCAGAACTTGTGCTTTCAGCGGCTAAGTTAGTTAAATAAGTACTAAAAATAAATTACACAGTTGGTTAATTAACCAATTAAACGAATTTGTGGCAACTATCTCAAAACATATTAGTATACACATGGTATGGACATTCGGATAAGGAACCTATATGAAATCGTTATTATTGGTATTAGTTGTTGGCACACTGCTAACCGGCTGTGCAAGTTCTCGTTTAAGCGATAGTGAAATGGAGTCATTGATTGAAAATTACATTAAGGAAAATGCAATTGAGCGCAAACATACAGTACCGAGCTTTAAATTAATAAGTTACTCGTTATTATCTGACCAATATCTGATGATTAGAAGTTCACTATCACGCTATCTAGTTGTGAAGCTCTTTACTAGCTGCGACTCATTAAACTCAGCCCCTGGGTTGGTAATCAAACGCCAATTTGGTTCTAGTTTAAGTGAGGGGACGGATTACGTCTTTACACCTGACTCTATTCCTTACAAATGTACTATTAGTCAGATTTATCCATTTACTAAGGAACAATATAAGGATTTGCAATCTGTTATTAAAACAGAAATAGAAGAAAAAGAACTACTTGAAGAGCAAGATGAGCAAACGCAGCCGCAATAGGTATTCGCAGTTGTTATCTCAGGTTTGAGCTTTAACTTGGATAAAATATTACATCTATAAACTTGGTTAGACCGGCTTCATCTTTATAGCTATGAGGTTGGTCTGCTTTTAACAAAAATTGTTCGTTTGCGTTAACTTCATGCCAAATATCGCCTTGCAAAATATTCAATTTTCCTTCGATTACATGGATGTGTTCCAACACGCCTAGTTGATGGGCACTGGATTCTTGCTCATGAAAATGGGTCAGTGTGATTTCAAAGATTTCGCTCTTTGTTATTGGATTAAATGGGAATAAAGTCAGGACCGCCATGTTAGGATCTTCAGTAAAATCAGCCGCCGTTGGCGTATTGTCTGTCATCGCAGACGAAGCCTGATGAGTGGCTATAAACGAAGAGAAAGAGCAATTTAATCCAGTCGCAATTTTCCATAATGTAGCTATCGTAGGACTAGATTCCTGGCGTTCAATTTGACCTAGCATTGCTTTTGATACGCCAGTTTCCTTGGCTGTACGATCCAAAGACCAGCCTTTTTGTTTACGTTGTAATTTCAGTTGATGTGCAATTTGCTCATTTAGCTGCTGTGTCGAGTCCATTTAACTTAATTCAAGGTTTTTACCAAATCTAACACAAATAGGTGCTACGTAGCTTATTTAATCTTATTTTTAAATATATTGTGCGTTATAACGCACGATGGTAAAGTGTTTTTATCCTAGTTCAATCTGCTGCATAAATTTTACATTATTTTTAGGACCGCCAATGTCGCAAAAGTGGGAAATCAGTCATTTAGCCGCAGGCCTTACCGCGGTAGTCGTTGGATACAGTAGCGCTGTGGTTATTGTGATTGAAGCTGCTAAAGCCGCTGGTGCTTCACCTGATATGGTGACGAGCTGGTTACTCACATTGGGTTTGGGGATGGGCACAACCTGTATTATCTTTTCTTGGTTGTATAAGGTTCCTGTGGTAACCGCTTGGTCTACGCCCGGCGCGGCTTTTTTAATTGGAAGCGTGCAAGGGTACAGTTTACAAGAAGTGATTGGCAGCTTTGTGCTTGCGGGAGTGTTTTCCCTGATAGCCGCTCAAAATCGCTTTTTGACAAAAAAAATTGAGAGTATTCCAAGTTCAATTTCGTCCGCGATGCTCGCTGGTATTTTGTTACCCATATGTGTCAAAGTCTTCGCAGACGCAAGTAGTTACCCATGGCTTGTATTTGGCTTTGTCGCTATTTATTTAATTGGCGGTCTGTGGTTTCCACGGTTTTTAATGCTGATTTTACTGGGCCTAGGTGTGATTGTCAGTTTAGTTAGTGGCAGTTTTACTGAAGTCGAGTGGGGTAATCTAATGCCAACATTGGTGTGGGTTACGCCCGACTTTTCAATTTCCGCTACTATTGGATTAGCGATTCCATTATTTCTAATCACAATGTTGTCCCAAAACTTACCAGGTATCGCGATTCTTAAAAGTTATGATTTTCATCCAAATTTAAAAGTTGTATTGACTAGCATAGGTGGTCTGCAAATATTAACCGCACCTTTTGGCGGCTTCGCGTATAACTTAGCAGCAATTACAGCCGCAATTTGTATGGGCGAAGAAGCTGGGAGTGACCGCCAGCAAAGGTATAGAGCCGCAATTTTTGCTGGCGTGGGTTATGTCATTTTTGGTTTGATGGCATCGATTGTAGTGGTGGTGTTCACCTATATGCCACAAGTCGTGGTGCATTTGCTGGCTGGTTTGGCTTTAGTCGCCACTTTACAAGCATCATTACTTAAAGCCATTGATGAGCACACTTATCGACATGCTGCCACCATTACCTTACTTTGCACTGCCTCGGGAATGATATTGTTGCATTTAGGAGCGCCTGTTTGGGGTTTATTCCTTGGTCTCTTGGTTGTAGGGCTACAAAAGTTTAAAGCAAATACTCAGACGGGGTAGAACTTTGTTAAGGTTTAGCTTCTATAACACCTGATTCCGTTACGGGCGTCACCCAATACCTCAAAGGATGATCACTTCCGATTTCGCTAAATGCGTTTAGCGTCTTCTCAAGTTGTTCGTTAGATATCAAAATATCCACGCTGTATAAGTTGCGATAGCCTGCTACTTGTTCGGCAACGTCATATTGCGCATGCTGACGGCTAAACCCTTGTACTTGATTAATAGTAAATCCAGCGATGTCTTCATTACTCATTAGACAATCTACAAGGTCGTCGTATAAATTTTTAGAAAAGAACAGGGTAAGAATAGAGCTATGGTTTTGGTTCATATTTTTTTACTGCCAAAAAGGTAATAAAACAAAGGGAGTAGGTAAAGAGTAATGAGGGTTGAACTGACTAACCCGCCTATAACCACAATGGCTAATGGTTTTTGAATTTCAGCGCCTGGACCACTGGCAAAAGCCAACGGAAACAAGCCGAAAATAGCTGTGGTTGCAGTCATTAAAATTGGTCGAAGTCTATCTCCGGCGCCTTCGATGATAAGTTGTTTTAGATTAAGTTTACTTCCTTCGAGGTGGTTAAAGTGTGAAATCATGACCACACCATTTAAAACAGCTACGCCAAGAAGGGCAATAAAGCCAATGGAAGCTGGAATGGAAACGTACTCACCAGTGACCCACAACGCTAAAATCCCCCCCATTAGTGCAAAGGGAACATTGGCCATAATTAGGCCTGCGGTTTTCAGGGATTTAAAAAGACTAAATAAAATGATCACTATAATCCCAATTACTATGGGTATTACCACTAATAAATTATTGGTCGCGCGGATTTGATTTTCAAATTCCCCGCCATAGGAGACTGCGTAGTTAGCAGGTAGGTTGACTTGTGTTTCTACTGCGTTTTGAATGTCTGTTACAAAGGTCAATAAGTCTCTTTCTTCAACATTCATCGATACTACCGCAAAGCGTTGGGCATTTTCTCTTTCGATGATAGATGGTCCTTGTGTCCATTGAATATCTGCTATTTTAGACAAAGGTACTTGTTCTCCATTTGGCAAATTAATTAACAATCCTTGTAAATCTGCAATTGAAGTGATGGGTGCAACACCCGCTCGTTGTCCCGAAAAAGTAATAGGCGTGCGTATTTTACCTTGAATCAATTGCCCAACTTGTTTACCTGTAACTTGCATACGAAGATATTCAGATAGTGTAGAAACAGACATTTGCATGCTAGCAGCCGCATTGGCACGCGGAATAATACTTAAAAAATCACCGCCTTCTATCAAGGTCATTTGAATATCTACGGCGCCAGGAAGTTTATGTATTTTATCAGCAATGTCCTGCGCTACGTCAGATAGTGTATCTATGTTGTCGCCAAACACTTTTACAGTAACAGTTCCTGTACTGCCAGTAAGCATTTCAGAAACGCGCATTTGAATTGGCTGAGTAAAACCAAAGTTTATTCCTGGAAATTGTGTCAGTACCTCTCGAATGGCGTTTTCAAGTTGGTTTTTATTCTCGAAACGCCATTGCGCCATAGGTTTTAATTGCATAAAAACATCGGTTTCGTTCAAACTCATTGGATCCAAACCTAGTTCATCCGAACCAGTACGAGCAACGATTTGTTCAATCTCTGGTACCTGCTCAAGGAGTACTTTTTCTATTTGTTTGTCCAATTCTAATGACGCAGCTAATGAAATAGTCGGCGATTTTTCAAGCTGAACGATAATGTCACCTTCATCTAAGGTAGGCATAAAGGTTTTGCCTAGCTGGGTATACAAAAACAGGGTAAATAAAAGAACAATCAGGGTTAACCCAATCAGTAATTTTGGAAAGTGCAACAGTTTGGCTAAGGACGCCTTGTATCCAGATTGGAGAGCGGCTAGGTATCTAGGCTGTTTTACGTTATTTTGTCCTACTAAATAAGATGTTAATACTGGTATAAGAGTGAAAGCCGTGACTAATGCCGCTGACATAGCAAAGACTATGGTTAAGGCTACCGGTGTAAATAATTTTCCTTCAAGACCAGACAAGGTTAACAGGGGCGCAAAAACCACTAAGACTATAATGGTTCCTGCAATGACGGGAGCTGCTATAGATTTTGTGGCGCGGTAAATAATGTGTAATTTGGGTAAGTTTACGCCTTTGGATAATTGACTTACTGAATTTTCAACAATGACTACAGAAGCATCAACCAACATGCCGATAGCAATAACTAATCCTCCTAAGCTCATCAAATTAGCGGTAATTAGCGCTTGTTGCATAAGTAAAAAAGTCAATAAAACCGCAACTGGAATCACACAAGCTACAACTATTGATGCACCTATTTGGCCTAAAAATAGCGCTAATAAAATGATAACGATAATTACAGCCTGGCCTAAGGCACTGGTAATAGTGGCTACTGCAGTATCAATCAGGGTTTTACGGTTATAAAAAACATTTAGCTTGGTGCCAAGTGGTAAACTAGATTCTAGAGAGGCCAGTTTTTGAGTTACACCTTCTACTACTTCAGCTGTGTTGCTATCTTTCAATGCAACTACTAATGCTTCTGTAGCTTCTTGACCATTACGCGTCACACCTCCGTAGCGCGCCAGACTTCCGTATTCAATACGCCCGAGATCTTTTAATTTGATCGCAATACCATTTTGGTAAGCAATGACAAAATTGGCCAAAGCATCCAAATCCATTGCTCGACCTTGGGTGCGTATTATTACTGAATCGTTCCCTATTTGCATACGACCAACACTGCCGTTCATATGGGTATCTGAGAGTTTTTGTTCGATGTCAGTCAAACTAATGTTGTATGCTAATAAGCGACTATTATCGGGTGCAAATTGGACTGTACGGGTGTATCCGCCGAGTACATTTACGTCAGCAACACCATTGACGGTGCGTAATGCTGGACGAATTTGCCAATCCAGTAAATGCTTACGTTCACTAAGCGACAAATTTGGATTTTCAATAGTGAACATAAACATTTCACTAAGGGGAGTACTCATGGGCGCTAACCCCCCTTGCGCGACTGCAGGCAGATTTGCCCAAATATTATTTAGTCTCTCAGTAACTTGCTGGCGTGCCCAATAGATATCTGTGCCTTCTTCAAAATCTAAAGTAATAGAAGTAATGGCGTATTTAGTTGTGGAGCGCAATATACTTTGATTGGGAATGCCTAAAAGTTCGGTTTCTATTGGTTGAGTTATTTGGGCTTCGATTTCTGATGCCGTCATGCCTGATGCTTTAATAATGACATTCACTTGCGTTGGCGAAATATCAGGAAATGCGTCTACAGGTAACTTTAGCCAAGCCATGACACCTGCACTTAATAAAATAAGAAATGCAACAATGACAAAAAGGCGTTGTGTTAAGGAAAACTGAATAATGTTATTGATCACTTACTCAGCTCCCAGACCTAGCAAAATTCCTTGCAACGCACTAACCGATTGACTAAGAATTTCTGCGTTATTTAATGTGGCATTTTGTTTAATAAGTAGCTTTGAAGTGCCGGATTTGCCTATTACATCTACCCTAACAGGCATTAATTGTTGCCCCTGTTTTTTGGCTATCCAGGTTATGCCTTGTATAGAAAAAATGCTGTCAGAGGGAACTTCAAGTGCTGATATGCTTAAAACCGGCGTTACTTCTATTAAATCCCCCAAAGTTAACGCACAGTTATCGGTCAAGGATTCTGACCACACATTGACATTGAATCCTAAGGATTTGGGTTCAACAGACTCTACCTTAATTGCGCATTGGGATGTTTTTAATTGAACGATGGATTGACGATAATTTGCAGGTAACTTGGTCAAGAGTCGTAACTCTTTTATCTCAATAATACTGCCAAGCTCCATTTCTTCGGTTTGAGTTTCTGCCGTAGGGTAAATGAAAATGCCTGTTTGTTGGGCAACTAGAAACCCTTCATCATCATGCTCACCTGACTGAAACATTTCTGCAAAGTGTTGCAAATGGCCGAAGCTTATTTTTATGTCATAATAATGAGTAAGAATTTGTTGCCATTTTTCTTGATTAATCGCTTGCCTTTCAAATAGTTTTTTACTTTCAAAATAGCGATTTTCAGCCTGCTGCATCAATGCTTGTTGCGCTTCGTACCTTTCCATAAAATGATGAACTTCGCTGCCTGATAGCTGAGCAATACGCTGGCCTTTTTTTACCTTACTGCCGTCAGAGACTAAAAATAGTATTTGTTGAGGCGAAAATGGAGCCACTATTTTCATAGCACTTTTAGGCAAATAAGAAACTTCTGCCAATTGGGGAGGCATCGTCATTTCTTGTACCTCAGTTGCGGCAACAAAAGATAACTGATATTTCCCCATGGCTGCTATATCTACAGGTTCTAAGGCAGACAAACCTAGACTGGCTGACAAAGTTAATGTAAGAAATAGCGCTCTCATAATGCTTGTCCTGATATTTGATTTAAGATTGAAATTTGTTGGGCTTGCAGTAATTGGTTTTTTGAAAATTGGTAACTTATTTCTCGCTGGTTGATTAATTCCAACAATAAACTGCCTTGCTCCACTTCATTATTTCTGGTCAACAGTTGCAAGTGCTGAGTGATTTTTTCAGCGATGCCTGCTTGCTGTTCAAGTAACTCATTTTTGTGTTGTAAAAATACCAATTGAGATTGGCTATCTAAATATTGTTGGCGTATCTGAGTGTAGGCTTGAGCAGTCATTTGCTCGATTTCTTGTATGGTTTGACGCCATTCAATATGATTTGACAACGTGTTTTGAGATCCCCAAGTCAAAGGAATATCTATGGCAACACCGAGCAAATTCTCTGTTTGAAATGGCCCCCGGAGTTGCCTAGCAAGAATTTGCAGAGTCCAAGGCGTTTGTTTGGCATCTGATAAAGCGTAAGCCAGATTAGCTTGTTGACGAGTAAGGCTAAGCATTTGAAGTTGTGGGTGTGAATGCCAGCGCTGATTGCTTTCAATAACCGAAGTTTCAACGTAATGCTCTGGTAGTTCAGTCGTGCCAGTGACTGATTGATAATAATTTATGGCAGCATCAAGTTCAGATTTGGCCTTAGCGTAACTAATTTGACTTTGAATATGTCTTTGTTGCCACAATAACAATGCGTATTCAGATAACTCGCCAGCGCGAGTTTGTGTTTGTAAATCGGCTAATATATCACTCATCCACTGGCGTTTATCCAAGGCTATTTTTTCCTCTTGTTGTGCCAAAAGTCGCTGCCATAATACTTGTCTTAGTAAGCCTGAATAAAACAGTCGTAGTTGTTGGTCTTGGATGTGTTGAATTTGGGAGTCAAGCTGTCTCTGTTTTTCTTGCAATTGCAGAGCAGAAGGCGAATTAAATGGTAAACTAATGCCAACTTCGTATTCATCAGATCCCAGTGCCATGTTACTCTTCATTGCTTGAAATTGAACGCTAGGTGGTCCAGATAACCATTTAAAAATAGAGGTTTGGTATTTTTGTCCAAGTGCAGGCTCGGATGTGACTAACTGAGTATTGCGTTCTTGTACTTTAGTGCGCAAGTCTGCTAATTCAATTGCCTGAGCTTGGGTCAAAAACGCTAAGCCGAAGACTAGGCTTAAGCGTTTGATAGTTATTACCATAGAATTGTGGTTTGGCTTAAAAAGACTAGAAAATAATAATGGCATTTTCATTGTTCAAATGATCGGTAATAGTTAACCTTATTATTGGTTATTTAACCGATTACTGTCATCGGACATATGTCCTAAAGCTCGCTAACACATTGATCTGTATCATAAAAGGTATAAAAATTTGAAAGACAAAATTCTTACCCTAAGTCTATTGGTCATCATGGCGCTTAATCTGCAAGATGTCATATTTGATACCATGTTAGGCATTCCCATAGAGCATATTATTCAAGAGTTTCTGTTAACCGTACTGGCGGGTGTGCTTGCGATATATTTGATATTTGATATGCACAAACGAACACGGAAATATTTGGAAATAACGACTAATTTGAAAGTGACAAAGCATCAATTGGCCAAAATGTCTGATCAGTTTAGAAATGCTCGCCATCAATTTTCATTAGCGATTGCAGAACAGTTTGAGCAATGGATGCTGAGTGAAAGTGAAAAAGAAATAGCTATTTTTATGTTAAAAGGGCTGAGTCTAAAAGAAATTGCAGTTTTGCGCGATACAAAAGAAAAGACAGTCCGACAACAAGCCTCTGCTATCTATGCTAAAGCGGGAATTGAGGGGCGGCATGCATTATCTGCATGGTTCTTCGAAGATTTACTTGGCGAATCCGAACAGCCATCTACACTGTCATAAATCGCGTTAATGATTGTTTTGGCACTATGTATCTATATCACTTTAAAAAAAATCGAAAACAACAGGCTAAACTCTTTATTAACATGGGGATTGCCTGTTGGATTTATATACTTGGAGTATTTATATACGATACCCAATTTAATGGTCAGCTCTCTTCAGATTTTAAACAGATTTGTTATTTTGTAATGACAATAGCTAGCTCTCTACTATTTTTTGTGGCTTGGCGCTTTTATCAGCGAGACGGTACATATGAAATGTCTATCACAAATACAACTTTTTGTATTTCATATCCGGGTTCCAAGAAATGGTCGTTTTCAATCAATATTCAAGACATCGATAGAATTGAGCGTCGAATTTCTCACTCTCATGCGGGTAAGGGGATTCCCAAAGTTGGAGTAGTAACTAAAGATGGAAATTTTTACGAAATTTGCCTTAATTTTTTCAATGGAGAATTTAAAGCAGGTTTAAATCCAATAAAAGATATACATCAGGCACTAAACAGAGTGTACCCAAATATTAGCTACAAAGTTAATAACACCTACAGCCCTTGGTAATTACCACCTTACGCTTTAGTCGCGTGTTTTGAAATGTTTACATCTACGTTTCTTGATACTCATTTTTGAGCGCTTGTTTCGATACCCATTATTTTCTGCATTTCATTTATTTAAGCTGAAGATGTCACTCGGTCTTCACCGCCACTCTTGTCCTATAAATTTATAAACACTTATAAAGTATACAGATCTGTATATATATCTTTTAATTTCATAAGCTTAGCTCAAGCTAACAATATTCAAGCTATTTTTTGTTTGCAAAAAGTAGACAGATTGGTATATTTAATAGTGTAAGGCGTGATTAGCGAAGTGAAATTATGCTATTCAAATCATTAAGTAAACCTCTAGGAGAGCATTTTGTGAATTCTTGTTTTACTCAAAGCAAACGAAAAAAGAGCCGGATGATTAGGCTTTTTCACATATATACATGCAGAGTTTTATTTAGAAGAAATACTTGTGAAGGTAGAAAAAGGAAAAGTAATAAATTTCCTCTTGTCTATCCGATTTAAACATATTTAACCAGATTAAAGAGGATATTTAAGTGAACATGATTAACGAAATTAGACAACCTGTGCCCCCGTTTACATTAGAAAAAGCAATTGAAAAAGTTCGCTTAGCTGAAGATGGTTGGAATAGCAGAGACCCCGAAACAGTTGCTCTAGCCTATAGCGTGGATACTCAATGGAGAAATCGGTCTGAATTTTTACAAGGTCGAGATCAAGCTAGAAACTTTTTACAGAGAAAGTGGGCAAAGGAACTTGAATACAGATTAATAAAAGAGCTTTGGGCATTTAGTGATAATCGCATTGCTGTTCGTTATGCCTACGAGTGGTGTGATGATTCAGGCAATTGGTTTCGTTCCTATGGTAACGAAAACTGGGAATTTAATGGAAGAGGATTAATGGTAAATCGCTATGCGTCACTCAATGATTTGCCAATTAGTGAAAGCGAAAGACTATTCCATTGGCCGTTAGGAAGAAGACCCGACAACCATCCAGGTTTGTCCGATTTGGGTTTGTAATAAATTAAAATAAATACACAATTAGTGCATTTAAAATCTGCTTGTATTTTTGGGTTTTATTGAAGATGGTTTTTTAATTTTAATCGAGAAATTTAAATATACGAAGTGTGTATATTTATAGAGTTGGTAGAGCCGGGTGAAATTGGCGTTGTATTCATCATTGAATATTAACTAGTAAAGCGAGAAAACACATGGATAATTTAGGTGGCATCCTCAATCAACATAGTTTTTCAACAGTTGTTAATCATAATGGGCACTTTAAAGGTGTTAAACATTTCACCCAAAAAGGTCAATTACACCTGTTAAGGTCAGGCAAAGTTCGCATTCATAGAAAAGGAAAGTCGGAAATTTTGCTGGATCGACCTTCCATTGTCTTATTGCCCATAGGTTGCCAGCATCATCTTGAATCTGTAGGACAAGAAGCTGCCAGTATCATTAGTGCCAGTCTGTCTTTTAACATTCATGAATCGTCGATTTTGATGAATGCGTTGCCAGAAATCGTTTATTTGCAAATCAGCCCAGCTTGTTCTCTATCCTGTACGGTCCAATGGTTATTTGAAGAAGTATTTGAGCAAAGGTTTGGTAAAGAACTGATCATAGATAAGCTTGGCGAAATTTTTATGTTGCTGATCCTTCGTCATGCTACTGAAAACGGTAGTTTGCATCAGGGTGCGCTAGCGGCAATAAACCATCCTCAAATGCGCAGAGTGATTGAAGCTATACACAAAACACCAGGTCATCAATGGACATTAAATAATCTTGCAAGTATTGCGGCAATGTCACGGTCTAAATTTGCTGAGCATTTTAAAATGCTGGTGGGACAGACACCAAATGGATACATCACAGATCTCAGACTTGCCTTAGCGCAAAAACTATTATCCAAAAACAAACCCATTGGATTTGTTGCAGGTGAGGTTGGCTATGAACATGGTTCCGCTTTGGTAAGGATTTTCAAAAAGAAATTGGGTGTTTCTCCTCGACAATGGTTACAACAGAATCGAAGTGCCCAAAATGAAATGGCAACTTGTGATAGATAGCCTTTTAATTTTAATCAATGAAAAAAGAGCATTTAATGGAAAATATAACAGATATAATTCGACGGATATCCCTCAAGGCAGATGTTTTCTTCAGCGGTAAACTTTGCGGTATTCAGTCTTTTTCATCTGACCAAAAAGGTCACCTGCATTTACTTAAATCGGGTTGCCTTACTATTTTGATGCAAGATGGAAACAAACAGGTCATTAATGTCCCTTCGGTTATATTCATTCCAGGTGCAATTGAACACAGAATTTTAGCAGAGCAATCAGAGGGAGCTGAAATGGTGTGCGCCACTGTAAGCATGGAATCTGCGAACCAGAAGTTGTTATTAGAGGCTTTACCACCTTTACTCATCTTACCTTTAGATCTAGAACCCTACATTGCGCAAACCGCGCAATGGTTATTTGACGAAGCTTTTAGTCGGTCAGTGACAAGAGCTGTGATGGTAGATAAGCTGAGTGAGATATTTTTATTCCAGATATTACGCTATGTTTTAGAAAATGAATTAGTGAAAGGCGGCATTTTAGCAGCACTTACACATCCTATGATGGCGAAGGTTATCAGTGCTATGCACAATCGCCCAGAAGAAAATTGGACAGTAGATTCCCTAGCTGAAATAGCGGCTATGTCCCGTTCAAGGTTTGCCGCTACCTTTAAATCTGTTGTAGGCGTTACTCCAAATGATTACTTGACTGACATTCGTATTGCTATTGCACAAGAAATGTTAGAAGCACATAAACCCGTCAATCTGGTAGCGAATATGGTGGGGTATGAACATGGTTCTGCGTTAGCGCGATTATTCAGGAAAAAGCTGGGAATATCGCCAAAACAGTGGTTAAAAAAACCAAAGAGAGATAAAAGTCAACCCTTACAATTAGATCCAGAACCTAATGGGAATAATCTATACGATCAGCTATAAATCCAAGACAATCGGGTTATTTTCGCTGATTAATTCAAAGTACCTTATAGCTAATGGCGAATTGCCAGAATACTGAGTTTAGAGCTGACATTTAATAAGGAATTGTATTGTGAAACCATTAAGTTTAATCATAGTTAGATTGCGCGAGCTTTCTGCTACACTTTTTTTACCATTGCAAAGCGTATTAGCCATAATAGGGCGCTTTTATGTAGCTTGGGTGTTTTTTGCTTCTGGCTTAACCAAAATTGATGACTGGGAAACCACATTATTTTTGTTTGAATACGAATATCATGTACCAGTGTTACCCTTTGTATTGTCTGCATATTTGGCTACCATCGCTGAACTTTTCTTACCTGTATTATTAGCCTTAGGATTTGTAAGCCGGATTAGTGCTCTTGGTTTAGGTATAGTCAATATTGTGGCTGTCATAAGTTTAGAAGATATTGCAGCTGCAGCCTTGTATGGTCACATTATTTGGGGATTAATCTTGCTACATATTACGGTATGGGGTGCAGGTAAACTTTCTCTTGATTATTTTACATTTGGTAGAGTGCATAGCCAGGATGCACAACCTAGGTTAGCAACTGCTTAGGTGCGAATGATTTATGGATTGGGACCCTATTATCGGTGAGAGCCCCCTGACAAATGCTCCTAAGGTGCATCTTGAAAGTGGGGCTCAATGTATTCCGCAACATTATTTATCCTACCGACATACTTTAGCGTCAGTTCAGCAAATCATATTAGATTGTGATTTCGATGACGATTACATCATTATGGCAGGAGAGGATGGATTTGGACTTTTCGTTCAAATCGGTATCGTTGGCTATGACACCTTTAAACCAATTCATTCCCAAACTAAGAAAAAAATTGTGTATGGGCGACGGTGGCGAATAGAACCCGAGTTCCCAACCTCTGAGCTTATTCAAACTATTTTTCTTGCTATTAAAAAGGCACGCGAACACGAAATAAGAGAAAGGTTTAAAATACAGGTAAACAATAAAAAAAGCGCGCCTTTTAGCACCCATCAAGATTTACCACTCATTGTGGCGCAAGCTGAGTTTATGTCTTATCAACAACCAGCTCAAACTTTTACTCAATTTAGACGGGCGTTAGTAAACTTGTTGCAGGGGGTAAGTTTTGATCATGCTAAAATAGCGGTTATGAATATCGAACAACGCTATAACAACGAAATATTACTCGATTTTCGCCTACTGCTTTCAGAACACTCAGAATTGCCTGAAAATAAAAAAAGTGAATTTTCTTTATTATTGCCTGAGCCTGATCTGAATTTTCTCTTGTATCTTCTTATGGAACATTTCATTGCAAGAAGCGATAGCTATGTAAATGAGAGGTTTTGTTATCGAAAGGTTGCGCGTTTTAGCCGTAATCTTTCTATTAGTAAAATAGCCCAACTATCAGTGCATACACGACAAAAACTCTCGGAAGCTATATCCGAAGGTTTTTACACCACTTTAAAAGAATACAATGATTGTATCGACCAAAAGCGCGCACCTAAAATTCTCACAGAAGAATTAGCGAATACTATTAAGTCTCGTCTCACTCTGTTTGGCCCGTTAGAAGGTTACGAGCCAGAATAATTCAGTATGCTGACAGTTTAGTGTTGAGGTTGCGTGTGCAGAACTAGCATTGATTGCGCTATTTCTTTTGCTACTTGCGCTGCATTTTTGTTGACTGTTGTATGAGCGTTAACTATGGCGCCATCGGTAAGTACAGCTAATTGAACTGCTATCCCATGTGGGTCAGCTAACGACAATGGACTCAAAAGCTCTTCTATATATTGGATTACCAGACGTTTATGCATAGCACAAATAACATGCACTGGATGGTCGTGACGCGGATATTCAGCAGATGCGTTTATAAACATACAACCAGAAAATTGCTTAGAGGTTGTCCATTCGTCAATGGCATCGAAAAACGCCAAGATGCGGGCAAAAGCAGGATCTCCTTGTTGCTCAGTTTCAAATTTTTTTACGCCTGTTTTTAGCATGTTCATGAATTCTTCATCGCGCCTCTGTAAGGTTGCAATGACAAGTTCATCTTTAGATTTAAAGTGATTATATAAGGTTCTTTTAGCAACGCCGGCGTGTTCAAGTACTGTGTCTATACCTGTGCCTTTGATACCTTCACGATAAAATAAGCGTTGCGCCGTCTCTACTAAATGTTCGCGCTTGCTTTTACGTCCTTTAGTCATATTAATACTCATTATTTGTATACAGGTTAGTATACATTAATATCTGACTATTAACATCTCTTTGGTTATTTTTTTAAGCAGGCGATTCGACTGTACAATGATACTAGAAAAGGTACACAGTAGCTAAGAGCTGCTTTACCTAAATGAAATTCAGCAGTACCGACGAAAATATCAAATTGGTTAATTAAAATAAGTAAGGATCCAACAAGCAAAGAGGTTTTAAGTGCACTTATCAGTATCCCTTGTGTGATTAGGCTTAACCAATTGTGATTAAGGTTGGTAATCATATTTTTCATGGCGTAGGTTGCAAGGCTTGTTCAATCCCTTCTGGATACACATGCCCTCTATATAGCATTTTGCCTTGATCTGATATAACCACAAATACTGGGGTTCCAAATACGTTGTAAGACTGACTAACCGAATTATCATGGTCAAACATGATTGGAAATTTGATGTCAAACTCTTCAATGTACGCTTGGGTTAGTTCTACCGAGTCATCAATTCCCACGTTAATGCCCAATACTTCTATAACGTCTGAGTAGTTGTTGTGTAGCTCAACGATTTTAGGGGTAGCTTTCTTACAGTATGGACACCAGGTCGCCCAAAAATACAACAAGGCAGGTTTGCCGCTAACCTTTTCACTTAGGGTATATTCTTCGCCCGATATTTCACTGAATGTGAAATCAGGAGCGATTAGGCTTTGCTGTTTACCTTGTTGTGCGTCTGCAAGACTGGCTACCGCATAACACAAAAGTGCGAACACTATATATAGCCTTACTAAAATATAATGTTTAGATTTCATATCGAATTCTCCAATAATTCTGATTTGCTATAACAAGACCTGCTTAAGCAGTATATTTACTTCAACCTTGGCAAGTTCTTGCATCAGGGATGTAGTAAACGCGATAACTTCTGTTTGGAGCATGCCAAATAAGAAGCTGACAATTAGCTTGATAAGCCATTTAAATTTTAAGAGTAGATTCCTCATGTCGTTACCTTAATAACCTGTTTAAATTTGCGCGAAATTTTATACAAGCATCAAATTAAGAGTTGTCAGTTAGTACTAAAAACTTATCCGATTCACCAAATCATTTTAGGTGTGAGAAAAGTTGAAGAAAAAAAAGCGGTGCAAGGAAACACCGCATAGACCGGGGGAGGGTCGAATAAACTATTTAATGCCAGTAATCCAGTGACTCTGCATGGCCTTTGTCAGCCAATGTGCAAAATCAATATTTTCAAAACTCTCTAATAAAGCAGCTACGCTTAAGCCTTCAGAGATACCTTGAATGAATTGATATTCATCCTCGCTAACTTGGGTAATTTGTGGACTAGAATCAGTTTGTCCAACGATATAAAGTCCTGTTTCTTCAGTATTCATTGCATTCTCCAGTGATTGGTTAGTTAATCCATCTAAACTTCCACTGTTACGATGTAACTGCCAAAGAATGTGAATTGGAAACACACTGGATACAAATCGTAATGAAGGTTGTAATTCGAAATATCTATTGGTTAAGTCGTCTTCACTTAACGCTTGTAAACTTCCGATATTTAAGTCCTCAAAAGCTGCTCGGGAGGACTGATGAAAGGCCCATTCTAATGCTGCGATATCGGTTAAATAGGGATGATCTTCATGCATTTCGCTTTGTGCAATTAAGCTAGGTAAATTCGCTCCCCAATCAGCCCAGTCCCCTGATTTAGGCAATTCAATGTCCAATAAGCGTCGCGTTAAAATAAAAAGCGCTTGGTCTCCAATCATTTTTTCTAACACTGGATAGCTAATGCTTAAACTGCGCAATGCAGTCATGTGTAAATTATGCTGGTATATTTGCAGCCCTTTATCTTTTTCTGGGTTGTTAAAAGTAAACACTTGGGTAAGTAAGCCAGATTGATATTGCAATGCTGATTTGGTTAACTTAGGCATACGCAGCCTCCAAAGATTTTGCTTTCATATGCTTTTTGTTTGCGACTTCTCTAGCATGCTTTGCTTCATTGGTTAGTTCAGTCCAGCTAGGAAGATTATTGTCTCTCTCTATCAAGACAGCTGCGTTAGGAAACATTGAAAGGGTTGTTTCATACAATTCCCAACATTCATCAGATACAGGTTGACCGTGGTCGTCCACAATGTATGCATCAGATTGCACCGGAGTGCTGCCAGCTAAATGCAGTTCTTGTACTAGGTGTGGCGGAATATGTTGTAGCCATTTCTTCGCTGCTTGCAAAGGGTTGGCATCGGAAAAGTTATGGTAATTGACCAATATATTGTTTAAGTCAACTAGCAAGCCGCATTGTGTTTTTTCCGCGACCTTAGCTAGAAACGCTGCTTCATAGAAGTCTTCATTTTCAAAATGTTTGTAGGTGACAATATTTTCAATCAATATTTGTCGACCTAGTGCTTGCTGTACTTGGTCAATGTTATTTACCAGTACATTCAGAGTTGCTTGGTCATATTTGAGCGGTAATAAATCGCCCGCATGAACAGGATTATTGCCTAGCGCTCCCCAAGTAAAACAAGCGTGGTCAGAAACCAATATTGGATTTACGCGGTTCACTAGCTGGACAAATTTTCGTAGATAATTTGCACTGATCCCTTGAGCTGATCCCAATCCCATTGCAGTGCCATGAATACTGACTGGGTAGGTATCTACTATTTGATCGAGCAATCGGCTGATTGCTCCACCTTTTGCAAAAAAATTTTCTGCGTGAATTTCAACAAAATCAACAGAGGGCGATGACTTCAATAACGCCGTTGAATAATGCTCGTGTCGCAAACCAACTCCCACGGGGGCGGGTTTACGTACTGCTTTATGTGTTTGGTGTATCTCGGTCATCTTTGTTCCTCCGCTGTTTAGGGTTCTCGCTTAGTCTTTCTTTTGTTGCTGCTCTTTGTAACGCTTTTTGGCTTCAGCTTTTAGCATTCCGCCCATAGACTCACAGCTGCCTTTTGGCACCAATTTCCATTCGCCAGGATCTTTATCCACTGTCGATTGACCTGCACATGAATGGGTTCCAGCTAGATTGCCACAGTCATTTTGGCCAGCGGCAGCAATGCCATAACACTTCTCTTTGCTGGCAGCTTGTGCTGGACCTGCGACTACGCCAGTTAGCGCTATAGCTAGGGCGGCGGCTGCAATAGTTTGCGTATTTTTCATCTTTATTACCTCGTTATGCGATTAATGTAATGTTGCTTTGGAGCCACTGAGATAACTCAGCGAAACTTCCAGCCCCGATATGCGTATCGAGGCGCTTGTTACGATCAAGTAGAATCATGGTCGGAACGGCACGCACACCCATTTGTTGCGCTAACTCGACTTCTTCATCTACGTCAATTTTGACTATCCGGACAGTGCCGGCATACGCCTGTTCAAGCATATTGATAACAGGCGTAATTTGTTTACAGGGACCGCACCATTGCGCGCTGAACCACAACATGGCAATGGGTTCTGGAAATAAATGTCCAGTTTGCGAAATTCCCTGAATACCCGAACTCATTCGTGCTTACTCCTCTGCGTTAGTTTCAGCTACAGAAAGACCTTCGATGCCATCCCAAACGCGGTAAGCGGTTTTTAAGTTCGCAGGAACGTCTTCAAGCCATTTTTTCTGAACAGCTTTATTCAAGTTGAGGTATAGTTTGTCGTCTTCGATATAGAATGCGCTTGGGTCAACATCAAGTTTCTTATTTAACGCAACACCCATTGCACAGTAACCACCAAACTGAGGTGCATACTTGTCCGAATTGGCTTTAAATAAATCGCGATTTTCTGCACTTGCAAAACGATAAATTGCACCTTCATGAGTCGCTGTGAATTTTGCATTACCTTCGACGGCCATATTCTTAACGAAATACGCCACTGGGTCGTAACCATGAATTGCAACGTCGTTTTCACCTAAGTTCACTGAAGAAGCAAAAGTGAAGCTACTGAATAAAATTGAGCTGGCTAGTCCAGCAACTTTAATAAATTTAGAAATTCTCATTTTCATATTTCCTTTGGTTTAATTAATAACTAATGTGAACAACAATCTCGTAAGGGAATTTAGTGCGATTGCTTTCCCTGATGCATAAGGTAAGAAAAATTTGGTGGGCAAAGGAAACAGATACACCACAAATTAACGCTATTCGTCCAAAGGTGATAAAAAAGAGGTTTTTTTTGGTTGATCATCGTGCAAAGCGCAGTGGAGAAAGGCAATTCTTGCGATAAAACGCCTATTTTTTCTTCAGAATCAAAGGGAGCATTAAAAATAAGCAGAGTTTTTTAACCAAACTGCTCGACTCAGTTATAGTGTCTCTGTATAATCTGGCGTCCTTTTTTAACACAGGGCAAGAAATGCCCTCAGATGTAGCCTTGGCTACTGAGATAAATGATAAACAAAGCGCAGCGATAGCGCATAGTTGAGGTAGAAGAATGCAAGTGTCTGTAGAGACTACTCAAGGATTAGAACGCCGTATGACTATTACGGTGCCTGCCGAGTCAGTAGATTCAGCGGTTAAAGCTAGACTGCAACAGTTAGCTAAAACGCAACGTATCAATGGTTTCCGCCCTGGTAAAGTGCCGGTAAAAGTGATTAAGCAGCGCTTTGGTGCAGCTGTTAGGCAGGAGATTGCTGGTGATGTCATGCAGCAAAACTTCTACCAAGCAATTATGAAAGAAAAGATCAATCCAGCGGGCATGCCAGCGTTTTCTTTGATTAAAGATGAAGATGGTCAAGATTTCGAATTCGCTGCAACTTTTGAAGTTTACCCAGAAGTAGAAGTTAAAGGGTTAGACGAGATAGAAATCGAAAAGCCAGTTGTTGATATCAAAGCGAAAGATCTTGACGAAATGATGAAGACGTTGCAAAAGCAACACTCTTCGTACAGTGAAGTTAAGCGTAAAGCGAAAAATGGCGATAAAGTGGTTATTGACTTTGTTGGTACCATTGACGGTGAAGAATTCGAAGGCGGTAAAGCTGAAGATTTCCCATTAGAACTAGGTAAAGGTCAAATGATCCCTGGTTTTGAAGAGCCATTAGTAGGCGCGAAGACTGGTGATGAAGTTGTTGCAGAAGTTACCTTTCCTGAAGACTATCACGCAGAAACCCTTAAAGGTAAAGACGCTAAGTTCGCGATTACCGTGAAAAAAGTAGATGGTCTGAAGCTGCCTAAAGTTGACGAAGAATTCGCCAAATTATTCGGCGTAGAAGAAGGTGGTGTTGACGCGTTGAAAGAAGAAGTTAAAAAGAACATGCAACGTGAGCTTGATCAGACTCTTAAGAATGCTGTGAAAGAAGACGTTATTGCTAAGTTACTTGAAAAGAACGACTTAAATGTTCCTCAAGCACTTCTTGATCAAGAAATTAACGCGTTGAGAGAACAAGCTAAACAGCGTTTTGCTCAACAAGGCAATGGCGCTAACGTTCCTGAATTACCGGCTGAATTATTCGCTGATAATGCAAAACGTCGTGTTTCTGTAGGTCTTTTGTTAGGTGAAGTTATCAAACAAGAGAAATTAGAGGTTGAAGAATCTCGAATTGACGCCATTATAGAATCAACAGCGTCTGCTTATGAAGATCCAGCTGAAGTTATCGAGTATTACAAAAGCAACCAGGAATTAATGCAGCAAGTTCAAAACCTTGCCCTTGAAGAGCAAGCGATTGACGCCATTCTTGGTAAAGCGAAAGTAAAAGAAGTTAAAAAGTCTTTCGACGAAGTAATGAACAAAAAAGCGTAAATTACAAAGCAGTCATTGACTTTTAGTTCTTGAAACTGATTAAATGCTCGGAGATTCCGAGCATTTTTTTTATCTGACAGTAACAAGTTTACCGGTCACGCATTTTTAAAAAGAGACATAATGAATAAAGAAATCTTCGATCCGACAAATGCCCTAGTTCCTATGGTTATTGAACAAACGTCAAGAGGTGAGCGCTCTTTTGACATTTATTCTAGGTTGTTAAAAGAAAACGTTATATTTTTAGTAGGGCAAGTTGAAGACCACATGGCGAACTTAATCGTCGCCCAGATGTTATTTTTAGAAGCAGAAAATCCAGAAAAAGATATTTATCTTTATATCAACTCACCCGGTGGCTCTGTGACCGCTGGTATGGCAATTTATGACACCATGAACTTTATTAAACCGGATATCAGTACGGTTTGTATTGGTCAGGCAGCAAGTATGGGCGCTTTTTTACTTTCAGGTGGCACTAAAGGCAAACGTTATTGTCTACCTAATTCAAGAGTAATGATTCACCAGCCGTTAGGTGGTTTCCAGGGGCAGGCGTCTGATTTTGAAATACATGCAAAAGAAATCCTGTCAATTAAAGAGAAAATGAACAGATTAATGGCAGAGCATACTGGTCAAGATTATGAAAAAGTAGCTAAAGATACTGATAGAGATAACTTTCTTAGTGCCCAAGAAGCGGTAGACTATGGACTTGTCGACAGTGTGTTAACAAGTCGAGCAGAAGTCGGTAAAAACGACAAGTAATGTAAATCCATATAGGATAGGCAATAATTATGAGTGATGATCATACCAAGGACAGTAGCAATAAATTATTATATTGTTCTTTCTGTGGTAAGAGCCAGCATGAAGTGAGAAAGCTGATTGCGGGTCCTTCAGTATTTATTTGCGATGAGTGCGTTGAATTATGTAACGACATTATTCGTGAAGAAATAAAAGAAATTTCGCCTAAGGGCAAGGTTGACGCTTTGCCTACACCAAATGAAATTCATAACCATCTAGACGATTACGTCATTGGTCAAGAACACGCGAAAAAAGTGTTATCGGTTGCTGTATACAACCATTATAAGCGCCTCCGAAATGGAGACGTACATAATGGCGTTGAACTCGGTAAAAGTAATATCTTGTTAATTGGGCCTACAGGTAGTGGTAAAACCTTACTTGCAGAAACCTTAGCTCGATTTCTGGATGTGCCATTTACAATGGCTGATGCGACTACTCTTACGGAAGCCGGGTATGTGGGCGAAGATGTAGAAAACATCATTCAGAAACTTTTGCAGAAATGTGATTATGACCCGGAAAAAGCACAGCGCGGCATTGTTTACATAGACGAAATCGATAAAATTTCGAGAAAGTCAGACAATCCATCGATTACCCGCGATGTGTCGGGGGAAGGTGTGCAACAAGCACTACTTAAATTGGTTGAAGGTACTATCGCTTCGGTGCCTCCTCAAGGTGGACGTAAGCATCCGCAGCAAGAGTTTTTGCAAGTAGATACCAGTAAGATTCTATTTATTTGTGGTGGTGCTTTTGCGGGGCTGGATAAGATCATCGAGCAACGTTCTGCTAAAAGTGCTGGTATAGGCTTTGGTGCCGAAGTGAAAACAGCTGAAGAGAAGAAAAACCTTTCTACTTTGTTTAAAGAAGTGGAGCCAGAAGATCTGGTTAAATATGGTTTGATTCCCGAATTCATTGGCCGTTTACCTGTAGTCACTAGTTTGGAAGAGTTAAGTGAAGATGCATTAATTCAGATTTTAACTGAGCCAAAAAATGCCATTACTAAACAGTTTGCGGCGCTATTCTCACTAGAAGATGTTGAACTAGAATTTAGAGAAGACGCACTTCAAGCTATAGCTAGAAAGGCTATGCATCGTAAAACCGGTGCGAGAGGACTGCGCTCTATTGTAGAAGGTGTATTACTTGATACTATGTATGAATTACCTTCAAACAAAGAAGTTGCTAAGGTTGTCATTGATGAAACTGTCATCAAGGGTGAGTCTAAACCTATCCTTATATACGAGAGTGGAAGCGAGAAAAAAGCAGCGTCTGAGTGACGCGATCGTCTAAAATAAAAAAAAGGGTCAAACATGACCCTTTTTTTCGCTTTACTACTTTGAACTTTGTTTTCCCGTCCCCATATAAAAAGACAAAATGAGAGATAAGAGAGAATAATGGCCGAGAAAAACTTGCTCACAAACATGCCTGTTTTGGCGTTGCGAGACGTCGTAGTTTATCCACACATGGTAATTCCACTTTTCGTGGGAAGAGAAAAGTCGATTCAATGCTTAGAAGCAGCGATGGATCAGGACAAAAAAGTATTTTTGGTCGCACAAAAAGAGGCCAGTGTAGATGATCCTGAAACATCAGATGTTTTTTCCATAGGAACTGTGGCAACCATATTACAACTACTTAAATTGCCCGATGGTACCGTGAAAGTATTGGTTGAAGGGACTGTAAGAGCGAGTATCCAAGAATTTACTGAAATCGATCCGTTTTTCGTTGCTGATATTAGTTTAATTGAAGACGAAGAAATCGAAGAATCCGAACAAGAAGTATTGATTCGCTCAGCTGTCTCTCAATTTGAAGGCTACGTAAAGCTAAATAAGAAAATTCCACCTGAAGTATTAACTTCGTTAAATGGTATTGAAGATGCTGCCCGCTTAGCTGATACCATGGCCGCTCACATGCCATTGAAACTTTCCGAGAAGCAAAAAGTACTTGAAATGAAAAGTGTCAATGAGCGAATCGAGTTCTTGATGGCGCTGATGGAAGGTGAAATTGACTTATTGCAGGTTGAAAAGAAAATTCGTACCCGCGTTAAAAAACAAATGGAAAAAAGCCAGCGCGAATATTATCTGAATGAACAGATGAAAGCGATTCAAAAAGAGCTTGGCGAATTAGACGATGCGCCGGACGAATTTGAAGCATTAAGTAAAAAAATTGAAGAAGCACGTATGCCTAAAGAAGCTTTGGAGAAGGCGCATGCAGAACTCAATAAATTGAAAATGATGTCGCCAATGTCGGCTGAAGCAACAGTCGTACGTTCGTATATTGATTGGTTGGTATCTGTTCCTTGGCATAAGCGAAGCGCAGTAAAACGTGACTTGGTTAAAGCTGAAGAAGTTCTAGATAATGACCATTATGGGTTAGAAAAAGTTAAAGAGCGCATACTTGAATACCTTGCGGTTCAACAACGAGTGAAAAAGCTCAAAGGACCCATTTTGTGTTTGGTTGGTCCTCCAGGGGTAGGTAAAACTTCTTTAGGTCAGTCTGTCGCGAAGGCGACTGGACGTAAATATGTTCGTATGGCCTTGGGTGGCGTTAGAGACGAAGCTGAGATTCGAGGTCACAGACGAACTTATATAGGATCATTACCGGGTAAATTAATCCAAAAAATGTCCAAAGTGGGCGTTAAAAATCCTCTGTTTTTATTAGATGAAATCGACAAAATGAGTTCTGACATGCGCGGGGATCCATCTTCGGCGCTATTAGAGGTATTAGATCCAGAACAAAATTCATCGTTTAGTGATCATTACCTTGAAGTGGATTATGACTTGTCTGACGTTATGTTCGTGGCAACTTCAAACAGTATGAATATTCCTGGACCTTTATTGGATCGCATGGAAGTCATTCGATTGTCTGGTTATACCGAAGATGAAAAACTCAATATTGCCAAACGTCATCTTATTTCAAAACAAATGGCGCGTAATGGTCTTAAAGACAAAGAGTTGAAAATTGAAGAGTCTGCAATTATCGGCGCAATAAGGTATTACACTAGAGAAGCTGGTGTGCGTAATCTAGAACGAGAGATTTCCAAAATTTGTCGCAAAGCAGTAAAAAATATTTTATTGAAAAAGTCGAAAAAACCTGTGGTTGTTAATCAAGATAATCTAAAAGAATATCTTGGGGTGCAAAGATTCGATTATGGTAAAGCGGATAAGAATAATCAGATTGGTCAAGTAACTGGCTTAGCTTGGACTCAGGTAGGTGGCGATCTCCTTACCATAGAGACAACTTCGGTGCCTGGCAAAGGTAAAACCACAGCAACAGGCTCTTTAGGTGATGTTATGCAAGAGTCAATTAAAGCAGCTATGACAGTGGTTCGTTCACGTGCTGAAAAGCTCAGAATAAATTCAGACTTTTATGAAAAACGTGATATCCATATTCACGTACCTGAAGGAGCAACACCAAAAGATGGTCCTAGTGCTGGTATTGGCATGTGTACAGCTTTGGTTTCATCCTTGACTGGAAACCCTGTTCGATGCGATGTCGCCATGACAGGGGAAATCACTTTACGTGGAGAAGTTCTGGCAATTGGTGGTTTAAAAGAAAAATTACTGGCTGCCCATAGAGGAGGAATTAAGACTGTGATTATTCCTCATGAGAATGAGCGAGATTTGGAAGAGATTCCAGACAACGTCAAAGGTGATCTTAATATTCATCCGGTAAAATGGATAGATGAAGTGCTGGATATTGCATTGGAAAATCCAGTTGAGGCCTTTAAATCTGCATCCTAATCAGATTTAGCGGTTAAAAATTAACCTGTTTAGTAAAGTTTATATACAAAAAGACGTTTTTTTTTAACTTTTTTACGTTTTAGGTATTCACATCGTCGGCAGTTGTGCTACCTTAACGGGGTGGAGCTGAGAGCCTGATTTAATAAGGCTCTGAGCCATAAGAATACTAACAGTGTAAAGTCGTAGGCAGTTGATAAACTGTTCGTGATTGTGCTGCGACTTAACAATAATTTTTTTTTAAATAAGCAATATAATAACAATGAAGGGGATCATATTGTGAACAAGTCTCAACTTATTGATAAAATCGCAGCGGGTGCGGACATTTCTAAAGCAGCAGCAGGCAGAGCGCTAGACGCACTAACTGATTCTGTAACAGAAGCACTTAAAGACGGTGATCAAGTTGTTTTAGTTGGTTTCGGTACTTTCAGCGTACGTGAGCGTGCTGCTCGTACGGGCCGTAACCCACAAACTGGCGCAACTATCCAAATTTCAGCTGCTAAAGTACCATCTTTTAAAGCTGGTAAAGCGCTTAAAGACGCTTGTAACTAAGCATTTTTGTTTTTTCAAAAAGGCGACAGCAAAAACTGTCGCCTTTTTGGTTTTAAACCCCTATATTTCTCGCCTCAACATATATCTCGCGGTATAATCCATTCGGTGGATTGTAAAGAATCAATAGAAAGGTAGTTCTGAACTATGTTAGAAAGAATTAGAGAAGGCTTAAACGGACCTTGGGCGATTGCTATAGTCGCATTGATCGTCGTAAGCTTTGTATTTACAGGAGTTGGTGGATATCTTAACTCTAGTGCGTCAACTGCAATTGCGGTAGTAAATGAAGAAGAAATTTCTTTAAACAGCTTAGAAATTGCAATGCAAAATGAACGCATAGCTATGGAAAGACGCTTTGGCGAAGCTGTTTCCAGTTTGTTTGCAAACGAACAATATCTAGCTGATTTTCGAGCTGGCATACTCGACCGTTTAATTGCTGATGCACTAATTGCACAAAAAGCAAAAGAATTGGGTCTGAGAGTAAGTGATGAGCAAATAAAAGAAGCCATTGTTCAGATGCCTGAATTCCAAATCGCGGGGCAGTTTTCAAATGAGTCCTATCAAATGTCTATTCAGCGCGCGGGTTATACACCAAGCGAGTTTGCTGAATACATGCGAGTCCAATTGACGCGCAGTCAATTAAGACAAGCGATAAACGGATCTACTATAAGTATCAATAAGGCGGTTGAAGATTTATTAAAACTTCAAAAGCAAACAAGAGATGCCAGTTATATAGAAGTATCATCAAGCAATTACATTGATGAAGTCACTGTCACTGACGAAGAAATTCAGGCTTATTATGATGCTAATATTTCGCAATACGATACTGAAGAAAAAGTAAGGCTAGCCTTTATCAGTCTTTCTGTTGATAACTTGCTTCCACGAGTAGAGGTGAGTGAAGACGAAATTCAAGCTTACTACCAAGAGAATATCGGCTATTTCCAAACACCAGAAGAAAGAGCTGTCGCTCATATACTATTTGAAACTAGCGAAGATGCCCAAAGTCGCGCAGAAGCTGCTCTTGAAAGACTCAACAATGGTGAAGATTTTGCCACTCTTGCTGAAGAGCTGTCAGACGATTTTGTTAGCGCTGAAGAAGGTGGTTTACTTGGCGTTGTAGAGGAAGGTGACTATGAAGATTCCTTTATGGAAGCTGTATTTGCATTAGAAGCTGAGGGCGATTACAGCGGTATTGTAGAAACTGAATTCGGATATCACATTATTCAAATGACCTCGTATCAACCGCTTGAAACTGATCCTCTAGAACAAGTTCGAGAGCAAATCTTTACTGATTTAAAACGCGATAAGGCAATAGAAGAATTTTATGCCTTACAGTCTGAGATAGAGCGAATTGCGTTTGAATCTTCAGATGATTTAGCGCCAATAGCTGAGCTAATAGATCGACCTGTTTTAGAAACCAATTTGTTTGGCAAAAATAACCTTCCGGCTTCTGTTAATTTCCCTCAAGTAGAAAATGTTGCGTTTTCACCGGAATTAACTGAAGATAAGGTTAACAGTGAATTACTTTCCATTAGCGAAAACGAAGTAATGGTTGTAAGAGTTGTTGAGCATCAGCCTCAAAGAACTATGTCATTAGATGAAGTGAGTGCTGATATTCGTATTGGTTTGACAAACGAGAAAGCACAACAAGCTGCATATCAGTGGGCACAGGAAGTCCAAAATAGCTTGATGGAAAATGACAATGCTGATGATTTGTTGGCAGAAAAATCCTTATCATGGAAAGTCCTTCCTGGATTAGCTAGAAATAACGCAGAAGTATCTAGAAATGTTACTGAAGCATTATTTGCGCTTTCCACTATTGAAGGTAACAAGAGTGCGGTTGTAAACCTGAATAATGGAAACGTCGGCGTGATTAAACTTGATAAGATCAATCCGGTGGAAGCGTTAACTGAAGAAGAAATCACACAATACAAGGGACGTTATGCTAGCCAACAAGCTCAACGCACCTTTGAAAATTTCGTTGAAGCATTAAAAGCTGATGCGGATATAAGTATCACAAATTAGTATTGTCAAAGTAGCTATAAAAAGACGTCGCTTAAAGCGGCGTTTTTTTTAGAAAAAGACTGCAGTAACGGCAAAAAACAAAAATATCACCCCAGATAAAACAGTGATGTAAATAAAGCCCTGTTTACCCTGTTGAATCGTATAGTCATTGTTTCGCAGATACATGTACCAAGCAAAATACAGTATCACAGGTATTAAAAATAAAAATTTAAGCATTTTAGTCTTTTAGATTTCTGTTCTTTGTGAATATACGAATTTGCCAAAAAGTTGGATTGAAATACTAAAAAGCCGGTCAATATAAAATATTAACCGGCTTTTCAAATTCTTGCAGTAAAAACGCGTTCTAGCTAAAGCTTAAGCAATCGCTTTTATTTGTGCATTTAAACGTGACTTGTGACGTGCAGCTTTGTTTTTATGAATTAGACCTTTAGTCGCCATTCTATCTAAAACAGGTACTGCAGCTGCAAATGCATTTTGAGCAGCTTCTTTGTCACCAGCATCAATAGCGGCAACCACTTTCTTTATGCAAGTACGCGTCATTGAACGACGGCTTGCATTGTGCTTACGGCGCTTTTCCGCTTGAATCGCACGTTTCTTAGCAGACTTAATGTTAGCCAAGGTGTACTCCTAAAAAATTTGTTCTATGTAAAATTAAGGGCGCAGATTATCTTAGTTCTGAAGCTAGATGTCAAATGTATCAGTGCATTTAATGTAAAAAAATCGGTTTATTCCAAAAGATTTATTCCCTACAATGCAATTTTATCGTTTTGGAGGGTTAAAATGCGAACTGTAGCAGAACTTATGACGCAAAGTCTGGTTACCTTAAAACCCCATCACACTATGAAAAATGCCCATGATTTGATTAGTAAGAAGGGAATTCGCCATATTCCAGTCATGGATGATGACAATCAAAAAATGCTAGGGTTGGTAACTCAAAAAGCAATGATGAGCAGAGTTATTAAAATTTTAACAGAGCATGGTGCTGATGAGCTATTAAAGCAGGAAATGCAAACCTCCGTTAGCGAAATATGGATAGAAGATTTTGAAACTGTCTCAACTGATCAATCATTAGCGGAAGTAGCAAACTATTTTATCAAGAACAAACATGGCTGCGTGGTTGTCTTTAATGCAGAACAAAAGCTAGTGGGTATCTTAACGTCGTCCGATTTTGTTAAACTTTCAGCACATTTACTATCTCAATAATAAGAACGATAAAATAAGGAAGTTGAGTGGCTAAAAAATTATTTCGTGCTGGCTTAATTGTCAGTACCATGACGCTATTATCTCGCGTCCTTGGTCTTGTTAGAGATGTCGTGGTAGCTAAAATCGTTGGCGCTGAAGCTGCTGCTGATGTGTTCTTTTTTGCCAATAAAATTCCTAATTTTTTACGTCGTTTATTTGCTGAAGGTGCTTTTGCGCAGGCCTTTATCCCTGTTTTGACCGAAGTAGTGGAAAATGAAGACGAAAAAAGGCAAAAAGAGTTTGTCGCTAAAGTCTCAGGAACCTTGGGGATTATTCTTTTTTTCACCGCTATTATAGGGGTAGTGTTATCGCCAGTTATTACCGCACTTTTCGGTTTTGGTTGGTTTCTAGATTATTATAACGATGAACCAGACGGTGAAAAGTTTGTTCTCGCTGCAACCCTGTTAAAAATCACCTTTCCTTACATATTATTTATTTCGCTGACAGGCTTTGCTGGGGCGATATTAAATACGCTGAATAAATTTGCTGTTTCCTCATTCACCCCTGTTCTGTTGAATGTATCTATTATTGGGTGTGCTTATGCGATAACACCTTATGTGGAAGAGCCAGCATTCGCACTAGCTTGGGGAGTATTTGTGGGAGGTGTCGTTCAACTCTCATTTCAAATTCCTTTCTTATACAGAAGTGGAATGCTCGTTCGACCAAAATGGGGCTGGAGTGATAACTACGTTACCAAAGTTAGAAAGCTGATGATACCAGCACTCTTTGGTGTGTCGGTAAGTCAAATAAACCTTTTGTTGGATACCTTAATTGCGAGTTTTTTAGTCACAGGATCTATCAGTTGGTTATATTATTCAGATCGGCTATTAGAATTTCCGCTGGGACTGTTTGGGATTGCAATAGCGACGGTGATTTTACCTTCGCTGGCAAAAAATCACGTGCAAAATGATGCCAAAACCTTTTCCTCCACAATGGACTGGGCGCTAAAGTTCATTTCTTTGCTCGGAATTCCTGCCGCTGCAGGCCTATGTGTTCTCGCGTTTCCATTGTTATTGGTCATATTCCAAAGAGGCGCTTTTGAAGTTTCAGATGCCAGTATGGCTACTTTCAGTCTTATGGCTTATGGATGTGGGCTCTATAGCTTTATGCTGGTTAAAATATTCGCGCCGGCTTTTTATAGCCGCCAAGATACAAAGACCCCAGTAAAATATGGAATTATTACCATGGTCGTCAATATGGTATTTAATCTTATTCTCGCTGTTCCTTTTGGCTACGTCGGTTTAGCTATGGCAACTGCAATTTCAGGCTCATTAAACGCATTATTGTTGTATTTACGACTGAATAAATTAGGTGTTTATACTATTTCAAAATCGACTTGGGTTTTTATTGTCAAGGTGGCTTTTGCAACAGTGATAATGAGTGCGCTGGTGTTGTGGTGGAATGCTCGTATTGATTGGGCGTTGTTAACCTTTGTACAAAGGGTTGAAAATCTCTCTGTTGCCATAGGCTTGGGAGTTGTTGCTTATTTGATTTCCCTATTGATTTTAGGAATAAAACCTTGGCACTTAATGCGTAATCAGAGCGCCAATAACTGATGCTGCTTAGCCCTCCTTTAATCCTTGGCAGAGATAAAGGCTGCTTGACTACTATTTGAGGGACAAATTTCCCCTTAAACCCTTGGTTAAATAGCTGGATTACGTTTATAATCTGGCGTTTTGTTTGAGGCTGTAAAATATTCAGGCCTTAGCAGTTCGAAGATTTAATTGGGGCATAAAACTTTCAGTGTTACTGATCCGCGGTATTCAAAATATTAAACCTGAACATCATGGCTGTGTACTTACTATAGGTAAGTTCGACGGCGTTCATTTTGGGCATCGTGCAGTGCTAGATAGTTTAGTAAAGAAAGCGCGAGAGCTAGGGGTGCCTGCGGCGGTAATGGTGTTTGAACCTCAACCCGAGGAGTATTTTGCGCCAGAACTTGCGCCTGCGCGATTATCTACTCTAAGAGATAAATTTGTGTTGCTTGATCAAATAGGGATAGAACGCCTGATATGTGTACGTTTTGACGAAACATTTTCAAAACAATCCCCTACAGAATTTGTGCAACATTTATTGGTTGAAAAACTAGGTGTGCAGTTCTTGGTTGTCGGAGATGATTTTAAATTTGGATACAAGCGAAAGGGAGACTTTGCTTTTTTACAATCTTCTGGTGAAAACTCTGGATTTAAAGTTGTCAGCACACAAAGTTATCGTTTAGATGATTGTCGAATTTCGTCAACTGAGATTCGAAGAGCTTTAGCGAACGATGATTTTGCCTACGCTAAATCTATGCTAGGTCGCCCTTATGCACTTTCTGGGAAAGTTGTGCACGGTGAAAAAAACGGAAGAACCATCGGTTTTCCTACAGCTAATATTGTCATCAAAAAACAAAAAGCTCCGGTCTCAGGAGTTTTCGCTGTTACCGCTAGAATTGACGGGAATCGGTATCAAGGGGTTGCGAATTTGGGGGTGAGACCCACATTGTTAGGCCAGAGATTGCAATTAGAAACCCATATATTTGATTTTTCTGGGGATCTGTATGGCAAACATATGACGGTAGAATTTTGGGGCAAACTACGAGACGAAATGAAGTTCGACAGTTTTGAACAGTTAAAAACACAAATCGAATTAGATGCGAAACAAGCGAGAGACTTGTTTCAACATAAATATAATAACGGAAACCAATATGAGTGATTATAAATCAACACTTAATTTACCTGAAACAGCGTTTCCTATGCGCGGGAATCTCGCGCAGCGCGAACCAGAAATGCTGAAAAGTTGGCAGAAAAAAGATCTGTATGAAGTTATTCGCCAATCTCGCAAAGGTAAAAAACCTTTCATTTTGCATGATGGACCTCCCTATGCAAATGGCAGTATTCATATTGGTCACGCGGTTAATAAAATTCTAAAAGATATCATTGTTAAATCTAAAACTTTGTCTGGGTTTGATTCTCCTTATGTTCCTGGCTGGGATTGTCACGGTCTTCCTATCGAATTAATGGTAGAGAAGAAAGTCGGTAAACCCGGTGTCAAAGTAAGTGTCGCTGAGTTTAGACAAAAATGTCGCGCTTACGCGGAACAACAGATTGATGGTCAACGTAACGATTTTATCCGTTTGGGTGTGCTAGGTAATTGGCAAAATCCGTATAAGACCATGGATTTTAAATCGGAAGCTGACATAGTACGAGCGCTTGCAAAAATTGTCACTTCTGGTCATTTAGAAAAAGGTTTTAAACCTGTACATTGGTGTACCGATTGTGGCTCTGCACTGGCTGAAGCTGAAGTTGAATATAAAGATAAAGAGTCTCCTGCAATCGATGTAGCATTTGCTTTTGCTGATGTCGCAGGTGCGGCTAAAGCATTTGATAATCATCCAGAAGTGGCTGATGCAGCTGTAGTCATTTGGACGACAACACCATGGACAATTCCTGCAAATAGAGCGGTAAGTATACATCCTGAATTGAGCTACAGCCTAGTCGAAATGACCTTGTCAGCAGGTAAGCGAACCTTCGTACTTGCTACTGACTTGGTTGACTCCTGTGCAAAAAGATACGCAGCATCAGATGTCAACATAGTGGCGGAAACGCTGGGCAAAAATCTTGAGCTCGTTAAACTACAACATCCATTACTTGATATTCAGGTGCCGTTAATCTTAGGAGCACACGTTACTACTGAATCGGGTACGGGCTGTGTGCATACAGCGCCTGCGCATGGTGTTGATGACTTTAATGTAGGTAAAGAATATAACATTGAGGTCTATAACCCAGTGGGAAGTAACGGGGTGTACTTGGATAATACGCCATTATTTGCCGGGCAACATGTATTTAAAGCTAACGCGAATATTGTCAGCAAATTAGACGAAGTGGGCGCACTAGTATTAAATGAAAAATACTTACACAGTTACCCACATTGTTGGCGCCATAAAACGCCTATTATTTTCCGTGCAACACCGCAATGGTTCGTGAGTATGGATAAAAAAGGACTACGCCAAGCTTCCTTAGATGAGATTGGGAAAACTCAATGGATCCCTGAGTGGGGCGAAAACCGCATAAGAAGCATGGTTGAGCAACGTCCAGATTGGTGTATTTCACGCCAAAGAACTTGGGGCGTTCCTATAGCATTATTGATTCATAAAGAAACCGGTGAGATTCATCCGGACAGTTCTGAAATAATGGAAAAGGTCGCTCAAGCTATTGAGAAAGAGGGGATTCAGGCATGGTTTGATATGTCTGTTGAATCTCTCCTAGGTAGCGATGCGCAAGATTACGAAAAAGTCCCTGATACCCTAGATGTTTGGTTTGATTCTGGTGTAACTCACTTTTTTGTGGTTGATCAAAGAGCTGATATTCCTGCCAGTGCAGATTTATATTTAGAAGGTTCAGATCAGCACCGAGGTTGGTTTATGTCATCCCTAATGTCTTCAGTCGCAATGCACGGACGTGCCCCTTACAAACAAGTGTTGACCCATGGATTTACCGTGGATGCAGAAGGGCGCAAAATGTCTAAATCTTTAGGTAATGTCATTGCGCCACAAGAAGTTACCAATAAACTGGGTGCTGATATTTTGCGTTTATGGACGGCCTCAACCGACTATAGAGGCGAAATGACCGTAAGTGATGAAATACTTAAACGGGCAGCAGATGCTTATCGTAGAATTCGAAATACTTGTCGTTTCTTGTTGGCGAACTTGAATGGATTCGATCCTGCAAAAGATCTTGTACCAGTTGAGGAGTTAGTCGCACTTGATGCCTGGATCATTGAAAGAACAAAATTAGTTCAGGAAGAGATTCTACAAGCTTATGAAGCATATGACATGCTAGGTGTGAGTCAAAAACTCACGCAATTTTGTTCTATAGAGCTGGGTAGTTTTTATTTGGATATCATCAAAGATAGACAATACACAGCAAAAGGCGACAGTTTAGCCCGAAGAAGCTGCCAAACGGCTCTTTATCACATTGTGGAAGCCCTTGTACGATGGATGGCGCCAGTTATGAGCTTTACTGCTCAAGAAGTGTGGGAAGTGATGCCTGGGCAAAGAGACGAATTTGTTTTCACCAGTCAATGGTACGATGGATTCCCACAAGTTTCTCCAGCCTTACCAAATGCGTACTGGCAACGTATTTTGCAAGTTAAAACCCTCGTCAATAGCGCATTGGAACAGGCAAGAAACCAAAAAGTGATTGGTGGTTCATTGGCAGCCCGCGTCCACTTGTTTGTAAATGATGAGCTAATGTCAGAACTTGCAAAATTAGAAGATGAACTAAGGTTTGTACTGATTACCTCTGAAGTGCAAATTAGTCCTTTATCAGCGAAACCTGAAGATTTAGCTGAAGACCCTGAACTCAAAGCCGCTGTACTAGTAGAAAAAGCTGAAGGTACTAAATGCGCACGTTGTTGGCATTTTACGACTGATGTTGGCAACGAACCTGAGCATCCAGAATTGTGTCATCGTTGTGTGGTAAACGTCGACGGAGATGGGGAAACTAGACTATATGCTTAAGGTATTTCAAGACACTGGATTGCGTTATCTTTGGATCAGTCTGATTGCATTAGTATTAGACCAGTGGTCCAAACATGCAGTGGTAGCACAGATGGAGCTGTCTCAATCGATTCAAATTTTGCCATTTTTCAATTTAACATACGTGCATAACTATGGTGCAGCTTTTAGTATTTTGTACGATGCGGGCGGCTGGCAACGTTACTTTTTAGGCGGAATTGCCTTAGCGGTTAGTATTCTGATTGTTTGGTGGTTGAAGAAAACGCCTAAAGAGCAAAATCTATTACCCATTGCTTTTTCCTTTATTTTGGGAGGAGCATTAGGAAACTTTATTGACCGTGTTTTGCATGGGTATGTGATCGATTTCTTGGATTTTTATATAGGTAATTCTCATTGGCCGGCATTTAATGTGGCAGATTCAGTAATTTTTATTGGAGCAGTACTGTTGATCATTGATATGTTTACAAACAAAGAGGATACACAAAGTGAGTAGTGAGCCTGTGATTGGCGATGCCAGTGAAGTGATTTTGCATTTTGATCTCAAACTAAAAGATGGTTCAGCTGTCGATAGTACCAGAGTGGGTAAAAAGCCTGCTAAGATGGTAATGGGGGATGGAAGCCTGACGGTCAACTTCGAAAATTGCTTGCGCGGTTTGAAGAAAGGTGAATCAAAATCTTTCGAAATAGCGGCAAATGATGCGTTTGGCATGCCAAATCCCGATAATATCTATCATGTAGATAGAACTAAATTTCCAGCGGATGCTGACTTACAAGAAGGTATGATTATGGGCTTTGCTCAACCTGATGGTTCTGAACTACCGGGTATCATTCGAAGCGTTGCTGGGCATTCCGTAACGGTTGATTTTAATCATCCGTTAGCTGGGCAAGATGTAATATTTGATGTTGAAATCATCGACGTAAGGTAATAATTGTGGATATTCATTTAGCAAATCCGAGAGGCTTCTGTGCAGGCGTAGACCGCGCCATTACTATAGTGGAACGAGCGTTAGAAATTTTCGAACCACCGATTTATGTGCGTCATGAAGTGGTGCATAACCGCTTTGTGGTAGAAGGCTTAAAACAAAGAGGTGCTATCTTTGTCGATCAACTGAATGAAATTCCTGACGATAATATCGTGATTTTCTCTGCTCACGGCGTTTCTCAAGCGGTTCGACAAGAAGCTGAAGCAAGAGGACTTAAAATTTTCGATGCCACCTGTCCGTTAGTCACTAAAGTGCATATGGAAGTTATGCGCGCCAGTAAAAAAGGGACTGAGTGCGTATTAATTGGGCATCATGGTCATCCTGAAGTCGAGGGGACCATGGGACAATATGACAATCCTGAGGGTGGCATTTATCTGGTTGAATCTACCAGTGACGTTGCAACCTTGGAAGTAAAAAATCCTAAAGAACTTTATTACTGTAGCCAAACAACTTTGTCAGTTGACGATACTGCGGAAGTTATCGAAGCTCTAAGAGAAAAATTTCCTGCTATAGATGGTCCGCGCAAGGATGACATTTGTTACGCTACCCAAAATCGTCAAGATGCCATAAGAGAGCTGGCAAAGGATTGTGATGTAATTTTGGTAGTGGGCGCGCAAAACAGTTCCAATTCAAACCGATTGCGAGAGCTTGCAGAGAAGATGGGATCAACTGCTTATCTGATTGCCGATAAAGACTGCATAAAACAGGACTGGTTTACAGAAAATTCTAATGTGGGGGTCACTGCGGGAGCTTCTGCGCCAGAGGTGCTAGTGCAAGGCGTGGTTGATAAATTACTTGAATGGGGAGCCAGCAAGGCTACTGAACGTCAAGGTCGCGAAGAAAGTATCGAATTTGCAGTGCCAAAAGAATTACGTATAAAACAAGTTTCCTAAATATCTCATATAAAGTCAGATAGATATCTCATCTATCTGATTTTATTACCTATTGTTATTTTTCAATCTATTCTTCAGTACAGTATTTTTTCCAAATATATACGTTAGACTCATACTGAATAACCAAATCTTGCCGATTCCATAATAAAGTGGTTTCGTGGCAATAGTAATTGGTATCAGCATGAAAATAGCAAAAAGAAAATTGGTACAGCATCAAAAAGGCATCACCATGATAGAAGTCTTGGTGACATTGTTTGTGCTTTCGATTGGATTGTTGGGTGTTGTATCAATGCAATTTATTGGATCCTTTTCAAATAAGAATGCAATGTCGAGAACTCAGGCTGTTATGGTAACCCAGCAAATGGCTGAACGCTTGAGAGCTAGTGTTAGTGCATCAGACGTAACTGATGGCTTTATCGTTGACAATGCTTACTACAATGCGAATAACTACAACTTCAATAACTTAAGTTGTGGTTCCAGCGCTTCTGATTACAACTGTTTCTGTTTATCTATTCCCGCTGATGTCCCAAATTGTTTAACTGGTGAATGCAGTGCTAGCGACTTTGCCGTGTTCGATGCCTATCAAATGTCTTGCGCTACCGTTGCTTCTAATCCAGCGGCAACAATTTCTGTTAATTGTTCTGACAAAGATGATACTGATGCTGATAGCTGTACTGCCGGTTCTATTCAACAAATTATGGTGAAATGGCCAGCACCAAGTTGGCAAAATCAAGACCGAATTGCCAATAGTGCATGTAATTCAGATGGTTCTGACGACTACGACTGTGTGGTGGTGGAGATTTTATTATGAGGATGTACTCTTCCATATCCAAACAGCGAGGTGTGACCTTAGTTGAATTAATGATAGCGCTTGCTCTAGGGCTTATGATCGCATCTGCGATTGTGAAAATTTTGGTCAGTAATAGCGTGACTGATAAGTTAAATAAAGCAGTCGCCAGTGCTCAAGAGAATGGCCGTTTCATAATATCGCGTATTCGCCAAGACGTACTTATGACGGGGTTCTATGATCCGCTCGATCCCAATCTAAGTCGCCTTGTAGATATTGCCGAAGAGGGCGTGTTTATTCGCAATCATGCTGTGGCGATTCCCAATGATTTTGCAAATCGCCCAGCGCTAGGTTCTATCCAAGGAGCCGATGGTGCAAATGATACCCTAGTCATTGCAAAGCAAGGTTTACGCGATTGTCGAGGTTATAAACTTGGTTACTTAGCCGAGCAAGAATTTTTTGTGGTAAATGAATATTTTGTAGACGATGGAAAACTAAAATGCAGAGGCTTCGACGGTCGTGTTCTGCGTGGACAAAAAGTCGCAGTAGGTAACAATGGTGATGCTGCTTTTACGCTAGTCGACGATGTTTTGAGCTTTCAAGTCATGTATGGCATTACAATTCCAAACAACACAGACGGTGTGACTCGACCGGTCCAATACATAGATGCGAGTGATTTGGAAGATGCACTGGATAACAATGCTTTTGTGGTGGCGATAAGAATTGCCATTGTTGTAAAAGGAGAAGGCGATGGCTTCGTTGACCAACCCGCCAAATTTACATTACTTAACGAAGATACAATCACTGCGCCCGATAAGGGATTGTACAAGGCGTTTGAAACAACAATTACATTAAGAAACGCAAAAAACTTTGCTAAGGGGAGTGCATGAATAAGCAACATGGGTTGGTTATGGTGTTCGCACTATTGGTTCTGCTTTCTATTACTATTTTAGGTATCAGCTCGGTATCAAGTAGTGTGCTACAAACTAAAATGGCAACGTCTTTAGAAAAACGTTCATTTGCATTTGATGCAGCTGAAGCTGCCATCGCAGGTGTTGTGTTTGAATCGGAAGACGAGGGTTTATTGAGTGATCCTGCATTATTGGATCCCTTGTCTGAAGCTAGACAAGCAAATGCGATTGATCTTGCGACCGAAGATTTAAGTTGTTTCGATGACAATCGAGTCACTCGCAATACTACCGCAAGCGGTATGACTTTCAATACTCGACATACGACGATATCAAGGTATAGCGATAGCCCAGCAATAAACTCTTGGTCAAAGACTGTGTTTGTTAGAGAGCAAGCTTGTCGAGGATCAAGTAATGTAATTGGCGGTTCAAATATTAACTGTCATGTATTTTTAGTGCGCGGATGCGGTCAAGCCGATGGTAGTGGTTATGCTGTGGCAAACACATTATCTGCCGCTGTTTTCGCACCTGCGTCTAACTAAGTGGGGGTTTTTATGAATATGAAACGTTCATTTTCATTTGTTGTAGCCTTATTTCTATCTAGCATGATTTCGTTCACCGTTTTGGCCGATGATCTCGAAATCTATACAGGTTCAGGGTCAGCCGCTGTTACCTACAATCCAAATGTACTTTTTATTATGGATACCTCTGGTTCTATGGGAACTAAAGACGATGGTATTGAATCACGAATGCAGAAAGTGCAAAACGCACTGCGAACCGCTTTAGGTAATGCTACTAACATTAACGCAGGATTAATGCGTTTTTCAGACTACGGTGGGCCTATATTATTTCCGATCAATGGTATTGATGCATCGATTTCCCCGGAACTTATAGTACCCGTTACCGCGGGCAGTGATGATGCCTTTGAAGTCGGTGGTAATGTGTATCGAAATGATAGTCAGTTAGAACTAACAAATGGCACAGATACCGTGTGGACAGGTTTACGCTTTCAGGAACTTAATATTCCAAGAGGCGCCACCATTACCAGTGCTGTTATAAGATTTACAAGCGCTGGGATAAATACTGGCGTAAGCCAAATTAGAATTTTTGGTGAGTCGGTCGGAAATTCAAATACCTTTGATAGCACAACTAATAACATCAGTAGTCGAACTAAAACAGGCGCCGTGATCAATTGGAATGCTGACAATAGTTTTCCTTTAACGGATGAAGTTATTGCAACGCCTGATATTTCAGCCGTGGTACAGGAAATCGTAAACCGTGGCGACTGGTGCGGTAACAACAATATGAGCTTTTTATTGGAAGGCACAAGTGCCGACGTAAGTAGTTCTAGACGCGCTTTTTCAAACGAGGATGGAAATAGTCGAGCGCCACAACTTATTATTACTTATGACGATACAACTGCCACTGGCTGTGTCAGCGAAAGACTCATTTATCAAGTTGACCAGCAGGATGAAAATGCTGAAGAACGTTCAAATGGTTATCAATCCACAGGAAGTGAACTTACCTTTGATGCAGGGAATAACGCCTATATTGGTACTCGTTTTAAAAAAATTGCGGTACCTCAAGGTGCAACTATTACCAATGCCTATTTAGAATTTACTGCCTATCAAAATGCCACTAGCAATGGCGCTCAGATGACAATACGTGGCGCAGCAGAAGATGATCCAAAAGATTTCCACCCATATAAGCGTTATATGTTGGCCAATATAGCTAAAACAGCAGCTTCGGTCTCTTGGAGTAATATTCCCAATTGGTATCGTAATAATGATTACCAAAGTCCGCCTGTTACAAGCATAGTGCAAGAGATTGTCAATCGTCCAGGCTGGCAGCCCAACAACGATATGATGTTTGTGATGTCGAACTTCAGTTATGCTAAGCGGGGTGCGTATTCGTATAATGGTAAGCCATCAGGTGCAGTAAGATTGGTCATAGAATACGAAGGAAATGCAACCCCTGGCACTACCTCTACCGTAAGGCAACATTTGATCGGCAAAGTTGATGAGCTAAGTGCAAATGGTTACACGCCAATAGTGGATACTTTATACGAAGCTACTATGTATTATGGTGGTAGAGACGTGTATTACGGTCGCAAACGCGGTGAAAGTAGTACTTCATATTCCGTACGGCGCGCAACTCGCGTAAGTCATAGATCTTCCTACATCGGCGCGGATTCCGTACGTCCCACCGGTTGTACAGATGATAATCTAAACTCTAATGATTGTGTGAATGAATACATCCCTGCGGGAGCAACCTACATCTCACCCATTCAAGATTTACAGTGTCAGGTCAATAATCATATTGTTTTACTGTCTGATGGTGAAGCCAACAACAACCATAGTGTGTCAGAAATTGAAGCTCTGTTAGGTGAAAGTTGTTCTGGTAGCGGTGGTGAAAAATGCGGACTTGATTTAGTGCGTAATATCGCCGATGCCGGAGAGTCAGTTATAGATGCTAGAATTATAACCCACACCATTGGATTTGCTGCCAATGCGACGGCCAATAATTTCTTGAATCAAATAGCGTTACAAAGTGGTGGTGGTTTTTACACCGCGAGTGACAGTGCTGCTTTACTTGAAGCTTTTGAGACGATTTTACGACAAGTTAAAGATGTTAATACTACCTTTGTTTCTCCGGGAGTTGCGGTAAACCAGTTAAACCGACTAACCCATAGAGATGAATTGTATTTTGCGTTATTTAAACCTTCTGAAGGCACAGTATGGCCGGGTAATTTGAAAAAATATCGCATTGAAGGCGATGTGGTGAAAGACAAAAACAACCTCAATGCGGTAGATTCTGGTACTGGATTCTTCTCAGAGAATTCTCATAGTTTTTGGTCTCCTCTTGCCGATGGCAACGATGTAAGACAAGGGGGCGCGATCAGTCGTCTTGATCTGGTACGTAATGTGTATACCTTTGGCGACTCCGCTGGCACTATTTTTACCACACTTAACAAAGTTGAGGAAGGGAACACTACTATCACAGCTGAAGATTTAGCGGTTGATACTTTACCTGATTCGGCTACTTTGCGCTCAGAAGTCTTAAAATGGGCAAGAGGCGTTGATGTGCATGATGAAGATAATGATGGTTTAACGACTGACATCAATATGATGATGGGAGATCCCATTCATTCTCAGCCTATCATAGTCAACTATTCGGCGAATGACAGTGCGATTTTTGTGGCAACTAACCATGGATTCTTACATTCGTTCGATGCGGCTACAGGGGAAGAGAATTTTGCCATTATTCCGCGAGAACTATTAGCTAACTTATACGATTTTTACAGAGATAGTTCATCATTCACCCATTTGTATGGCTTGGATGGAGATATGGTACTTCGCCATTTCGACGACAAGGTTTGGCTATATATAGGTCAGCGTCGAGGCGGTAATAATTATTATGTGTTTGACGTAACCGAAAAACTAAATCCAAAATTTGTTTATAAAATTGATGGCGGGGTAGGTGATTTCGCAAATCTAGGTCAAACATGGTCACGACCAATCATTACCAAAATAAACATTGGTGGCACTGTAAAAGATGTCATGATCATAGGCGGAGGTTATGATGAAAATCAGGACGCCAAGGCTGTTCGCTCCGATGACACTATCGGTAATAGTGTATTCATTGTTGATGCAAATAATGGTGATTTATTATGGTCAGCAAGCAATGCCGCGGCTACCTTAACGCTGCCCCACATGGAATATAGCATCCCTGCTCGAATAGCGGTAATTGATAGAGATTTTGATGGTTTAGCTGATCATCTATATGCTGCTGATATGGGGGGGCAATTGTTTCGCTTCGACATATACAACGGTGAGTCGACCACTGATCTCGTCAAAGGCGGATTAGTAGCTCAATTGGGTGGAGACAGTGCCGAAGAAAACAGACGTTTTTATTATGCGCCAGACGTGTCTGAGATCAGCTTAGGCGACGAACGATACTATGCAGTGGCGTTGGGTTCTGGTTTTAGAGCGGGTCCTCTGAACTCTACAATTCAAGATTATTTCTTCATGATCAAGGATGAAGGTGTTTACCAGCAAGATGAGTATGGTAAGTTTGTATTCCCAAGCACACCTTATGTTGTTGATGATTTATACGATGCGACTGCTCACTTACTCACCTCTTCAGATGAAACGGAAAGAGATCTAGCTGCCAGTACTTTTGCATCAAAGAATGGTTGGCGAATTAAACTGTCTAGTGGAGGAGAGAAAGTATTGTCGTCCCCACTGATCATAGACTACAAGGTATTTTTTACTACCTATTTACCAGCATCAGCCAGCGATAGTTTATGTGCACCGCCAACAGGTAACAGTAGAGCTTATTTAGTTAACTTGTTTAATGCGAATTCTGTCACAGATTTAAATCAAAATGGTGTAGAAGAGCATCAAGATAGATCTGCACAATTAGCGCAAACTGGTATAGCCCCAGACACCAAAATTCTGATCGAAAATATCATCAAACCTGTGGTGTGTTTAGGCGCAGAATGTGTCAGTGCAGTTATCACAGTAGATGAAGATGGCAATGAGGAGGCTTGCGGGACAGCCTTTGAATGTCTGGCTCAAAACATTTATGGGCGGTTCGAACGAGTGCAAAAAGACACTTGGCAAACTGAAGTCGAAAATCAATAAATTATAGTAAGGAAGGCATTTGATGAACACTAAAAAACATACTGTAGGCTTTACGCTCATTGAGCTTATGATAGTGGTCGCCATAATCGGTATTATTGCCGCAGTGGCGTATCCAAGTTACAAAAGTTCAATGGCTTCAAGTTCTAGAAGTACGGTGCAGTCTGATTTGATGGCGTTTGCCAGTGCCATGGAAAGGCATAATGCTTCAACCTTTACCTACAAAGGCGCGGCCTCAGCTGGGGCAAATACGGGAACACCTGCTATTTTTGCCTCCCATTCACCTTCATCTGAACCTGCGGCAAACAAAGCTTATACATTGACGATAAACGCTGTGGACACAGCCGGACAAACATTCCAGTTAAAAGCAACCCCAGTAGATGATACTGTTGTGGAAGATTCTGGCGCCCTTTATTATTTTAGTGATGGCAGAAAAGCTTGGGATAAGAACAACAATGGCACCATTGAAAGTACGGAATATTGCTGGAGTTGTTAAGTGCGCCTAAGGTTGAGTTAAGGGCTAGGCTTGAAGTAGAATAAACAAAAGGACGGATCTACTTTAAGACAGATCGCCAACCCCTAGGAACAAATTTCGGAATTAATGAATGGACTCTTATACACTTCTTGTGTGCAATGGACTTGTCAGTTTTATTATGACACTGACAATGGTGGCTACCTTTCTTACAACGCCAGATGAGAGGTGTCTTGTTGACTGGTCCTTCGCCGGGTTATGTTTTACCTTGTCCAATTTTATGGGCATTGTTTTTATTTACCTCATTGAAACGCCCACCATCTTCTTTCCTAGTATAGGTAACGTGCTTTTTGTCGCAGCATTCGGCTTTATTTACAGCGGGATTCGGCGCCATGTTAAACATAGGTCGGCAATACTGTCAGTGGCTGCCGTGGTGCTAAGTGTTTTGTTTATAAGTTGGATTCCCTCTATCAATCAATCATACGACTACAGAGTACTATTAACTTTTCCGATTGTTATAGGGTTTAATGTATTGAGTATTTTTACCCTGTACAAAGCGAAGAATACTGAATTAAAAAAAGCCTATTGGCCGTTAATTAGTGTGCTTAGCATATTCTCTCTTCTCATCCTTATTCGACCACTGTCAACTTTCATAAACATCGATTTATTGAGTTTGCTGGGACAGGATTTTATGCAAACTTCTGGAAGCTTATCAGTAATTGGTTTTATTTTTTTAATGACTATCGGATTCGTAACTCTCATTCAATGGGAAAAAGAAATCGCATTACAACAGTTATCTATTACCGATAATCTGACTGGCTGGTTGAATCGTCATGCTCTGCATAAGATTGCTAAAGCTGAATTCGAGAGAGCCCGTAGAGAGCACAATGAATTAGTTTTCGTGTGTATTGATATTGATAATTTCAAAAATGTGAATGACAGTAAGGGGCATTTAGTAGGAGATAAAGTTATTCAAAAAATGTGTCATAAAATAAGTGAGTTAACTAGAGATTATGATAATCACTTTAGAATAGGCGGTGATGAATTTGTGATTATTTTTGGTAACACCACAGTGCTAGAAGTGCAAAGGATTGTAAATCGAATTACTGAATTAGTTTCCTCTACTGAAGTAAACTTTAAGAACGAGCAGGTGACAATCACTGTCAGTATTGGCCTCGCCAAAATGCAACACTCTGATCATGATTGGCTAGAAATTTACGATAGGGCGGACGAGGCGCTTTATAAGGCTAAGCGCAATGGTCGAAATCAAAGCGTGTTTGTAGACTAACTAACCGCAGTTGATTATTTGGTTGCCATTTTCATGTATCCCATCTTTATTCGCATCTGTGCTCAATCGTACGCGCCCTTGTAGACTTAAATAAATTCCTCTAGACATAGTTTGCTGATCTTTAGAGGTACAAATTCTGATACTTGAAGGCGAAGATAAGTCGCCAATACTATGAAATCTTATGGCTCTGCTGGGTCCTGTTCTAATTAATTGATCATCAGATGCTTGAATAACTCTCAGTAAATCTTCATCGTCATCTCTATAGCCATCAAAATCTTTATCAGGAAACGTCATTATCATCGATGTCCAATCATTATATTGACAGTCTTTAAGGTTAATTGTGGGACAGACAACAGAGTTGATATTGTTATTAATGGCACTAAATCGAGCAAATTGTAAAAGACCACTCATTTGGTTTACTGCACTAATGATTTTTGCTTTTAAAATTATTGTTTGAATGCCAGGAATAGCAAAAAAATAGAGGCTACTGGCAATTGAAATTACCATTACTAGTTCTAATAAAGTCACACCACGTTGATGCCGCAAAGTTTTTCTCCATTCTTAAGCGTAAACCTAAGTATGAAGTGATGGAGTAATGTAAAATACTGTTCGTTAGATCAGAATTTAACTACAGCTTAGGGGATCGCCAGAGCTATCCTCGTGAACATCATCGTTATCGCTGTCTTCACTTAGTTTGATTCTACCTTGAAAACTGATACGTAACTCTCTAGCTAAGGTTGCATCATTATCTTCTGTACACAAAAGAAGATTGGTAGCTAGACTCGCTGAACCTGATGCATCAAAGGCAATAGTTATATTTGGACCTGTTAAATTGTTCGATGTATCTACTGCATCTGTGGTAAATAGCAATGCTTCTGTAGAATCACGATTGCCGTTCAAATTGCTATCAATAAACACAATTTTTGGTAAATCCCAATTCGTATTGTCACAAGTCGCAAAATCAGAAGAGGGGCAAATAACACTAACAGCTTGTTGATCTATGGCAGAGAAACGCGCGAATTGAAAGGCGCCACTGGTTTGGTTGATAGTTGCGGCGATACGGTTTTTCTTGACAATCAGCTGCGCATTAGGAGCTACAACAGTCAATAATATTGCGGCAATAGCTAAAGTAATTAGCATTTCCAGCAATGTTACACCTAATTGTCGTTTTTCTGTTCTTAACTCACTTAACACTTCAAACCCCTTCTGCTAGCGAGTACACTATAACTAAGTTATCGGACAACTTGGGTATATCTTCAACCTGCCTATTAGCAGAATTTATACCCTCATCTAATAAGACATTGATAAGAAAAAATAATGAAAGATAAAATTATTGCTGAGATGAAGGTGCTTCCTTCTATTGATCCTGCCCATGAAGTTGAAAAGCGCGTGGCGTTTATAAAAAAACAGTTAATCGCTTCAGGATTAAAAACGCTAGTGTTAGGCATTAGCGGTGGAATCGACTCTTGTACTTTGGGCAAATTAGCACAATTAGCGATTGAACAACTTAACCAAGAAAAAGCGACTGAAGAATATCAATTTATTGCGGTTCGTTTGCCTTACGATACACAAGCGGATGAGGAGGATGCGCAATTAAGTCTTGATTTTATTCAGCCTAGCATGAGTTTAACCACTAATGTAAAACCAGGCGCCGACGCTATTCACCAAGTGGCTGTTGATGCTTTAAAACAAGCTGGTGGCTATAATGTGTCACCACACGCTGATGATTTTGTAAAAGGCAATACCAAGGCGAGAACTCGCATGGCTATTCAATTTGATATTGCAGGATTGACTAAAGGTTTGGTCTTAGGCACAGATCATTCGGCTGAAAATATCACGGGTTTTTACACTAAATTTGGCGACGGAGCCTGTGATCTTGCTCCCTTGTTTGGTCTTAGCAAAAGGCAGGTACGCCAAGTAGCATTATTCTTAGGTGCGCCTGCGAAAATTGTCCACAAAGCGCCTACAGCAGATTTGGAGAGCTTAAATCCGCAATTAGCTGATGAAGATTCATTGGGCTTAACATACGAGCAAATAGATGACTTCTTAGAAGGCAAAAACTTCGATAAGCAAGTTGATAAAAAATTAATTGATATCTACACTCGTACTCAACATAAACGCTTACCTATACCAACAATTTACGATTAGTTATGAAAAAAATAGAAGCAATAATAAAACCATTTAAACTAGACGACGTGAGAGAAGGTTTATCCGCCGCGCATATTACGGGTATGACAGTTACTGAAGTGCGTGGTTTTGGAAGACAAAAAGGGCATACAGAGCTTTACCGTGGTGCTGAATACCAAGTCGATTTTATTCCTAAGTTAAAGATTGAGCTTGTAGTTGCAGATGAGCAAGTTGAACGCATTATTGAAATCATAAAAGATTGTGCAAACACTGGGCAAATCGGTGATGGAAAAATCTTTGTCGTTGATGTACAGCGAGCCATTCGTATCCGTACAGGTGAAGAAAATGACGAGGCTTTAGATTGATTGGAAAACAGCGATTGGACGATGCCAATCGCTGTTTTTAATTGTCGTTGGGCTTAATGGTTACAGCCACCAACACCATGGACGTGTCCATGTGCTAATTCTTCTTCAGTTGCAGGCCTAACGTCCTCGATTTTTACATCGAACACCAAGGTTTTGTCCGCTAAAGGATGGTTACCGTCTACAGTAACTGACTCGGCATCCTTATCAACAATAGTCACAGATTGTTCACCATGATCTGTCGTTGCTCTGAAGCTCATTCCTACTTCTACGTCCATTCCTTCAAACATACTGATAGGAACTCTTTGCACTAAATTTTCGTTTCTATTTCCGTATGCTTTATCTGGCGCTATAGTCACTGAAAACTCGTCTCCAGCAACTTTGTCATAAAGCGCTTCTTCTAAACCAGGAATCATATAATTACTGCCTTGAATAAAGGCGAGTGGTTCTTGATTCACAGACGAATCGATTTCTTCACCTTTATCAGTCTTTACTGAGTAATGGATGATAACAACATGATTGTTCGCTATTTGCATTAAAAATCCTATACCTTAGGCGTTGTTGGAAAATTCGTATGGATGAGGTAATACAGTGAAGGTTACCTCGCTATCTTTTAAGCGTAACACATCTGAATACTCAGTGTCATTTGGCAAGACTGCCAGCACCCTTGTTGTGCTGTCATCTACGGCAGACCTTATAAGTGTACCACTGCGTCGCCAGTTATCGCCTATTTGCTTTTCTAATGTATCGCCAGCATTAAGATTCTCTAGTACCTGATCAGCCTCTAATAGAAATAATGCTCGTTTGTTTTTACCAAGGAACTTAGTTCGTGCAACTACCTCTTGCCCCATATAACAACCTTTATTGAAATCAATGCCATTGAGTAGCTGCAAATTAAACATTTGAGGTACATATTCATTGCAAGTGGCTTGTTGCACATTACCAATGCAATCTGATATTTCTAAATAATCGAAATAGGCTTCAGGGGCATAGGCAGTAGACATAGCATCATCTATCACTTGCTTACCTTGATGTGTGAATACACAAAGGTAGCGGGCTTGAGAAATGTCTATTAGGGTGATAGAGCCTACAGATTCTTCAACTGTTTCTAGATGTTTTGTTGGTAATTTGGAAAACAGGTTTCTTAATGTTTTCTCAGCTTGTTCTCCCGAAGCGCCCACCAAAAAAAGATCCTCGGCGATGGTGATATCAACCTTGGCAAATACACCATACTTTTTGAGTTGTTCTATGGATGCATCTGCACCTTGATGATGACCAATCATTAGAAAATCATTTTGAAATTTTTGCAGATAACTTTGCTGCCACATTTTTCCTTTAAAATCGCAATGGGCAGTCAACCTGCTTTGTCTAGGTTCCCATTGTTCAGTATTCACCGTAAGTTGACCATGCAGGTATTTGGCACTTTCTTCACCACTGACTCGAATTGCGCGTAATGACGTCAATTCAGCAATAAAATCTCGCATTAATGTTTCCATAGTCGATGTTTATATTATTTCTATAGTGTGGGGGTAAAGCGTTAGATTACAATAGTTCCTGTAAATTTGAATTTTTTTGCCAGCTATTCCCAAGTACAGTGTGGAATATATTTTGATGTGATAAAATATTGTCTGTTTTTACGTGGAGGATGATTGTGGAAGAAATCTTTGAAGCTAAACGCTTAGCTCGTCTTAAATGGGCATGTAGACGTGGTATGTTGGAGTTAGACGTACTGTTGATGCCTTTTGTTGAGCAGGCTTTTGATGATTTGAGCTATCAACAAAAAGTAGTCTTTGAGAAATTACTGACCAGTGATGATCCTGATTTGTTCGCGTGGTTCATGGGGCATCAAAAGTGTCCGCAGCCAGATTTTGCACAAATGATTGAAACGGTTAAAACATCAATTAAAATCGAATAAATCATGTTCTCCGATAAGGTGGTAATTAAACAACCAGCCTATTTAGAAATTGTTATTATTTTCATTATGGCTGTTCTCTTCGATGTTTACTTGGCCGCCGATATGACTGATTGGGCACTAGTTGTATTCCACCTTTTGACCTTTGCTATTGTGTTACGGCTTGCAACTGCCTATGATGTGTGTGAGCTTTGCTTAAGTTTACAAACCAAACAAATGAAAGTTCGATGGCAAGACGTTAATGCATTCAAGGATGCACAAATTGGTGCGAAAAGCTTGGTTAGCCCATTTGCAGTGCTTATATGGTTAGAATGTGAAGAAAAACGAAAACCAATTCTTTTATTTCGACGTAAAATAAATGAGCGGCTATTCCGGTCTATTTGTCGACATATTATTTGGTTATCACAAGTCAGGGAGAAATAAATGATAGGGTTGTATGCGAAAGCGTTAGTGTATACTCCTAAGGATTTTATCCAGCCTATCGCTTTACCTGAGATAAAGTTGTCCACATCTGTATTACCTACCACCAAGCAAATTAATGCCTATAACAGCCTGACTGGTTGGAATCAGTTACAAACTACGCTAATTCATCCTAATTTTGTACAGGTACTCTCTTTACCTATGCAATTACGCATGATGGTAAGTAAACCTTTTCCTTTTAAACCTTTAGGTTTGGTGCATATCGCGAACCAAATCGAGGTCTATAATTTGCCCAATATCGACAATTCGATGCATATCACTACGCATTTTGGACAGTTGTTTTCGCATAAGCGCGGGGTGGTTTTTGAAGTAATTACCACAGCTCGGAAAAATGACAACATATCGATAAGAGGAACAAGTTATTATCTTGCTCGGATCACAGAAAAAAATGAGAGTGATACTCAATCACTACCTACATTTAAAGCGTTAAGCGCAGCGTCCGGTAAAAACCAAAGTGAGGTGGTAGATATAGACGCTTTTGGATTTAGTGAAGACTGCGGTAGGCGTTACGCTAGAGTCTCTGGAGATTACAATCCAATCCATTTGTGGCCGATTACTGCAAGTTTGTTCGGCTTTAGACAAGCAATCGCTCATGGCATGATGACAAAAGCGAAAGCCTTTTCTTCCCTATACCAAGCCAACCCTTCGTTTTTTACATCGCCAGAGGCAGCGAAAGGGTATCAAATAAACTGCGATTTTATGACGCCAATAATGTTGCCCAGTCAATTAAACCTGCGTCAACAGCAGGAGGCCAAGTTTCTGACGTTTGATGTAACGTCAATTGTCAGAAATAAAGCAAGATCTCACATGAAAGGCAACATTAGTCTATTGGATTAACAAAGTTATTGTGGGTATCTTTTCGGATTACTGTGGGACCTGATTCATCTAGTTGATTCGGATAATCTACATTATAGTGCAGTCCGCGACTTTCTTTTCGTTGCATAGCACAAGTCACAATAAGTTGAGCAATGCAAACAAGGTTTCTTAGTTCCAGCATATTATTGCTAACCTTAAAATTAGAATAATATTCATCAATTTCTTGTTTCAACAACATTATTCTACGCATAGCCCTTTCAAGTCTCTTATTAGTGCGAACTATGCCCACATAATCCCACATGAAAAGACGCAATTCATGCCAGTTGTGTTGAATAATAACCACTTCGTCAGAGTTAATTACTCGGCTCTCGTCCCAAGGTTTTATTTCGCAAGGTGCATGAGGGATATCGAAGTGTTCGAGCATGTGCTTGGCACAAGCATGGGCAAACACCACACATTCAAGCAAGCTATTGCTTGCCATCCGATTGGCCCCATGTAAACCGGTGTAGGCAACTTCACCTATGGCATACACATTATCTAAATTGGTTCTAGCATCTAGATCAGTAACAACACCACCGCAGGTATAGTGAGCGGCTGGAACAACTGGGATAGGTTGGCGTGTGATATCAATTCCCAAAGAGCGGCACTTGCGGTAAATGTTTGGAAAGTGTTTGACAATAAAGTCGCTAGGTTTGTGACTAATGTCCAGATACATACAGTCTTCACCCAAGCGTTTCATTTCAAAATCGATAGCTCTTGCGACTATGTCTCTAGGGGCCAAATCAGCTCGTTCATCGAATTTATGCATAAACTTTGTGCCATCAGCATGGCATAAAAATGCGCCTTCTCCACGCAAAGCTTCAGTAATCAAAAAGTTTGCAGCATCAGGGTGATATAAACAGGTTGGATGAAATTGATTAAATTCCATATTGGCAATTTCACAACCAGCACGCCAAGCCATAGCTATACCATCGCCTGAAGACACATCTGGATTTGACGTGTATTGATAGACTTTACTAGCGCCCCCAGTGGCAAGTGCAATAAAACGAGCTCGAATGATTTCTACTTGCTCTTTCTTGCGATTCCAAACATAGGCACCAATGCATTTTTTGTCTTCTTTATGTTGCTTGATTAAATCAATAGCGTTGTAACGCTCGAATAAATGAATGTTAGGATGATGAGCAACATTCTCTGAGAGGGTATTTTGTACTGCCATTCCTGTAGCATCGGCAGCATGCAGTATACGTCTATGGCTATGACCACCTTCACGGGTTAGATGGAATTTAGCATTACCTTCAGCATCTTTCTCTTGGTCAAAAGGAACGCCTCGACCAATTAACCATTGCATGCTAGTTTTCGCATTTTCCGCTGTAAAGCGTACGACGTCCGGGTTACAGATTCCACCGCCGGCAATCAAAGTATCTTCAATATGGCTCTCGATAGAATCGTCATGGTCAAACACTGCCGCTATGCCGCCTTGGGCATAACGCGTACTGCCTTCATCTAAATCGCTTTTACTTAACACTATGACGTTACAGTGGTCTGCCATTTTTAATGCTAAGCTTAAACCGGCTGCGCCACTGCCTATTACTAAAAGATCGCAACGATGTTCAACTGTGGTCGACATAAAATTTTACTTGTTTTTTTATAAGAGAACCCTTATTTCCACTATTTGGATTAGGTGTTTGAAAATAAAAAAGTCTACAATTTTCAAGACGTCTAATTTGTTAAATGTAAAAATAGCGATAAAAGTTCACTACAGCAGAAAATAAAATCGAACTTTATACAAAACTATCGGTCAATACTAGAGTCTAGTCGATATACGAAGTTATTATTTATGTAAAAGGCTACTCTTAATACTTGCCGAAGCCATAAAATAGAAAATAGGAGTCATGGCTTTACATGAGCGAGCAAAAAACAGACCACGAGTTGGTTAAATTAGTACAGCAAGGAAATAAGAACGCTTTTAACTTGCTAGTGGTGAGACATCAGAACAAGGTAATGAATATTGTTGCTCGCTATGTAAAAAATTCTGGGGATGTGGCGGATGTTACCCAAGAGGCGTTTATTAAGGCGTACAGAGCGTTGCCCAATTTCCGCGGAGAAAGCGCGTTTTATACCTGGCTGTATAGAATTGCAGTAAATAGCGCAAAGAATTATCTGACGTCAATTGGTAGAAAGCCGCCTGCTAGCGATGTTGATGCTCAGGAAGCTGATTATTATGACGGAAGCGATGCACTCAAAGAAAACGCATCGCCTGAACGAAATCTTCTGTCAGAAGAGTTAAGACAGAAAATGTTCGAGACGATTGATAAGTTACCTGAAGATTTGCGTGTGGCTATTACCTTGCGTGAATTGGAAGGCTTAAGTTATGAAGAAATTGCGGCTGTGATGGAGTGCCCAGTAGGTACTGTAAGGTCGAGAATTTTTAGAGCTAGAGAAGCTTTAGATTCTGTTATCGAACCTTTGGTAAGACAATAGGTCATAACAGTGAAAGACGAAGAATTTATAATAAAATGTTGAAGTTTTGATTTAGACTAAAGAGTGTTTGCTCAACGGTTGTAAAATTTAGCAACAACTGACAAAATAAGAGCTCAACAGTGATTGTTGAGACACAGGAAACAGTGTATGTCACAAAAGTTTGAAAATTTGTCTGCAGTAATGGATGGTGAAGTTGAAGAGTCATCTGTAATAAAGACTATCTCGCAAGACTCAGAAATGAGCCAAAAATGGAAGAGTTACCACCTTTCTCGGGATCTGCTTAGAGGCGACGCGTCAGAAGATTTTGGTTTTGACATTAGCGCAAGAGTGGCTGAAGCCTTGGAAAGCGAGTTACCCATAGTAGCGCCCAAACCTAGCTGGAAAGAAAGCCCGTTAATGGCGTCAGTTATTCCGTTATTCAAACAAAGTTCTCAGTTTTTAGCCGCTGCCTGTGTTACTGCTGTCGTGATTTTTGGTTTCCAGTCATACAATCAGCCTGAAGAAGCACAGCCTTTCATAGCTGCTCCATCGCCTTTTGGACCTATTGGTGGATTGACGCCTGTTAGTCTCTCTGAAACCTCTAGCAATGTTCAAAACCAAGAAGCGAAAAGAAGAGAATTGCAAATTAAACAAATGACAGCATTGTTGAATGATCACGATTTGCAATTGCGCTTAAAGCAATCTTCTACCGAAGATGAAGAAACGGTTGAAGAACAAGAGCAGCCTAATCCAGAACAGTAATTTTCATGTCGTTATTAAAAAATATCTTAAATAAACGCACCATTTTGAGTGCGTTTATTATTTTCACTAGTTGTGTCTGTTCAGCTTTCCAAGCGACAGAGCCCACCAACGAACCTTCAGATGTTCAGCCAGAAGTGAGTGATACTAGAAATTTCACGTCAGCTGACGATTGGCTTAAATATATGTCACTAAGCATCGATGATGCGTCATTTGAAGCATTTTTTGTTGTTAACACAGATAAAAAAGAAACACAGCCTTATTTATGGCGCAAAGGTAAAACCCAAGACGGTATTCCTATAGAACAATTGAGTTTGTTGAATGGGCCAGGGTCTGAACAGTTCGCTTATCAGGGTAAGGTCAGTATTATTGAACCAGGATATCCCGCTTATAGCATTGCTGGCGATTATGTTCGCAGTCCGATTCCAGACGCCTTGATGCGATCTTCTGAGCTGTTAGAAAAGGGGTACGATAGTATCATAATGGCGCGCAATCGCATTGCGGGTAGAATGGCGCAACAAGTGCGAGTAGTCAGTAAAGATAAAACACGCTTTGGTTATCATTTATGGATTGATGAAACCACAGGCATGTTATTAAAGCTAAATACTTATAATCTTGAAGGTCAGTTGATTGAACAGATTCAGATGACTCAGATTAAATTTGGTGATGAAGTTGATCAGGTATTTGCTAATTTTAATCCTGATTACTTACCCGAAGTCAGGACTGTTTACGCCAATCAAGAAATCCCCTTTTCGTGGGATGTAAGTTACATGCCCGTGGGGATGGAAGTGGTCAAAAGAAGTCAGCATAGAATACAAGGCACAGGCCAGCTAACTGAGTATATTATGCTATCTGATGGATTAATTGATGTGTCCATTTATTTGATTAAAGCCAATTTGGCCTTTGATGAAAAACAATCTTGGCATTCTGGTTTAAATGCCGTGGTAACAAAGTCTGATGGCCAATATCAAGTGACAGTATTAGGCCGACTACCAAGTCAAACTGCATATAAAATTGCTAATTCTATTATTTTGGTAGATCAAAAATGATTGAAGAGATTGCGGTTGTAGTTAAATCTCTTGGCTCCAAAGCCTTAGTAGAAACTCAAGTTAAAACAACCTGTGGTCATTGCCAAGTCAAAGACAATTGCGGCACCAGCACGATAGCAAAGGCGTTTAGCAATAAAACACAACAATTTTATGTGGAAACACCAGAACCATTAGCAATGGGGCAACAGGTAAAAATTGGAATTCCTGAGCAAAATCTTTTAATTGCCTCCATGTTGGTTTATCTATTGCCACTTTTGTCACTTATTTTAGTGGCATTTGTTGGTCAGGTACTGCTAAGCGATGTGCATGAACTTATTGTGGTTGTGGCAAGTTTTTTTGCGGCATTTTTAACTTTTGTTTGGGTTAGCAGATTGCTTAAGTCAGCCAAGATGCAAGGGAAATTTGATCCAATCTTTATATCTCAGTTGTCAGGCAAAAGCGAGAGAATTGAACATTCCATATTTACCAAGCAAATTGATGACTGATTAAGGCACTTGGCAAATTAATATGCCTTCAATAACTCAGCTTCACCCAATTTGTAACTATCCAAATTTGCCGCTTATAGCATGTTAAACAAATTCGAGAACTAAAAGGCGTGAATTCCCCTTTTTTTCTTTGCTATGTGGCAACATTTGTCGCAATTTAGCCCAGAAAATTGTAATATTCGCGCTCTTTGAAATTACAAAACGAATTAGGTAGCAGCTTTACAGGGAGCAATGCACTCAGTTAAAGACTAATTATCTGATTTGGCACTCTAATTGCTGCAATGATTAACATTTTAAAACCTGTGCAGATAGGGTGTTAGTACCCAACAAATGGCTGGAATATAAGTCTTATATGAAATTTGAAAACATCCGTAACTTTAGCATCATTGCCCACATCGACCATGGAAAATCTACACTTTCAGATCGTCTTATACAATTTTGTGGTGGATTGACCGATCGTGAAATGGCGGAGCAGGTGCTCGACTCAATGGATATCGAGAGAGAACGTGGTATCACTATCAAAGCGCAAAGCGTTACTCTTCATTATAAGGCAAAAGACGGAGAAACTTACCAGCTAAACTTTATCGATACTCCCGGACACGTTGATTTTACCTATGAAGTATCCCGTTCTCTAGCAGCTTGTGAAGGTGCTTTGCTGGTGGTTGATGCTGGGCAAGGCGTTGAAGCTCAGACATTAGCGAATTGTTACACAGCCATAGATTTGGATATGGAAGTGGTCCCAATACTGAATAAAATTGATTTGCCCCAAGCAGAACCAGATCGCGTTGCTGAAGAAATAGAAGATATAGTTGGCATAGATGCCATAGACGCTGTTCGTTGCTCAGCAAAAACTGGTGTAGGTATCGAAGATGTGTTGGAAGAAATTGTAAAACGCATTCCTCCCCCAGTTGGAAAAGCAGATGAGCCATTGCAGGCCCTTATTATTGATTCTTGGTTTGACAATTACCAAGGGGTCGTTTCTTTGGTACGTATTGTAAATGGCGAATTGAATAGTAAAGACAAAATTAAAATCATGTCTACTGGCCAGGTTTATCAAGCGGATAAAATCGGTATCTTTACCCCAAAGCAGACTGAAACTAAGGTACTTAAAACCGGCGAAGTAGGGTTTATCATTGCAGGCATCAAAGAAATACATGGTGCGCCTGTTGGGGATACCATAACCTTATCTCGGCAGCCTTGTGAGAAACAATTGCCCGGATTTAAGAAAATCAAACCTCAGGTCTATGCGGGCTTGTTCCCAGTAAGTTCAGACGATTATGAAGATTTTAGAGACGCATTGTCTAAATTAAGCTTAAACGATGCATCCTTATTTTATGAGCCAGAAAGTTCTACTGCATTAGGGTTTGGTTTCCGTATCGGTTTCTTGGGCATGCTGCACATGGAAATTATTCAGGAGCGTCTAGAACGAGAATACGATCTTGATTTGATTACCACTGCACCAACGGTTATTTACGAAGTAAAAACCACAAAAGGTGAAATAGTAAAAGTTGATAATCCATCGAACTTTCCGGCAGTAAATGATATCGAAGAGATACGCGAGCCAATAGTTGTGGCTAACATTCTTGTTCCCCAAGATTACCTAGGTAATGTTATTACGCTCTGCGTTGAAAAGCGCGGTGTACAAACACATATGACTTATCACGGTAAGCAAGTTGCGGTGACTTATGAATTACCTATGGCCGAAGTGGTCTTAGATTTCTTTGACCGTTTGAAAAGCACAAGTAGAGGCTTTGCATCATTGGACTATAATTTTAGCCATTTTAATGCTGCCGATATGGTGCGATTAGACATTTTAATTAACGGCGAAAGAGTAGATGCCCTTGCGGTTATAACACACCGCAGTAATGCACAATATCGTGGTCGTGATCTGGTTGAAAAACTACGAGAACTTATACCGCGTCAGATGTTTGATATTGCGATACAGGCTGCAATTGGCAACCATGTAATTGCAAGAAGCACTGTCAAACAACTGCGTAAAAACGTAATTGCTAAATGTTATGGTGGCGATGTCAGTCGTAAGAAAAAGCTATTGCAAAAGCAGAAGGAAGGTAAGAAACGTATGAAACAAGTGGGTAACGTTGAATTGCCACAGGATGCGTTTTTAGCAATATTAAAGGTAGATAATTAATGGCAAATTATTTTTCAATATTTTTAGTCGCTATCAGTGCTATTACTGGCTTAGTTTGGCTTGTTTATGCCAAGTTTCTAGCGCCGCAACCGGCTGAAAATGGTCCTAATGAAAATGCTAATGAGGCCCTTGGGACTAAAGATGAGGAGTTACCTCCATTTGTCGACTTCTGCAAACAGATGTTTCCCATATTTTTCGGTGTTATGGTGTTTCGTTCTTTCATTTACGAACCTTTTCAAATCCCCTCTGGCTCCATGATGCCTACCTTGCTAACAGGCGATTTTATTTTAGTAGAGAAGTTTTCATATGGTTTAAAGGATCCTGTTACGCGAACAGAATTTTTGGAAACCGGAGAGGTAAAACGCGGTGATGTTGTGGTTTTTAAATATCCAGTGGATCCAAATGTAGACTTCATCAAACGAGTGGTAGGCTTGCCTGGTGATAAAATCCTATACCGCAATAAGCAAGTGTTTATCACACCGCGTTGTGAAACCGGGACAAACTGCCCTGAAACTATTATTGCAGAGCAAAAGTCTTTAGGCACTGGGCTATACAGTTTGCGTGGATTTCCGTTGTCATTGTTTTCTGAAAACTTAGATGGTGTAGAACATCACATCCTTAAAAATAATCAAGCGCCCAACGCTTCTTATAGCGTAACAGTGCCTGAAAATAGCTATTTTGTAATGGGTGATAACCGTGACCACAGTGATGACTCAAGAGGTTGGGGCTTTGTACCTGAAGAGAATTTAGTCGGTAAAGCCGTATTCATCTGGATAAGTTTTGAATTTGAACGTCAAGAAGAGGACTTTTTACCTACTTGGATTCCTACAGGTGTAAGATTCAACCGTATAGGTTCAATAGGCTAGTGAATAGTACCAAATTAGCTCAGTTGCAAACTTCAATTGGTTATCAATTCAATGACCAAGATTTATTGCTCTTGGCCTTAACCCATAGAAGTGCGGCGAAACAGCATAATGAGCGGTTAGAGTTTTTAGGTGACTCTGTTTTAGGTATGGTTATTGCCGATACTTTGTTCGCCAAGTTCCCTGAGGAACCAGAGGGAACTTTAACCCGCATGCGTGCGTCCTTGGTGAATCGCACGACACTCGCTAAAATCGCTAGGGAATTAGCGCTTGGAGAGCTAATAATTCTAGGATCTGGTGAGTTAAAAAGCGGAGGAAGAAGGCGCGATTCTATTCTTTCAGACACTGTAGAGGCTATTATTGGTGCTATATTCTTGGATGCAGGCTTTTTTGAAGCGCAAAAATCTATCACAAATTTGTTTAAGCAACGGGTTGAAAAACTAGATCCTTCAGCACAAATTAAAGATAGTAAAACCCAATTACAAGAGTTCTTACAGTCAAGAAAGATCGCTTTGCCTGAATACAAAGTAATTGAAGTAAGTGGTATGGATCATGCCCAGACTTTCGAAGTTAGCTGTGAAATTGAGGGTGCAGACATAGTCACAACAGCAACGGGAAAAAGCCGTCGAATAGCCGAGCAAAAAGCAGCTGAAGCGGCGTTAGAGAAATTAGTGAAATGACAAAAACAAAATGCGGCATGGTGTCTATCATTGGCCGACCAAATGTAGGTAAATCAACCATACTCAATCGAATTTTGGGTCAGAAAGTAAGTATTACCTCACGCAAACCACAAACCACTCGGCATCGTATCATTGGCATCGATACTCAAGACAACGCACAGGCAATATACGTGGATACGCCTGGCCTGCATAAAGAAGAAAAAAGAGCTATCAATAAACTGATGAATCGGGCCGCGAGTAGTTCTTTTGGTGATGTGTTTTTAGTGTTATTTGTTGTTGAGGGTACACGCTGGCTACCAGACGACGAAATGGTTCTGCAGAAAGTGAAGGATGCAGGTTTACCCTGTTGGTTAATCGTCAACAAGATCGATAAGGTGGCTGAACAGGGTGATCTTATGGAAACCCTAGAACGATTGAATAAGTTGCATGATTTTGAACAAGTATTGCCTGTGTCGGCAAAACAGGGAAAACAGATCGAAAAACTACGCCAGCTCATACTCTCTAAGCTACCAGAATCAGAATTTTTCTTTCCAGAGGATTATGTGACCGATCGCTCTAGTCGCTTTATGGCGGGAGAAATTATCCGTGAAAAGCTGATGCGTTTTACCGGAGATGAATTGCCATACTCTGTCACAGTAGAGATTGAACAGTTTAAACTTGCACCCAACGGCGTCTATCATATCAACGGTTTAATTTTGGTAGAGCGTGCCAGTCAAAAGCCTATGGTAATAGGTAAAAATGGTAGCCATATTAAAACCATAGGTGCTGAAGCTCGCAAGGACATGGAAAAGTTGTTTGATAACAAAGTATTTCTTGAATTGTGGGTTAAAGTGAAGTCCGGTTGGGCTGATGATGAGAGAGCGCTTCGTTCGTTAGGGTATGACGAAGATTTTCGTTAGAATGTTGGAGCAGTCATGAAACCGCTACAGGATTTTCGTAAAGAATATAAACTTGGGCGCTTACAAGAATCTGAATTAACAGATGACCCCATTGATTTATTTAAACAGTGGCTACATCAGGCTATTGAATCAGAGTTACCAGATCCCAATGCAATGACAGTAGCTACTGTAGATGCGGATGGACAGCCAAGCCAAAGAATTGTGTTGCTTAAAGATGTATCCGAACAAGGCTTTGTTTTTTATACCAACCTAGGCTCAAAAAAAGCGCAAGATCTGAAATCAAACGCTAAAATATCTTTGCATTTCCCTTGGTACATTCTGGAGCGCCAAGTAAAGGTATGCGGTACTGCAGAAAAGTTATCCCGTAGCCAAGTCTTAAAATATTTTCTATCTCGCCCTAGAGACTCGCAATTAGGTGCATGGGCCAGTCAGCAGAGCCAACCTATTTCAACGCGAGAGTTATTAATGACGCAATTTTTTCAAATGAAAGAAAAATTTGCTAAGGGTGAAATTCCACTGCCTGATTTTTGGGGCGGATACTTGGTTAAACCTCATCAAATCGAGTTTTGGCAAGGCGGAGAGCATCGTTTGCATGATAGATTTGAATACAATTTGCAAACAGACGGAAACTGGCGTTATCATCGATTAATGCCCTAAAAACTCAATGTTCTGTTGTCTAAAATGGAATTAACTCACTTCATCGAATATATAAAAGAAAAACCCGAGGTAGTAGAGGACTATCCATTCGGCCCTGAGGTAAAGGTGTTCAAAGTACAGGGTAAAATGTTTGCGCTAGTATCTCGTAGAGAAGGTAAATACTTTATTAATCTAAAATGCGATCCTCTTGAAGCGATCCAACTTCGAGATATTTTTGCCGCAATCAAGCCTGGCTACCATATGAATAAGAAGCATTGGAACACTGTGGAGTTAGATGCTAGTTTGCCGCCAGGTGAGATTGAGCGAATGATTGATAACTCTTTTTTGCTTGTAGCAAAAACACTTAAAAAAGAGTTACGAGATTACATATTGCGGCAATGCGACTAGTCTACAATATGATAGATAGCCATTGCCACATAGATTTACCTGCATTTGATACCGATAGAGCCGAAGTGCTCAACAAAGCTAAAAGCTTGGCAGTCAGTAAGCTTTTGGTGCCTGGCTTACACCTCTGGCAATTCGATACGTTACTTGACCTACAAGCAATTTATCCAGAGCTTGATATTTGTTTTGGTTTACACCCTTACTTTCTTCGTCAGCATGCACCCGTGGATAGCAAAAACAAAATAACCTCGTTAGCAGAGAAAGTAAGCCAACATGTAAATCAAATAGTGGCTATAGGTGAAACAGGTTTAGATGCGGTAATTGATGTGCCCATGGTCGAACAAATTGAATTGTTGGAAGCGCAAATTGCTATTGCAAAAACCTTCAATAAGCCTCTTGTACTTCATCATAGGCAAAGCCATAACGAACTAATTCAAGTATTAAAATCAACTCGATTTAGCCTCGGCGGCAGTATTCATGCATTTTCGGGAAGTTACGAAATAGCAAAAACTTACCTTGATTTAGGCTTTGTTTTAGGGGTTGGTGGGACTATTACTTATGCGCGGGCAAAAAAAACCAGACAAGCGATAGCTAAGGTCGGCATCCAACATTTGGTATTAGAAACCGATGCGCCTGATATGCCCATTTTTGGTTTTCAGGGGCAGCGTAATACGCCAGAAAGATTACCCTTAATTGTTGATGCATTATCTGACCTGCTACACATTGATAGCAAAACCATTAAAAACATCAGCACGGAAAATTATCAGAGAACTTTTTCATCCCCAATTAAATGACGATAGCGAAATTTGTAAAACAAGCGGGTTAATAATATAGATAAAATGACCGTTAGCACTATGATCACAGCTGTTTGCGAAAGCTGTCCCTGACTGAAGTTTCTGTGGTGCTGAGTAACTTCTTCCCGATTCAAAATCAGTTTGATATAGCCGATTACTTGATTATTACTATCAACAATGTCTTCAACAAACACTAACGGAGCCGTGTTTTTCTTACTGATAATATCAACCACCGACATCATGCCTAATGGTTGATTAATGCGTTCGCCTAATTTGTTAAAGATGACCGCGCCTTCTACAAAGCGACCTTGATTAATCACTTCAACATAGTAAGTCAATAGATCGTCTTGTTTGTTTTCCATGGGAACAGCGACCATTTTTGCAGCCTGCCGAGTTAAACCTCGACCTAATTGTTCGGATTCTATCTGATACCATTGCTGGGCATTTACGCTGTGCATCAACCATAAATTTACCGCTAAAATCCCTGCGCAGATAAAAATAATCGCGGTAGATATGCGTTTAAAAATGGCAAAATTTTGTTGTTTTTGATGCTGCATACAGATGTTTTATAACATTTACGTCCAGTTTCTTCTCATGACATTAGAGGAAAACAGCATATTTGCCAAGTCTTTTGGTTTACACTTAAGACGAATTAGGTAATATGGCGGTAATTTAAATCCTAGTCATTTTATTTTTATTATGGAATCTGTATTTTCCTTGTCAGACTTAGATCTTCCCGATGTAACCTCAAGCTTGGCCTCATGTGATTTTTTGAACAATAAGCAAAGCCTTCATGTGGAATTTGATGGCGCTAGTTTTCATAGCTCTGAAGAATTGCTTCCGGCGCCGAAATCCGAACACCAAGTACTCGTATTGGTCGGTCAAGGTATTAATCTATGGGTTATCTGCCAGCTGATGCGTGATCTCAAAATAGACAATGTGAGACTCTTCCATCATCCATTTAATATGCAATTTGGACAGCAGGTGGTTTTGTGTGAACTTCTAACTGAAGTGAATGAGTTGAGTAATATTCGGCTCATTGGGTTAGGGGCTAAGTATCATATGGATATTTTTAACCAATCAGAGGTCTGTTTAACCAGCCCAGGTATTTTGGTGATGGATATGGATTCCACCATTATTGAAATTGAATGTATAGATGAAATTGCGGGCTTGGCAGGTGTCAAAGATAAAGTGGCTGAAGTTACTGAACAAGCTATGCGAGGGGAAATTGCTTTTACTGATTCCCTTAAATATAGGGTTGCTTGTTTGCAAGGGGTAGAACTCAACAAACTAAATCTCATTCGCCATCGTTTGCCCATAAATCAGAATTTTTTGGCGACTATGCAAATACTCAAACAGCACGGTTGGAAGCTTGTTTTAGCCTCTGGCGGTTTTACCTTCTTTGCCGATTATGTGAGAGATGTTGCAAACCTTGATCATGCGTTCAGTAATCTGTTAGAAGTTGAAGATGGTAAACTTACCGGTAAGGTTATTGGTCAAATTGTCGATGCTCAGCGCAAAGCAGATATTCTGGTTAACCTGACACAAGAATATGATTTTCCAAAACGACAAAGTGTGGCAATTGGAGATGGCGCAAACGATCTAGTCATGATGGGTGAAGCTGGTCTTGGCGTCGCATTTAGAGCCAAACCTGCGGTGCAAGAGGCCGCTGATGCAGCTATCAATGTGACGAATTTTGAAAGCCTGCTCTATATGATGAAGTAAGAGGTTTCATTCAACCCAATTTATATCTGAATTCTACTTCATTGGTTATATCGGTAATAAATATAGTCGCCGCTATATCCCACATGCGCTCTTCAAAATGTGTTGCTTTGTGGATCGCATGTTGAGACAAATAAAATAATTCTTGTTCCAACATTTCCATGTCAGGACGAAGGGCTTTATTTACTGTGATAGAAAAGCAAAAAAACCTGCCGCTCTGTTGTGCTTGTTTTATAAAAGACCGTTTTGCTCTATGGGTACTTAATTGGTAAGACCATTTGGCGCTTACCTGCAATTCTTTGCGCTTTTCTTCAGGATCAAAAGCAACATAAAGTTCGGTAGTAACGGGTCTAGGATCTATCGCCATCATTTTTATAGACTGTCGAATAAAGGCCGTACTTTGGTCGTCATCTTGAAATAGAAAAGACAAATTAAGCGATACCAAATTGGCATTATGATGTAAAAAAGTCATCCATTCGGCACGCACTTGGTTTGTTGTGGCCATGGCCGGTACAAAACCATTTTGCTTTTTCTCCACGTAGACACATACTTGAGGTGTTGATTTCATGTGAAGATTACGCAGCGCTATGCTCATCCCTGGGACTTTTTCTTCATCTTGCAATGCTTGTAGTTTCTTTTGATTAGCGCTAATTAACTGACTAAAAAACTCTTCCGCATCATTGGTTTCATCATCAGACTCAGCGTGTAAATGTAAAACCAATTTTTCTGAATTTACATGTTTCACTCGATAAGTTAAATCATGCAAATTAAACCCTTCTGGAACCGCAGTTAAGTTTGGAAAACTCACATTTACCTTGCTATGCACTCGCTGTTGGAATTCCGCATCCAATTCAATGCGTAAACCACTAACGGAAAAATCTTCAGTAAATCCTTTAAAGGTGCCATGCTGGGTTTTTACAATAACAGGTGTCCTCAAAACGTAACGGGTTTGACGACGAAGCTCTTGCTGCTTATGGCGGAAAGTTTCAACGGGATAGGGAGGTTTATTACGGGCGTGCCCAAAATATTTAAGTAAACGAATACTTTTTTCATCCAAATCCCGACGCTGGTAAATTTCTTGAGCATGCTGGTGAGTGATATCCGTAATTAACACCATTCCGGAGATGTCTTTAACCTTTCCTACCAAACGCGGTGCTAGAGGTTTGTTAAGTTTGTCAACTTGTTTACTTATGCCATCAGGGATAGAAGTTGGGCAATAAGCATGTTGACTGTTAACGTCGCTGTAACTGAGATGAAAAACACGCCAGCTCACACGTCTAGACGCATAACTTAAAAAGGTTTCTGCCAGTTTGGGTTGCTCTTTCAGCTCTTGAAGTGAAGCTGAATAAAAATAAATCTTGTCATTTTTGATATGGTGAAAGCTATACACTATGGTCTGTGGCAAAGCTGCATTTGACTGCATTAATCGTTGAATACGCTCTGGATTCACCAAATAACCTAGCATTTGCTGCTGGTTCTCATCTAACCAATAGTCTGATATTTTTTTTGAACAACCGTTTGAACTAATATAACAGGCTTGCAAAAGCCCCAAATCATCTTTTTTAACGAACACAGGTAATGCAGTCAGGTTACTGCCAAAGCTCTGTTCATATACCTTGCTCGAAAGGGCCATTTCAACATTGTCTAAATTTACTTTATAACGGCGCTTTTGCAATTTAATCAAGGTGTGCACAAAGTCATTAAACAGATTATTATTGTTGATATTAGGACGCATAAGATGCACACAGGTTTTAGCGCCATTGTCTGATAAGCCTAAAATTTGGTATTCAACACTGTCTTTTGCGATACCAGTGGATCTATCTAATCCTCTGAAAACCACGAACACTGGTGCGGACACTTTCACTTTTTCCAGTGCCAATGGATCTTTAAATCGAATTTTTAGTCCGTTTATGGAAATATCTAAGGTGCTGGCCATTGCACTGCTGTTGTCGTCAAAGAAAACTTCTACAGCAACAACGTAATTTAAACGTTCTTCTTTACGTACAGGGTAATTCAATAATTCCTGACAAGGTGTAATGTATTTGTCATCTGGAATTTCAAGCTGTGTATCATTTAACATGACAGGCTGCATTTTGACTAATTCTTGACGACGTTTTTCATCTTCTGCAAAATTTATAACGCCTTCATAAACACCAAAGGTGTATTCACCGTATCGTTTTACCAGTTTCTCAAACTCTAAAATTCCGTTAACATGAAGATAATGAGGAATGCCTTGGTAATTAAAATTTCTGCATTCATCATTGACCTTTGAGCGTAAATCAATAGATCTTATGCATGGTTTCGCAAGACGCTTAATTTCCATTTTTAATAGAAATTTCAGCTCGTTTGCTACATTGTGCGTGCGCTCTTTGAACGCCTTGTTAAAAGAGCTGTGGTTTACTAGAGGCGCTAAAGAGTTAATAATTTCACGATAAGGTGATAGGTCTGGTGTCATTTTTGTCTGCAGCTTGATTAACACAATTTTCCATTCTTCTTTATATATCGGAAAAACTACTGATAACTTTGATCATTGTGGTTCGCAACGCAACAAATAATGCAACAAACAGCAGGTTTTGCTGAATTATTGAGTCAACTTACAATAAGATTGGTCTGAAAAACAAATTAAAAGAAAAATAATGGCAAAGAAAAAAATCGCTTATGTATGTAATCAATGCGGTGCTGAGCACGTGCGTTGGCAAGGACAATGTAAAGATTGTGGGGAATGGAATACCCTAAATGAATTTGTGGTGCAAACAGCCAAAGAAGCGCGTTCTGCTGGTTATTCCGGATTTGCAGGGGCGACAACTGCAAAAGTTGAAATTCTTCAAGATATTGATCTCGCTGCGCTACCTAGGTTTACCTCTGGTTTTAAGGAGTTAGATCGTGTCCTAGGAGGTGGCATAGTGCCGGGAGCTGCAATGTTGATTGGTGGGTCTCCAGGCGCAGGTAAATCGACGCTTTTATTACAAGTTATGTGCTTTTTAGCCGAACAAGGTTCTGTTCTTTATGTCACAGGGGAAGAATCGCTGCAACAAGTCGCTATGCGAGCAAAACGCTTACAATTACCTGACGACAAGCTGAAACTGTTAGCTGAAACTAATGTTGATACCATCTGCCATTTGGCCTTAGAGCATAAACCCAAAGTAATGGTTATCGACTCTATTCAAGTTATGAACATGGCTGATATTCCCTCAGCTCCGGGAGGAGTTACACAAGTACGTGAATGCGCAGCTACGCTAACACGTTTTGCCAAACAACATCATATTGCGATGTTTATTGTTGGCCATGTTACCAAAGACGGCAGTTTGGCAGGCCCTAAAGTACTAGAGCACTGCATCGATTGTTCCATGATGCTAGAGGGGGAAAGTGACGGACGTTTCCGTACTCTTAGGGGGACTAAAAATCGCTTCGGGGCAATCAATGAACTCGGGGTATTCGGCATGACCGAAAAAGGGATGAAGGAAGTCTCCAATCCTTCAGCCATCTTTTTAAATCGCCAACAACAGCCATCTGCTGGCAGTATTGTAATGTCAGTATGGGAAGGTACGCGACCACTACTAGTAGAAATTCAAGCCTTGGTAGACCATTCGCAGTTATCAAATCCCAGACGAGTGGCAGTCGGGCTCGACCATAATCGTTTGGCGATGCTGCTGGCCGTGGTGCATAGACATGGTGGTATTCAAATGCACGATCAAGATGTGTTTGTGAATGTCGTTGGGGGCGTTAAAGTGACAGAAACCAGTGCTGACTTGGCACTGCTACTGGCAATGCTTTCAAGTTTTCGCAACAACGTACTGCCACAAGGGTTAATAGCTTTTGGAGAAGTAGGCTTGTCAGGTGAAATAAGACCTGTACCTCATGGTTCAGATCGAATTAGCGAAGCGGCAAAGCATGGTTTTACTAAAGCAATAGTGCCGAAAGCTAATGCACCGAAAAAGCCTATCGAGGGGATTGAGGTAATCCCCGTGGTTAGGCTAGTTGATGCTTTGGAAGCTATTTAGTCGGACATTTTTTTATATTTTAAACGATGAGGTTCTACAACGTCTTGACCAAAGTTTTCTTTTAACCAGCTTTCGTATTCGTTGTAGTTACCTTCATAGAAGTTGATTTTACCTTCATCGCGATAATCCATAATGTGTGTCGCTACTCGGTCTAGGAACCAACGGTCGTGGGATATAACCATGGCGCATCCAGGGAATTCAAGTAGAGCATTTTCAAGAGCACGCAAGGTTTCAACATCTAGGTCGTTGGTCGGTTCATCCAGCAGTAATACGTTGCCTCCCGCTTTCAATAACTTAGCCAAGTGCACACGGTTACGCTCCCCGCCGGACAGATCTTTGATGAATTTTTGCTGATCGGTTCCTTTAAAGTTAAATCGACTGCAATAAGCTCGGCTGTTTAACTCAAAATTACCAATCTTGACTAAATCTAAACCATCAGACAATTCTTGCCATACGGTTTTGTTGCCATCCATATGATCTCTAAATTGATCAACACTGGCAATTTTTACGGTATCGCCGATGTCAATTTTACCGCTGTCGGGCTGTTCAATACCGGTAAGCATTCTAAACAGCGTTGATTTACCCGCACCGTTTGGTCCGATGATACCTACGATAGCTCCCTTGGGTACTTTGAATGATAAATCATCAATGAGTAGTCTATCGCCGTATGATTTACAAAGATTTTCAACTTCAATTACTTTGTCACCTAAGCGTTCACCTGGTGGAATGAATAACTCGTTTGTTTCATTACGTTTTTGATAATCAGAAGTATTGAGCTCTTCAAATCTGGCCATACGCGCTTTACTTTTTGCTTGACGACCTTTGGGATTTGAACGTACCCATTCTAATTCTTGCTTAATCGACTTTTGACGAGCGTTTTCTGAGCGTTCTTCTTGCTCTAAACGTTTATCTTTTTGTTCTAGCCAGCTAGAGTAGTTACCTTCCCAAGGGATACCTTCACCTCTGTCTAGTTCCAAGATCCAACCAGCTACATTATCCAAGAAATATCTATCATGGGTAATGGCGACCACAGTGCCTTCATAGTCGTGTAAGAAACGTTCTAACCAAGCTACTGACTCTGCGTCAAGGTGGTTGGTCGGCTCATCCAGTAAAAGCATTTCTGGCTTTTCTAACAATAGTTTGCACAAAGCCACCCGTCTTCTTTCGCCACCCGATAACTTAGTAACATCCGCATCCCAAGGCGGCAATCTTAACGCATCTGCAGCCCGCTCAAGTGCATTGTCTAAGTTATGACCGTCTTTACTTTGGATAATGGCTTCTAATTCACCTTGTTCTTTGGCCAAAGCATCAAAATCTGCATCAGGTTCTGCATAGGCTGCATAAACTTGATCGATTCTGGCTAACGCATCAACAACATCTGCCACCGCCTCTTCTATGTTGCCTCGTACATCTTTGCTTTCATCCAATTTAGGCTCTTGGGGCAAATAACCAATTTTAAGTCCGGGCTGGGGCCTAGCTTCACCCTCTATTTCAGTATCAACGCCAGCCATAATTCGAAGTAAGGTTGATTTACCAGCACCGTTTAAACCAAGAACACCGATTTTCGCACCTGGGAAAAAGCTTAAGCTGATATTTTTTAAAATTTGACGATTCGGTGGGACAATTTTACCCACTCTATGCATTGAATAAACGTATTGGGCCATGTGAAATCTTTTGATAGCTAAAAATTACTGCGTATTGTAAACAGTTAGGCAAAATTAGTCATAGAAAATTGTGCTAATATCCCCATATTAACCGTATAAAAATTCGAATTTTTTAATCTAAGGGTTGTTGAATGACATATACCATTAATCAGATTGCCGAAAAAATAGGCGGCGACGTAGATGGCGATGGATCTAAACAAATTACAAGCATGGCGACCTTAGCCAGTGCTAATGAAAATCAAATGTCTTTTTTATCAAACAGTAAATATACCAGTGATCTAAAAGACAGTGCAGCAGGATGTGTCATACTTTCTGCAAAAGACGCTCAGAACTTTGCTGGCAACAAGATAGTGCATCAAAACCCTTATGTTGGATTTGCTCTTGCTGCGCAATTATTAGATACCACACCTGTGCCTAATGGTGGTATATCTGACTTGGCCGATATTTCACCCTTAGCGACAATTGGTGAGAATGTCCATATTGGACCTCATGTAACCGTTAGTGACGGTGCTGTGATTGGCGACAATAGTGTGATTAGCGCAGGTTGTTACATTGGTAAAAATTCTATATTGGGTAAAGCTGTATCTCTAAAACCTAATGTGACCATCTACCACGGAGTACACCTTGGGAACAACGTATCCGTGCACAGTGGCACTAATATAGGTTCAGACGGTTTTGGATACGCGAATGACAAAGGTGTTTGGGTCAAAATTCCACAAACCGGTGGTGTGAGAATTGGTGATGATACTGAAATAGGCGCTGGTACTTGTATTGACAGAGGAGCGTTAGACGATACCGTTATCGGTAAAAACTGTATTATTGATAACCATGTTCAAATTGCCCATAACGTGGTAGTTGGTAATCATTCTTGTATTTGCGGCAGTGTGGGCATTGCAGGAAGTGTCACCATCGGCAATTATGTGGTTATTGGCGGCCATTGCGGCATTGCTGGGCATTTAAGCATTACAGATAAAGTGCAAATAACCGGCTTTACCATGGTAACAAAAAGTATTACCCAGTCTGGGAGCTATTCTTCGGGCATGCCGGCTTTGCCAAGTAAGGACTGGCAGAGAAACACCGTAAGAATGAGAAATATCGACAAATTATTTGATCGCGTAAAAAATCTCGAAAAGGGCGAGTAAAAGAATGTATTTAAGACTGAACAATTTTGCTTAAGTTATTCAGTTCTGACTCTATACAATTATCTTATTTGGGCTACAATACCCGCGATTTTTTAGTATGAAGTATGCCCAAAAAGCCGTTTGTTTCGAGGAGACCCTATGTTATCAAGTAAAATGACCATCGAAGAGTTCGATCCAGAACTAGCCAGTGCAATGGAAAAAGAAAAGCAACGTCAAGAACACCACATCGAATTGATAGCGTCTGAAAACTATTGTAGTCCTCGTGTTCTTGAAGCTCAGGGGTCTCAATTAACGAATAAATATGCTGAAGGTTACCCAGGTAAACGCTACTATGGCGGTTGTGAACATGTAGATGTTGCTGAAGAGTTGGCGATAGAACGTGCAAAAAAATTATTTGGGGCTGACTATGCTAATGTTCAACCGCATTCAGGTTCTCAGGCCAATGCAGCAGTTTTCATGGCTCTATTAGATGCTAATGATACAGTCCTAGGCATGAGCTTGGCAGACGGTGGTCATTTGACCCACGGTTCTCACGTGAACTTTTCTGGTAAGACATATCACGCAGTTCAATATGGCATTCACCCAGAAACTGGCATTATTGATTACGACCAAGTGGAAGCATTGGCACTTGAACATAAGCCTAAAATGATAATAGGCGGTTTTTCAGCTTATTCGGGCATTGTTGATTGGGCAAAGTTTAGAGAAATAGCGGACAAAGTTGGAGCTTATTTGCTGGTGGACATGGCACACGTTGCTGGCTTAGTTGCTGCTGGTTTATATCCAAGCCCTGTACCACACGCGCATGTAGTAACTACCACTACCCATAAAACATTAGCAGGTCCACGCGGCGGTTTAATTATCAGCGCATGTGGCGATGAAACTATTTACAAAAAATTGAATAGTTCTGTATTCCCAGGTAACCAAGGTGGACCATTGTGTCACGTTATTGCTGCAAAAGCGGTAGCATTTAAAGAAGCTCTGTCTGATGACTTTAAAGTGTATCAGGCTCAGGTACTAAAAAATGCCAAAGCTATGGTGTCGATTATTCAAGAAAGAGGCTATAAAGTCGTATCAAATGGTACTGAAAACCATCTTTTCTTACTTGACCTCATCGATAAAGACATAACAGGTAAAGATGCAGACGCGGCACTTGGCAGTGCTAATATTACCGTTAACAAAAACTCAGTGCCTAATGATCCTCGTTCTCCATTTGTCACAAGTGGGTTACGTATAGGTACGCCAGCGATTACTCGTCGCGGCTTCGGTGAAACAGAAGCTAAACAAGTTGCTAGTTGGATCTGTGATATTTTAGATAACATGGGTGACGAAAGTGTTATCGAGCGAGTAAAGGGTGAAGTTGTAAGCCTTTGCGCATCATTCCCAGTATATGGATAACTTATTTTGGTTAAGATTAACCTAATAAAGTTAACAAGAAAAAGCTGGATCCAATCCAGCTTTTTGTTCTCAGGGCTTAAATAGCCAAGGAGATGAAATGTTTTGCCCATTCTGTAGAAAACAAGAAACTAAAGTGATTGATTCCAGATTGGTGTCAGATGGCGCTCAAGTAAGGCGTCGACGACAATGTACATTTTGCAATGAAAGATTTACTACTTTTGAAATTGCAGAATTAGTCATGCCATGGATTATAAAACGAGATAAAAGTCGAGAGCCTTTTAACGAAGATAAACTAAGGGCCGGACTACGCCGTTCATTGGAAAAACGTCCTGTCAGTACCGAAGCAATTGAACAAAGCATTGATAAGATCAAATCTTCCCTAAGAGCCACAGGTGAAAGGGAAGTGACCAGTGAGTTGGTCGGTGAATTGATAATGCAGCACTTAAAAACCTTGGATAAGGTTGCTTATGTTAGATTTGCTTCTGTATATCGGTCATTTGAAGATATTAAAGAATTTGGCGAAGAAATAGCTAAACTAGGCGATGATTAAAAACTATGTTAGGGCAAGATGAGAGCTTCATGGCGAAAGCCATAAAACTTGCGTCAAAAGGGTGTTTTTCTACTACACCAAATCCCAATGTTGGTTGTGTTATTGTGAATGCACAAGGGGAAGTAGTAGGGCAAGGATACCATCAAAAATCGGGTGAAGCCCATGCCGAAATCCACGCTCTAAAACAGGCTGGTAGTGAGGCCGAAGGTAGCACTGCTTATGTCACATTAGAGCCTTGTTCTCATATTGGTCGTACAGGGGCGTGCGCAACCGCCTTAATAAAAGCCAAAATAAAACGCGTAGTTATTGCTTGCCAAGATCCAAATCCTTTGGTTGCCGGCAATGGTATCAGTATGCTTAAAAGCGCTGGTATTGAAGTCACTTTGGGCGTTTTAGAACAAGACGCAAACCTGCTAAATCTTGGTTTCTTTAAGCGCATGCAAGGTCAAAGACCATATGTAACCGTCAAATTGGCTTGTAGTTTAGACGGTAAAACAGCATTAGCGAATGGTAAAAGTAAATGGATCACATCCGCCCAATCAAGACGAGATGTGCAAATTGAACGTGCTAAAGCCTGTGCAATTCTAACGGGCTCGGGCACTGTAATCTCTGATAACCCTCGTTTAAACGTGCGAACCGAAGAGCTCCCCCAAGCTATCCAAAGCAGTTTCGAATATAGGCAACAACAGCCTCTTAGAGTCATCATTGACGGTAAAAATCAATTGACGGACCAGTTTGGATTGTTTCTCGATGGGCATCCTAATCTGGTGTATAATTTGACAAGAAATCTTCAACTAAATCAATCAACTACTCGACAAATACAAGTAGAAAAAGATGGGCAATATGTTGATCTTAAAGCCGTACTTAAAAACCTGTGTTGTGAACAGCAAATAAATCACCTTTGGGTCGAAGCTGGTGCAAATTTGTGTGGGGCTCTGATTCAACAGCAGTTAGTTGATCGATTGATCATTTATCAAGCGCCAATGATATTAGGTGATAAAGGGCATGATTTGCTGATAATGGATGAAATAACCGATTTGCAAAATGCTGTAAACGCCCCAATATCGAATATCAGCCGCATTGGTAATGATGTTAAATTAGAAATTCTTTTTTCGCAGGATAAAGCATAATGTTTACCGGTATTATAGAAGCTAAAGGTACTATTAAAACGCTAGCACAAAAAGGTCAGGACATTAGGTTGGAAGTAGAGTCCAACACATTGGATTTTTCTGATGTAAAATTGGGCGATAGTATAGCCACCAATGGTGTTTGTTTAACCGTGGTAAACTTGGGTAAAAATGTTTATGCGGCAGATGTTTCTGAAGAAACCATTCGCCATACCGGCTTTGCAAACTATACAACCGGAAGCTCAGTCAATCTTGAAAAAGCAATGCGTGCTGATACTCGATTTGGTGGGCATATAGTTTCCGGTCACGTTGATGGGGTGGGCGAGGTTATTTCAGTCACTAATCATACTCGCTACGTGGAAATTTGGGTAAAGGCGCCAGATGATTTAGCAAAATATATAGCGCACAAAGGATCTATTACTGTGGACGGCGTTAGCCTCACGGTTAATCAGGTTAAAGGTGCGAGTTTTATGCTGTGGTTGATTCCGCATACATTACAAGAAACAATAATCGGTAGTTATAAATCCGGTACTAAAGTGAATTTAGAAGTAGATTTAATCGCGCGATATTTAGAGCGTTTAATGCTAGGTGATAAAGCGGCAGAAGAGACAAAACAGGATATTAGTCTTAGCTTTTTGGCAGAACATGGGTATTTAAAATAAGAGAAAAAAATGAGCATACATTCAACCGCTGAAATAATCGAAGACATCAAACAAGGCAAAATGGTCATCCTTATGGATGACGAGGATCGTGAAAATGAAGGTGATATTATTATGGCCGCTGAATTTGTCACGCCAGAAGATATTAACTTTATGGTTACTCATGCTAAAGGCTTAGTCTGTTTGCCAATGACTAGGGAAAAATGCCAGCGATTAAATCTTCCCTTAATGGTGGATAAAAATGGTGCGCAGTTTTCAACTGCTTTTACTGTATCAATTGAAGCTGCTAAAGGTGTATCCACAGGTATTTCTGCTGCCGATAGAGCTACCACTATATTAGCAGCAGTGAATAAAGATGCGGTGGCTGAAGATATTGTGCAACCTGGTCATATTTTCCCCCTAGTAGCTAAAGATGGTGGCGTTTTAAATCGCGCAGGTCATACAGAGGCTGGAATTGACCTTGCCCGCTTAGCGGGATGCGAGCCGGCAGCGGTTATCGTAGAGGTTTTGAACGAAGACGGCACTATGGCTCGTCGTCCCGAGTTAGAAAAGTTCGCTGAAAAGCACGGTATTAAACTTGGAACTATCGCAGATCTCATCGAATATCGTAATTTAAACGAAACGACTATAGAAAAGGTTGCAACCTGTGCATTGCCAACCACTTTCGGTGAGTTTGAGCTCATTACTTACAAAGATGTCATCGATAATCAAATCCATTTTGCATTGAAGAAAGGGGATATCGACCCCGAACAACCCACACTAGTGCGCGTACATTTGCAAAATACCTTAAGTGACCTATTGGGTTCTACCCGTTCTATTAATCGTTCTATGTCGTTACAGAATGCCATGCAACGCATTAATGATGAAGGCGGGGTTTTAGTTCTTCTTGGCAAACAAGAAGATATTGAATCGCGAGTAAAACAATTTGAAGCTGAAGATAAAGGCATTTCCTCTATCGGAAAAGAATGGCAAGGATCTTCACGAACCGTGGGGGTTGGTAGTCAAATCTTGGCGTCACTTGGCATTAAAAAAATGCGCTTGTTAAGTAAACCAGTAAAATACAGTGCACTATCAGGCTTTGGCTTGGAAGTGGTTGAATACGTAAGCGAGTAAACCTAGTACTTAACAAGGTTTTGGACATCTTCGAGCTAAGTAGATTTTGTGGTTATAGAAGGCGCTTCTCAATTGAAAGCTTCGAAATCATGGATGATTTCGTAGAGCGCCCATGGATGGGTTCACAGCGTCTTTCAATTGAGAAGCGCCTTCTATAATTTTGCAATGTCGGATTAAAGTAGGCATGAAATCATAAGCCGTGAAAAAACATCTTAAAAATTACTTGTTTGTGCTATACTTCGCGCCGATTTTCACTAGGAGTCAAATAAATGAATGTAATCGAAGGTAATATTCGTGCCACGGGCAAAAAATTTGCCGTCGTTGTAGCACGTTTCAACAGTTTTGTGGTTGAAAGTTTGGTTGATGGTGCGCTTGATACTCTTGAGCGTCACGGAGAAGTAAATCCAGACGATATCACTTTGGTACGCGTGCCTGGCGCTTACGAATTACCTGTAGTGGCTAAAAAATTAGTGGCAACTGGAAAATTTGATGCGGTGATTGCATTAGGCGCTGTCATTCGTGGTGGGACTCCGCATTTCGACTTCGTTGCCGGAGAGTGTAATAAAGGCCTAGCGCAAGTAGCTATGGAAGCAACTATTCCTGTTGCTTTTGGTGTGATCACTACTGATAGCATTGAACAAGCGATTGAGCGTTCGGGAACAAAAGCCGGTAATAAAGGTGCAGAAGCTGCTCATACAGCACTTGAGATGGTTAACGTAATGTCAGCAATAGATGAGGCATTTTAGTGAAGCCTAGCGCTAGAAAAAAAGCTAGAGAGTTAGCTGTACAGGCGTTGTACAGCTGGCTAATGTCTGGCAATGATATAAAGCAAATCGAGCTTTATACCGCAACATCTAATGACATGACAAAAGTGGATATGGAATATTTCCAAGAGCTTTTACAAGGTGTGTCAAAAAACGTTACTGAATTAGACACAGTAATGAAACCTTATCTTGGTAGATTACCAGAAGAACTTGATCCTATTGAAAAAACAATTTTACGCATCTCAATTTATGAATTGCAATCTCGTGTCGATATTCCTTTCAAGGTTGTGATCAACGAAGCAATAGAGTTGGCCAAAACTTTTGGAGCGGAAGAGAGTCATAAGTTTATTAATGGCGCTCTTGATAAAGCAGTTAAAACGTTAAGAAAACACGAAAGAAACTAGTTTTGAATGAATTTAGTTTGATCCGAGATTTTTTTAAATCTCCTTCTTATTCACGTAAAGATGTTATTGTCGGTATTGGCGACGATGCGGCAGTGACCCAAATTCCAGAAGGTCAGTATTTAGTAACCACCACTGATACACTGCTGGAAAGCGTGCATTTTTTACCCGGTTCTAGTCCTGAAGCAATAGCGCATAAATCCTTAGCTACGAATTTGAGTGACCTTGCTGCTATGGGGGCCGAGCCATCATGGATAAATTTGTCTCTATCTATACCTGAAGCTGATGAAGTATGGTTAGATAAGTTCTCCAATAAGCTGAAACAGCTGTGCGAATATTTTTCTGTACAACTTATTGGTGGCGATACTGTTAAAGGTAAACTAGCCATTACAATTACCGCTCAAGGGTTCGTTCCACCTGATAGTATCTTGAGGCGGTCGGGTGCGCAAAAAGGTGATTGGGTGTTTGTTACTGGTACACTCGGTGATGCAGCTGCGGGTTTGGATGTGCTGACAAACAAAATCAATATAGAAAACCAAGGGCACCGAGAGTTTCTAATTAATCGACACCTTTTTCCAACGCCGAGAGTGCTTGCAGGTACGGCGTTACGAAGATTAGCGACTTCTTGTTTGGATGTCTCAGATGGCTTGTTACAAGACATGCAACATATTATTACAGCGTCAGAAGCGGGCGTGGTTATAGAATTAGACCAGTTGCCAATATCTCCAGCACTAGGAACATCTATTGATAACCTAGATGAAGCATTGAAATATGCTTGCACAGGTGGTGACGATTATGAACTCTTGTTTACGGTATCTGAAGAGCATAGAGTAAGTATAGAAACGGCTATGGCTAGCTACAATATTCCTTGTACTTGTATTGGACAAGTAACTGGTGCTAAAGAGCGAATGGAATTACGCCTAAATGGCCAAGCTTACGAATTGCCATCAAAATCCGGATACAATCATTTTTAAAAGTGCATTATGGACAAATTATTACGTCAAAAAGTGTCTTTAAAAAATCCTCAGCACTTTTTTGCATTGGGTATGGGCTCTGGTTTAATCCCTTTAATGCCAGGCACCTTCGGATCACTAGCAGCGATTCCTTTTCTAATTGCCATGGCATTTATGCCAGTAAGTATTTTTGTAGTAGTAACCCTACTATCTATTGTGATTGGTATCTATATTTGCGATAAAACAGCTGTGGATATGGGCGTTCATGACCATGGTTCAATTGTCTGGGATGAAATTGCGGGTATGTTTGTTACCTTTTTGTTTGTTCCTATCAATTGGAAATCACTGTTAATTGGCTTCATACTTTTTCGCCTTTTTGACATTTTAAAACCCTGGCCCATTCGTTTATTCGACAAAAAAGTCGATGGTGGTTTAGGGATAATGTTAGATGATGTAGTCGCGGGCTTGCTTGCTTGTGTCATTATGCAAGGCCTTATTCAAAGCCCCATTACAGAAAAGTTCTTTGTGTAATCAAGTGAGATTAAAAGGCCTTAACAGCCGCGATTATTCCCGCAGCATCAATACCTAATTCAGCGTACATTTCTTGTTGCGTTCCCTGCATAATAAATTCATCGGGTAAGCCCAAACGAAGCACATGACAAAGCACTTTATGCTGTTGAAAGCATTCTTGCACTGCAGAACCAGCGCCACCTGCAATTGCGCCATCTTCAAGCGTTACTATGAGTTCGTGTTGTTTCGCGGCATCTAACACGGCTTGCTCATCTAGAGGTTTGACAAATCGCATATCAACCAAGGTAGCGTCAAGGGCTTCAGCTGCTTTTTGAGCTTCAGGTAATAGAGCACCAAAATTCAAAATAGCCGTTTTGACACCATTGCGCAATTGACGCGATTTTCCTATTTCTAACGCTGTCATTTCGCTGTCAGGTGCCACGCCTGTACCCGCACCTCTTGGATACCTTACTGCTGCCGGTTGTTTTGCTAGGTGACCAGTGTACAACATATTACGACATTCAGCTTCGTCTCCAGGTGCCATAATAATCATATTTGGGATACAGCGTAAAAATGGAATATCAAATGCACCCTGGTGAGTTGGTCCGTCAGCCCCAACAATGCCAGCTCTGTCGATGGCAAATAATACGGGGAGATTTTGTAAGGCAACATCATGAATTAACTGATCATAGGCTCGTTGTAAAAAAGTAGAATAGATAGCAACTACAGGGCGCTTATTTTCAATCGCTAAGCCAGCGGCAAGTGTTACCGCATGTTGTTCGGCAATTGCCACGTCAAAATACTGCTCTGGAAAACGCTGTGAAAACCTGACCATGCCTGAACCTTCACGCATAGCCGGCGTTATGGCCATCAAATCTTTATCTTGTTCTGCCATGTCACATAACCAATTCCCAAAAATGGCAGAGTAAGTAGGTTTTCCTGGTTTACTTTCTGGGAACTTTTCAGTGGTATGATCAAATTTAGGTACCGCATGCCATTTAATTGGATCTTGCTCTGCTACCTCATACCCTTTGCCTTTTTTAGTTACCACATGAAGAAGCTTGGGCCCCTGCATTTTTCGCATATTGGTTAAGGTATCAACCATGGCATTCACATCATGACCATCGATGGGGCCAATATAATGAAAACCCAATTCTTCAAAAATAGTGCCAGGAACAACCATTCCTTTTAGATGCTCTTCTGCTCGACTTGCTAACGCCTTGATTGGCGGTACGTTACTTAAAATACGTTTGCCTTCATCTCGAATCGAATTGAAAAAAGAACCTGTCATTAGTCGGGCTAAATGTGAGTTCAATGCACCTACGTTTTCTGAAATGGACATTTCGTTGTCATTGAGCACTACGGTAAAATCTTTGTTTAAATCTCCACCATGATTTAGAGCTTCAAATGCAAGGCCAGCGGTCATTGCGCCGTCCCCAATAACGGCCACCACTTTTCTGCCCTTATTTTCTTTTTCTGCCGCGATAGCCATACCTAAAGCCGCGCTTATAGAGGTGGATGAGTGTCCGACTGCAAAAGTATCGTATTCACTTTCAGGGGGCCATGGGAAGGGATGTAGCCCGTTTTTTTGCCGAATACTGGTCATTCGGTCTCTTCGATTGGTCAGAATTTTGTGTGGATAGGCTTGATGACCTACATCCCAAATGAGTCGATCAAACGGCGTATTATAAACATAATGAAGCGCCACCGTTAACTCAACTGTGCCTAAACCTGAAGCAAAATGACCACTGCTTTGGCTGACGCAATTTAGCAAGAATAATCGAAGTTCACTGGCTAAATCTCTCAATTTACTTTTCGGTAGCAGGCGTAACTCTTCCGGTGTGTTCGCTTTTGCCAAATTAGGGTATTGTGAGAGATCTAACGTCATTGTAATTCTTTTCTTTTGGTTTTAAATGATATTCAAGTCAATAATGCCGCAACTTATTAATAGGTGCGGGTTACCATGTACTGCGTAAATGCTTGCAAATCTTGGGTATTGTACTCAAGTTGTTCTAATGACTGTATAGCAAGATGATATTTTTTTTGTAATTCGTTTTTGGCTCCTTCCAAACCAAAATGCGTCACAAAAGTCGATTTATTGCTTTGTTGGTCAGAACCTTGTGGTTTACCTAAGGTTTCAGTATCGGAGATGACATCCAGAATGTCATCTTGAATCTGAAACGCTAATCCTATGTTATCAGCAAATTGAACGAGTAAATTCTCAGTTTTAGGAGAATAGGGTTTGGTACCCAAACAAGCGCCCATTTGCACAGATGCTTTTAGCAATGCACCGGTTTTAAGTTGATGTAATTGTTGCAAACTTGCTAAATCAATTGCTGTATTTGTAGCGAGTAAATCTAAGCTTTGACCTAAGCACATCCCCCGTAACCCGGACGCTTTGGCTAGAATAGCTACTAGTTGTAATCGTTTGGTTTCAGATGCTTCCATGGTAAAACTACTCAGGCATTCAAAGGCCAGAGTTTGCAGAGCATCACCAGCTAGAATAGCTGTGGCCTCATCAAATTGAATATGACAAGTGGGTTTGCCCCGACGTAAATCATCGTTATCCATAGAGGGGAGGTCGTCATGGATAAGAGAATAAGCATGAATACATTCAAGTGCTAAACTAGCGACTTTAATATCTTGTTGATTGGCTTCAAACACTTGCCCAACAAGGCTCAATAATAGCGGTCGCATACGCTTACCGCCATTGAGCAGGGCATACTCCATTGCTGATAGTAAACGAGACTCTTGTAAATTTAGGCTAGCCTTAACATGCTCGAAAGTTTCGCTGAGTTCGGCGTTTATTTGTTGCTGAAGTCGTGTGAGTTGCTGGTTCATTCGCTTAGTGGGGGTTCAATAAAATTCTCTAAAGATTCTTCACCGGCTTGTTCGGTCAGTTGTTTTACTTTTTGTTCTGCTTTAGTTAACAATGCTTGTGAATGACGAGCTAGTGATACACCGCGCTCGAAAGATTTTAAAGATTCTTCAAGCGTAATGTCACCTTGTTCCATTTGATTTACTAAGCTTTCTAACTCTTCCATAGCTTGCTCAAAACTTAAATCAGCAGTGCTCATATTCGCTCCTCAAGAAATCTTATAATTGGCATGCAAGATACCGAAACAACAGTACAAATTCAATGTAATTCTATTGACTTAACAAAGTTCCTGTTTGATTGCGGTAAATCATAAAGATTTATTCGCTACTGCCGTTAAATAAGACATTCAGATTTGGCTAATAAAAAGACTCATTTCGAGGAGTAACCTGTGGATTTAGCAACCCTTGTCGGATTTTTAGGCGCTTTGGGCTTCGTTGTAATGGCGATGGTCATGGGGGGAGACATTATGATCTTCTTCAACGTGCCTTCTTTACTTATCGTTTTCGGCGGGTCGATTTTCGTTGTTCTTATGCAATACCCTATGTCGCAATTTTTGGGCGCTGGTAAAGTCATGGGAAAGGCTTTTTCTTTCAAATTGCAAACCCCTGAGGAGTTGATTGAAAAGATCGTACAAATGGCAGATGAAGCTCGCAAAGGGGGCTTTCTAGCGCTGGAAGAACAAGAAATTGAAAATGCCTTTATGCAGAAAGGGGTCAACATGTTGGTGGATGGACATGATGTAGATGTTGTTCGTGACACTATGTACAAAGACATCGTTAACACAACTGAAAGACACGAATCAGGTGCCGTTATTTTCAAATCTATGGGTGATGTTGCGCCGGCAATGGGGATGATAGGAACGCTGATCGGTTTGGTTGCCATGTTATCCAACATGGATGATCCTAAAGCCATTGGGCCTGCCATGGCTGTTGCATTGTTAACCACACTGTACGGCGCCATGATGGCCAACTTATTTTGCTTGCCGGTATCATTTAAACTGAATGTTAGAAGCTCTGAGGAAAAACTCAATCAGAGCCTAATTCTAGATGGCATTCTAGGTATTGCAGATGGACAAAACCCTCGTGTTATCGAAGGTGTATTAAAAGGTTACATTGCTGAAGGTAAGCGTGGCTCAGAAGAAGAGGCCGCCTAATGGCTGAGCAACAAGAATGTCCTAAATGCCCGCCCGAAGGGCTACCTGCATGGATGGGTACATTTGCTGACTTAATGTCTTTGCTTATGTGCTTTTTCGTATTGCTATTGTCTTTTTCTGAAATGGATGTGAAAAAGTTTAAGCAAATAGCAGGTTCAATGAAATTTGCCTTTGGTGTGCAAAATAAAATTGAATTAAAGGATATTCCTAAAGGGACCAGTGTTGTTGCATTAGAATTTAGACCTGGCAAACCAGATCCTACTCCCATTGAGAGCATTCAACAGATTACCCAAGACATTACTCGTCCAATGCTCAACTTCCAAGATGGGGAAGAAGACTCCGCAGGTGGTCGTCAGAAGCAGAGAGGCACCTTTAGAGGTGGTCAGTCTCCTCAAACAGCAAATCAAACAGCAGCTGCAGGTGCGGCGTCAGCAGACAAAGAGCAAGTCGAAAAGAATAAAAAGAAAATTGAAGACTTACTACAAAAAGAAATAAAAGATGGTGCGGTAGATGTAGAAAACCTTGGCCAACAAATTGTAATCCGCATAAGAGAAAACGGTTCTTTTTCTGCAGGTTCTGCATTTTTGCAACCACAATTTGTGCCCGTTATTCGAAGGCTAGGCACTATCTTAAATGATATGCCTGGTAAAGTAGAAATTACCGGTCACAGTGATGGTATTCAAATTTCAAACGAATTATATACTTCAAATTGGGATCTTAGTGCACAGCGAGCAGTGGCAGTTGCTGAACAATTACGTAGAGCGCCTGGATTTGATGAACAGCGCATGCGGGTGATTGGTAAAGCCGCGACTCAGCCAATAGCCATGGGGGATACACCTGAAGATAATGCCCAAAATCGTCGTGTGGAAATCGCCATTATTCAAGGTGAGCCTAAGTTCTCAGATCCTATTTCAGTTATACAAGAATAGAAACAAGCGCCAGCGCATATACCGAGCAGGGATTCAATAATCCGCTGGCGTTTTACTTATCGATGTAGATCAGCTCTGAATCCAGGTTTTGCAATCACTACTTGCACGGTACTAATAACCCGCTCTAAAAAACCACCTTCGCAATAATTTAAATAATATTGCCACATACGCATAAATCGCTCATCGTAACCATCTTCATTCAACGCGGATTTTTGTTGCATAAAGGCATTGAACCAATCTTGCAAGGTACGAGCATAATCCAAGCCTATATCATGTACATCTCGAATGCTCATATTGGTGTATTTTTTAACGTGCTGATTAATCGAAAATTGCGACGGTAAGAATCCACCGGGGAAAATATGCTTTTGGATAAAGTCAACGTTGTTGGTATAGCTGTCGTAGCGTCTATCATCAATTATGATCGACTGTAGTAGCATAAGCCCGTCTTCCTTTAGCAATGAAGCGCATTTTTGAAAAAAGTTAGGGAGATACTCTTTACCAACGGCTTCAATCATCTCAATGGAAACAAGTTTATCGTATTGACCTTCGAGTAATCGATAATCTTGCTTGAGTAAGGTAATTTTATTTTCTAAGCCCTTTGATTTGATTAAGTCTTCGGCAAAAGCGTATTGTTCTTCAGAGATCGTAGTGGTTGTGACTTTACAGCCAAAATGCTCAGCGGCATAAACAGCTAAACCTCCCCAACCTGTGCCAATCTCTAATAAATGATCATTAGGGGTCAATTTGAGTTTACGACAAATTGTATCTAACTTGTGGGTCTGAGCCTGGGCTAACGTAGCCTGGGGATCAGGGTAAATCGCAGCCGAGTACATCATGCTCTGATCTAGGAATTTGCTATAAAGTTTATTACCTAAATCGTAATGTGCACAGATATTGCGTTTTGCTTGGCTTTTGGAGTTCTTGTTCAAAAAGTGACGCAGTTTCACGGAAGGCATGGTTATCCATTTAAACTTCTTTTCCCAATTGTCTAAAGTCGGCAGGTTTCTAGCAAATATACGAATAACATTAGTTAAATTTGGACTTTCCCAAAGCTTGTCAGTAAAAGTTTCACCCGAGGCAATGCTTCCTCCTAACAGAAGTTTAGGATAGGCGCTTGGGTTTAATATGTTCACTTCCGCCTTTAAATCTGAGTGAGGATCTCCTAGCTGAGCAATCACATTCTGCTGTTCTTTTATAACAAGAAAGCCCTCGGGCATTCGTTTAAGTGCACTGATAAACAATGAACGGCAGGTTTTTTCCCAAACAGAACTGGTATCGGTAGATAAATAGGTTTGTTCATTATGCGACATCTTTTGTTCCTTCTATCTTTCGTACATCACGAATGTGTGTAGACGGGTACACGTTTAAAAAATAGTTTTAGTGCTTGCCAGTAAATTCCAGCCATTGTTTTTACGGTCATGCTAGGAATACTCGAGACACATTGTTTAAGCGTTTTATTACTTAATTCAGAGCGCTGCATTGCGATAGCGGCTTCAAAATGTTTATTTTGTTTAAAACAGCTCAAGCGTAAGTTAATTTGCTGCCCAGGCATTTGAATTTGCCATTTGTAAATCATATCCATGGGATTAAAAGGCGAAACGTGAAAAGCTTTCTCAGTGTCTTGCTGATTCTGTAGATCAACTAGGTAATGATGGCGCTCGTTCCAAGGTGTATTAGAAACTTCAGCCAACATATGAGTGTATTCACCATTATGGTCGCGTAAGAACCAAAAGTTAACTGGGCTAAAATACAGATTAAACGTTCGCACCTGTCCGAAGAAGAATATATCGCCTTCTAAACGCTCATCTGTTAACTTGTTCATGCAATTTAATGCCCTTTCTTTTAGCGGGGTCGAACAGTCTTCATCCTTTTTTAGGTAATCGCTTGAAGAAAAGCTAACAGGGTATCTATAGGATTTTTTAAGATGGAAGTGTTTTATTTCCTTTTCGATTGCAACAAGCTCGTCTAGCTTTAACCACCACATGTATAACGAATAGGTAAATTCATGTTGCTTGGGTTCAAATCGATGATGAAAAACCTTTCCTTTGTATATTGCACTTTCAAATGTCTGCATCAGAGGTGCGCTCCAAAGCGTTTGCAAACATCCAAGGCACTTCTAACGCCATCTTCGTGGAAACCGTTGTACCAATACGCACCGCAATAATGTATACCTTGGACACCACAAATCTGAGCTCGTTGTTGCTGAGCTGCCACCATTTTTGGACTAAACTGTGGGTGGGCATATTCGTACTGTCCTAGAATTTTCTCAGGGTCTATATTTTCCCTATCATTCAAGGTAACAATAAAGGTACGGTTAGCCTGTAGACGTTGTAAAATATTCATGTTGTAGGACACTTTTGCTGGTGCCTCGCGTTCGTTTTTTGTGCCTTGAAGTTGATAATTCCAGCTAGCCCATGCCAATCTTCGTTTAGGAAGTACTTTGACGTCTGTGTGTAGAATTACATCGTTTAACGCATAGGGGATAGCACCAAGTATATTTGTTGTTTGTTTACTTAATGCTTGGTCTAGAGAACTGACATCCAGCAGTTGCAGAGCTTGATCGCTATGGCAAGCAAAAATAACATCATCAAATAACTCATCCCCCGAGTCTGTGGTAACAATTAAACCAGATGACGTTTTTGTGACTTTCTTTACTGGGGTTGAAAGTTTAATTTTATTCGAAAATTCTTTTGCTAGTGGTCCTACATACTCCCTTGAACCTCCAACAATAGTGTACCATTGAGGTCTATCGTTGACATTTAATAGTCCATGGTTATTAAAAAATTTCAGGAAGAATGCCAATGGAAAATTTCCAGCTGTTTCTAAGCTTGCACTCCATATTGCCGCGCACATTGGCAAGATATAATTAACCGCAAAATAATCTGAAAACCCATGCTTTTGTAAAAACTCTGTTAGCGTTATTTCAGACAGATTGAGATCACTATTGAGCGTTTGTTTACACAAATCATTAAACCTAAGAATCTCTCGAATGAGTCGATAAAAACGTGGAGATAAAAGATTTCTTCTCTGAGCAAAAAGAGTATTAAGACTATGGCCATTGTATTCTAGTTCAGAGCTATTATTTCTGACACTAAAACTCATTTCGGTGGCTTGTTTTTTAACCCCAATTTTATCTAACAGTTTAATAAAGTTAGGGTAAGTCCAGTCGTTGAAAACGATAAAACCAGTATCAATGGCGTACTCTTGACCATCAATCTCGATGTCTTTTGTTGCTGTGTGGCCGCCCAGATAATCGCCAGCTTCATATAGGGTTATGTCAGCTCTATCATTTAACAGGTAGCCGCACGTAAGACCTGAAATACCTGAACCAATTATTGCTATTCGTTGCTTTTGCATATTGACTACTTCCCTTTCATTCCGCGACTTAAACGAATACATAATTTATGTTGTAAAAACGCAGGAAGTAAATTTAGAAAACGGATCATTAAACTGAATCGCAGAGGAAAATAAATTGAACGCCGAGAACTAAATATGCCTTTGTACATATAATCTGCGGCTGCATCGGCGCTGATACGCATTGGCATATCAAAATCGTTTTTATCAGTTAACGGCGTTTCTACAAAACCCGGTGAAATTGTTTTTACTTTTACCCCTTTTCTGTCTAGATCTACAGCAAAACTTTTGGCCATGTAATGCAATGCTGCTTTGCTGCCACCGTAGGCTTGGCTTCTTGGAAAAGGCAATAAACGGGCAAGGCTATCAACAAATACCACAGTGTCTTGTTTGCGACAACGAGGCAAAATTGCCGCCATCACGTTGGCTGCACCAAACACATTTGTGGTAAATACGCGTTTAAACATATCGGCTTCAACCTGATCAATGTCCACATATTCGCAGGTACCAGCGTTCAATACATAGTAATCAGCAATAACATCGCTAAGTGCGGATTTCGTTTCTGTTTCGTCGGTAACATCAAATTGCAATGCTTCGATATTCGGAGACTGAGAAAGCTGTTGTAGTTTTTCTTTATTTCGACCACAAGCAATAACATTATGCCCTTCTTGTGCTAATTTCTTGACAAAGGCTTCGCCAATACCTGATGTTGCTCCGGTAACTAACACTTTAGCCATTAGCCAATTCTCCTTTTCACACTTTTAACGAAATAGCCCAAGATCGGCACGTGTTCGTAAGCCATTTGTCCAAGATCGTAATAGTCTCTGTGCAATGTAATTTTATTGTCTTGAGTTTCTAGCCAAGTGATTCCGTCAACACTTACCGGCTTTCCATTATTGATTCGTGATGAAATGTACTTCATCGTCCATGTTATGACGTGGTGGCCATCCGTGGTGGACAATTTGTCGTGAATATCAAATTCACAATACTTTGCGTTTTTTAACAACTTAGTAAAATAATTTTCAACTGCAGAGATACCTTCGTACCTACCTACAGGGTCGGCAAAGACCACATTCTGACTGTAGATTTCAGATAATTTATCGACTTTCATCGACGCCAAATCAGAATAAAATGTAGAAAACTTGTCTAATAAATGCATAAGGTCTGGTAAAAGTTTTTATTCAGATACAGGCTGATTTTCAGACCAGATCAACCATTAATAATTTTTAATTAATAGTCGAACTAATCCAACTCAGACAATTTCTTGTACTTATGAGATAAGTTAATCATCACGGTCAAAATAAAAATGAAGTTGCCACTGTTTCCTTTATCTTCACATTTGTTACCCGAAGGTAGATTGGCACTAAGAATATTCGAACCAAGATACACACGAATGGTGAAAGAGGTTTGTGCGAATAACGGTGGTTTTGTTGTTTGCATGTTAAATACCTCGGGTAACAAACAATCAAATTCACACATATTTCCCCTAGGGACTTACTGCAATGTAATCGATTTTGACATTTTGAAGGACGGCCTGTTGGGTATTACGGTTGAAGGCCAATATTGTGTAAAGATTCACAACATAGCGACCGAACCGGATGGTCTGCGGATAGGTGAGTGCGAACCTTGCGAAATATGGTCATCATCTGGCAATACATATGATTTGCAATCCGCAACCAACAGACTCAAGGAAATATACGACAAATATCCAGAAGTTGCGAAGTTGTATTCGGAGTTGAAGTTTGACGAACCAGAGTGGGTAATTAATCGCTGGATTGAATTGTTACCCGTGAATGCAGAGCAAAAACAACATTTTTTACATCATGGCGATACGAACAGAGTCGTTGCCTATTTAAATCAACTTATTGATTAATAGAACTTTCTGTTGGATTTTTAATGGTTTCGAAAAAACTGACCTGTATATTAAATTTATTTCACTTTTTGTTCATAAATCTTTGCGTATACTGAAGTTCTACGCAAGTTGAAAAACGAAAAGGGTAAAAATCATGTTGATCGGAATTCCACTGGAAAATCAAAAGCGAGAAGATTGTAAGCCTAAAGAATGTGCAGTAGAAATGGCTCAGTATTTAGACACTGTAGCAAACAAGCGATGTAAAATAGCCTTTTCCAAGGTGTTCAGTTATTTTGCACCAAGATTGCGCTCTTATGCGTTGAAACAAATGGGTAATGAGGCGCTTGCAATGGAGCTAGTGCAAGACACAATGTCTAATGTTTGGCAGAAAGCGCACCTATTTAATTCGGAGAAAGGAAGTCCATCTACTTGGATTTTCACCATTGCTAGAAACATACGTTTTGATATGTTGCGAAAGTTACAAAACAGAAAAGAAGATGTGTGTTCTGATGATATTTGGCCAATTTTGTGTGAGCAAACAGCTGACACTAAAATTGCACCGCTGGACCAACAAATTACGTTGGAGGAAGTGGGGCAGTTTTTTGAAGGATTGCCTAAAAAGCAAAAAGCCGTTGTAGAGGCAATTTACATTGATGGCAAATCTCAACAAGAAGTTGCTGATGACTTAGATATTCCTTTAGGTACGGTTAAGTCTAGAACACGATTAGCGTTACAACGTTTGAAGGATATGCTTAAAGAGTATGATTAGATTTCACCCTAGCGCTCAACAACTGAGTCAATTTGCTGAGGGTAATATGTCCCCTGCGCTATCACTGATGATAGCGTCGCACATGGATATGTGCAAAAAATGCATGGAATCATTCGATTTATTACAAGAGCGCGCGGTGAATTCGTTTGAAAGCAGCCACAACAGTTTTGCTGACAATGTTGATTTTTCTCAAATGTTTAAAGACATAACTGAAGACAAGCCGTTTTGCGACGGCTATTACTGTCCAGTCCCACAATCTGTAGTTACCACAACCTTACAACTTGAAGGTAAGGTATTTAATATCCCCCAACCATTACAACGCTTTGCAGAGAAAGCGAGAAATCAAGGCTGGTCAAAACATCTTGGTAAAATCTGGCAAGCAGGGGTAACCATAGGCGGTAAAAATCTTGCCCAGTTCATTTATATGGAGCAAGGTTGTGTGGTGCCGGAACACAGCCATACGGGAAACGAAATTACCTTGGTCATTGATGGGCAATTTTCAGATGGAATGTCTAGCTACGATAGTGGGGATTTGATATTTTTAAACGATTCCCATACCCATTCCCCTTACACAGCAAATCATAACGGGTGTTTGGTTTTCAGCATTGTGGACAGTCCACTGCATTTCACTGATGGTTGGGCAAAGCTAATTAATCCGCTTAGCAATTTATATTTTAAAGCTAATACGGATTAATCTACTGCCCGAGTGTTAGCGGATAAAATCGCTGTCTGGATAATTTAGTTTCAATGTTTTTAGAGCGTTTTGCTTTAATTGCTCTAATCCAATTTGATCATAGCTTTCTACCATGATCTCAAGGGCGGGCTGCACTTGTGCAGTATCAGCAAAATATTCTAAAACATATCGACCACGGTTTGCTGCCGCAACCCATGCTTCTCTACGCATGTAAAAACGAGCAACTGAGATTTCGTGGCGAGCGAGTCTATCTTTAATTGCAACCATGCGTTGCTTAGCATCGTCGGCATATTTAGAGTCTGGTAGCTTTTCAAGTAAACGTCGAAAATCTTCAAAGGCTTCACGGGATGCGCTGGGATCGCGGTCACCACGATCTACGTTAAACAAATCTTGGAACAGGTTGTTATCACTTTCCATATTGACCAAGCCACGCATATACATAGCGTAATCTACATCAGAATGATTTGGATTTAGGCGAATAAATCGGTCGATAGTCGCTAATGTTTGTTCTCTATTGCCGGTTTTATAGTAAGCATAAATTAGATCAAGTTGTACTTGGTGAGATAATTGTCCAAACGGAAATCTTGAATCAATGGTACTTAAAATTTCAGCAGCAGCGGTAAAATTACCAAGATCCATATTTCTTTTTGCTTGCTGATATAAAGCGCTAGCTCCTTGATTGGCTACTAATTCTCGTTCTTCTTCTTCTGAGCTGGTACAGCCAGCTAAACCAAATGCTGCGATACACAAGGTCGCAACCAAAACTTTTTTCATTTGAATATTGCTCTTTTTAAATTTCAAAATAATTCCCGATATTCTACACTATTATTTTGCAATAGCAGTAGCTTAAAGCCTGCTATTTCTTCTTTGTGCTTGCTATAATCCATTCACACTCAATTTTGCGCGTTATTATGTCAGAACAAACAACGAAAATCATGCTTAGTGGAATCATACCTGAGCAAAGTTTTAACAAAAGACTTGACCAATGTCTGGCGGAAATGTTCCCCGATTATTCAAGAACTAAAATAAAAGAATGGATTGAATCTGGCTGTGTTGAAATAGACAACAGTGTTTTAACCATCCCTCGAACTAAGATGAAAGGTGAAGAAGTCGTTAATATTGCGGCTTTCCAAGAGGTTCAAGTCCGTAATCAGGCCGAAGATATTGATATCAATATTGTGTATGAAGACGATGAAATCCTTATCATTAATAAACCCGCTGGTTTAGTCGTGCATCCAGGGGCAGGTAATTCTACTGGGACTTTGCTCAATGCTCTATTAGCACATTGTCCAAACATCGATAAAATTCCAAGAGCAGGCATTGTACATCGGTTAGACAAAGATACTACAGGTCTAATGGTGGTGGCGAAAACCATTGAATCTCAGCGTCATTTAGTCGAGCAGTTACAGTCTAGAAGCATGGGGCGAGAATACGAAGCAGTCGTCATGGGGAATCTTATTGGTGGTGGTTTCGTGGATGAAAATATCGGCAGACATCCAAGTAAACGCACGCTTATGGCGGTTAGAGAAACAGGAAAACCTGCGGTTACTCACTATAGGATTATTGAAAAGTTTCGTGCGCATACCCATCTCAGGTTGAAGTTGGAGACAGGGCGAACTCACCAAATAAGAGTGCATATGGCTCATATCAAACATCCTTTGGTTGGTGATACTCAGTATGGAGGCCGTCCTCGACCGCCTAAAAAGGCCAGTGAAGCTTTAGCGAGTTGTTTACGGAACTTTAAAAGACAAGCCCTTCATGCTGCTCAAATCACCTTACAGCATCCAAGTACAAATGAATTAATGACATGGCAGGCGGAAATTCCTCAGGATATGGTGCAGTTAATCAATGTGCTTAAACAAGATGTTCAAGAAAACCCGGATTTGATGGACTATTGAAAACTATCTCGCCAACTTATTTGCTAGCTCCCAATGTAGTTTGTTTTAGTTGTACACGGGAGCAAGGGGAAAGCTTAGTACCCTATGATAGTTTGAACATGGGACTGCATGTTGGCGATAATAGAGACGCTGTGTTGCAAAACAGAGGATATTTATTTGAATATTGTCAACAACTTACCGGCAATACATGTAATTTCCCTGTGTTTATGAATCAACAGCATTCGAATCAGATTATTGACGTTGATAAAAATACTATGGAGCCCTCTACCATAGCAGACGGTATTTTTACTAGCCAAAAACACTTACCTTTATGTGTGATGACTGCAGACTGTTTACCCATTGTCATGACTGATGGAATCGAAGTAGCAGCTGTGCATGCAGGCTGGCGCGGACTTGCAGAAGGAATTGTTGAAAAAGCTGTTGCTAATTTTGCTGATCCAACTCGTTTAGCCGTCTGGATCGGACCTAGTATTAGCCAAGAAAAGTTTGAAGTTGGTCTGGACGTGATTAAATATTTTACTCAGTATTCAAGCTGCATCCGGCCTTCTTCTTTAAATAATAAGTATTTATTAGACTTACCCGCTATCTGCCAACAAATATTAAATAATGCGGGAGTAGAAAATATACAACTGAGCAACATTTGTAGCTATCGGGATGAGCGCTTTTTTTCGCACCGTCAAGCGACCCACTCGGACATTCAACAAACCGGTAGAAATGTCACTGTAATTATCAAAACTTGATAAATTTTTAATCGTTTTGTCTTGAAATGACCCCCTGTAATACCCATATCCTGTGTAGGGTAATTTTGGAGAAATTAAGATATGCGATTAGATAAATTCACAAACAAGTTTCAAATCGCTATTTCTGATGCACAATCCTTGGCATTAGGAAGAGATAACCAATACATAGAACCAGTACATTTGATGTCTGCATTGTTAAATCAACAAGGCGGGACAGTTCGTCCTTTATTGGATCTCATAGGGGTGAACGTAAACGCGCTTCGTTCTTCACTTAGTGAAGCGGTAGAAAAACTACCTAAGATTCAGGGTATAGCAGGTGATGTTCAACTTGGCAGAGATACCGGTCGACTTTTAAATATTTGCGACAAGTTAGCGCAAAAACGCAAAGATGAATATATCACTTCTGAATTATTTGTTCTTGCAGCTTTAGAAGATACTGGTGCTTTAGGCTCTATGTTGAAACAGCAAGGCTTAGACGCGAATAAAGTTGAAGCTGGAATCGATAAAATGCGCGGTGGTCAAAAAGTAACAGACCAAAGTGCTGAAGATGTTAGACAGGCATTGGAAAAATTTACCACTGATCTCACTGAACGAGCTGAACAGGGGAAATTAGATCCTGTTATTGGGCGTGATGAAGAAATTAGACGCACAGTCCAGGTGTTACAACGACGAACTAAAAATAACCCAGTGTTAATTGGTGAGCCCGGTGTAGGTAAAACAGCAATTGTCGAGGGGCTAGCACAACGGATCATCAACGGTGAGGTGCCTGAAGGATTAAAAAACAAAAGAGTACTTTCTTTAGACATGGGAGCACTTTTAGCTGGTGCCAAATATAGAGGGGAATTTGAGGAAAGGCTCAAAGCCGTTTTGACTGAGCTTGCCAAAGAAGAGGGTAGAGTCATTCTCTTTATTGATGAATTGCATACCATGGTAGGGGCTGGTAAGACAGATGGCGCAATGGATGCTGGAAACATGCTAAAACCCGCCTTAGCTAGAGGAGAATTGCATTGTGTAGGAGCAACTACTTTAGATGAATATCGCCAGTACATTGAAAAAGACGCAGCGTTAGAAAGACGTTTCCAAAAGGTGCAAGTGGATCAACCAACTGTTGAAGACACAATTGCTATTTTAAGGGGCTTAAAAGAACGTTACGAACTGCACCACTCAGTTGATATTACCGATCCTGCGATTGTTGCAGCCGCTACCTTATCCCATCGATACATTAGCGACAGACAATTGCCCGACAAGGCCATAGATTTGATCGATGAGGCGGCTTCTAGTATTCGTATGCAAATTGATTCTAAACCAGAAGAAATGGATCGACTTGAAAGACGTATTATTCAATTGAAACTGGAAGAGCAGGCACTTGCAAAAGAAACCGACGATGCTAGTCACAAGCGTTTAGAGGTGATTGAATTAGAGAGAGAGCAAGCTGAAGTGAAATTTGCCGAGCTAGAAAAAGTTTGGAACTCTGAGAAAGATGCAATGCAGGGCACGCAGGGTATTAAAGCGGAGCTTGAACAAGCTAAGCTAGATCTTGAAATTGCCAGAAGGGCATCGGATTTAAACCGAATGTCTGAACTTCAATATGGCAGAATTCCAGAACTAGAACAAAGACTGGAAAAAGCGTCTGAAATGGAATCTTCAGAAAATCAATTACTTAAAAATAAAGTTACCGATGTAGAAATTGCTGATGTCCTTTCCAGGTGGACAGGAATCCCTGTATCTAAAATGCTTGAAAGTGAGAAAGAAAAATTAGTCAATATGGAACAAGTGCTAACCAAACGTGTTGTAGGACAGGCCGAAGCTGTGAAGGCAGTGTCTAGTGCCATCAGACGATCTCGTGCAGGTTTGGCAGATCCTGATAAACCTACAGGTTCGTTCTTGTTTCTAGGACCTACGGGGGTTGGTAAAACTGAACTTTGTAAAGCCTTGGCCAATTTTATGTTCGATACCGAAAGTGCCTTGATACGTATTGATATGTCGGAATTCATGGAGAAGCATTCAGTATCGCGTCTTGTAGGTGCTCCTCCTGGATACGTTGGCTACGAAGAGGGCGGGTATTTAACCGAAGCCGTGCGACGTAAGCCCTATTCGGTAATATTACTGGACGAGGTAGAGAAAGCGCATCCAGATGTATTTAACATTTTGCTACAAGTGTTAGATGACGGTAGGTTGACCGACGGGCAAGGACGAACAGTCGATTTTAAAAATACCTTAATCATTATGACCTCTAACCTAGGCTCCGATATCATTCAGGCCCAAGCTGGGGAAGAGAACTACGAACAGATGAAATCAAGCGTTATGCAAGTGTTAGGACAGCACTTTAGACCTGAATTCATTAACCGTGTTGACGATATAGTAGTATTCCATCCTCTTGCAAAAGAGCAGATTAAAGCTATCGCTAAGATTCAGTTAGCGGGTTTACGTCAACGCTTAAATGAAATGAATCTTAAACTAGAAATATCTGCAGGGGCCTTAGATAAACTCGCTGAGGCAGGCTTTGACCCAGTTTTTGGGGCGAGACCGCTAAAAAGAGCTATTCAAACTCAGATTGAAAATCCATTGGCAGAAACCTTGCTTGCAGGTCAGCTCAAAGATAAGGATACGGTCAGAATTGATGTGGAAAATGATGCTTTAACCATTATTTAGCATAAGCTGTTAGGTGAAAAGCGAGCTGTAAAGCTCGCTTTTTTATATGTTTTGCATTAACTCTTCAGCTTTCTGCCTTTTTTCAAATTCGCCGAAATCAGAGAGTAAAACCTTCAACTCTCTTTTCGCTTCATTTATTCTGCCAAGTTTTTCTAAGGTATAGGCGATATGAAAGCGATTATTTGGATCTTGAGCATTTATTGAATACGAACGACGTAAATAATCTAGCCCTTGAGTAAAGTCACCTTGCAAACTTAATACCCAACCTAAAGTATCTAAAATCGCAAAATTCTGTTGATTGGTTTCATAAGCTTGTTGGATATATCCATAGGCAACATCAAGGCGATTTTCTTGAATATATAAATTTGCTAAGTTGTTCAACACTCTGTGGTTAGCCGGATATTCATTTATGTTCACTATAGACATATATTTTGCTTTCGCTTTTTCCAGTTCATCTTTTTCCATGTAATAATCGGCTAAAAGATGGGTTGCAAAAACATTGTTCACTGGATCTTTGGCTAGGTTTTCGAACTTCTTCTCGAAGCTCTTTGCTTTGATGCCTTGTCGCGATAGCTGATAAGCACCAATGATAGCAGGCGTTAAAATTGGACTTATGTCCAGCGCTTTAATATAACAATCCATAGCTTTACTTGGATTGTTCTTTGCTAAAGCAATATCGCCCCTTAATAACTCCACGTCTGGATTGCGGATATAGTTTGTTGCTAATTCATCAAATTGTGTTTGCGCTTCAGTTAATTTCCCTCTGAATAGATATACTCGTATCAAATTACGTCTATAAAGAAAATTATCCTTGTCTAATTCAAGGGCTCTTGCGAGAGATTTTTCGGCGCCAGAAAATTCTTCTATATTGATAAACCTCTCGCTTAAATCATATAAAGCTTGATGATCTTCAATAAAAATTCCATACAGGGTATTCAAGTCTTCAATCGCACTAGTTTTCTGTCCGAGTGCTTTTAAAATTTCGAATCTTGTCAATAGTAGGTCTGATGACAAAAACTGGCGTTTCAGTAACCAATTTACTGTTTGCAGCGCTTTTTCATAATCTTCTACAGTGACTTCCAGCGCCAAAATTGTTCGCTTCAGCGCTTCATTTTCTTTACTTCTCGCTTCTGCTTCTAACAGAATTTCTCGCGCTTGTTCAGTATTTCCCAACCCTATAAAAATTCGACTAAGCAATATTTTAGCAGGAATGTTTTCGGGAGCGAGGTTGCTGACTCGTACGGCTAAATCTTTTGCTTCTTTAAATCTTTTTTGCTCAAACAAAAACAGTGCAAAATTATAATTCGCTGAAAAGTGAGAGGGATCATTCTTAAGTATTTTTCGGTAAAGCTCTTCAGCAATAGACTTTTCTCCAGACTTTACTAAATATGAAGCTTTTAAGTTTTGCACATTTGGACTGTCTGGGCGAGCTTCAAATAAAGCATCAATTAACTTGCCTGCAACCTCTAAATTATCAGACTGAAGCGCCATAACGGCTCGTTGAACACTTAGTTCAAAACTGTCAGTCGTTATTTTATTTAAACTTTCAAATGCTAGCTGAGGCTTACCTCTAGCCATCATTAATCTAGCTTTAGTTGCTAAAAAAATCGGATCGTCGGTAAATTTGGACTCAGTGGCATTAATCAAAAAGTTACATTTGTGATTCCGATTTGAGCGAATATACAATTCACAAATCTCTTTAATCATTAATGGATCTTTGTCTACTTCATTTTGATATTGCTCTAGTATCTCGGCCGCCGCTATATAATTGCCTTCGTTTTTATACACTTCTACCAACATTTTTGCTGCGTTAAAGTCACCATTGTTTCGTTGTAAATAGCGACTGAGCATAGTGCGAGCTTTTTCAAAATTTCCATTTGCTAAATTAGCGATACCACTGATATACAGGAGTTCGTCACTTTCATTTGCAGTTTGATCGTCGACCAGACTTAATTTATTTACCAATTCATCTAGTTCAGCGGACGCTTCTTGCTGTCTATCTAATCTAGACAACACCCAGCTTTTAAGGAGTTTAGCCATTGGATCATCAGGCGATAATTCTAATGCGCGATCCAATTGCGCCAATGCATCTTGGAAACGTTTTTGCGATATGTAAGCAGCGACCAAATCTCTAAGGATTAGTGGGTGTTTTTCGAATAATTTTAGCGCTGTTTCAAGATAGGTAATTTGAGTTTCCTTTCTGCCGAGTTTTTTATTTGCCTCTGCAAGCAAACGATATGTTTCGGCGTTTCTATCATCGATATTTAGAGAGGTTTTAAGTAGCGCCATGGCTCTATCATTTTCACCTGACTGAATGTTGATGTTAGCCGCAGCATTTAATACTTGTACTTCGGATGCTCCCGTTTCAAGTGCTTGTTCTGCTCTTAAAAGTGCTTGTTGTGTATCCTTTAAAATAAAATAAGCACCAGCTTTTGCAATTAGGAGTCTTGCTTTTTTTACTGGGGTAAGCTGATTGGTTTCTAATTCTGTAATTGCTTGGTACTTTTGTAGGGAAAACAACACATTAATAAGCGGTTCTACAATGAGGTTGGGATCGCCGTTTTCGTCTAATGCGTCTAATAAAATCTCTTCTGCATCTTCATAATAACCGGATAGACCTAATACTTCACCCATCAATATTTTACTTGGCAGGTGGTTAGGATTTTCGTCTAAGCTACGTTTTAAATAAATATAACTTTCATCAATAGCACCTTTGTCAAAGGCGATATATGCTGACTCGAAATCACCGTTCAAGTCACCTTGTTGCTCTTGTTGAGCCACTACACTATGTGAAAAAAGACTTAGTAAAAGAAATAAGCGTCGCATCTACACCCTCTAAAAACAAAAAAAGCCGATTATATAATCGGCTTCTTATTCAAATAGTTTTGTTATTTTCGCCTTCTCAGGAATAATAACGCTCCGCCTATCAGCATTGCAAGCATTCCAGGTGCGCTAGCTTCAGTTACGGTTCCTGTGTCAGGCTTGGTGTGAGTAGTTAAGCCAGCAAGTTTAATTGCGTCATTTCCAGTTGACCAACTTTCAGGATGACCAAAAATACCATTATATGCACCAATCAACCAATACTGAGAATATGTAGGGTCAGAGGCCGTAGTTACAGATGAGCCAACAGAAACGTTTGAGTAATGATTAATGTGATCCCAACCAGAAGACATTAGATCTTCCCATGTGCTTGTTCCATCGAAGAAATTACCATTAGTTGCTCCGCCTGTGTAAGCGAGCACGCTCATGTCACTATCATTGCTCCACCAACCAATATTAAATGATGCAACATCAACTTCTTTGTTAAATGATAGTAACACCATTTCGTACTCTATATCATCAGGCGAATCACCGCCGTTATATATATTGTCGATGGCATGGTTTGGAGAAGAAGTGTAGTTGTTATTAATTTCGTCTTGGTTAGAAATACCTAAATGACTACCCCAGCGATTTAGTTGTGCTGGTGCAACACAAGGATCAGGATCCGTTCCTGGATTTGGTGACCCGCCATAAGGATAACCACATTCTGACGAGCTAGCCCATGCTGTTACCTGCATGTTAACACCACCAGAGCTTATATTTAAGGTGTTTCCTACACCGTAAGAACCAAATGAACCAGAGCCAAAATCCCAAGTTTGTTCTCCAGCCTGTGCCATTGATGTCATCAATGTTAGCGTTGCCGCTAATCCTAGCAATTTTATTTTCATGATCATCTCTATATGTCTACATCTAACGGTATCTTTAGCAACAACTGTGCCTAAAGAATAAACTCTTTAAAAAACAATAGAATAAAAAAACTTTCCCTGTTTTCTATCGGCGCATTGTATAAAATCCTGACACAAAAGAACAGTGAAATTTGATTGTTTTTTAAACTTTTCTCAAGTGGCTTGTTCTAATGCGTTACAAACAAAAGGCTATATGTCATTGAAATCCAATGCTATAGTTAGACCTAAGCAAATCGCTTCTTTTTAAAATGTAAAATAGTGGAAAAACGAAAAATATGACAAAAAGACGAGGCATTTATTTATTGCCAAATTTATTGACAACGGCTGGCCTTTTCAGTGGCTTTTACGCGGTTGTAATGTCTATGAATGGAATGTTTGAACATGCGTCAGTGGCTATTTTTGTCGCTATGATATTTGATGGTTTAGATGGCAGAGTCGCTAGAATTACCAATACTCAATCTGCTTTTGGAGCGGAATACGATTCAATGGCCGACATGGTATCTTTTGGTATTGCGCCGGCGTTGGTGGCTTACAATTTCGGAATGACAGATTTAGGTAAAATTGGTTGGTTGGCTGCATTTATGTATGTAGCTGGGGCCGCCTTAAGACTCGCAAGATTTAATACACAAATTGAAACTGCCGATAAGCGCTTTTTTCAAGGTCTAGCAAGTCCGGCAGCAGCTGCTGTGGTTTCAGGTACGGTTTGGGTAAGTTACGATTACAACATAGACGGAAACAGCATCGGCTTTTTAGTCGCCATAGTTACCGGTTTAGCTGGTTTATTGATGGTGAGTAATTTCAAGTACAATTCATTCAAAGAATTAAATTGGCATGGCAAAGTCCCCTTTGTGGCACTTTTAATTGTAATGCTTATTTTTATCATTGTAGCAACTGCACCATCCCTTGTTTTGGTAACGGTGTTCGCCCTATACGCTATTGCTGGGCCAGTTAATACCTTCCGAACAGTTGATAAGTTTACTTTAGAGGATGTCATTGGCGATACTGAGCCCGATGCAGATTTTGAAGAAACCTCTTTTCAAACATCAAGTCAAGAAAAAGAGTCTTCTAGTGAACAAGAAGACTCTAAAGAAAATAAGCAATAACTTAATCGTGCAGGTTGGAGTCTAATGTCCAGCCTGCTTCATCTCTCGAATACAATACTGTCGGCCAATAGTAATTTTCTTCTCTAACGCGATATTCTTCTATTTGAAAATTTTTATCTAAGCGTACGGCTAATATCTTTGTAAAGTCGCCGGTTTGTTTTTCCTTTAAAATAGAAAATAGTTGCCCAACATCATCAATAGGTTGGTTATCGAGAGCAATAATGCAAACTGGATCACCGCCTATTGCAGAGTATACTGACGCACCATAATATCGATATCCAAGTCTGATACAGGTTTTTTGCGGACCGAAAGGTGTATTTATAGCCAACGGCATCGAGTGAATAATGCCTCCTCCCCAAATAAGCACTTTATTTATATTCAGATAATCCCAGTTGCTCGGCTTAACTACAATTTCCTTAATGCCGCCATTACGTAATACTTTTACTTTATGAGAGGCGGCGTTTAAGGATAAATAAACCTCATTCAAGGTGGTTACTTTTTCACTGTTTACTTCAAGAATTATGTCTCCAGAAGCTAAACCACTATTTTCAAGTTCAGCAGCTTTTTGAACGAACACTTTTCGCGCTATGTCTTGGGCGAACTTCCTTTCAAGTCCAAGTTCAAGGGCTTCAGCGTAACTGACGTAGGTTAATTGATCTTTAATTTGATATCTGCCCGTTTTCCCTTCTGTCACGCTGTGTACAAAGTCCAAAACTAAAGCCAAGGGGATCACTACATCGAAGGGTTCCTTTTCAGAATATCCTGGCGCCAAAGCGAGAAGCCGATTGTCTTCCGAGGTATAAATAGAAAAATCTCCGGTAATATAGGAAAAGTCATAAGAATCAAAATTTATCTGTGCTTGATTTAATACTGGCCAACCTTTAGACACTTCAGTTTCAAAATCTATATGGGTTGTGCGTCCTTTTAGTAAAACGGATTCGTACTCATTTACCCTTGATAATTCTAGTGAGGGAATTTTAGCGTTATCAATATTAATCGAAGATAAGTCTGCAGATAGTAATACCAGATTTAAATAAGGATGAATTGCGCTAACTGAGGCTGCTAAAGTGGTGCCATTGTTAAAATACAAATTTACTTGGGATAAACTTGAATCTATGATGCCTTTGCCAGTTAAAATTAGGCCAGCATCAACATCCAAAATTAGACCCATACCTTTTTGAATTACTGATCCATTTACATTAACTTCAAGTGGCCGAATTACTTCTATATCTACGAACGGACTGGAAACCTCATTTTCTGATTTTTTGCTAAAACCATTCATAGAATCTGTGGAGGGGGGAAGTTTATTACATTGCCAAAATTGTTTGCCAATTACATTTTTACAATGTCGATTGATGTAGAAATTAGCTAAATTTCTAACTTTTGTGTAGCGTTGTTCTTTTTGATCGTATAAATACCGATAACGAATACTAAATTTTTGGTTATTCGGAATCGACGTCAGTGTAGTTTTTAAGTCGTCGAGCGAATTTATCGGATTTTCATTAATACTGTCGACCTTTACAAAACTTCGTATTGATTGACCACCAAACACTCTTCCTTCTGAGGTTATAAGCACTCCAGATATAGGTACGTTAAAAAGTCTCGCGGCACCGATTCCAATAGGGGTAAATACGGTTTTTCCGTATTCTATATATTCTGTTGGGACTAATGAAAATAAGTCCGTGACTTGAATCTTTGCTTGCTTAATTTCATTTTCCCGTTCAAATATTATTTTTACATTTTGGTTTACGCGATTATTAAGCTTACTTTCCAATGTATAAAAGTCGTCGAGTACAACATCATCGATGCTATGGATTAAATCCCCAATTTTTAAATGCGTTTCAGCTGGGCTCTGTTTTACAATGTGTGTAACTAGTAATCTTCCGTTAGCTCCAGGCAATGCTTGTTTCAGTTCTTTTATCCGTTCAGCCTTTATTCCAAGTCTTGTCATTTGATTGAAAGGAACATGTTCAAAAACAACTTGTAAACTACCGCGGTTAACGGGTTTTTCATTTATGACGTTATCGATAATAGGCTTTATCATTTTCATGGGTAGAAAAAAGGCTGTCGCTGTATCAACCCTCCCCCCAGCATTTATTGCGATGGCCTCATTATTATCATTTAATATTGGGGAGCCAGATGAGCCACCACTTGTCCCTAAGGCTTCTTGCATATAATAGGTGTTGTGATCGTTATTGGTGTTATTGTAGACAGGAGGCTCTCGATCTAAACGAGAAAGTACACCCTCTATAATAGACAGTGCTTCACCACCGTCATTACCATACAATCTAATTTTTTGTCCCACACTGGCGTCAGTAGATAATTTAATAGGGATGATAGATAAATCGTTAATCTCATTTACGTTATATTTAAAAATGCCAAAATCGTGTATTGGATCTCTATAAATTGGCGTGATACTTAGTTTACGTTTGTTGGCGAACTCAGCATAAGCAACAATAGGCCCTACATTTACAATGTGCTTATTAGTGAGTATTAAACCTTTTTCACTATCTATAACGAACCCTGTACCAAATCCGGATGCGTTAAATCCTTCATCCCAGGGAACTACTTTATTCAATTCGATATTAACGACAGCATTAATTATTTGATCTTGATTTGAAGCTGAACTGGTTGACGAAAAAAGGGCCAAACAAATACTAGATAATAAAATAAATAATAAAGACTTCATGTCAGATATATTCCAATAAAACAGCGTGAATTTAACGGTAACATTTTCGACTCTGAAATAGCAAAATGATTTCATTTTAAAAAAACACTTGCACTAATTTTTTTGCTGTGTAGAATGCGCGCTCGCTGTTGAGGAGTATCGCTTTGCGGTCATAATTTGACCACTGCTGAGGCTTTTCACAGACAAGCTAAAACGAGGTAAAAAAAGCTATCTTTTTTCACTAAAACAGCTTGACAAAATTTTGGGTTAGCGTAGTATTCGCATCCCGCTTGAGAGGGACTTGAAAGAGACCGCTTGAGCAAAGATTAACCTCATAGGTATTTATATCACGAGGCTTAATCCACAAGAGGTCTTGTCCTACTCTTTGTGAGTACGAAACATCTCTTGCGCAAATAACATTTTTCGCGATGCGAAAAACAACATTTGCACTTTGTTCTTTAAAAATTAGAAACAAGACAATCTGTGTGGGCACTCGTTAAGAGTGTCACAACGACAATTTATTTGTAATTCGATATTTAA
>CANMCE010000003.1 GCA_947496235.1 uncultured Glaciecola sp. | reverse complement strand
TTTGTCACCTAATCCTGATATGCTAAACAGCATACCATCTCTTGTTAGGTGGCCAAACTAACTATGCCACTACAAGGCTTTCTCCCAAGCCACCGTGTTAACAATGTTTCTTGACATTATGCATACCCCTTTAAAGAATCATGCATGATTTGGTCAAGCATGGATATTTTGTATACTAATGCCTCGTTGCGTTTTAAATAGCTGAGATATTTCCATGTTGTTCTTTCGTCTTCATGTCCCATCCAAGACATGATTAGTGAAAGAGCTTGCGACGCAGGAATGCCGATATCCAATAGGCTTTGTAGTCGATAAGTGGCATATGTTCTTCTAAGATCATGGAATTCATGATTAAAGTCTGCGTTTGTTTTTTTTATTTCCATACGCAGCTCACAAAACCTACTCCCAACACTTTCTGGTGACATGGGATTACCTTGTTGACTGATAAATAGTGGTTCCCACTTTTGAATCGAATTTGAATCACTTTCAGTTTTGTCATGAAGCTTTTTTAATCTAATCATTCTCCTGTCGCTGATAGCGTACTCATTTAGTATGTTTATTAAAGAAGAAGATATTTCGATCGTTCTTTTTTTGTTGTTCTTTGTTTGAACACCATTGTCTGGTCCAATTGGTATATTGAATCGAGTGTCTGCTTCCCCACATGTATAAGCTTGACTTAGAGCCTCGATAGTTAGACTGCTTGCCTCTTCTTTGCGCAAACCACATAAGAGTCCAAGTAATATTATTAAGCCCGTTTCAGTTGATGCTTTCGGTAGTTCTCTTTTTAATATCGCTAGTTTTTTTTGTGATAATGGATTCATTGAGCGTATTCTGTTGCTTTGAGAACTTCTAGGAACTCGAATACGTAAGTCACTTGTCTGAACAGTGAATTTCGGCATCATATGGGCTAACATACTTTCATTTTTTATGTTTACGATCTCTATTTCAAATGGCTTGTTTTGGTCGGTTATAGTAATTAACTGTTCATGTGCTGCCCATTTATAAAATTGCACAACATGCCGTATGTAAGTATTGGCTGTTGAAAAGGCCAGATCTCCTTCCTTCGCTTTCTTTAATAGATGCTGATTTCTAAATCGGTATGTTGGCTTTAATGATTTAATGACAGGGAACACATTCCATGTCAGTCGATTTTCTTCTAGAAAACGCCAGTAACTTAGTAGTGCGCGAGAGTATGAGCTAATATTTTCATGCCGCTTTACTCCAATCAGGTAAATAAACCATTGGTTGACTGGCTCGACGTATTTACCCGAGGAGTCATACAGCGTTGGCAGTTTTCCTATGACTCGCCCCCCGTGAAATTCTATCGGGTCTGTATCAATTGTTATCTCGCAACCAATTCTTACGTCATCAGAATCAACTAAATAAGCCACATGTTTAACCCATTCTTTTCTATAGCATAGTGACTATTATCGGTTGTCGATTATTCAGGCAGTAAGGGCTGGTATGTACTGATTTGGGCAACTTGAGTGATTGCAAGCAAGGCTACAATGTGCAGTTAGTCTGCACCTGTGTTTACAGGCTCAACTTTCACATGTGAAAGTCAGAATGATGAAGAGGTTCAGGGGTAGGTGCTCAAGCATGAAAAAGGCCAGATAAAAATCTGACCTAATTAAGCATTTTCCAGAGTTAGAAAGGTGTGTAGGTGGGTTTCCTACACTAACCTGTCATAGTAACAAATTCTTCCGCTGAAGTTGGATGAATAGCTACACAGGCATCAAAATCAGCTTTGGTTGCGCCCATTTTCATAGCAACACCAAACCCCTGAAGTATTTCATCCATGGCAAATCCTATGCCGTGCAGACCTACAACTTTTTCGTCTTCGCCTACAGTCACTAGCTTCATTCTGGTTAATTGGCGATGACGGGTAACAGCTGTATACATAGCGGCGAAACTGGAGTTATAGACTTTTACATTTTCAGGACCATAAGTCTCTCTAGCTTCATCTTCAGAAATGCCGATTGTGCCAATAGGAGGATGACTAAAGACCACAGTTGGAATTAAACTGTAATCCATTTTCGCCTGGGTTTGATTGTTAAACAGACGCTCTGATAGCAAGCGTCCAGCTTTAACGGCAACGGGCGTGAGTTCCACTTTACCTATGTTGTCACCAACTGCATAAACGTTTTTAGCTGTGGTATTTTGGTATTCGTCCACTTTAATATAGCCACGCTCATCGGTTTCGATGTCCGTATTTTCCAGAGCTAACCTGTCGGTTGATGGAATTCGGCCGATAGCCCAAACGACAGCATCCACTTCCAAAGTACGATCGCCATTCATTTTAACTAAAATGCTACCGTCATCTTGTTCTTCAAGCGCTTCGACTTGGGTAAATGGATGTATTTCTGGCCCTTCTTGCTGCATAATTTCCAAAAGAGTGTCAGACAACATTGGCTCAAAAGAACGTAATGGCTTTTCATGGCGAATCAGTAAGTGGGTATCTGATCCCAAAGAGTGCATTACCCCAGCAAGCTCTACCGCAATATAGCCGGCGCCAACAACAGCCACACGTTTAGGCTGCTCTTTTAAATCAAAAAAACCGTCAGAATCTATGCCTAATTCAGCCCCGGGAATTGAAGGTTTGATAGGACGCCCGCCAACAGCCACTGTGATGTGGTCTGCGGTATATTCAGTGCCGTCAACTTCGATAGTATTGTTGTTTACAAAGGTAGCGTAACCATTAATTAAAGTAACCGCATTGTTACCCAATACTCTATCGTAAGATTGGTGAATACGATGGATATAGGCATTTCGTTGTTCGATTAATTTCTGCCAACTAAAATTATTCACTGTGACATCAAAACCATAGTCTGGACCGTATTTATGAATGGCTTCAGCTACTTGAGCACCGTACCACATGGCTTTCTTAGGCACGCAACCGACGTTTACGCAGGTCCCGCCTATAGCATTGCCTTCAACAATAGCTACTTTTTTGCCGTGTTTTGCAGCACGATTGGCTGAAGCAATGCCGCCTGATCCACCACCAATACAGATATAGTCAAAATGCTGTTTAGAAGTTGTCATAATTTATCTTTTCTATCCTCGATTTTTTCGTACTCGTTGAATGTGACCTGAAAAATACGGATTTCTTTCTAATAAGACTTGTTTTTCTATCACAATCCCCAAAATATAGCATTATTATCACTTAATGTTTTTATAAATATGTGACAGAAGCCGATCCTCTGCGTCGAGACTGTCGTAAATTTAGAATTAAAAAGTCAGGATCTTTCATGCAATTGCAAACTAAAACTACTACTTCTCTAGATGAAAACTCTCTTCCACAATTTTCCAAAATTAATCCGCAAACGATTGTCGATGAAATTAAAGCTAGCATTAAAAAATGCATGGAAACTGTGGAATCATCAGTGCAAAAGGCTGAGATTTCCTACGAAAATGTCGTGCTTGCACTGGAAGAGGCTGATGATGAACTTGGAAAATTATGGTCTCCTGTCAGTCATATGAATTCAGTTGTGTCCTCGGATGCTTTACGAAAAGCGCACGATGCCTGTTTGCCGTTGCTCAGTGAATATTCAACTTACCTTGGTCAGCACCAAGGACTATGTGATTTGTACAAGGCATTACAAGGCAGTGACGCCTATGCTCAACTCGATGAAGCGCAGAAAAAAGTAGTAGATAACGCAGTGCGGGATTTTGAATTATCGGGTGTCGCTTTGCCGGAAGATAAAAAGAAAACCTACGCCAAAATTCGCTCTGAACTGTCAGACTTAGCATCCACATTTTCCAACAATGTTATGGATGCAACTTTGCATTATACCTACCACACCCAAGATGAAGATGAATTAGCTGGCTTACCCGAATCAGCTAAGGCTGCTGCAAAGCAAGCAGCGAAAGCAAAGGATAAAGAAGGATTTCTATTTACCTTAGATATTCCGAGTTATTTGCCCATAATGATGTATGCAGATAACCGAGAATTAAGAGAGAAAATGTATCGCGCTTATGTGACCAAAGCCTCTGAGTTGGATACAGAAGATGGCAAATATGATAATACTCACATTATCAAACGCACCTTAGAACTAAGAGAATCCCTTGCAACCTTGTTGGGTTTTGATAATTATGCCCAGTATTCCTTAGCTACTAAAATGGCAGAGTCACCTGAACAGGTGATTGGCTTTTTAGAAGACCTTGCTGCTAAATCAAAACCTCAGGCAGAGCAAGAAATAGCAGAGCTTAAGGCTTTCGTAAAGCAAGAGTTTGAAATTGAGAACTTAGAAGCTTGGGATTACGCCTATTACAGTGAAAAGCTCAAACAGAAAAAATATTCGGTTTCTGATGAGCAATTGCGCCCTTATTTTCCTGAACACAAAGTTATTAATGGGCTTTTTGAAGTTGTTTCTCGTTTATACAAGGTTCAAGTGATAGAGGTTGAAGCGTTCGACAAATACCACCAAGACCTTAGATTCTTTGAAATACATCACCAAGGTGAACTGCGAGGCGCATTTTATCTAGATCTATATGCCAGAGAGAAAAAACGCGGTGGGGCTTGGATGGACGAATGCCAAGGCAAACGTTTAACTATCAACAATGATATTCAAGTACCTGTTGCTTACCTTACATGTAATTTCAATGGACCAGTTGATGGCAAACCTGCGTTATTCACTCATGACGAAGTAATTACCCTGTTCCATGAGTTTGGGCATGGGATTCATCATATGTTAACTCAGGTTACCGCAGGTGGTGTTTCTGGCATTAGTGGCGTAGCTTGGGATGCAGTGGAGTTACCAAGTCAATTTTTAGAAAACTGGTGCTGGCAACCTGAAGCGCTGTCTTTCATTTCAGGGCATTATGAAACAGGTGAACCTTTACCCCAAACCTTGCTCGACAAAGTCTTAGCGGCTAAAAACTTTCAATCTGCGATGCAAATGTTGAGACAGTTAGAATTCTCCTTGTTCGATTTCAAACTGCACATGCAAAAAGCCAAAAATATTGACGTGCAAGCTTTCCTTAATCAAGTGAGAGAGCAAGTTGCCGTGATTATTCCACCGCATTTTAATCGCTTTCAAAATAGTTTTGGTCATATCTTCGCGGGTGGATATGCGGCAGGCTATTACAGTTATAAGTGGGCTGAAGTATTGTCTTCAGACGCTTTTGCGCGATTTGAGGAAGAAGGGATTTTTAATCCGCAAACTGGCGCTGACTTTCTGCATCACATTTTGGAAAAAGGTGGCTCACAAGAACCTATGGATCTTTTTAAGGCCTTTAGAGGTAGGGAACCTCAAATTGATGCTTTGTTGCGTCATTCAGGTATTGGCGAACAACAAGCGGCATAAATGGAGAATTCTCAGTGCGAATTGAACCTTTTGCCCAGATAAAAGCGCGTGCAGTAAAACGAAAGGGAAGCCAGAAAATGCTGGATTCTCTTTGCGCCACGCCTTTAACTAACAAGCAAATTTTAGCCATCAGTGACGATAGATTCTTGGCTGAATTCACCAAGAAAGTTTTTCAATCGGGTTTTGTCTGGCGAGTCGTTAGACAAAAATGGCCAGATTTTGAAGAGGTGTTTTTTGGCTTTGATATCCAAAAGATATTGTTGATGCCAGATGAAATGTTGGAAAAAAAGGCCACAGATCCCAAGATTATTCGGAACTTGAATAAGGTTAGGACAATTCATGATAATGCCTTGATGATTCAAGACACGAGTAGAGAATCTGGTTCTTTTGCTCAATTTATTGTGAACTGGGATAAACAGGACTTAATTGGTCTTTGGGATTATTTACGAGAGCATGGAGCTCGACTAGGCGGTAACACCGGCCCTTATGCGTTACGAGCCTTGGGCATCGACACCTTTTTATTGTCTCAAGACGTAGAGGCTTATTTTCGTCATCATGATCTTATTTCCGGCTCTTTGAGGTCCAAACGAAGTCTACAGACTATTCAGTCGGTGTTTAATCATTGGCACCAAGACACAGGTTTATCATACACCCAGTTAAGCCAAATACTTAGTTTCAGTGTAGGTGATAATTTTGTTGGTATGTCAACTTCTGCGCCATAAACTTAAGTAGTCAAAGCCTTTATATGTTCGACTAGAAGCATAGGTAATTGCTATGATTTAGTCCTAGGATCAATAGCTCATTGGATAAAACTATTGTAAACTTATGACAGAATAAGAATACGTGAAATCAATGAGTTAATCCTATGTCCAACGACACTGCAACAAATACAAACCCAGACACCAAAGATGAGTTAATTGACTTTGGCTACCAGCAAGTTGAAAAGGGAAAAAAAGAGCAATTAGTTGCAGGTGTTTTTGATTCAGTCGCGGCAAAGTATGATGTGATGAACGACCTAATGTCGTTCGGTATTCACCGTATATGGAAAAGATTTACCATAGATTCTAGTGGTGTTAAATCTGGCCAACGAGTACTTGATCTTGCCGGTGGTACTGGCGATTTAGCTGCTAAATTCAGTCGAATAGTTGGCGAGACAGGGCAGGTGGTCTTGGCCGACATCAATCATTCAATGTTAAAAGTTGGCAAAGACAAGCTAATCAATAAAGGCATAGTAGGCAACATAGATTATGTGCAAGCAAACGCCGAATCCTTACCCTTCCCCGATAATTACTTTGATTTAATCACTATAGCTTTTGGTCTGCGTAATGTTACTGATAAATCAAAGGCGCTTGCCAGTATGTTTAGAGTGTTAAAACCTGGCGGTAGGCTGCTAATTTTAGAATTTTCTAAACCAACATCTGAATCACTTTCAAAAATCTATGACCTCTATTCTTTTCATGTACTACCCAAAATGGGTAAGGTAGTAGCTAATGACAGTGAGAGCTATCAATATCTCGCCGAGTCAATTCGTATGCACCCAGATCAAGAGACCTTAAAAGGTATGATGAATGAAGTCGGGTTTGAGCAAACCCAATATACCAATTTAACTGGCGGAATAGTGGCACTGCATAGAGGATTTAAATTTTAATATGCCAATGCATCAGGCAATTACTGCCAGCTTAGAAACTGCGATAAATAGTGCTATATCCTTGTCGAATAATGGCTCGGTCCTGCTTACGAGTTTAGCAGGTAAAAACTGTAGCATACATATTCAAGATTTTACTCAGTTTCCCAGTTTACTGAATACCTTTTGCATTCATTTTTCAGCCGACAGGGTAGATGTAACCGCCGCTGAGCCCATTGATGAAAAGGATTTGCATGAACTGGATGCGAACAGCTGTTATGTGAGTATTGCACTAAACGCATTGCCTGAATTACAAAAGACCAGCCATTTAACCAAACTGATAAAACAGGGCAAGTTAGACTTTTATGGTGAGCTGAGTATATTGCAAGCAGTAAGCAAACTCTTTTCTGAATTAGATATCGACATCCCTGAGGTACTTGCGCGATATATAGGCGATGTACCATCTCAATGGTTAGTATCATCGTCGCAAAAATTCTATAAGGACATAAAACGACGTCATGAACGTAATATGGCGACTCTTTCTGATATTGCCCTTGAAGAAAAACCAATTGCGGTAAGACCTATTATGCTTACCCATTTTGCAGATCAGGTGAAAGATTTACAAAGCGATGTCGCCAGGTTAGAAGCGCGTATAGCCAGATTGGAATCTGAAGATTCATGATGAAACTTAGACGATTTTACTTTATCGGCAGTGAGTTGCTAAAACACGGGGTGGATGAATTAATCCCTAAACGTTTTCGCCCTTGGTATTTCCGCTGGCTCCGTAACTGCTTTTTCTGGTTGCCCAACAAACATAAAAATGAAAATCACGGCAAGAGACTTAGGTTGGCGCTAGAATCTCTTGGTCCGGTTTATATTAAATTTGGGCAAATGTTATCCACCAGACGGGATCTTTTTCGCGCCGAAATTGCAAATGAATTAAGCTTACTACAAGATAAAGTGCCACCATTCTCATCTGAGCAAGCTAAATCCATTATCGAAACAGCATTAGAGATAAAGGATATTTCATTATTGTTTGATGATTTTCAAATGGCGCCATTAGCCAGCGCTTCTGTGGCACAAGTGCATGCTGCTAAGTTAAAAGATAGCGGTGAAAATATTGTTATTAAAGTACTAAGGCCTGATATACGCAGTACTATAGAAGCGGATGTTGATCTAATTCTGTCCTTTGCTCGCATAGTTCAACGACTATTGCCTCAAGGTCGCAGACTTCGTCCTGTAGAAGTAGTCCAAGAATACAGACGTACAATATTAGACGAGTTGGATTTACTCAGAGAAGCCGCGAACGGGATTCAAATAAGACGAAATTTTGAAGATTCTGAAGCCTTGTATGTGCCTAGGATCCATAGTGATTATTGTCGGAAAAATATCATAGTAATGGAACGCATTTATGGCATTCCTGTCTCTGATATTAAAGCACTAGAAGCGCAAAATACCAACTTTAAGTTGTTAGCTGAACGAGGCGTTGAAGTCTTTTTTACTCAGGTTTTTCGCGATAGTTTTTTCCATGCAGATATGCACCCGGGGAATATTTTTGTGTCCAAGGAGCATCCGGAGAACCCACAATATATTGGCATCGATTACGGTATTGTTGGCACCCTCAACAAACAAGATAAGCGCTACTTAGCCGAAAACTTTATCGCCTTTTTTAACCGTGACTATCGAAAAGTGGCCGAGCTTCATGTGGATTCAGGTTGGGTACCTGCAGATACCAATATTGACGATTTTGAAATGGGTATTCGGACTGTGTGCGAGCCTATTTTCCAAAAACCGCTAGAAGAAATTTCCTTTGCCAATGTCTTGTTGCAATTATTTAATACCGCCAGACGTTTTGATATGGAAGTGCAACCTCAATTGGTGTTGTTGCAAAAGACCTTACTCTATGTCGAAGGATTGGGCCGTCAATTGTATCCACAGTTAGATTTATGGGAAACAGCAAAACCTTTCTTAGAACGATGGATGAAAGAACAGATTGGGCCTAAAGCCATGTTTAATAACATTCGTCAAAATCTTCCCTATTGGAGTGAGAAACTGCCGGAGTTACCTGATTTAATGTATGACACTATGAAGCAATTGCGCTCATTGCCACAACAGCTTGAAAAACAGCACAAAGAAACGATTAAGCAAACTGCGAGACTTCAAAAGTCTCGCATCCTTGGGCATTTAGCTGTGGCTTTCAGTGTAGGCGCCTTAAGCGCACATATACTTGGGCAGCATCCTTTTTATGCAATTGGATTTGGTGTGGTAGCACTTGGCTGCTGGGTCTACTCGTTTAAGCAGCTGAGATAATTTCTAGCTTCCAACCTGCGCAATGCTGCAACCAGCATTCATGCAACAATTCTGTATGGATCATAGGGTGTTGCTGCTTTAAATTTACATCAAAGTGCAAGATCCAGCGATCACCGTCAATTTGCAATTTAGGCTCGGGAATAGCGTCGTTTCGTCGTCTTGAGGTTAATAACACGCAAACTCTTAGTACGCGGAGTGCATTGATTAACATGTCTTGCAGACTTTCTTTGTAATGCTCTAATACATTACGTTCAATATTGCCTCTATGTAACAAGACCAAATCTTTAATCATCATGCGATGCAAATGCGTAAAGCCTGTCAAATCAACATGATCTAATATATATGCGCCATGTTCATTGTGTGCTTTAAAGCCAATATGTAGCCCAATTTCATGTAAAGCTGCCGCCGCAGTAGTGACAATTTCAGTGTCAAAATCACAAAATTGCGTTTGTTCGCACATTTGTTTGCATAATTTTGCTGCTAGACGGCTAGTTCTAGCGCTTTGGGCGTTATCGATATGGAATCGACTGATTAACTGATTTATGCCCTGAGAACGTCTATCCGACTTTTGATAACTTTCCAGCATGCCATAGATGATGCCTTCTCTAAGAGCACCACCTGAAATCTGCATATTATCAATCTTCAGGTTTTCAAAAAGCGCAATCAAGATAGCAAGACCGCTTGGAAAAATGGCTTGCCGAGTCGCTGCGAGACCTTCAATTTTTAAATTCCCAATGTGACCACAATCGATACATTCTTTTCGAAGAGTATGAAGATAATCTAAACGAATGGCATCGCTTATGCCGCGCTTTACTAGAATGCCAGTGACAGCTTGAGGAGTACCTGAAGCGCCTAGGCATTGTTCCCAATCAAAACATAAAAAGATATTTTTATGTTCTTTAATGATAGTAGTAGCAGCCTTTATGGCGTTTTCAAAGGCCGCTTCGGTTATTTCACCTTCCGAAAAGTATTTTTCCATAAAGGTGACGCAACCCATATTGAAGCTTTGTAAAAATAGAGGCTGTAAGTCTCTACCCACAATGACTTCTGTACTGGCTCCACCAATGTCTATAACCAAGGTATTTCCTTGGTTGGCGGAAGTATATGCAACACCTAAATATATTTGTTTGGCTTCTTCATCACCGCTGATGATATTGACCTTGTGCCCTAGTATCTGTTCTGCAGGTTGAATAAAGTCTCTTGCATTCGTTGCCAATCGTAGAGTCGCTGTCGCAACAATTTTCAGGTTTGATCTTGGAATATCCTGGATTTTTTCAGCAAAATTGCGAATACAATTTAAACCACGTTCAATGGCTTCTCCACTCAAAACGTTATTTTCGTCCAAACCAGCGGCTAAACGAACTTTTTGTTTGTGTTTACTTACTATCTGAACGCTGCCCGACAATACTCGAACAGTGACCATATGAAAGCTATTTGAGCCTAAATCAACGGCAGCATAGTATTCATCTTGAATCACTGGCACGTGAAACTCACCCATTCAAACCTCTATTTATTTTCGGCTGCTCGTCGGCGTTGCCCTTTACCTTTATTATGGTTGCGATTTCCGTTATTACGGTTGCTACCCTTTCTGTTTCGGTTATTGCGAGTTTTTACTTTAGGTGTTGGTACATCATCTAATAATAAATTTGGATTATAGTCTGTAACTGGAATTTCATGACCAATATATTGTTCTATTGCGGTCAAATTTTGAGCGTACTTTTCACAGGCAAAGCTGATAGCTGCACCGACTTCTCCAGCTCTGCCAGTTCGACCTATGCGATGCACATAGTCTTCGGCATCATCCGGTAGGTCATAATTGAAAACATGGGTAACTTTATCAATATGAATACCTCTAGCGGCAACATCTGTTGCAACTAAAATATCCAAATCGCCTTTGGTAAAGCCTTCCAAAATACTTATACGTCTTTTTTGCTGAACGTCGCCACTGAGCAAGCCCACTCTATGTTTATCGGCTTCTAGCCATGAGGTAACAAGTTCGCAATCCTGCTTGGTATTGGCAAAAACTATAGCACGATCTGGCCATTCTTCTTCTAATAGCGTCAATAATAAAAGCGGCTTATCTTCATTTGACGGATAAAAGAGTTCTTCGGAAATACGAGAATTGGTTTTTGTTTCCGGTTCTATTTGCACGCTTGCTGGATTATTCATGTGCTCATAAGCCAACTCTTGCACTCGCATGCTCAATGTAGCTGAAAACAACATGTTCAAGCGTTTTGCTGGTTCCGGCATCTGTCTAAATAGATAGCGAATATCTTTAATGAAACCCAGATCAAACATACGATCAGCTTCATCTAACACGGCTACTTTGACATTTTTTAGGGAGAAAACTTTTTGTTTGTAGTAATCTATTATGCGACCTGTGGTTCCAATGAGAATATCAACGCCTTTTTCTAATTGTTGGCGTTGACTTTCATATCCTTCGCCCCCATATACTACGCCAAGGGTTAATCCCGTATGCTGAGCAAGCATTTTGGCATCGTTATGGATCTGAATGGCTAATTCTCGCGTAGGAGCCATGATGATAGCACTAGGCCCATGATTTTCGTTCTCACTGGAATTATTCAGCAAATGATGAAAAGTCGCCAGTAAGAAGGTCATGGTTTTGCCGGTCCCTGTTTGTGCTTGACCTGCGATATCTTGTCCAGCAAGAAGTTGCGGCAAACTCATTTCTTGAATGGGCGTGCATTGACTGTAATTTTCAGCTTCAAGTGCAGACAGAATCTGAGGGTGAAGCGGCATTGAGGTAAAACTTGTGTTTGTTAAATGTGTTGTTGGCATAGCTTATAGCTTATCATTGCTTGCATTGAAAATAGGTTCTATATAACACTATTAGGAAAGAATACATTAGTGTAATAATTTCCTGAACTGGAGAAAAGAATGAGCGACAAAATAATCGCGTTAACTGACGATAAATTCGAAGCCGATGTAATCAATGCATCTGGTCCTGTTTTAGTTGATTTCTGGGCAGAATGGTGCGGCCCCTGTAAAATGATCGCTCCTATTCTAGACGAAATTGCTGACGAATACGAAGGTAAAGTCACAATTGGTAAATTAAATGTTGATGAAAACAATGAAACACCACCAAAATATGGTATTCGTGGTATCCCCACACTACTTTTATTTAAGAATGGTGGTGTAGCAGCAACTAAGGTTGGTGCCTTGTCTAAATCACAATTGAAAGAATTTATTGAAGAAAATCTTTAATAAACCAATCTTCGACAAAAGGCCAAGTTAACATTTGGCCTTTTTTGTTTTGAATCAAATTAAAATTACAGTATCACTGGACGATAATATAAATAGGTGCTAATTTATTAACAACTCACCAAAGTAATCGCTTCGTTTCGAGCGAGTCACTCTTTTAACATGGTCTTCTTATCATCCGCAAAAATGAAAAGGTGTCCAGCTATAGCGTTTGTCGATTACAAAAAATTTTTGAACCTGAACGAGTCACTTAACACGAGTAATAATCCGTACTAGCATGTACCCAACTAAGACCCACCGAAATGAATTTAACTGAATTAAAACAGAAACCTATCAATGAACTAGTTGAACTAGCTGAAACCATGGGCCTCGAAAATCTTGCCCGCGCCCGTAAACAAGACATTATCTTCTCTATTCTTAAAGCGCATGCTAAAGGCGGTGAAGATATCTTTGGTGACGGTGTACTTGAGATTTTGCAAGACGGCTTTGGCTTTTTGCGCTCGGGAGACTCGTCTTATTTAGCTGGCCCAGATGATATTTATGTTTCACCGAGCCAAATTCGGCGCTTTAACCTGAGAACTGGCGATACTATCGCTGGAAAAATCAGACCGCCAAAAGACAGTGAACGTTATTTTGCCCTTTTAAAGATTCGTGAAGTCAACTTCGACAAACCAGAAAACTCCCGCAATAAAATCCTTTTTGAAAACCTTACTCCACTGCATGCTAATTCTCGTTTACGCATGGAGCGTGGAAATGGTAGTACCGAAGATATTACTGCCCGTGTACTAGACTTGGCATCACCTGTGGGCTGTGGTCAACGTGGTTTGATAGTAGCTCCGCCTAAAGCGGGTAAAACCTTATTGCTTCAGAACATTGCGCAATCTATTGCTGCCAATCATCCTGAATGTCAGTTGATGGTATTGTTGATTGATGAACGTCCTGAAGAAGTAACCGAAATGCAACGCTTGGTGCAAGGCGAAGTGGTAGCTTCTACCTTTGACGAACCTGCTAGCCGTCACGTTCAAGTAGCTGAAATGGTTATCGAAAAGGCTAAGCGATTAGTTGAGCATAAAAAAGACGTGGTAATCTTATTAGACTCAATTACACGTTTAGCACGTGCATACAACACTGTTATTCCTTCTTCAGGTAAAGTACTGACCGGTGGTGTAGATGCTAATGCATTGCACAAACCTAAGCGCTTCTTTGGTGCTGCTCGTAATGTAGAAGAGGGCGGAAGTTTAACTATCATAGCTACAGCCTTGATTGATACAGGTTCGAAAATGGACGAGGTAATCTACGAAGAATTTAAAGGTACAGGTAACATGGAACTGCACTTGAATCGTAAAATTGCAGAAAAACGTGTATTCCCAGCCATTGATTTCAACCGCTCTGGTACTCGTAGAGAAGAATTGTTGACCAAACCTGATGAGCTACAAAAAATGTGGATTTTACGTAAAATCGTACATGAAATGTCAGAAGTGGACGCAATGGAATTCCTTATCAGCCGTTTATCAATGACCAAAACCAACGACGAATTCTTCGATTCAATGAAGCGTCAAAAAAGCTAATTTTTTTATTTGTTTAAGCCGCTTGATTAGTAAAATTTCTTAATTCTAATCAAGCAATTTTTTGTTGTTGACAGAACGATGAGGGGGGGGGTAAATTTAGACTTTAGTATACGTGAAAGGAATCGAGAAATGTTTGTAAAAATTACATTAAAAATAGTTACATTTTTGAATTTGTTATTCTATTTAAATATCGCTAATGCACAAATGATAGATGCTTTCGTTTGTCATGACTGCACTCAACCAGAAGCCAAGCAATTAGCTTCTACAAAATATGTCCAGCCACGATGTCGGTTCGAGGATTTAAATGGTGGTCCAGCAACTATAGATGAAACTCAGGTTGTTTGTGAACCAACTCAAAAAGACGTTGTTATATTAAATCCACAAGACAAGATAGCCTATAAATTTAAAGTTTCAGCATTTCATACACAACAGTTTTCTGTACAACTAAATGTGCAAAATTTGTCGCTATCAACTGAGGAGTTGGAAACTGCACAGGCTTTTTATCAATTTTTTGATGATATAGTGTTGGCTACTGATAATGGTATGCTGAATCTTGATCCAAATCTATTTTCAAATTTTAGTTCGTTAGATTCTATAGGCGATGAGTTTCGAAAGAATTCAACAGATGACAGTTCAGATACGGCAGCGTGCCATGTTTTAAAGGAATATATGAATCCACAAAGTAGGTCTGAGGTGGAGCAGTTTGTAATAGATACAATCATTTCAAGACTGAATGGATCTGGTCAAAATGTTTACGATCTAAATGAAGATGTCGATGTCTCTGGAATAGGAATTAATTTGTCAAAAAACTCAGTAGGCTTTCAAGTCTATATGGACAGTGAGGAACGCCCAGTATTTGCAGCAATTGGAGATGGTGCAAATAAAATAATATTTGGGGTAGAATTTGGTGGACTCATAAATGAACCCGGTCAAGCCAAAATAATATCGAAGTTGTGGGTAAATAAAAATAGATCAACTGTAGATTCGCGTAGCTTTGAAATGATCTTTGATGTGCCTGTTACAAACGATACTCAAACGACAGGCACCAGTGATTCTCCTTGCTTGCGTGAACTTTTACAGCAAATAGCAAACTCTGCTCCTTGGGGCAATTTTGTTGGTGATGGTTTGGAGTCGTCAAATCAATTGAATATTCTCAACCAAGATGGCATTCAGTTCTGTACGCGCTCGGTGAGTGCAAGAGTTTGTATGTCTGATGAGAATGGTGCAAGCTGTTCAGAGACAATTTACCACTTTCCCGTAGCCTGTCAGTAGAAATGAATTGAAAAAATAGTTTGGGGCATGTTAATTAAAACGAGTGCCCCAAATAATTCCCCTATACGTTTGAACGATTGAATATCAGCCAAGTTAATTAGTGAAAATAAGTATAGAAGGCAGTATTACCACATATATTTCGCCCATAAAAGGCCAATTAACTCTAAATGATAATACGTTTATAGCCTAACAAAGAACCGTCTTGGTTTTGCTCAAGATCAAACAGATATTTAGCATAGTCATTCCCAAACACAGTATCGTTGGTTAAATGTGTATTAGGTGTGCCGCGCGAAGCATAATCAGAATGAGTAGAGCAAATATCATCGCAAAAGGTATCATCAAAACCAAACTGGGAAACCAAGGAGTCCAAATTGTTTTGTCTTACCCTAAAGTGTATATGAATGGCACGACCGCTATACCAACCGGGAAAACAAGTCTTAAAATTGACCCGACCGCTGCTATCAGTTACAGCGATGCCTCTAAACCATTTAGAGGCAAGTGCTGCACTGTCGTTTCCAGAACAAAAAGATGAATTAAACCCTCTAGTATCAGCTGCGCCTGAAGTGTCGGCAGAGTACACGCCTCTTACATCACAATGCCAAACTTCAATTTCATAGCCAGCTAAAGGATTACAAGCGCTATCAATAAGCTGAAGACATAACATCATGGGTAAACCTGTTTGACCTGCCGATATGTCATCAAGATAATCAGAATCAAAGTAACAAGGCCCTTCTGTCTGCTGCCCAGTTAATTCAACAGTGCACGTACTTGCGTTTGCGAAGATATTGTCTTCAGGAAAGTTGGCGGTCATATTTTGTGTACCCCCACTTAACCAATTTCCATTATTGGTCGTGGGAGTAGATGAACCACCTGAACTACTTGAACCACCAGAGCCTGAAGAATTATCTAAATTAGTTGCGGAGGAGCCACCTCCTCCGCAACCTGTTAAAGCAACAATGGGAGAGAGTGCTGCAATAGAAGCGATTGAAATCAGTGCTTGTCTACGGGTCAAGAGCATTTGATTTTTTTTCACGGCAAGTTTTCCAGTCTTTTTCAATTAACACTATCGACTTTAAAACCTTGCGAACAGTTCTCTTCTTTACGCTAACTTTACATTGTTTGAAATTTTGTAAGTATTATTGCTTTTAACGGGGGCCTTTAATAGACTACGTCAGCTACCTAGATCTTATTAAGTCAACGAACATAAGTGCTGAGCCCAACATAAAAAGCCAAACCCCTATGGTTGCATAATCGGCAAACGTGGGTAGAAAAAGTGTACTACCAAAGAAAAATGACAAACTGGCCATGATTCTCAATGATTTTGTCTGAACATTATTTGACGTTGACATCTCTACTACCTCAGGACTACATATCTGGTTGAAAATTAAAACTTACAGCGATGCGATTCCAACTGTTTATTTGCAAAATAACAGTGGTCAATTCAACAAGTCCTTGTTCTCCAAAAGCATCTAAAACCGTCTGGTAAACATCTTGGTCTAATGCTTGTTGATGAATTAAGGTTAATGCTTCTGTCCAAGCTAAAGCCGCTTTTTCTTGCAGATTAAAGCAACTTAATTCTCGCCATGCGGGTAGTACATCTAACCTAGATTGATGTTCGCCGTCGACTCTGGCTTCGTGGGCATGCATGTGTTGACAAAAACCGCAGTTGTTGATTTGTGAAGCCCTAAGTTTAACTATATGTAGCAGTCCTGTACTTATTGTTTCAACAGAAGGATTATTACCTAGTTCCATTAAACTTGGCACTAAGCGAGGGCAAAGCTGAAAAAGGGATGATTGGGAAATTCTATCGTGCATGTTTACCTCTACAATATTAAAAAACTACATATAGTGTAGAGATGTCATTTTCTTAGTTATTTTAAATTTGCGACAATTTTCGTTGACGATATTCTAGAGGGGTTTCTTGGGTGTGTTGTTTGAAGACATGATTAAAGTGAGATTGATCAAAGAAGCCACAATTAAGTGCTACATTGCTAAGCCGGGAATCAGGTTTTATTAATTGCCATCGAGCATATTTTATTTGGGCTAATCCGTGAAGTTGATGAGGTGAGTAGCCAAAATACTTTTTAAAATTACGCTCTAGGGTACGTCTGGTCAACCCCGATTGAACTGCTATCTGATAAGGAGATATCAAGCGCTCAGACGCCTTGGTGAGTAAATCATTCCATTTTTTTGCTTTGTGTTGATCCAGCGTGACACAAGCTAGCAACCAATCTTCGACAGCATGAATTTGTTGATGTTTTTCTAACACTATCAATTGTTCTAATAATCTTAGCAAACTAGAAGAATGGGCAAAGTTGATATTCAGTAAATTAACTGTCTCTCGCCAAGCATGGTTCAACTGGGAAGAAAAAAGGGAGAGTGCACTTCCCGGACGAAATCGAACGCCTATGTATCGTTTACTTGTATGCCAATTATAAGAAGTTACTGATGTATTGAACGAAAACCATACCTGAATATTATCACCGTCGATTTCAAAAATTAGACTTGAGCCAGCATCGGGATATATTTTTTCATTCACTTCAGTAAATGTATCTTGGGATACGTCGGTAGACCAGATGGTTTCAACCCAATCATTGAGCATGGTGTTTGGTGTTGCCATTTTAAGGCCAATCAATGAAAAGCTAGCGGCAGGTATTATTATCAAATTTAATTCATTTTGCTCAGTGTTAATGAGTAAATTATAGACGATTTTACAGCTTAAAGTCATCTTGGGGATGCGGATGATATCAACGCTGATTCCCGCCTGCCTGAGGAGGCCGACGGGAATTAAATCAATGCAATATGATAGCTAACGAATATCTTTAGCTGATGACTCAACCGCAGGGAAAGGCTTAGGAGTTAGTGCTGGTACAGGGGCTTCTTTTAGCTTTTGCTGCAAATATTCGATGGCACGTTTAAGTTGCGCATCTTCACCATTAAAGGTTGCGTAAGGAGGGTTGGATACCTCAATATCGGGTGATATTCCGCGTCCTTCGGTAATCCAATCACCAGTTAAAGAATATACGGGGAATTCTGCCACTCGTGCTATGCCGCCATCGACTAAGCGGTTACGACCCGTTAACCAAACACCAGCGCCCGCAGTTTGTTTCCCAATGACAGGCGCAATTTCTAGCGCTTTAATACCCGCAGTAAAGGTTTCACCATCTGAATAAGTAAACTCATCGGCCAGTACTACTAAGTGACCTCTAAAAGCTTGTTGCATATTGGTGGTTGCTTCACCTTGGGCCATTTTCCAAAACGACCAAGCGCGTCTTAATAGTTTTTCAATGATAAAACTATCAATGTTTCCACCGCGATTTCGCCTAACATCAATGATCAACGCTGGTTTTTGGTACTGGGCGTAAAACTCTCTGGCAAAACTGGCCAAGTCATTACTGCCCATGGCATAGAGATGAAGATAACCAATATCACTATCTACAGCACTGACTTTCTGGCTATTTCTAGCAACCCAATCTTGATAAACCAAACGGCTTTCTCGCCAAGAGGTTTCAGGCACTACTATGGTTTTTAGTTTTTCTTTTCCTCTTTGAAGTTCAAGTAGGACTTGGCGACCAGCTTGATTTTTCAAAGCCAATAAAAGCTGTTGAGCAGAGCCAATTTTTTTACCGTTGACCGCTAAAATAATATCGCCGGCCTCGGCGTCTACTTCTGGCTTGGCTAGCGGTGGTGCTTGGCTGATTATATCTTTGTCATATTGATAGATATGCTTTATTTTAACTCCATCGGCAGTATCTTCATAAACGCCGCCTATGGTGGTATATCCTTGATTCTCTGCACCCTCTTGAATATCGCCACCGCGTACTTGTGAATGCAAGGCATTCAGTTCGCCCATCATTTGTTCAAACACGTCGTTTAATTCGCTACGCTCTGTAATGCGAGCGACTAGAGGCATATATTTTTGTTTCACTTGTTGCCAGTTTACCCCTCGCATATTGGGATCAAACAAGGAGTCTCTATGCATCAGCCAAGCATCCTTAAACAATAACTGAAACTCTAAGGATGGTGTTATTTCAACTTGTAAGTCGCTGATATTGACTTTGTGTTCTTTGAGATCAGAGGGAAACGAATCTTTGGCTGGGACCAAATGAATATTGGTACCAGTGCCGCGTCCTTTTTGTACTAATAAAGTGTCAGCCCCTGTTGCTAGTTGATAATTATTGACGCCAGAGGTGACGGTTTTTAATTCTTTATTATGGCCAAAACCAATTGCCTTTAAATTCTCTTCTTCAGTAAGAAATAAAAAGTCTTTTGTTGCCGCTAAGTTGCCATAGTCTCCTGCCGGAATGTCAACTTGCCACAATCTTTCTTGAATACCAGACCAAACAATAGTTACTGGAGGAGTTTCTTGTTTATCTTCTTCTTCAGACGATTCTTTTTTGTCATCTTTGGATTTTTTATTCTCGTCTAATTCAGTAGGCGCTTTAAACGCAAAAGGCGTTTCTTTTGTCAGATCTATTGCAAATAGTTGAGTGCGCTTATTGAAAGCTGCTCCCATATTTCGATCACCCCAAGGATGGCCTGGTGTGGGAGTGAAACTGCGATCTGAGAGGAAATACAACCAGTTTCCATCTTTGGAAAAGGCGGGAGAGAAATCATTGTATTTATCGCTAGAGACGTATTGGCCTTTGTTATTTTCAATGTCATACAAAAACACGCTATTGCGATCTATCACGGGTCCCAAATCTGTGTAGGCTATCCATCTGCTATCATCACTAAATACAACGTCAGAAGCACTTTGATTATCATTCTGTGCAATCAGTGTATTTTTGTTAGTGGCTAAGTCTAATAACAGTAACTTACCTGATTTTGTCGTGTTGGCTAGAGTCTTACCATCTGGACTTAACCAAAGACCATCTCGATATCCAGCGCCGTCTTTTGTTAGCTGTTTTGCGTCTTCACTGCCATCGGTTGCAAATGACCATATTTCATAATCACCGGTTTGATCGCTAATAGCATAAAGGCGATCGCCGTCTTTACTCAAGGTTGCAAAACGCAATCTAGCTGTTTGATCACTTGGTATATTCACCAATCGTTTGTTCTGAGTTTTCGCAACAGCAGCTTGCCCGCGAGCAATAACCGCTACTGTTTCGCCATCTGGACTGATAGATGCAGATTCAAAATAGTCGAGGGGCTTTTCTATGGGGCCTTCTCGCATTTGAGGAAAGTCAGATAATAAGACGATGTCGAGGGATTTGACCTTATCCGTAGCTAAATCCAATACTTTTATATCTGCGCCATGCTGAAAAACGATTTGGTTTTGATAAATCGCGGGTTTGCGCACTGGGAAGTCTTTAAATCCGGTATGCTGTGCTAGGTTACTGCCATCACGCTTCATAGACCAAACGTTATCGATACCCAGTTGGTTACTTAAAAAATATACTCGTTCTTTTGTTAGCATGGGGCTTCGCACTGAACCCTCATGTTGTGCAGTCAGTTTTACCGCTTCTTTTTTCTTGTTTTGGTTAAAATAGTATAATTCGCCTTTGGCTCCACCCTTATAATAGTGTGCGTTGTCAGTAGATATTTGCATACCGAACTGAACAAAAAATACATCTTCATCATCTATAGCAGCTTCTACCGCATCAGATAGGGGTAAAACACGGACCTTGCTATCGGTTAATGAAAGGATTTTTAACAGACTACTACTGTGCATACCTTGATTTGCTGCTGTAGAGTAAAGTAAATGCTGATTGTCGAGCCAACCTTGAAATCTAATATTACTCAGTTCAAAACTCACTTGCTCGGGTGTTCCTCCTGCGAGCGCCATAACATAAATGGCATTTTGACCTGAGTAGTCAGCAACAAAAGCGAGAGACTTTCCGTCTGGAGATACGGCGGACGAATCTTCAACACCTAGGTGAGACGTCAATCTAACCGCTGCCTTTGATTGACCAAGATTAAGCTTCCACAGATCACCATCAGCGGTAAATACCACTGTGTCCTTATGCAAACTTGGATCTCTAAAATAACCAGGCTGAGAAAAAACCTGAAATGAAATTAATAAACTGCTAAGTGCTAGTAACAAAGAGTATCTTATAGATTTTACTGTCATGAGAGGCTTAAGCTTATTTGTTGTTATTGCCACAGCATAAACTATTGCTAGTAAAGAGTAAAAATACAAAAAAATGTGATTACATCAGGTTTCGAATTTTTCGTGTAAACAAGCGGAATCAGTCGATGACATTTTGCCTAACTTCAGGTTAAATAGACTGACAATAATAAAGAAGTAATGAGCTTCAAAAAACATAGGGAATCCACATGAGAAAATTTAGCTTGGTTGCGTTGGCAATGATCAGCAGCTTTTCGTTCGCCAATGACGTTGAAAAATTAGCTGACCAAATAGAACCGAAAGTCATTGAATGGCGTCATCATTTGCATGAGCATCCAGAACTGTCTAACCGCGAATTTGAAACCGCAAAATATGTTGAGAAGCACCTGAGATCTCTTGGTTTAGAAGTACAAACTGGAGTGGCTATTACAGGTGTTGTTGCTGTTTTAGACTCGGGTAATCCAGGCCCGACAATTGGCTTACGTGCAGACATGGATGGTTTACCGGTAAAAGAAGATAATGATTTACCTTTTAAATCGACGCAAACAGGTGAGTTTAATGGTAATACTGTGCCTGTGATGCACGCTTGTGGGCATGATACCCATATGGCGATGCTTATGGGAGCAGCCGAAATCCTTGTTGGTATGAAAGATCAATTACGCGGTAAAGTAAAATTCATTTTTCAACCAGCCGAAGAAGGTGCGCCAGCAGGAGAACGCGGAGGCGCTGAAGTCATGGTTGAAGAAGGTGTGCTAAAAAATCCAGACGTCGATGTGGTTTTTGGTTTGCACATTAGCTCAAATACAGATGTTGGAAAAGTACGGTATCGTCATGGTGGTATTATGGCCGCTGTAGACCCTTTTAAAATTGTAGTAAAAGGTAAGCAGGCTCATGGTGCGTATCCATGGAAAAGTGTCGATCCGATTACTACCTCAGCGCAAATCATTATGGGTCTACAAACCATAGTCAGCCGTGAATTGCGTCTAATTGATGATGCGGCTGTTATTACCATAGGTTCTATTCATGGCGGTAATAGATCCAACATAATACCTATGGAAGTGACCATGGTGGGCACTATTCGTACGCTAAATGAGCAAGCACGGGATCATATATACGAAGCGCTACCACGCAAAGTAAAAGGCATTGCCGATAGTATGCGAGCAGAGGCTGAAATCACGCTTCCGTTAGACTACAACTATCCTATTACCTACAACGAACCTGCCTTAATGGAACAGATGTTACCTACCTTGGTACGTACTGCAGGCAAATCAAACGTCATTGATTCAAAACCTGTTACAGGTGCTGAAGATTTCTCTTTCTTCCAAAAGGAAGTGCCAGGTGTTTATCTGTGGGTTGGCGGAAAACCACTTGACGTATCTGAAGCAGATTCTCCAGCGCATCATACACCAGAATTTTTTGTTGACGACAGTGGTATGAAATTAGGTGTTAAATTGCTGACCAATATGACACTTGACTACATGAACATGGAATAAGAAACCTCTTAGAACAAGAAAAAATAGCGCGATTGTTTTTAAAGTCGCGCTTTTTTTAACTTTCTTCTATAATAGCGCGTTTTTTACGCCACTCATTTATCCTTTAGAGGTGATGTGGCTGTCTAACGTCAACACAATTAAAGAGAATACACATGGCTCAAGTCGCAATTGTAATGGGTTCTACATCCGATTGGCCAACCATGCAGCAAGCTGCAATCATGCTTAAAGAACTTGGTGTCAGCTATAAGGCGCAAGTAGTTTCTGCACATAGAACACCTAATTTATTGGTTGAATTTGCAGAATCAGCAGCTCAAGAAGGTTATCAAGTCATCATCGCAGGTGCTGGTGGGGCTGCACATTTACCCGGCATGATAGCTGCGCATACACATCTACCTGTGTTTGGTTGCCCTGTAAGATCCAGTCAATTAAACGGTTTGGATAGTTTGTTATCTATCGTACAGATGCCTAAAGGGGTTGCTGTTGGTACCCTAGCGATTGGCGAAGCTGGCGCTGCAAATGCAGGTTTGTTAGCGGCCCAAGTGGTTGCTTTGCAAGATCCTCAAATTACCGAAAATATCAAGGCATTTAGACAACAGCAAACTGACAAAGTACTCTCTAATCAAACGTTGGAATTAGAATGAATGTAGTGGTTTTCGGCGCAGGGCAACTTGTGCAAATGATGTATTTGTCGTCTGCACATTTGGGCGTGAATGTCACCGCAGTGGATGTCAAAGACGGCAGTGTGGTGCATCCTGTTTCTAAAGAAAAACTTGGCGAAAAAATGGAAGATGCGTTTGAGAATGCGCATGTCATTACTGCAGAGTTTGAGCATGTCCCAGAACAATTATTAGCGATAGCAGATAAAACCGATAAGTTTAAGCCAAATGTAACCTCAATACTGGCTGGAGCTGATCGTGTTAGAGAGAAGCATTTGTTGGATAAATGCCAAGTGAACAATGCTGAATATAAGATCATTCGCGATATCTCAGAATTGGATGCATGTATTGATGCCTTGGGTGATAAAATTATTTTCAAAGCCTCTCGTGACGGCTATGACGGTTATGGTCAATGGCGGATAGATTCTGAAGATCAATTGCCGGACATAAAAGCCGCTTTTGCTAGCTTAGACTTGCAAAACGTACCTATAGTCGCTGAAAAAATGATTCCCTTTGATCGAGAAATTTCAATCATAGGTGCGCGCGATGAGCAGGGCCAAATTTGTTGTTTTGACATTGCTGAAAACTTACACCATAAAGGTCAACTACATATTTCGGTAGCCCCAGCAACCAATGTTGACCAAGCATTACATCAACAAGCCTTAGATATTTTAACGCGAATAGCCACTGAGTTGAATTATGTGGGTGTGTTAGCGGTAGAAATGTTCCAAATTGGCGAGCTGTTGTTAGTCAATGAAATAGCTCCCCGTGTACATAATTCAGGTCATTGGACCCAAAATGGCGCAGAGACCGATCAGTTTGAGCAACACATTAGAGCTGTGCTGGGTTTTCCTTTAGGTGATCCTACTACCACTAAGATTACTGCCATGGTAAATGTCATTGGATGTACTTCTTTTAGCCGAGATCTAATAAGTATTCCCGGATGCCATTTGCACTGGTATGGCAAAGAAGTAAGAGATAAACGTAAGATGGGACATATCAATGTTACTGCGTCTAGTTACCAAGAGCTTGGTGAAAAATTAACGCAGCTAGCTGATTATCTCCCGGAAGAGTACTTTCCCAAGCTTAAAAGCGAAGCTCACAGATTGAAAACCTTTGCGTAAAGGTGGTTGAGTTTTTATAGATAACAAAGTTAACTGAATGGTGAGTAGCGGAGGCGAATATGAAGCATCTTAATCAATCTAGTTTTAGACTATTCTGTTCTACTATTATCAGCCTGATTGTGTTTAATGCAAATGGGCAAGACACTAAAGAATCAAACCCAATGGCTGAGCTTGCCGAGGTTCATCATTTGTGGGCAAGAGAAACCTTTGCGTTAGCAAAAACAGGCGCCGCATATATGATGCTAAGCAATACTTCTAGCAAAACGCCTATTTATCTAGAATCTGTATCTGTAGATGACAGCATTGCAGCGACGGTTGAATTACATACGACCTTGATGCAAGAAGACATGATGACAATGCAGCAGTTGGAAGAGCCAATTGAAATATTGTCTCAGCAAACGGTTGAATTTAAGCCCGGGGGGAAACATATTATGTTTATGGGGCTTGAAAAGCCGTTTTTGGCCGGTGAAAAATTTGTTATTAGTTTGCACTTTACCGATGGCTCATACGTACAAAAAGAAGTAATAGTGAAAGATGGCCGAGGCGGAATGGACGCTTCAAAGCACAATCATCACTAACCTTTCACCAATTAGGAGAATAAGATGTCCAAGATCGATATTGGTATAAACGAATCTGATCGCACAGCGATAGCAGAAGGCCTTAAAAAGTTACTTGCTGATTCATACACCCTTTACCTGCAAACTCACAATTTTCATTGGAATGTCACTGGTCCTCAATTTAGAGAGCTACACCTAATGTTCGAAGAGCATTACACTGAATTAGCGGTAGCAGTTGATGATATTGCCGAGCGTATAAGAACTCTAGGCGTGGTTGCACCTGGCACCTATCGCGCGTTTGCTGAATTAAGTAGCATTAAAGAAGTCGATGGCGTACCAGAAGCAAAAGAAATGGTGAAGCTATTAACTCAGGGGCATGAAACCGTAGTTAAAACATGTCGAGAAGTGCTCAAATTATCTCAAGATGCGGATGATGAATCTACTTCGGCTCTAGTAGGTGACCGCATGCGAGTGCATGAGAAAACGGCTTGGATGTTACGAGCGACCTTGGATTAGGAGTACACATGCGTCATTCATTAACGGGTGCTTTTATCAGTGCATCCTTGTTGGTTTGTGCAACAGCATCCGCTGAAGCCCAATTCACTGTAACGGAAGTCACTGATGGATTAAAACATCCATGGGGCATGGCTTTTCTTCCCAATCAAGATCTACTTATTACAGAACGAAATGGTGGATTAAGATTATTAAGCAAAGAGGGTAAGCTCAGTGGCAAAATCTCAGGATTGCCTGAATCTGTGCAAATGGGACAAGGCGGTAACTTAGGAATTGCCATTGATCCAGACTTTGCTACCAATAATAAGGTTTATGTTTGCTCCAGCATGGCTGGGGATGGTGGATTCGGCAGTGAAGTGCACGTGGGTGAATTTACCGGCCAAGAGTTAGTTAATGTAAAAAAGGTCTTTACAGCATTACCTAAAAAGCAAACCCCTTATCATTTTGGCTGTCGCATAGTATTCGACAAACAAGGAATGATGTTTGTTTCGTTGGGCGAAAGAGGCAGTTTTAAAGAGGAAGCCCAAAACACCGACAATCACCTAGGTACCGTCGTAAGAATTCATCCTGATGGCAGTGTTCCTGAGGACAATCCTTTTGTTGATGGTCAGGCACCTGAAGTATTTACTTATGGTCACAGGAATGTGCAAGGCATGACGGTTCATCCCGAAACAGGTGAAATCTGGACCCATGAACATGGCCCTAGAGGTGGTGATGAAGTCAACATTTTATCCAAGGGTGATAATTATGGTTGGCCGGAAATTACCTATGGTATTAATTACAATGGATCGATAATAACTGACAAAAAAGAAATGGAAGGTATGCGTCAGCCGTTGCAGTATTGGGATCCGTCGTTTGCACCTTCTGGCATGACATTTTACACCGGAGATATGTTTCCAGAATGGCAAGGGGACCTTTTTATCGGTTCACTGAAATTCATGTACTTAAAGCACTTGAAAATCGAAAACGGTAAAATCCTTGGTGAAGAAAATCTGCTTCAAGATCAACAGGCTCGTTTTCGTGACGTTGTGCAAGGTCCTGACGGCGCTATTTACGTACTAACAGATTCTTCCGACGGGAAAGTACTTAAAATTAGCAAATAGTAATTATTATTTTTAAAGCGAATAGGTTTACACTTATTCGCTTTTTTGCACCTCACGCAGACTGATTTTCCCGAGCCAAATATCCTTATACATGACCCAATCTCCGATCAAGCTATATAAAGGATACTGAAAGGTCGCAGGTCGATTTTTTTCGAATACAAAATGTCCAATCCAAGCAAAGCCATAACCAATCAATGGCAGAAGCCATAAATAAACCCATTGAGCTGTTATAATGGTAAAGACCATTACCGCCAGCACAAGGGTAGAGCCAATAAAATGCAACAATCTGCACTTAGGATGGCTATGTTCCTCTAAATAAAAAGGATAGAACTCACGGAATGAAGAAAATTGTTTTGCCATATTTCGTACATAGAAGGTTGTAAAATCTCTAATCATCACCATAATTCTTGTTATCAAAAAAAGCAAAAAATGTAGTTATGTCAGAAAATATTCTAGATCTTAATGTCGAAAACTTTAAAGATGTGATTATTGACGGTAGCCAAACAAAATTGGTCGCTGTTTATTTTTGGGCGCCCCAAGATCCAACGTCAGCCCAGATGTTACCGAGTGTTGAAACCCTAGCAACTGAGCACGCCAATCACCTTGTACTGGCTAAAGTGAATGTTGAGCAAGAACCTCAAATCACCCAACAGTTTGGGGTACGAGGCTTGCCTACCATTATGTTGGTAAAAGAAGGGCAACCCTTGGACGGCGCAGCGGGTCCTATGGATGCTCAGCAATTAAGAGAGTTGTTTGAAAAACACTTACCAAATCCTGAAGATGACTTGTTGTTGCAAGCTGCTGAGTTGGTAAACCAAGGACAATATCAAGATGCCTATACCTTTGCTAAACAAGCATTTGATATCAATAACTCAAATATTGATGCCAGATTTTTACTTGCAGACTGTAGTGTTGAACTTGGGAAAGTAGATGCGGCGAAAGCCTTACTTTCTGAGGTTACCTTAGTCGATCAAGATGCACGATATACGAGTTTAATGGGTAAGATTGAGCTTGCAGAGAAAGCCTCTGAATCACCAGAAATTATAGAGTTGCAAAATAAACTAGCGGCAGAGCCAGATAATATGGAAATTAAGTTACAACTGGCTGTGCAATTACAACATGTGCATAAGGTGGAAGAAGCTTTAGAATTGCTATTTAGCATCATCACCAAAGACATGAATTTTGCCGACGCAAAAAAAACAACCTTAGATACTATCAATGCTTTACCTGACGGCGACCCTTTAAAGTCTAAATATCGTCGTAAGTTCTACAGTTTATTATATTAGCGATTAACATCATGCTCGTAAGCCTGCTGATAGCGTTTAGTCTGGTAATAATAATTGAAGGCCTTGGGCCTTTGTTAATACCGAATAAATGGCGGGCTTACATGCTACAACTTAGCCAATTGCCAAGTGAACAAATCCAACGACTTGGTGGTGCTTTGGTTCTCATTGGTACAATAAGCTTATTTTTAATTCTTATCTAAGCAATAAAAAAACGCAAATAAGCCCAATCCTAGACGTTTTATAACGAAAAAATCATATTTCAGAACTAAAGCCTCTCAACAATTCTGTATAATTTTGATAGAATCGCCGCCTAATTTATTTATCGAATAGTTTCATGGCAAAAAATGTAGTTGTACTTGGCACTCAATGGGGTGACGAAGGCAAAGGAAAAGTTGTTGACCTTTTAACTGATCAGGCGCGTTATGTTGTGCGTTATCAAGGCGGTCACAATGCAGGTCACACACTGGTTATTGACGGTGAGAAAACCGTTCTTCATTTGATTCCCTCTGGTATTTTACGTGACAACGTTACTTGTGTTATTGGTAACGGCGTGGTGCTAAGTCCAGAAGCATTGTTGACTGAAATGAAAATGCTGGAAGACAAAGGTATTCCAGTGCGCGAACGTTTAAAAGTGAGCGAAGCTTGTCCTCTCATTCTGCCCTTTCATGTGGCATTGGATGTCGCACGTGAACAAGCGCGAGGGGCTAAAGCCATTGGTACTACTGGCCGTGGTATTGGTCCTGCCTATGAAGATAAAGTATCACGTAGAGGCTTGCGTGTAGGTGACTTGTTTAATGCGGAAGATTTCGCTATTAAGCTAAAAGAAGTCATGGCTTATCATAACTTTATGTTAACCGAATACTATAAAGCCCCTGCGGTTGACTATGATGCAGTATTGAAAGACGCATTGGCTGTAGCAGATCTATTTAGATCTATGGTTACTGATGTTACGCATTTATTAGAAGTCGCCAAACAAAATGGTGATCCTATTATGTTTGAAGGTGCCCAAGGTACTTTGTTAGACATAGACCATGGGACTTACCCTTATGTAACCTCGTCTAATACCACTGTTGGTGGTGTAGCTACTGGCGCTGGTTTTGGCCCTTTAAGTATTGATTACGTCCTAGGTATCGTAAAAGCCTACACCACTCGTGTTGGTTCAGGTCCTTTCCCTACAGAATTGGATTGCGAAGTTGGACAACATTTGGGTGTTAAAGGTCATGAATTTGGTGCTACTACTGGTAGAAAACGTCGCACAGGTTGGTTTGATGCCGTAGCAATGCGCCGTGCAGTTCAACTAAATTCAATTACTGGCTTTTGTTTGACTAAATTAGATGTATTAGATGGCTTAGAAAGCTTAAATATTTGCGTTGGTTATCGTGATGGAAATGGCAATATCAGCGATATTCCTCCACTAGCTGCAGAAGGTTATGAAGCTATTACACCTGTGTACGAAGAAATGCCTGGTTGGTCTAGCAATACCTTTGGTGTGAAAGAGTATGATGGATTACCACAAGCGGCAAAAGATTATATTAAACGATTAGAAGAACTAACGGGTGTACCTGTAGATATTATTTCTACTGGCCCAGATCGTAATGAAACTATAGTGTTGCGTCATCCGTATTCAGTATAACTTCAAAAAATGTTGGTATATAAAAGCGGCTATCTTTTGAAGAAGCCGCTTTTTTTATACCATGCATTTTTACTAGTGAATGAGTTGATTCAAAATTCTAACCTTTGAGAATAACTCAAACTTCAACGGAAACAATATTTATGCAAGCCTATTTAGACACCTTTGAAAAACATAAAACTTATTTTGATACAGGTGTTACTCGGGATGTGGAATGGCGTAAACAACAACTGTCAAGGTTAGCTGATTTAATAAAAGAAAATAAAAATGCAGTATTCTCGGCTTTGCAAAAAGACTTGGGCAAGTCAAAACAGGAAGCCTATATTACGGAAGTCGGCTATGTGTTATCTGATATAAAACACAAGCTAAAAAGGATTAAAAAATGGAGTAGGGCTAAAAAAGTAAAGACTCCCCTTGCGGCTATGCCTGCACATTCTTTTATCCAGCCTCAACCTTTGGGTACTGTGCTTATTATTGGGGCATGGAATTATCCGTTTCAACTATTACTTGCGCCCTTTGTTGCTGCCATAAGTGCAGGCAACTGCGCAATTCTAAAGCCAAGTGAATTGGCCCCCAACGTCAGCCAATTAATTGCAGATTTAGTGCCTAAATACCTAGATGAAAAAGCGTTTTCAGTGGTGCAAGGGGGGAAAGACGAAACTAGCGGATTACTAGAACTATCGTTTAACAAGATTTTTTATACTGGCGGTGAGGTAGTCGGCAAAATTGTAATGACGGCGGCGGCAAAGCATTTAACACCAGTGACCTTAGAACTCGGCGGGAAAAGTCCTTGTGTAGTGGATACCACTGCAGACTTAGCGGTTACTGCTAACCGCATCGTATGGGGGAAGTTCATGAATGCAGGACAAACCTGTATTGCCCCAGATTACATATTGGTTGAACCTTCAATTAAGCAACAGTTGATAGACGAACTGATAAAAGCGATTGAAACTCAGTACACAGCCACACCTAAAACATCAAAAGATTATGGACGCATCGTCAATGAAAGGCATTGCCAGCGATTGTCAGATTATTTAAGTAATCAAAAAGTGGTGTATGGAGGAGATGTAGATATACAACAGAAGTATATGGCACCTACTTTAGTGGTTGATCCTGAGCTGTCAGATCCACTGATGCAAGAAGAAATATTTGGGCCTATATTGCCCATTGTCGAAATGAATTCGCGAAACGCAATGCTGTCCTTTATTCAGCAGCGGCCACAGCCTCTCGCGGCCTATTTATTTACACAGGATGATGAATTTGAATATAGGTTTGTAGACGAGGTGAGTGCTGGTAATATGTGTATCAATGATATTAGCATGTTCGCACTCAATCACGAATTGCCTTTTGGCGGTGTTGGGACTAGCGGCATGGGGCGTTATCACGGAAAGTTTGGTTTTGATACCTTTAGCCATCATAAAGCTGTTATGCACCGTAGCTTTTCCATGGAAAACACCTTACGTTATGCGCCCTTTTCAAAAATTAAGTTTTGGCTGTTAAAAAGGTTTATTTAGTATGAGTTTAGCTCCATTTCATTTAGCAATTCCGGTAACCAATTTGGCTCAAGCAAGAGAATTTTATGGAGAATTAATCGGCTGCGAACAAGGACGCGAAAGTCATCATTGGATAGATTGGAATTTTTACGGTCATCAGCTAGTCACGCATTTAGTCGAGGCGATGCCAACCTCGTTAAAGCCAAATGAAGTGGATAGTAAAGCTGTGCCTGTACCACATTTTGGCTTGGTATTACCAAAACAACAATGGCATGCATTAGCGGATAAATTTACTTCAGTAAACTATGAATTTGTCATTGCACCCTATATCCGGTTCAAGGGACAAGTGGGGGAGCAAGGAACGTTTTTTATTTACGATCCTAGTGGCAACGCGCTTGAATTCAAATACTTTGACGATATGTCGCAATTGTTCGCTTCTTGATCTCAGGACGAGCCTGTTTGGTCAATTTCGCTTTCAAGTTGTATGATTTCCCGATAATACTGTGCAATAAGGGCGTGCCTACTGTTAATTTGTAATTTTCGATAGATATTGGCGCAATGGAACTTAACTGTTCTTTCGCTAATATATAAATCATACGCAATTAACTTGTTTGGTTTGCCTTCCATTATTTTGACTGCTATTTGTTTTTCCCGTTGAGACAGCAACTCAATGTTGTTTGCAATTTCCATGTTTTCATTCCTTTGCTTTGGTTGATGTTAAAAGTTTGGGGTGTTGACGTTCGATAAATCCGTTAGAGGTGAGTTGCACTATGCGATCTGCGCTTTGAATAGTGTGAGGACGATGGGCTATCATGATGACTGTGATGCCCAGTTGACGAAGATTCTTCATTAAGCGTTTTTCGGTTGGAATATCTAGGTGGCTAGTGGCTTCATCTAGTAATAATAATTTGGGGTGGGAATAGAGTGCTCGAGCTATCATCAACCTTTGTTTTTGCCCGCCGCTAAGGCTACTTCCCATGTCGCCAATAAGACTGTGAAACTGCATCGGCTGATTCATAATATCTTGATAGATACAGGCATGAATACAGGACATTACAACGCGTTTTATGTCAGTTGAGACATTAAAGCCGGTAATGTTTTGTAAGATGCTACCACTGAGTAGACTGTCATCTTGCATTACACAAGCAATGTTTAAATGCGAACGCGTCCCAGCAGTTAAAAGCCTTTGTTGAATATGGATTTGTCCACTGCTGGGCTGAGTTAATCCGGATAAACAATTAAGAAAGGTCGTTTTTCCACTGCCACTCTTTCCCAAAACAGCGACAATTTCGCCATCATAAATATTGAGGTTGAGATTTTGGAATACAGGGGGTTGTAGTGGGTAATGGAATGCTAATTTCTGAATGCTAACCTGATATGTATTTTGAGTATTAACGCCTGATGGCAAGGCAGTTTGAGATAGTTGGAATGGGGAAGTTTGCTGTTCTTTCGGGGAATAAAGAATATCTTCTAATCTGCCCAGATGCACTGACAGCATAAGGTAATTTATCCATTGTTGAATAAATTGGTTAACTGCGCCAGTAAATCTCGTTTTGTAGCTGATAAAAGCGAATAACATGCCCAAGCTAAAGGCGTTACTCATGACTAAGCCCGCCGCGAGGAAAACGATAACGATGTTTTCTAAACCAAAAATCAATTTATTCACTGACGCAAAGGCAATTTGCCATTTACTTAGCTTTACATTGTGCTGAGTAAGGTCGCACAGCTTATTCAACCATTCTGATTCAACTCTGGGGATATTGCCGGATAGCTTTAACGTTTTTATAGCTCGCAAACTTTGTAAAAAATGGCTTTGTTGTTTGGCGTCTGCGACCAAGGTTTCCGTTTGTATTTGTTTGATTTGACGTAGGCAAATCCAGCGAATAAGCAGATAAAAGCAGCTAGCAATCAACACTACATTTGCTAGAAGCGATGAATACACGTATAGCACAGCTAGAGTAGCCAGGGCCATAAAGCCATCCAATATGCCGCTTACAACGCCGGACACTAAAAATTCACGTATTGGCACTAAGCTGTTAAATCGGGTAGAAATATCGCCTAAATGACGACGTTGAAAAAATTCTGTAGTGAGTTGCATTAGATGGCGAAACACTGTCATCGACAACATTAAGCTTAAGGAGGTGGTGGAGCGCAAAATGAGGAACTCTCTAAACCAACTGAAAACAACTTCTAATAAAAGTAATAAAGTAAATCCAATAGCCAAGCTAAGAAGTAAATCTTGGGCATTTTGCACCACCACTTGATCTACTACAGTTTGAATATAAAAGGGACTCAACAGGGCTAGAAGTTGAAGACAAAGGGAGAGCAAACCAATTCCAATGAGTTGACGCTTAAAGCCTGAAGTCTTTTCCACAAAATGCCAAATAGATAACTTTTTTGGCGGTTTCTTGTGGCTAAATGTTTTGGTTGGCAGAAGTTCTAATGCTATGCCTGAAAACCGCTTATCAACTTCCTGCATGCTCACTTTGACTTGGCCAAGGGCTGGGTCATGAATCACAATAAAGTGTTTAGCGACAGATTTGAGAACTACAAAATGATTTAAATCCCAATGTAAAATACATGGCGTATTGAGTTCTTTGAGCTCAGATAAGGATAGTTGTAAAGGTCTTGCTGCTAAATCTAACTGCTGGGCATACTCAATTAATTGTGCCAAGCTTGTGCCATTGGCTTGTGGACCAAATTTTTGTCTTAGCTCGTCTATCGTCGTTTTATAACCGTGGTAAGATGAGAGCATAACCAAACATGCTAATGCACACTCAGTGTTTTCGTTCTGTAAAACCACGGATAATCTTGGTTTTATAAACAGGTCTTGTTGTAGGGCTGCAAACGAAGATTTCATCGACGATCACTCAAGCTCAATAAAGGCCCCAAAAACCACTCTAAAAGCGTTTGTTGTTGAATCACCAAATCAGCTTGTAAGGTCATGCCATCTCTAAGACTTAGATTACTAGTATCCGAAGCTGTTTGTTGCGTCGTTAAATCGACATGTGCAATATAGAAGGCCGGCGCTAGCTGAATAGGAGGATTAGTAATATCTGTGTGACTGCTAAGGGTACCTTCAATTTTACTGATTTGTCCTTGCACTAATCCAAACTCTTGGTAAGGGAAGGCGTCTATTCGCATAGTGACCTGGTTGGCGGTAAAGGATTTGCCGCCAATGTTCGATGGAATAGTCAGAATAGCTTTTGCTAAGCCAGTGGATTGTTGAATACGTATCAGCGCTTGCCCTGAATGCACGGTTTCACCTACTTCATATAAAATGCTATCGATTTTTCCGTCTACAGGGGCTCGCAATACATAATGGGTTTGAGTGGTTATGGTAGCTTTTTGATTCAATAGTTCATCTATTGATATTTGATGGGCTTTGCCTAAGTGAAGTAATTCTTCTTCAAGGGCGAACAACAGATTTTCTGTTGTTTCAATTCTATTTTGAACATCTTGTATTTGAATCTGCAATCTGTTGATTGTGATGAGAAAATCCGAGTGTTCGATCTCTAGCCTTATTACACTATCTTGACTAATGCTTCCTTTACTTTCGAGTAGTTCACTGGCGAGCAATCTAGCATGTAATTTGTCGGCACTCGATTGAACAAGTTGTTGTTGGGACTTAAGTAATTGTTGTTGGGTTTTTAAGTTTTTATTGCGTGCTTTGGCATCTTGAATCTGGCGTTGTATATCTTCAACAGATTCGTGGTAGTCGGTTTGAAGTTTGTTATTTAAAATTTCCCAATTTTTTAGCTTCAATTGCTGGGATTCAACAAATTCATTGTTGCGATTGAGGCGCATTAAGGGTTGGCCTTTCACAACAGCTTGGCCACTAGCAACATTATATTCGGCAATTTGACTGTTGTTCTCTGTGGCAAGCGCACGAAATGTATTGTCTTTAACAATCCAGCCTTGTACATTTTGAGTTTTAGCGAACTTCACAGTCGATATAAAAATCAAAATGCCTGCAACAATTGCGAGCAATATACTAATTGACCACCAATGAACGGCAGTTGGCATTAACAAACTCTTTCCATAGTCTTTTTGAAACTGCGCTTGCCAAGCTTGTTGTCTGAATAGCGGATTCTGTTGCATATTGCATCCCTCAATGATGATGCAACTAGATTAGAAAATCAGTGGTGTAAATACCGTTAATTAACGGACAATTTGTAACACTCACCAGACATCTAAGTTAAGCTGTCTGATAATTCATAGTGTATTCAAGTTCAGGTGAAGCTAATTTGTGGGCATAAAAAAGGGCTATCCGATGGCAGCCCTTAATTGGTCAATAGAATTTAGTGACGCCAATGATAACGTTCAGCTTTAGCTTCTATTTCTTGTTTAGTGTCTTGTGGTAAGAATAACTTATTGTTGGTTTCAAAATAGAAAGCAGGTCGTTTGTCATCACTGCCCACTTCGTTCATGCTGGTATTATCCAGTATTTTGCCATTGATAACAGTATGGGTGACAAATTCACTCAAACGGATGTCATTTAACACATCTCCATCAATGATCGCTAAATCCGCTAGCTTACCAACTTCTATACTGCCGATATATTTATCCATGCCCAAGGTTTTAGCTCCATCAATAGTGCCACCTCTTAGCGCTTCAAAAGGAGTGAAGCCGCCTTGATGCATGATCCAAAGCTCCCAATGGGCACCCAAACCTTCACGTTGCCCATGTGCTCCAATTTGCACTCGCACACCGGCATCTCTTAATTGTTTAGCATATTTAGCCACTTCAATATGATTGTATTGATCATCAGGCGCTGTTTGACGTCGAATAGCGCGACCATCGACTACATAATTGGGAACATAGCGCATCAAACGTTGGTTTTTCCACACCTCTGTTCTGTCGTACCAGAAATACTCCCCAGACAATCCACCAAAAGACACCACAAAGGTTGGAGTGTACCCATTTTGGGTGGCAGCCCATAATTGAGTTACGTCATTGTAACCTCGAGCAATAGGTAAAGAATGCTCCAAAGTTGTATGGCCATCCACTAGCATTGACATATTCTGTTGGAACTTACCACCACCTTCAGGCACGACTAACATCCCCAGCTCTCTGGCGGCTTGTAACACTTGTTGCCTTTGATCTCTTCTAGGTTGATTGTAGGATTTTACTGAAATTCCGCCCATGTCTTTTAAGCGGCGAACATGGAAATAGGCATCCTCATAATTATTGATCACGGCTTTATAAGCCAAGGCTTCAGCGCCATATAATATAGTGCCGGTTGAATAAATACGCGGTGCGAGTATTTTCCCTGCTTTTTGTAACTCTGACGCTGCCAATATTTCACTGGTTGCATTAGAAGGATCATGGATAGTGGTAACACCAAAAGATAAATTCGAAAACTGAATCCAGTTTTGTTGGGGAATAATGCCGTTGCTGGCTTGTGACCCATGAGCGTGAGCATCAATTAAGCCCGGAATTACAGTTTTGCCGCTAACATCCAACACCTCAGCGTTTTTGGGGATTTCTATTTGATCTCGAGTACCAACCGCTTGGATTTTTTCATTCTTGATGATGACTACGCCATCTTCAATCACTTCTTGCTGATTGTCAGCATCGCGCATGGTGACAATTTTTCCACCTACTAAGGCTTTAATCTCATCAGGTTTTGCATAAGAATGTTTAAAGCTTAGATCCATGCCTTCTTGCAATGGATCGGGCAGGGTTTCAGGGGCATTTTCACGGTACGCAAACGCTTCATCTAATGAGCGTTCAAAATACAAGGGTCCATAGGACCAACCTAATGTATTGTTATCATCGCGCCAAGTCATATAGTTTCCAGCACGAGCGGATAATTGAGTAACAGGAAAACTGCCTATATTAGGACCTATATTGAGTTTTTTTCCGGTTTGTACGAATGGCATAACATAGGTGTTATATTGATGCACAAATCCAATGAATTTACCATCTGGAGATAGTCTGTACTCACTAACTTTGTCACCACCATATAGGTGAGTAATTTTATCGTTACCTTGCAGATTGACACTTGAGAATTGGCTTTCCGGATAAGAACCATAGATTGATTCGGTAAAATAAACACGGTCATTTTGCTTTCCAAAATGCGGTTCAACGCCAGATTTTGCAACTCGAGTTGCAACTTCTTTATCAAGGTCAAGAACATAGATGCCTGGTTCTGTACCATAGGTTGGATCAAGTAGGTAACCACCACTTACTTTTTTATAAGTGATCAGTTTGGCATCCGACGAGAAACTTGGCTCTATATAATGTCCAGGGGATGTACTCACCACCTTTCCTTTGCCGCCGCGAGATGATATTACTCGAATGCTCCCCAATTCTTTATCGTTCCATGTGGTATATACGATTTGTTTGCCATCTTGAGAATATCGGGGATAGAACTCATCGTGAGAATCTTGCTTGGTCAACCGGGATACTTTGCCAGATTTTATATTTTTAATGTAGAGCTTACCTAAAGCTTGAAAGAGTATTGATTTGCCGTCTGGTGAACGTTGCGCCCAACGGATAGCTTTTACATCAAATTCATTTCCAGACACATCTACATCAAAGAGTAATTTATTCGCATATTTTACTTCTGTGGTGACGTTAACATCTAGCGTTTCAAGTGATTTATTGGCAACAGATAATTTATGGAATTTACCACCGGTCCAAAAAACTATTTGTTTGCTATCAGGCGTCCAATCAAAATAACTAAAATAGCCCTCGGTACCAAAACCTTCTTGCATGTCCCTTTCAAGGTCTAAATACAGTGGATTTTCTAGTCCAGTCTCAAGGTCTTTTAAAAATAGTCCTGTCTTGTCCTGCACACGCCGAATAAAAGCAACGTACTTGCCATCAGGCGAAGGGGTTGGCACAACGGCGCCACCTGTACCTGAAATAAAGGTTTCTTCTTCACCTAAACGTCTGTCGTAACGTTTAATAGCAAAAATACTTTTTAGGGGATCGCGATTGTACTCAAAATAGGAACCTGGGCTAATATCTTGAGTAAAGTAGATGTAATTGCCATCTGGTGAAAATGCAGGGTCGGCAATATTCTGTTGTTCAACGTTACCATTCTCTCTGGCTTTTATCACAATGCCATCGCCACCAGATTTATGGTACATCCAGATCTCCCCTGCAGGTATACTGCGAGACGACATAAAGCCCTTGGTTACTATTATGTATTCACCATCTGGACTCCATTTAGGCGCATGTATAAGATGCTTTTTCTCTTTGGTTATTTGGGTAAGATTGCCGCCGTCTAAATCCATAACCCAAACGTTTGATAGACCATCTCTGTCTGAGATAAAGGCTATTTTGCTGCCATCAGGGCTAACGGAAGGCTGGATATTCCAAGCGAAATCCTGAGTAATTGCAGAGGCACTTCCGCCTGTAATATCGGCGATAAAAATATCACCCAACATGTCGAAAACAAAATGTTTGCCGTCAGGCGTCACATCAAGAGAGGACCAGGTGGTCTGGTCGGTATTAATGGTTACTTTATTAAGTTCAAAGGGCGGATTTAACACATCCCATTGGGCGTATTTGTTTTCAGTGTCTGTTTTTGTCGATTCTTGAGCTTGCAAGCTAATTGGCGTTAGAGCACTGACTAAGGCACAAACAATAAGTTGTTTGTGGAATAACTGTCGAATTTTCATAGATTGTTCTTATTGATTGAATGCTAACAAGTTAACAATAAAAGTAATTTACTATAGGTGCAAGCTAGTTAAAGAGGATTTAGACGATAGTTGGTTACATCGAATTTAACGAATATTGCCTATTCAAAATCGCCATCAGGGTAGAGTCTGCTACCTCGCCAATTTCATGATAAGCAGGTCCTGTAGGCTCCAACAATAAATAGGTGGTTTGGTTTTGCTGAATCGTTATCTGATCTGGCGTTGCAGGTAACGGAATCCCAATCAAGGCATGCTGCGGCAATAACACCATAGTGATATCAAGATTTTCGTTGTAGCCCATTAAAAGCGCTGCTAATAAGGTTGACTTACTATCACAATCCCCACGATTCATTTTAAGTAACTCAATAGGCGATAAAAATCCTGCTCCATTGGAGGTGATTCTATTTTCCAAGTCATCGTAAGGAATACTTTGAATCCAACTTAATGCAATATTGATAAATTCTCGTATGTCTTTGGGTTGTTTTTGAATACTTTTTATCGCCTCTACCACGGCGGTTAGAGCAGGAGCGCTTTGACGGGCGAAGTGACTATGGTCGTAAATAATGCCTTGTTCCCCAACTGCATTCTGGTGCAAGGTAAATCCATTTTTTTCTAAAAACTCAGATTGCGCCCCTTGGCTGGCAGCTTTTAAGTTTTGCATTACTTGATTCACTTGTTCGTCACTTGGACCTTGTACATTAAAATCAAATCCCTCGTTTAAGCGTCTAATATTGACTTGTATTCCCTGTGCTTGAGCATCGCGTGAGACAGCCATTAACGCCATATAGATTTCTTGCTGCATCATGCGATTGCTGAATCTAATGGGGGTTTCCGGTACTTGCATTAAGGTGTCACGCGACAACACAAAGGACAAGTTATAAATGTTATTCTTAGCTTTCCAAGCATAGGCAAATTGAAGATTGCCATCTTCATTGGTGCGGGAAAAGCTAGTTTGATTTGCCAGAGAATTTTTAGCCACTAGAAAGGAAAAAGCACAAATGAGTATTAGAGCAATAACTCGGTTCAACATAGTCAAGGCTCCTTATTGCATCTTAATATTTGATTTATTGGTGGTTAAACCAATCCAAGCTTTTGTGCAAACTAACAACACCACCGACAATGATCAAGGTTGGAGGCGCAATTTCATCTAGCCGAGGATCGTCTAGTATTGTTGACAAAGTAGCGGTAACTACTTTTTGAGTATTTCTGGTGGCATCTTGTACTAATGCAATCGGGGTTGCAGCACTTAGACCATGCTCAATGAGGGATTTACAAATAATCGGTAGTCCGGTAAGTCCCATATAAAATACAATCGTTTGATTCGGCTGAGCCAGTGCTTGCCAATTTAAATTGATGCTGTTGTCTTTTAAATGGCCGGTGGTAAAGACTACGGATTGCGCGTGGTCTCTATGGGTTAGAGGAATACCGGCATAACTAGAGGCTCCACTGGCTGCGGTAATGCCTGGGACCACTTGAAAATCAATGCCATGGGCGATCAGCGTTTGAATTTCTTCTCCGCCTCTACCAAAAATAAAGGGATCCCCCCCTTTTAATCGGACCACTCGTTGTCCATCTTTGGCTAATTTAGCCAGTAGTTCATTGATATCCTTTTGTGGAATACTGTGGTTGCTTTTCGCTTTACCTACATAAATTTTCTCAGCGTCTCGGCGCACTAATTCTAATATCTCGTCAGAGACTAAACGGTCATATACAACAACATCGGCTTTTTGCATTAACCTAAGCGCGCGAAAGGTTAATAAATCAGGATCACCGGGACCTGCGCCGACCAAGTACACCTGACCTTGGGTTCTTTTATTTTGTTGATAATCAACGAGTCTTTGCTCAAGCTGTTGATCGGCCAGCGCATTATTCCCATTAAGTACGTTTTCTCCAACGTCGCCATCGAGAATATCTTCCCAAAAATAACGCCGTTGTGTCACTGAACTAAGGGCCTGTTTTACTCGCATTCGCCATTTTTCTGAAAATTTTCCTAAACGGCTTAGATTGTTAGGGATTAAAGATTCAAGACGTTGACGCATATAGCGCAATAGCACGGGAGCCACTCCGCCGCTAGAAAGCGCAATGACGATGGGATCTCTGTCGACGATTGAAGGCGTGATAAATTTACACAGAGGCGTATTGTCTACCACATTGACCAGAATATTTTGTTCATGCGCCAAATCATGAATATCTTTGTTCAACTGTTCATCGCTGGTGGCAACAAATATCAGGTTTTTACCCTCGATATCCGCTTCACTAAATTCTTTTTCAATCAACTCAACCTGAGTTGACGCTGATAGTCTTTTTACCGTATCACATACCCAGGGCGCAACTATAGTAATCTTGGCTGGGGTTTTTAAAAGCAGTTCACACTTGCGCGCAGCAACTTCTCCAGCCCCTACAATTAGGCAGTTTATATGTTGAGCATCAAGGAAGATAGGGAAGTAATTCATGCTTAAAAAGAAGTAAGGCCAAGTGTCATGGGTAATATTATGACCTTGGCCTTAGAAGTTATAAACAATAAAAATCGACTTTTATATAATTAAATTTACTGAAAGTTTGTTTTTATCGTTTTTTGGGTGGTTTATCGCTCCACGGACGAATATTCAATTTCTGTCCAGCTACACGTGCTTTTGATAGCACAGCTTGGGTTTCTTTAGGCATACTTTCTGGCAAATCTACCAAGGTATAGTTTTCATGTATATCAATGGCACCAATATACTGACTGCTAATATTGGCTTCGTTCGCTATAGCACCAACGATATTGCCAGGTTTTACGTTATGCACATAGCCAACATCAAGTCTAAATCTTTGCATGCCTTTTTCTGGCTTGCCTCTTGTGCGAACACTTGGCTTACGATCGCCATTGCGAGGGTTCTTACCGCCGCGGTCACGCTCTCTAGGTCGTCTTTCTGGACGATCATTTTTCATTGGCGCATTTAGGTCTTCGCTTTTTTCTTCGTCCAATAATAATGGCTCGTCACCTTGTGCAACCTTGGCTAATGCGGCCATGACGCGCTCTGGTGTGACTTCGGGATTTGCAGCCAATGCATCTTCTACAATAGATTCAATCATTGGAACATAATCGCTCAAATCACCTTCATTCAGTACATTTAATACGTTGCGTTTAAACTTATCCAACCGAGTTTCATTCAACTGTGAAACAGATGGAATCTGCATCTTTTCGATGCTTTGTTTGGTGGTCTTTTCAATAGAGAACAACAAACGTTTTTCACGATTAGAGATAAATAAGATTGCATCTCCAGAACGTCCAGCACGACCTGTACGCCCAATTCGGTGTACATATGATTCAGTATCGTAAGGGATATCGTAATTGATTACGTGACTAACACGTTCAACGTCTAGCCCTCTAGCGACTACATCGGTAGCAACCAAAATATCGATAGCACCATTTTTTAAACGCTCAACAGTACGTTCGCGGGCATTTTGTGGAATATCCCCGTTTAATGCTTCAACATCAAAACCACGGGCACTTAATTTATCTGCCAATTCAAGAGTAGCGGTTTTGGTACGTACAAAAATAATAACACCGTCAAAGTCCTCAACTTCCATGATACGAGTCAAGGCTTCTAACTTATGATGAGGCGCAACCAAACAATAGCGTTGCCTAACCGTACTTGCAGTAGTTGCTTTAGCGGCAATTTTCACTTCTTGCGGATTGGTTAAATAACGATTGGTAATCTTTTGAATTGGCGCAGGCATTGTGGCTGAGAACAATGCAGTCTGACGTTCTTTCGGCGCATGGGATAAAATAAGCTCAACGTCGTCGATAAAGCCCATTCGCAACATTTCATCGGCTTCGTCTAATACTAAAAATTTTAGATTATCAAGTTTAAGTGTTTTACGTTGAATATGGTCAATAACACGCCCCGGTGTTCCAACCACAACTTGAACGCCACGCTTCAACTGACGAATTTGATTATCGTATGACTGACCGCCATAGATAGGCAATACTTTAATCTTCTTTGAAAAACTGGCGTAAACTTGAAACGCCTCGGCGACTTGGATAGCCAATTCGCGAGTAGGAGCCAACACCAACAATTGCGGATGTTGATCGTCTGGATTAATGTTGGCAAGCATAGGTAAAGCAAAGGCGGCAGTTTTGCCGGTGCCCGTTTGGGCTTGTCCCAGAAGGTCATGACCTTGTAACAATAGTGGGATACTTTGTGCTTGAATTGGAGATGGCTTTTCATAGCCAACTTTTTCTAATGCTTGTAATATCTCAGGGGGTAGCCCTAAGTCTGCGAAAGTCATATCGACAGAGTCGCTCATAAATTTTCCTGATAACAATTGAAATGGGGCAAAGCAGAGAGGATGCGAACGCCGTATATTCGATATATTATACGTCATTAAATCTATATATACCATTAAACTATTGGGGTATGTTATGGTTTAATGCGATTATTACTGGTATTAATACACCACACGCTTGTCACTAAAAGGAATGAAGTATGCAAAGCGAACAAAATCTCGCAACATCTCGGACGATAATTTCCAAATTTATCAAAGGATTATCTTTAAGTGCTTGTTGTTTGTTTATGTGGGCTTGTGCTGAAAAAAGCGCAGAAGAACACATAGAGCAAGCAAATGTATTCTTGCAACAAGGCGATAACAAATCTGCCATTGTTGAACTCAAAAACGCAGTTCAACAAAATCCCTCTCTCCCCGTAGCTAGATTTGAACTAGGCAAAATATATCTTGATATTAAAGACTTTGAATCAGCAGAAAAAGAATTGTCCAGAGCGTTAGAGCTTGGTTATAGCGCATCTAAAGTCATTCCTTTGTTATCTGAAGCTTACCAGCGCACTGGTGCAAATGTTGCGCTTTCAGAGCTTGACTTAGAAACCTCTGAATTAACATCTGCTGAAAAGTTGGAAGTAGGATATCGAAAACTCCAATCTTTATTGCAACTGGAAAAAAATGAAGAAGCGCAAAGTTTAATTGAAGAATTGTTGGCGCTAAATTCCGATACTGTATACAAGGGCTTAGTTGCCGCCATTAGTAAAGTGATAGAGCGCGATTTTGTTGGTGCTTTAGAGACTGCTGAAAGCATGCGTGAACGAGCGCCACTGAATCGGGACGTTCTGAATTTTACCGCGCGCATGCACATTATCAATAATCAACAAGAAGAAGCAGCCAAGGTATACGAAGACTACATCAGAGTTGCTCCTGATGATGTTGAGATTAAATTCGCTTTAGCCAATATGTTGGTAGAACAAGGGCAAATGGAAAAAGCCGAAAAGTACATTGACGAGTTAATGGAAATTAACAATCAAAATGGACTTTTAAATCAACTAAAAGGTGTGGTGAGAGCTGCTGCTGGCGATCATGAACAAGCCTTAACCTTTAGTGAAACTGCAATCCAAAACGGTCGAGTAGAACCTACGGTGAGATTAGTTGCTGGTTATTCTGCTTTTCAATTAGGTAGATATGAAAAAGCAGTTCAGCATCTTTCCTATATTGCCGAATTCTTGCCCGATAACCACCCTGGATTGAGAATTCTAGCAGCAAGCCAATTGCAGTCGAACATGGGCGATCAGACTCAAGAGGTGTTAGCCCGTGTGGATCCGAAAGTTGGAACTGACGCTTCGCTATTTTCACGCGCTGGGTATGAATTATTAAAAGCTGGTGACGAAGAAGGCGCTAAAAAGATAATAGAGCAAGCTGAGAAGATCAGTGAAACTGCGGATGATTTGACCCGTTTAGGTATTTTAAAACTTTCCTTAAACGATATTGAAGGTATGATCAATCTTGAGGATGCCGTCAATAAAGCGCCTGAGTCGGTAACTGCTAAAACTACGCTTGCCACGGCCTATTTGGCTACCAATCAATTAGACAAAGCTATGGCTTTGGCTAAAGAGTGGCAATCAACTGCACCAGCAGACGTTGAAGGTTATTTGTTACAGGCGGAAGTTGAACAACGTCAAGAGAACTACCAAGCAGCAGCGCAAACGTTGGAAAATGCAGCCTCATTGGATGATGCTAACGACAACGTATTGGCCGCTAAAGTACGTCTACTCTTAAGACAAAACAAAATTGATGATGCTCTTGCAGCCACTGAAGAGCTTCTTGCAAAAACGCCAGCGCATTTAGTTGGTCTTGCTAGTTACTTTGCGATTAATGCGCAAAAGGGTGAAGTAGAAAAGGGCAAGCAAAAATTATTTGAGCAATTAAAAGCAAATCCAGACAATAAAGTAATTAAATTACTTGCCGCTAGAGCTTCCTTAATTACTAATAAAGTAGATGAAGCTCTAGAAGTGCTTTCTACAATTGAAGCAGATAAAGAAGCCCCGGCGCAATATTGGCCGTTAAAAGGTACTGCGTTGTTGCGATCTAATGCAGTCAATGAAGCAGAGGCTCATTACAATACTTGGTCTAAGCTTTACCCTAATCAGGAAGCCGCAGTTTTAGGTTATATTTTAGTTTTAGATAGTAAATCTGAGTACCAAAAGGCCCTGGACAAGGCGAACGAATTTTTAGCCAAAGAAAATAACCTTCAGGTTAATTTTGCTCGCACTTATTTGTTAATTATGACTAATCAATTTGCTGAAGCGAAAACTGCTTATGAGAAAATTGATAACAAATACAAAGAGCTTCCATTCTTGAGAGGCATTCAGGCGCGCTTACTATTAATTGATAATAAGCCGTCAGAAGCTGTGCCACACGCGGTTGCAGCCTATGAATCTAATAAAGGTATCAAAAACCTGTTAGTCTTGATTCAAGCCTATGAGCTTGCTGGTCAGCCAGATGAAAGTTATGAATTAATTAAGCAGCATGCGGTAGAATTTCCGAATGATGTGCGCAACTTAATGTTGTTGGCCGAGCGTCAAATTGATAAAGATCAAGAGGAAGCAATTGCCACCTACAATAAGATATTAGAAGTAACACCCAATAATTTTGTCGTGTTAAACAATTTGGCTTATTTGGAAATGGAAAAGGGCGATCTAGCTAAAGCTGAAGTTCTGGCAAAGCAGGCCTTAGATATTCAAGCGGATAACGTTGCCATTGCCGATACTTATGCACAAATTTTAGTAAAGCAGAGTCGGATCGAAGATGCACTGGAAGTTTATAAGCGTGTGATTACAGACAATACTCGAAATGAAGAGATTCTTTTGAACTATATTGAAGCATTGTTGCAAAATGGTGATTTAGTAATTGCTGAACGACGCTTGGAACGAAGCAGTTTTACAGCCGCAGAATCTAAAGCACGAATTGATTCACTAAGACAAACTTACAATTTATAATTCCAACTAAATGTTAGTCAGCTGGCCCAGTCTAACCTGGGCCAGTTTTGGTTTGGAACCCCTTTAAATGATCAAAAAACTTCATCAAGGTCTGATTAAGCTTAGACACAATAAGGTGTTTGAGCTTTTCGTAATTACCGTGATTATAGTGTCTGCACTTGAGATTGGTGCTAAGACTTACCAATTATCTGAAAGTGCCGTGCGCTTTACATTGTATCTGGATGTGTTTATCACAGTGTTTTTCCTCGTGGAAATTCTCATTAGGTTCATTGCTGAAGAACGCAAAAAAGACTTCTTTAAATCAGGGTGGAATATTTTCGACACGCTAGTGGTGGTTATTAGCCTGATGCCTATGCAGGATTCAGAAATGGCGCTCTTAGCGCGATTGGTGCGAGTCTTTAGAGTATTAAGGATGATTTCCATCGTCCCTGAATTGAGGGTACTGATAAATTCATTATTTAAAGCACTTCCTCGGCTGGGTTATGTTGTACTGTTAATGTTTATTATTTTCTATATTTACGCTGCAGTGGGTAGTTATTTGTTCCATGACATTAATCCCGTGTTATGGGGAAACATCGCCATCTCTATGTTGACCTTGTTCCGTGTGATGACCTTTGAAGATTGGACAGACATTCAATATGAGACCATGGATGTTTATCCCATGAGTTGGATTTATTACATGACCTTTATATTCTTTACCGCGTTTGCTTTCTTAAACATGGTGATAGGTATAGTGGTTGGGGTAATGGAAGAAGAACACCTTAAAGAGCGTGAAGCTGAATTAGAAAAGAAAAACATTGGCAAACCTACGCTAACCGACCTTCAACAGCAAATTGCGGCTCTGAGTGAGCAAATCAGTCAATTACAAGCTAGTCAAATAGCTTCAGGCAATAAAAAAGCTGGCGAATAGCGCCAGCTTTATATTCATTTAACCTTTGATTAAGAGTTTGAAGATTGAACAGGCGCTGGTGATAGGGCTCTGTTAATGTCTACAATGTCTTCTTTAGTCAAAGTACCCGCAGATTGTTTTAGCGTAACAATTGCTTGAATAAAGTTATATCTAGCATCAGCTAAATTTCGACGAGCATCAAACAGGTTTCTTGTGCTGTTTAATACGTCTACGATTGTTCTAGTACCCACATCAAAACCTGCTTCAGTAGCGTTTAATGCACTTTCTGCAGATACTACAGACTGTTCTAGAGCTCTGATAGTAGAAATAGCTGCTTTAACATCGTTAAATGAACTTCTTACTAAACGTACTGTTTGACGGTATGTAAGTTCTAAGTTTTCACTTGCGACAATGTAATTTGCTCTGGCTCTTTTAGTTTGCGCTGTTGTTGCGCCACCTTCATATATAGGCACATTTAAGCTCAGTGTAATGCTTCTGTTATCCAATGGATCAGGATCGTTCACACGGGTTTCAATTGGCAAGCCAGTATCTGGGTCGATACCGTCCAAAGATGTCTCGGTTTTACTATCGCTTCTAGAGTATGAGCCGCGTAAACCTAAGCTCGGATAGTGACCAGACTGAGAAATATCGATATCTTCTTTTGCAATATCACGAGCAAATCTTTGCGCTAACAAATTAAGGTTAGCTTCTTCTGCTGTAGATAGCCATGAAGTCACATTATCTGGGCTTGGTGGAACTGCCGAGAACTTACTAGTATCCAAAATATCAATTCTGTCATGATATTTACCGGTGATTTCACGTAACTCTTCTAATCGTAGTTCTAACAAGTTTTCAGCTCTGATTTGACGAGCAATGGTATTATCGTAATTGGCTTGTGCTTCGTGTACGTCAGTGATCGCTGTAAGACCCACTTCAAATCGTTGTTTTGTTTGTTCTAATTGACGCTCAATAGCGCGAAGTTCTGCTTTTACAAACTCAACGTTGTCTTGTTCTCTAAGCACAGCCAAATAAGCGGTAACTGTTCGGCCCATCAAATCCTGTAAAGCAGCACCTAGGCTAGCATCACTTTGTTGTGCAACGATTTCTGCTCGGTTTAAATTTAACCAGTTAGAGTGGTCATACAGTGACATGTTAAGGTCAAGACCATAACTCAAGCTGCTGGTGTCAACGTCACCACTGATTTGGATAAATTCAGTTTCGCTAATCAGCTGTTGGTCAACGATTTCACGGCTTGAATCTGTATAACTAACAGAACCACTAATTTGCGGCAGTAAGCTTGCACGGCTGATATCAATACCAGCATATGCTGCGTCTTTTTGTGCTTCCGCACGGTTAATAAGCGGATCATTTTCTACAGCCATTTGATAGACGGTGAGTAAATCATCGGCAAAAGCTGAACTTGACAAACTAATGCCAAGGAAAATGGAAACAAGCGTTTTTTTCATCCGATAAAGCCCTTATCAATATTCTAATTTTTTAACATTAAGGTCATTTTAAAACAATCAAGCGTTACTTAGTATCGCAAGCCTGTATCAAATTTGGTTTAAGTGTAACAGAATATGTGAAAAACTCTGATTTAGATTGCTCAAATATGAAATTTCGACAGATTTTCGTTAAATTAAGTAAAATTAAACTAAGATCGCAGTGAAAGGGAGCCAGTTTTCATGCAAGAGTTAGGCAAAGATGATGTGAAGGTTATTAACAAGGAGTCGCTACATACTGGTTTTTTTAAAACTAATTTATATCACGTCCAACATAAAAAGTTTGATGGTAGTTGGACACCAGTATTTACCCGTGAAGTGTTTGAACGCGGGCATGCGGTGGCTGTATTACCTTATGATCCTGAGCTTGAAGAATTTGTTTTAATAGAGCAATTTAGGTTTCCTGCCATGGAAACGGCTAAAACTCCCTGGCAGTTAGAAGTGGTTGCTGGCATTATCGAACCAAACGAATCCTATGAAGAGGTGATTCACAGAGAAGCTAAAGAAGAAGCGAATCTGGTGTTGGATAAAGTGTTTGAAATACCGAGTTTTTTAGTCAGTCCAGGTGGCACCACTGAACGCATTTATGCTTATATTGGCAAAGTCGATGCGTCGAACGCTGGGGGCGTACACGGACTAGATGAAGAAACAGAAGATATTCGTGTGCATAGAGTATCAGAGGCTGTTGCGAAAGAATGGTTATTGTCGGGGAAATTAGAAAACGCGACAGCAATAATCCTGCTACAATGGTTCTTTTTAAATAAACAAAATATTCTGGATGCATGGGCATCTTAAGTTGGAAGTGAAGTGAAACAGCGATATGTACCACATTTACCTAGTATTCTCTCAATTTGTGAGAATAACTATATGTGCATGTTAAAGCTGTTGCCTGATTGTGACACAGAAGATTTGTCTTACCAGTTTATTATTAACGGCGCACTGGAGTATCGCATTCAAATTTTGGAATCTACGCCCTATACAAGTACGCTTACTATGGCGCAAATAACATCAGGCACACCTGCGTTTTTGCGCCCTGCGATGGTCATCCGAATGTATCATGATGCAAAAGTTGCTGAAGTTTTGGAAACGCAGCGAGTGAAACGCCTAAAGCCAGTGTATGAATACCCCAACTTACATATGCATCAACGAAATGAAAAATTTATGACCAACTTATTCTTAGCAGAATGGCTAAAATTCTGCATGGATAATAACGACAAGAGCATAAGACAAAATCAGTCTTCAAATACACAGAATTAATACATGCAGCATATTATTTATTTACATGGGTTTTTAAGTTCCCCCATGTCTGAAAAAGCGCGTCAGACTCAAGCATTTTTTAAAAAACATTATCCAAGCATAAATTTACATGCGCCCCGATTGCCCGGAAATATTGATCGTGCGGTTGACATTATTGATTCTTTGGTTAAAACATTACCAGCGAACGAGCTAAGATTTATTGGCAGCTCTATGGGCGGATTTTTATCCAATTATTTTGTTGAAAAATATGGCGGTAAAGCTGTCTTAGTTAACCCAGCTGTGGAACCTTTTCGATTATTAGTAGACTATATGGGGAAGCACATTAACCCATATAGCGGTGAAGTTTTTTATATAACGCCAGAAAATATTAGTCATTTATACGGCTACTACAGTGAGCAAGTTAAAAAGCCAGACAATTACATGGTGCTACTGCAAACCGGTGACGAAACTTTAGATTACCGTACAGCTGCAGAAAAGTTTCGAAATAGCCATTTATATATAGAACAAGGCGGCGATCATAGCTTTGTTGATTATCACCAATGGCTACCAAAAATAATCGCCTTTTTGCGCTAGTTGATTATTGCTCGGAACAAGTCCCCTTGATACTATTGAGGGCTATTAAAGGGCAAATATAAGTCCTGATGTCACTGCTGTTCGCTAGCTGAAAACAAGCTTAACAATAAAGAAAAATAACTATGACAAGCCAATATAATTCAGATGCCATTGAAGTCTTAAACGGGTTAGAACCGGTAAAGCGACGCCCCGGAATGTACACAGATACCGCGCGCCCAAATCACTTGGCACAAGAAGTCATTGATAATAGCGTGGATGAAGCTTTAGCGGGTCATGCGAGCAACATTAAAGTGATACTACACCTAGACCATTCTTTAGAAGTCATAGATGATGGTCGTGGTATGCCAGTGGACATTCACCCAGAGGAAAAAATATCTGGGGTCGAATTGATCATGTCCAAACTCCACGCGGGTGGTAAATTCTCAAATAAAAACTACGAATATTCCGGTGGTTTGCACGGCGTTGGTATTTCGGTAGTAAATGCGTTATCGAATAAGGTCGAAGTAACCGTAAGACGTGATGGCCAAGTTTATGAAATGGCGTTTGCTGACGGTGATAAAACCCGCGAGTTAGAAGTCGTCGATAGCTGTGGGAAGCGCAATACTGGAACACGGGTACATTTTTGGCCAGATCCCAAATATTTTGATTCAGAAAAGTTTTCGGTAAGCCGCTTATTGCATCTTTTGAGAGCCAAGGCGGTGTTGTGTCCAGGTTTGAAGATTCGCTTCGATAATAAACAAACGAAAGAAAGCCAAGAATGGTATTACGAAGACGGCTTAAGAGATTATCTATATCAATCAGTCAAAGACAGTATCACGATTCCTGAGGACACGCCTTTTGTGGGGCAATATTCGGGTAACGGGGAAACTGCAGATTGGGCGGTCATGTGGTTGCCAGAAGGCGGCGAGATGGTCACCGAAAGTTATGTGAACTTGATTCCAACTGCCCAAGGCGGTACTCACGTTAATGGTCTCAGACAAGGTTTATTAGATGCCATGCGAGAATTTTGTGAGTTTAGAAACTTATTGCCGCGCGGCGTCAAAATTACCGCTGATGATATCTGGGATCGTTGTGCCTACATTCTTTCTACCAAGATGCATGATCCACAGTTTGCGGGACAAACCAAAGAAAGACTGTCTTCACGTCAAGCCTCTGCTTTTGTTTCTGGCGTAGTGAAAGATGCCTTTAGTTTATGGTTAAACCAACACACTGATGTTGCAGAAGTATTAGCGGAAATGTGTATTTCAAATGCACAACGTCGCCTACGTCAAAGTAAAAAAGTCGCACGTAAAAAGGTCACTCAGGGGCCTGCATTACCAGGTAAATTAACCGATTGTTCGACGCAGGATACCTCGCGCTCTGAATTATTTTTAGTCGAGGGTGATTCAGCCGGTGGTTCTGCTAAACAGGCGAGGGACAGAGAGTTTCAAGCCATAATGCCACTGCGCGGAAAGATTCTTAACAGCTGGGAAGTGGATTCTTCTCAAGTATTGGCGTCTCAAGAAATTCACGATATTTCAGTAGCCTTGGGCATAGATCCAGATTCTAGCGATTTATCCGATTTACGTTATGGAAAAATCTGCATTCTAGCCGACGCTGACTCTGATGGATTGCACATCGCCACCTTATTATGTGCGCTCTTTGTTAAACATTTCAGAGCTTTGGTAGATGCTGGTCACGTGTATGTGGCTATGCCACCCTTATTCAGAATTGATATAGGTAAAGAAGTCTACTACGCCTTAGATGAAGCAGAAAAACAAGGGGTACTTGATCGTATTGAAGCTGAAAACAAGCGTGGCAAAGTGAATGTTCAGCGCTTTAAAGGTCTTGGTGAAATGAATCCACTACAATTACGTGAAACTACCATGGATCCCAACACGCGACGACTGGTCCAGCTAACTTCCGAAGACGCTGAAACCATGCTTGAGCTTATGGACATGTTACTAGCGAAAAAACGTTCCTCAGACAGAAGAGCTTGGCTCGAAAGCAAAGGAAACCTCGCGGTTATTGATTGATTGGTGATTAAACCATAAATTGACAATGGTAAACCATAAGCTGACAAGGATTTAAGCATAAGTTGACAATGCCAAACCAAAAGCGATTGAAAAAGAAAATGCTATCATTTTTGGTGGTTATATTCTTTATTATCATTCAAATAGCAATAGGTATTTTAATCCCACAGAGTGTTTATCCATACATGGCTGGGATATTCGTTGGAATTGGGTTTTTCGTTTTCGATTGGTCGCAAACAATAACATCAGAAAACAACGAAGAACAGAGTTAGATTAAAAACACCTATGGCAAAAGTAAAGCAGGCAATAGTACTGTTTCCTATGAGGTATTGGGCAATATCAAGCACAATAGTTATTTCAGCATGAGTTATAATTTGGCAAATCAAATGATAGCAGCCAATGGCAATAGCTATCTCTATTATAGTAAAAGCTAAAGTCGGGAATTAATGAGCGATAATTTCGGAATATCTTGGCAATATTTCTTTTTGTCCTTGCTCCTGCCCGTTTTTATTTGGGCGGTATTATCGTATTTACATTTTACTTTCTTGGAAATAGTGAGTTTAGGTTTAGGAGCGTATTGTTTTACATTGGTTCGGCTTGCTTTGCTTTATTGTTTTATGCGGGCGGAGAAGAAATGCTCTATCTTTCAACCAAGAACATCACGAAGTTTGTGACTGAAGACAAGAGAATATTCAGATATTCTTCCTTATTCTTCACAATCTTTTTAATTCCAATTGTGATTGCTGAATCAATGCATATGAATTGGAACCGATATATTGGAATCTTTCTACTATTTCTAAGTTATTTCGCCGCTGCTTTTTTTGCTAACTTTCGTGAGCTTGAATTCTCCTCATCAACATTAGAAACAATTAGTTGGATTTTTCGAATCTTTTCGATATTTTGCGCTCTCTTAGCGATAATTTTCGGCTTTGTAAACCTCTTAGCTGGGGACTGGTCATCGATATTTTAAATGTTCCTGATATTTTTTGCTGGTAGGTGGACTTAAAAAATTTATTCACACACCAATACCGCGTTCACACAACATTTATAAAAAAGTGCCGCGAACTTTTATCGTAATTCGTATTCAAAATTAATTAATGCCTGAAATCTATTGTTGATAACTAACAGGTCATTTATCATTGCGCAAACACCCTTAGGTTTCCTTTTATTGTTTTGTATATTAGAAAAAATTGTCATTTTATGGTTTATTTTAGTGAATGGTTGTCAATTTATGATTAATAAAGAAAATCCAAGGAAAATACTCAATACCATTTCAAGAGGCTTCGACGGAATGTTCGTTGTCAATTTATGATTTAACGGACATTGATTAAATGTGGCAAAAAGTTAAAGTTAGCTTACTGATAGTACTTGTTTTAGTACTAATACTGGTTTTTCTATCTGTCGATTTCTCGGGTTCAGTGAGTGCAGATGGCGGCCGACAATTAAATGATGCTGATTCTGTTAATCAATTACTATATGAATCCAGACAAGCCATCATTAAAAGAAAAAACAACCATCAAATTAAAATTACCCAGAGTCAAGCAACGAGCTTAGCTGGGTTTTTACAACGGGCCTATCCAGAAGCCAGAGCGATCGTAGATTTTCGAAGTGACCACATAATGATTGCTGCAACCTATCAATTTACAGAGTTATTTGGTGGCTTGTACTTTAATCTCTACGCTGAAGTTGTCGAAGGTGAAGGTTTTAATTTAAGGTCGGTCAGTGTTGGTCAAGTCCATGTTCCAGGCGGGTTGGCACTATGGTTGACTGAAATAATCGCTAATAGGTATACCCAAAGTGATGTTGCCAGTGTCGCTTTAGATACAATTGAAGCTGTTCAGGTTATTGATAAAACGGCAATTGTTTCACTCAAACCTTTACTATCATTATTGTCAGAATTTAAGAAGGTCGATACTAGCGGGGAAGATGAACGCAGCAACATATTTAAACAAAGAGTCATGGGGTATCTTTTCTTTTTAGATCAATTACCACCAAACCCTGAAAATCGTAATTCACTAAACTATTATTTAGTGGAATTAATGAAAGAAGCCAAGGTGTATAGCCAAAATGGCGATCCGGTACTAGAAAACGAAGCAGCTATAATGGCTTTATCAGCCTATGCAGGGCATCGAAGGTTTGCTAGGACAGTAGGAAATTTAAGCGAAACTATGGGCGGGGTAATACCTACAGTTGATAAAGGAACCACGCTAGCTGGGCGTCATGATTTAAGTTTGCATTTTATATTTTCAGCGGCAATCAAACTTCTATCGCAACAAGGGTTTAGTATTGCCGTCGGCGAATTTAAAGAGCTTATGGACAGAGGTCAGGGCGGGTCTGGATATAGCTTTGTAGACTTGTCAGCTGACATGGCCGGCGCGCATTTTGCGTCACTAGCGGTAACTCCCGAATTGGCAGAGAGCATTCAGGATATTATTATCGCGTTTGATGATGAAAATGCCTACTTTCCACAAATTAATAATTTAGATGAAGGCCTGTCAAAGCAAGCATTTATACAAAAATATGGTAGTGTTGACAGTGAGACATATCAAAAAGTAGTCAAGGTAATTCAAGGGAGAATTGACGCCCTGCCTATTTCTCATTAATTGCAAATAAGGACACAATGATGCAAGTAACAAGATTCAAGTTTTTAACCGCTTTGGTGCTACTGCTAACAGCATTTATTTCCAATGCTTCTTCGGTTTATAAAGTTAGTAAGGGTGATAAGTTTCTTTATCTTGGAGGAACTATTCATATTTTAACTGCAGATGATTATCCTCTAGCTTCCCCTTATCAAGAAGCATTTGAACAAGCAAAAGAAGTGTATTTTGAAACTGACATTGCAGCTTTGAACTCGCCAGAGTTTCAGCAACAAACCTTGCCAGTGATTTTGCAACCGCAAGGACAAACCTTGAATGCTCAGTTATCTCCAGAAGTGCAAACTCAATTACAGACTTACTTGGATAGTCGGGGTATTCCTGCTGCCCAGATTCAAGCACTAAGACCTGCTGGTGCTATGCTAGTACTTACTATTACTGAGTTTCAACTTAGAGGTTTCACCCAACCTGGTGTCGACGATTTTTTCTTCAACAAAGCAACTGAAAATAAAAAGCATATAGGTTGGTTAGAGTCTGTTGAATCTCAGTTAGATCTTATTAAAGGATTTAATGACATGGACCCTGATGCACTTATCAAATACACCTTAGAAGATGTCAGTAAAGGTGACGAGATGATCTTGTCTCTTCACGAGGCTTGGAGGAAAGGTGATTTAAGTGGTCTTTTTGCCGCAGGTATGGATTCATGGATAGATGAATATCCAAAGGTGTATCAAAACATAATGGTCGATCGCAACAATGCTTGGTATCCGCAAATCGTCAATATGCTAAAAGATGATGATGTAGAATTTGTACTAGTAGGTGCTCTTCATCTTGCAGGTGAAGATGGGTTAATTCATTTGCTAGAACAAGATGGCTATAAGGTAGAGAAATTTACTCCTTAGAATCACTTTAGAGAACCGAATGAAGAGTTAAATCCCCAATTAGATATTGGGGATTTTTTTATGTCTATTTTAATCTAGTTAGGCTATCTGTTTTATGCAAACTGACTTACAGCGAGTGCCAAGGCATTAAACACTGGTTTTAAATTTAACCAAGGTTGCTAACAAGAGCTCTAGTTTTTTCACCGTTTCTGGAAGCGCTGCTTTTATTTCTTGTTCGCTTAATTGCTGCAACTGTTCAACATCTGAAGCAATTTCTTGTACATAAGGAATAAAGCGTTTGCTTGAGGTTTCAAATGGCGAGTCATCAGGAAATATAGCGGCAAACTTGCCCTTACCGTCTTTTTGCAGCTTATCTAAATTATTGTCTGCATCCACCGCTTTTCGATAAGCAATTTGTAAATTGTCATTGAACGCGTCAATAAGATTGTTCATATTTTCGGCTATCATGTCGATACTATTTAATGGTGGGCAATTTTGCCTACTTTTACTTATTGCTACAAGCAATTAAGGAAAAAAGTATGGATATTCAAGGTAGCAACCTTGCGTATGCACTCGATGTTAAAACGGCACAGATGTCGAATAACCAACAAAAACAGGAAGGCCAAGCGGTATTGCAACTTTTAGAATCTGCAGTTATCGCGCCTGTCGGAAGTTCTGGATATAACATCAATACTTATGCATGAGTAATAGGGAAAGGGTAGCACCTTTCCCTATTTTTATTGGAGCTCTAAATACTGACGTTTTTATTTTCGATCAAAATATTAGATTGGGTAACCTTAGTCACATTTTCAATAATCGACGGCTTTTCCACATTTTCAATGGTTATGTTAGTCAAACTTAACCCAGTGATAGGCGTATGGTCATAACCACGCATCATAAAAGCTCTTTTGGCATTTTTCACATGTAAGTTATCAATACGAATATTTTCAAGCTTAGGTGGAAATTTCCCAACATCGCCTTCTTCATAATGAAAATTCACCACTATGGCGTCTTTCACCTGACCGATATCGATATTTCGATAATTTAAGTTGGATAAATGTCCACCGCGTATGCTGTTGGTTTTAATTCTAATGCCTCTATCAAGCACAGGACTGCTCATTACACAGTCTTGGGCATACAGATTACGCACACCGCCAGAGATTTCACTACCGATTACAATACCGCCATGGCCAGCTTTCATTTGGCAGTTTTCAATGATGATATTTTCACAGGGTTGATTGACTCGTCTTCCGTCAGCATTTCGACCAGATTTAATGGCTATGCAGTCATCTCCTGTATCGAAAATACAATTTTGAATTAGCACGTCGGTACAAGACTCGGGATCACAGCCATCAGAGTTAGGACCAAAGCTTTCACAGTGAATACCATCGACGATGACATTTTTACATAGGACCGGGTTGACCAACCAGAATGGTGAGCGATTAATGGTTACACCTTCAATCCAAACATTTCTACAGCGATAAGGTTGAATAAAGGGAGGTCTTAAATAGTTATCTTCAAACACGCGCTCTTCAACAGCCACACCGTCCTCAGCCATCCGTTGAATAGCATCACGAGTATATTTTTGATTGAATTTAGGGTGGTCGCCCCATTGCGCTTCTTTCCACTTTCCTTTCCAAGGCCACCAGTTATCTTCACTGGCCCCGCCGTCAAGAGTTCCTTTACCCGTGATCGCAATATTTTCTTGTTCGAACGCATAGATCAACGGTGAATAGCCAATAAGCTCTGTTCCTTCCCATCGGGTATATACATAAGGTTTATAATCATCGGGGTCAGTTGAAAACTCTAAAATAGCACCTTCGGCCAAATGAAAGTTAATATTGGATTTTAGATGCACCGGCCCTTTAATGAAGAACTTTCCTTCGGGTATCAATAAAGTGCCTCCACCTTGAGAGGATAATTCTTCAATGGCCTGCCTTATAGCATCACCTACATCTTGCTGTGAATTAGGCTGCACACCATAATCTGTAAGTTGCACTTGGCGGGAAGGAAAAACAGGCTGTTTAATTCGCGCTTTGATATTCGCAATTTCTTGATCCCAATCATTTGTCGTAGTTGCTACAGGATTGACTGCTTGACTGCAGCCTATTACTGAGAGAAAGGGAACTGCGGCCAAACTAGCCGCGCCATATTTTAAAAATTGCCTTCTACCTATTTGATTACTCATGAATAGTTACTCTTATTTATTTAAATAGTAAGCAGCTAGAATAAAAGGCCCAACGCCTTTGGGATCGTTCGGTGTGATAGGCTCACTCAAATAATATTCAAACGACCCATCTCGGTATGGGTTTCCTCCAAGACCAGCTACGCGGCAGACTTTTTCTAGAGTGACCACATTGGTTTCAGGATCTACACTTATCATCTGATCGATCATACCAGCAAAGGCTTTTTCAGCGTATTGTCGATATGATGTAGGTAGTAGTCCTAATTTAACACCTTTAGCAATTGAGTAAGTCAACATAGCTGTGCCTGAGGCTTCTAAATAATTCCCTTCTCGTTCACCTAGGTCGGTCACTTGATACCAAGTGCCTGATGTATGTTGATATTTCAGCGCAGCATCAATGAATTTCTGAAAACGCCCTTGTAACCATTGTGTTTTGGCATGCTGAGTAGGCACAATCTCCAATACATCAACCATAGCCATGGCATACCAACCTAGAGAACGAGACCAATGATGCGCAGACAGTCCTGTCTCTTTATCAGCCCAAGCTTGTTCTTTCGATGCGTCCCAACCATGACGAGGAAGCCCAGTTTTTTCATCATATAAATTAGCTTCTATTAATTCGAATTGCTTAAACACGTCTGCTAATTCTGCAATGTCGCCATAGCGCATTATATATTCAGCGTAGAAGGGCGCGCCCATGTATAAACCATCAAGCCACATTTGGTTTGGATAGCGTTTCTTATGCCAAAATCCACCTTGCTTGGTTCTTGGGTGATCGACTAGTTGCTGTCTTAGTATATGGGCTGCTTTTATGAATTTTTCTTTCCCAGTTTCTTCATATAAGAAAAACAGTAATTTACCGGGATTAATCATATCTATATTATATTTTTCGACTTCATAGGTCTTTATATTGCCTTGATCATCAATTAATAAATCATAGTAACCAAGAATATAATTCAAATAGCGAACGTCGCGCGTTTTTTCGTACACTTTAGAGATTGCAAGTAAATCTAAACCGTGAACATAGTCCCAATAAGGGGCTTCGTCCCAATCAATTTGCCAGGCCTCAGGAAACCTCACCATCTCTGATTCAACCATTCTAACGTGCCATGGTTGTGTGTTATCTAGTGGTGTAGAAGAATAGGCGAATACTGATGTAACTAGAGTGCATATGGTTACAAAAGTACGTAAATACTTAAAAGCCATTTCTATATCCTTTTCTAATTAAAATAATTGCTAAATGCTACCGGTAGCATAATGATTATTTATTAATGAATTGTCAACTTTTTACGCCATAGAAAAATACATTAATGTAACAATTAATTTTCATATTGTTTATTTTGCGTAACACATTGAATTATTTATATATAAGTTACAAATAGAAACTTACCATTGAATATTAAATTAGTATTTAGTTTATTAAATTTCATTATTAAAAAGTGAAAATATTAAAAAAATTTCTTTTTTACAATTGCCACCGGTAGCATAACGGTATAGTATGTAAATCAAATGTAAAACTTGTGATTATGTTTCGAGGTTGCATTTAACATTGAGAAAGAAATTAGACTAGGTTGTTTTTTCTTTTTCAATTTTTAAAAGTTTATCCAACACATAAAAAGTGAAACTTTAGGAAAAACACATGACAGCACACAACATCAATGATGCGAAAGCGTCAGGGAAAGGCATTGTTCGATGCCTTATTTTTGCAAATTCTCCAAATTTGATTGGAACAATCTTTAGGGTTGTTAAATCCATTAGCTTCAAGTCACACACTATTCAAACCTTGCTTACACGTTAAGGGGAACACGATAATGAACTTTAAAAAATCAAACATAGCCATTTTGGTCGGTCTTGCAATGGCTGGTACCATAGTTCAGGCACAAGAGTCTGAAGAAGTTGATAGCTCTCCAGAAGCTCAGCTAGAAGTTATCGAAGTCACGGGCTTTAGAGGCTCGTTAAACAAATCTCTTTTAGAAAAAAGAACCTCTGTAAATAATAAAGAAACCATAGTTGCCGAAGATATCGGTAAGTTTCCTGATTTAAACATTGCTGAATCAATCCAACGTTTGCCTGGTGTGGCAATTTCTCGTGAGGGTGGTGAAGGTCGCCAAATTACCTTACGCGGTTTAAGCCCATCTTTCACCAGAACTACATTAAATGGTATGGAAGTACCTGCAAGTACAGATGGTACTGATTCAGGCGGTGGCGTAAATGGTGGTCGTGGTTTTGACTACAATGTATTTGCTTCTGAACTATTTAACCGCGTAGACGTGCAAAAATCTCCAGTGGCTTCAATGGAAGAAGGTGGAATTGCAGGTACAGTCGACCTCTATTCTGCAAAACCTTTCGACTATGATGGATTTAAAGTGGCGGCTTCTTTGCAAGGTGGTTACAACTCAATTACCGAAGAAGTTGACCCAAGAGCTGCATTCTTAATTAGTAACACTTTCGCAGATAATACCATAGGGGTATTATTTTCAGCGGCAATGTCGGATCGTACAGTGCGTCAAGAAGGTTATGGAACAGTACGTTGGACAACTCCAGTACTTGACGGTGGTGGTATTTTTGCAGATACATCTTCTACTGTAGTGACGGGTACGCCGGATGTAGGGACTTGTGAAGACGACGGTGTCGCAGTCGATCCAATCAACTGTCTCTGGACTCCTAGATTACCGCGTCCAGATTATTTTGGTAATGAACAAGAAAGAACAGGTTTTACCGGCTCTTTCCAATGGGCACCTTCAGAAGACTTTACGTTAACCTTGGACGCATTGTTATCAACTTTAGATAACAAACGTACCATGTATAACTTCTTCCATATGTTTAGAAGTACCTTTGATGAAATTACCCCAACAGCTATCACCATAGCTCCCAATGGAAAACAAGTGCTAGCAGGTTCCTACGACGGTGTTCAAGCAAGAATTGAGAGCCGATTGCAAGAATCAACCACGGATTTTTCTCAGTATGTTCTTTCCGGCGAATGGTTTGTAAACGATGATCTCACCATCACAGCAATGGCAGGTACAGCAGAATCAGATGCGCGTTCTGAGCAATACAGATACAACATGACCCAACAGGGCACCACTAGTTTTGCCTTTGATTTTACAGATAATATGAACGCTCCAACCGTGACATACGGTTACGACGTTAATAATGCTGCCAATTACAATTTAAGCGATGGTCGGTTACGAGCGACTGACGTATTGCGCGAAAATGACACTATTAAGTTAGATGCTGTATATGAAACTGATGATGTTACCATTAAGGCTGGATTTGCCTATAACGATCGTCAAGTAACCTATGATGAAGAGCAAATCAATGGATTCCCAGATCAAAGTTCAGCGGTAGGTTATGCTGAAATGATGCCGGTAGATGATTTTGGTAGCGGTTTTGATGGTCCTTTAGCGCCTTTCTTGGTAGCGGATTTTGATGCTATTAGTTCTGATTTATTGGATGTTACTTGGACTCCACGTTCTGCTCAAAGTTGGAACGTTGGAGAAGAAACTCAAGCTGTCTACATCGAAATGGATTCTAGGTACGAAATTGGCGATATGGAATTACGTGCTAACTATGGTGTACGTTATGTTGAAACTACAACAAGTGCTGAAGGTTTCATCCAGGGTGATGTAGTACAAATTGAAAACGACTACAAAAACTTCCTTCCAGCATTAAACTTTGCCCTTAGTGCGACAGATGACATCGTTGTTCGTTTGGGATTAACCCAATCGATGACTCGCCCAAGTTTGAGCTCACTGAACCCTGGTAATCCAAGTTTTAGTTATATCAATGGTACCGTTAGTGTAGGCAACCCTTTCCTAGACCCATTCACGTCTAACAACGTAGATTTTGGTGTTGAATGGTATTTCGATGACGAAGCACTACTAGCAGCGACCGTATTCTATAAAGACATTGATAACTGGATTGTAAGATCATCTGAAGAAAGATTAGTCGACCCTGCTTATTACAACTTTATAGATAATGATCCTCAATATGATCCTGTAATTGCGTTGGATCCTCGCACAGTACCTTATGAGCATAGCAGTCCAATTAATGCTGAAGAGCGCACAGTGAGTGGTTATGAGTTAATTTATCAACAACCCTTTACCTTCTTACCTGCGCCATTTGATAATTTTGGTATCTCTTCTAACTACACTTACGTAAATGCAGATGATATTGAAGGGTTATCTGAAACTTCGTACAACTTTACGACTTATTATGAAACCGACAATTATGGTGCTCGTATATCGGTTAATAAACGTGATGATTATTTAACTGACTTTACTGGCAGTAATGGTAACGTCGCTCACGGTACCACAGGTCCGACTCAAGTTGATTTCTCATCCTTCTACAACGTGAGTGAAAACTTGACGGTGACGTTTGAGGTTATTAACTTAACTGATGAATATGAACGTTTATTTACCACTGGAGATGGCACTCTGAACTTAATGCGTGAGTATAATCACACTGGACGCCAATTCTTCTTAGGTGCTAGATACTCTATGTAAATCTTCTAATATATTAGAATGTAAAACGGCCATCTTTAATGGCCGTTTTTTTTATCAAGGGAGAACTCCTAATTGACAGATGTTGTCCAAGATTTCCCCGTATATTTACCGGTAAAATCGAGAGGAAAATCTTGTACGCAATCTCCTCGAACTTCTTGAGAGCGTTTATTGATGTAATGCCAAAGTTCGATATTTTCCTCACTTGGCCGTAAACCCAATTTATTCATGCTTTCAAACAGAAAACGTCCGCTGTTAAGCATAGACGCATTTAAACCATTTAAAGCAGCTATGTCGCGACTCAAGGTCAACCTTGTGGATTCATCCATAAGTTCAATCATCTCAACCATGGCTAGACGAGAAGTCAGTGCATCTTCTGCTTCTTCTATTTCAATCATTTGAACCACCCAGCCATAGGCTTCCCCGTACAATTCAACCTTTTCAATAGACATATGATCAAATGCACCTGTGGCAATGGCTCGATCAAAGGCTCTTGTGTAATAAGACCACAAAGGCACAGGATAATAGGTATTAAACGCCGCATCGCTTTCATCCGTTGCTTTGGCGATAGGCGGTTTTACAAAAGCTTCCCCATTAGGCGTTTTTACAACTGTTGCCAGGTTTTTCAAACTTTCCAACATACATGGCTGAGCACTAAAGCGTCGCATGGTGCCAGTTGCCATAAAGAGCAGATCCTGGTCCATGGCTTCAGCAATAATATCAGCCGTTTCCTTGTCATTTAACTGTTTGACCCATTCTTGAGTCCAAAGGGCGAGGAGGACACCAAATACAACAATGATAAATTCCATTGACCATTGTTTAATGCCTTGCAAGTTCTGCAATTTGCGACTTAGTCTTCTTAACATCAGTTCCTCCTATGAGCTGATTTAATGGTAAGCTTAAACACGGAAGCAGGGTATTTTTTAGTTAATCGAGCATTTCATTCATATAGACGCATTAAGTTAAACGCATTCTGCTCTTTTTTCTATTTTACTTTAACAGTATTTGGTCATTGCATTCAAAAGGAGTTGGAAATGTTATATCAACGAATATCTCGTCATTTCAAACGTCAAGATTGGTTCGCGGCATTCCTTGACTTGCTTATAGTGGTAGCCGGCATCTTTATAGGTCTGCAAGTCACCGAATGGAACATTGCACGCTTGGAAGCCAAACAAGAAAAAGCCTATTTAGAGCAAATTTTGCTAGAAACTACGCTTTCTATCGACCGTAATAGTTACCATATAGATAAACTGAACGAGTGGATTGGCTACCACAAAGTAGCCATTCAGGCTCTGGAAACCGGCGAATTAAAACCAGAAGATATGCATGATGTGGCAAAGAGCTTTGAAAGCTTGCTGTTTAGTTCGACACCCCATATGCAAAAAGAAAGCATTGAGGATTTAACCAGCTCAGGCAAATTTTCTGTCTTTAAAAATACAGAATTGGTATCCAGCATTAAAGATGCAGTTACCTTACACAATACTATTTTGACAAGCTTTAATGCTATGCAACTTAGGATTTATTCAAAATCCTCATATTTAGACGGTATGGTCGCGTCCTTTGATCGTGGCGATGATTTTAGCCGTTTTGCAGATTTTGATTTTGCTGCGTTGAGTAAAGACAGAACATTCATCAGACACCTCAAAAATATTGTGATTACATTAGAAGTTAATAAAAGGTGGATCGATACCTTGAGAAACGCGCAAATTAATGTTCAAGACATGTTACAGGCAGAGTTGGAAAGGGCTGATTAAGCGAAAGAATAAGCCTTTTATTGACATTTTCTCTAGTTTGCCATGAAATTGACTTACATAAGCATATCTAGTACCTGTCGATTCGCGCGTATCTAGACGTGTAGATAAAAAGATTGTTAAACCCAATATGAAAAACCTACTTCTATCGTTAAGTCTACTAGTAAGCCAATTTGCCTTGGGAGAAGGTATGGATGAATTTATCCAAAAATTAGAAAACAAGCAAATTGAAGAGTGGGCTTTCAACTACGAGTTCTATGAAAAAATACACGGCAAAGTTAACCCAGATGTCTGGCCAAATTACTCGTCATTAAATATTGCTGAACGCTATGTAGCATTAATCCTAGATCTTGAAGGGCAAGTGAACAACGGTGGTTTTGATCAGTACTACTTTAACTCTTACGGTGATAATGCAGCTGAGGCTGTCTTGGCGCTAAGAGCAATCGGTGCAAATAGTGTTGCAAAAATGCTTGTCGAGTCATTTTCTGTTTTTCCTAGTTCAAAGCCATCCCCCGATAGGTGGGTGCGTCAGGCGCAACTTGAGAAAATCGGTGAGTCAGGCAACGAAAAGCTCTCAAAATTAGATGATCAATTTTATGAGTACCCTGATAATATAAATGCATTGCTAAGTGCTTATATAATAAGCAATCGTGCTCAATTTGAATAAAGGTTTAACAAGCGGCTCCACCGGACAAATTTTATTGTCACCTTTTTTGCGCCAAAAAAGCCGCCAACAAAATTTGCTCGGTGAGCCGGGCGTTATCTTCTATTTGGCATCTGCACTTTTCTCAGTTAATCTTATCATATGCCAGCAGTATTAAGATTAGGTCCTTACCGTTTCTTCTTTTTTAGTAATGAGAACGGAGAACCTCCACATATACACATTCAACGAGAACGTATGCTTGCAAAATTTTGGTTGCAGCCTGTATCTCTTGCGAGCTCTACTCGATTTCCACCGCGAGAATTGAGGAAGCTTGAGCAGCTAGTGAATGAGAATAGAACAACTTTATTGGAGTCTTGGAATGAGTACTTTAGCAGTTGAGCATCACCCGTTAGCGGAATCAGTAGAGTGTGATGCGGATTCTTTAACCGTTTTTTTGATTGACGGAAGAAAAATATCTGCGCCTTTGATTTGGTTTCCACGGTTGTCAAAGGCCACGAAAGAACAATTAGAAGACTGGGAGTTGCTGGGAGATGGTGAAGGTATCCATTGGCCGCAACTTGATGAGGACATTAGCGTAAATGGGTTGTTGATTGGCAATAGTGCGAGAAGATAACGAGTCAGTTAACTCATTTCCTTCGGTCATTGAGACACAGCCTTGGCTGTCGCCAAATCTGCGTTATTTACTGAGGCGTTAAGTGAAAGTAGAAACTGAGTAATGGTTATACCAATAGAACAAGAGTTGAAGGCCATTTGCCAAGAGATTTTTGATAAAGCTCTTGGATTGCCTGAATGGTCAAAGATCGAATCAGGAGACATGTTTCAACAAGGTAATTTTATTGGGGGCTTTGATGCCGATGAACAAGAATTCTGTTTTAGCTATTTTGCCACAAATAAAAATGAATATTGGTTTCAATTCAGTCTCGAAACGGCAGAAGAAATATCACAAGGCATTCGGCTAGTTCTAGTTGGTCGACCAGCCTAATGAAAACACATAACAATCACAGCCATGCTCTCCAAATACCTCCGCTATTTGGCCGGACCTCCCTACACGTTGCTTCGGTCGGGCCATGCTGCGGGTGTTAAGTTTCTTGGGAATTATTAAACAAAGAATCAATAAAAAATATGCCAAAGCAGTTTTGTTCGCCAATTTTTGTGGTGGACTTGCAACATTCGTTGCTGCTTTTCTTTTTCTAGTGTCTTGGGAAACTAATAAACAACCGTCTTACCTTTCATTAATGAGCGGCGCCGCGAATGTCGCAGTCTTGTTTGGATTCGTTGGGCTGGTTTATAGCTTTGTATTGGTGACTCCGTTACTAATGTTCACTTCACACATTAGGCTGTTGTATTTAGGATTAGGTTCTATCATCGTTTTGTTACCTGCAATTACGGTTTGGGGCAGTGGGTATTGGGATATCTTAGCTCTATGTTATGGTGTTACTGCTTCATTGGTTTACATAAAGATGAATCGAGCAAATGAAACTTAACAACATGATTAACGCACTCGCTGCGCTCGCTGGGACGTATTTTTGCTGCGGTTTCGCCATTTTCGCAACAAGCATTCGCTCGTTATTGGGGTATTATGGCGCATTAAGAATGAAGCAACTTTTATTACTCAGCTTACTAATTCCAATTAATTCTCTAGCAAGTAGCTATAAAGAGCTAGGAGAAAGTGGAGGTACTAAAAAAAGTGCGCTAGAAAAGTTAGGCGCTCCTACAGTCGAAGCAGAGTTATCTGTCCCTGACTTTATAGTTAAAGGCCTCGGTCCTGTTAGCTGTGAGCTAGCGAATGAACTAATTGATAAATTTTACTACTTCGAATTGAGTTAACTATCCCATGTATATGTCTTAGACATATATATGAGGGTAAATCTTGGATTGAATCTACAAAAGCGCCATTTGTTGGTCAAAAACATCTTCTGGAATGATTGCACCTTTTTGACCAATAACCACATTGGCAACTTTAGCGCCAAATCTAGCACTTTCGGAACAGGATTTGCCAGTTAATCTATAGGCTAGATAGCCTGCATTAAATGCATCGCCAGCGGAAGTTGTATCTACCACGTTTTGAGAGGGTTTAACTGGGACAATGCACTCTTCCAGACCTGTGATAATTTTGATATCAGTAGGACCGTTTTTAATGACGATTTCGGCGCAATCTTTATCTTTCAAGTAAGCGTAAATGTCCTCGCTTGAATCATGGTCAAACAGTACTTTATGATCATCGCCACCCGGAAAAACCAAATCTGCGCATTGATAGGCTATATCGATCCAGTGGCGAGCTGTTTCTGGATTTTCCCATAGTCGGGCACGGTAATTAGGGTCAAAGATAATTTTACAGCCTATTTGTTTTAGCTGCTGCAACTTTGCAAACAAAGCCTTGCGTTGCGCTTCGTCTAATATAGCGATGGAAATACCGGAGAAGTAAAACCAATCGGCCTCGATGACTGTATCGCCCAAAAGATTTATTGTCTGTTTAGCAGCTGATTGTGAACGCCAGTATAAAAATGATCGCTCTCCGTTAGGATCATTTTTAATCATATAAAGGCCAAGGGTATCTTGTTCACTGCGCAGCACTAAATCAGTTTTAATTCCCTTTTTATCAATGTCATCAAACAGCTCATCACTGATAAAATCATTGCCAATTGCGGTTAAATAACTCACCGATATCTTTGGTTCGCAGCGTTTTAAATAGACCGCAGTGTTGTAAGTATCACCTGCAAAACTTCTATTTAAATGCTCAGTTGATTGGGTACTGAGCTCCAACATGCATTCACCAAATATGACCAGCTTTGTCACTTTAACTGCTCCATAACTTCATCGATATTATCTGGGGTGAGCGTGGATAATAATTGTACTTTTTGCTGCACGATTTGACGAAAATCGCGGTTATCTGACAATTCTGCAAACACCTGTTTTTGATCTAACACGGCATCTACAAGGGCACTGATGTCGCCTTTGTGTTGTTTAGCTAAAGAAAGCAGTTTATCTGCCAGCGGATCAACCAGTTTTTCATCATCTGTTTCACGTAATGCTAAAAATAAACACCATGCTGCAATAGGCGCGCATAACAAAGAATAAGACGTGCCTTGCTTAATATGGTCTCGTACAGTGCCTAATATCCTAAATGGCAATTTCTGTGAACCATCCCATGCAATTTGCGACAACATATGCCGTATATGGCGGTTCTCATAGCGTTGAATGATGGCTTGTGCATAAGCTTCAACGTCCATATCGTGGGTTTCACCAAGGGTTGGAATGATTTCTTGTGCAAGTAAACGTTGGATAAATGCTTTTATAGAGGGTTCTGAAATGGCCTCATAAACAGTAGTTTTACCGCATAAGGTGCCTATGTACGCGAGTGAAGAGTGAGTGCCATTTAAAACTCTGAGTTTTGCGCGTTCAAAGAAACTAACGTCTTTAGTAAATATCACCCCAACTTGATCCCAATGCGGTCGTGGTCCGGAAAACTCGTCCTCGATAATCCATTGAGTAAAGGCTTCTCGTTGAATAGGCCAGTTATCAAATACCCCAAGCGTTTGATAGACCAGAGTTTTGAAGTTTTCGTCAGTGGCCGGGGTAATGCTATCGACCATGGTACAGGGAAATGCAATAGTCTGTTCTATCCAAGTCGCCAATTCTGGAGAATACTCATGAGCCAATTGTACTACGGCTTTTTTTAGTTTTTTGCCGTTGTCGGTCACATTGTCACAACTAATGATAGTAACTTCTTTCAGCCCCTTAACCATCCGAGTATTTAACATTTGTACCAATAGACCAACGGCACTAATCGGAGCTTGCTGATTAGCTAAGTCATGCTTTATATCGGCATTTTCACGATCTAATTCACCAGCGGCATTTAAACAATAGCCCTTTTCGGTGACCGTTAAAGTCACTATTTTAGTTTCGGGGGCAGCTAACGCCTCTTCAATGTCTTTTCTATCATTGCTCAAGGTCGAAAGATCTTTTATCGCGCCAATAACTTGCATCGACGATTCATTATCTAATGCGGCTAGCGTGTATAAATTGTCTTGATCACTCAGTTCTTGCTTCAAGGTATTACTGCGCATCGATACACCGTGAATACGCCAGTCACCGCCTTTTTCTAACGCTAGCTCTGTGTAATAGGCTTGGTGTGCTCTGTGAAACGCCCCCGGTCCTATATGCACAATGCCGCACTGAGTATTTTGTAAATCGTACTTAGGCGTTTTGATCTGAGAGGGAAGCGACGCCAAGGTACTTAATTTAAGTTGCTTCATGCTAATTATCCCAGTTTGTAAGCTTTTTTCGCTAGGTCATAGGTGAGTTGTTTAGCAATGCTGGTAGCTTCAGATTCGCTAACTCGGTGTTCAACCACTAACTGAGCCAGGAAACGACAATCTATTCTACGTGCAACATCGTGACGAGCAGGAATAGATAAGAATGCACGCGTATCATCATTAAACCCTACAGTATTAAAGAATCCTGCAGTTTCCGTTACTTGATGACGGAAGCGAAGCATGCCCTCAGGGCTATCATGGAACCACCAAGCAGGTCCAAGTTTTAAACAAGGATAATGACCAGCTAGCGGCGCTAATTCGCGACTGTAGGTGGTTTCATCCAAGGTAAACAATATGATATTGAGTTCAGGCGAGTTGCCGTATTTGTCTAACAGAGGTTTTAACGCATTGACATAGTCAGTTTGCATTGGAATATCGTGACCTTTATCTCGTCCAAACTGGGCAAATAAACTTGAATTGTGATTACGATAAGAGCCAGGATGAATCTGCATGACCATACCATCTTCAACGCTCATTCCGGCTAGTTCAGTTAACATTTGTGCTCGGAACAATTCTTGATCTTCAGCGCTACTATTTCCAGAGTTTACTTTCGCAAACAAGGCGACGCATTCTGCTTGGCTAAGATTAGCTGTGCGAGCGGTAGGGTGTCCGTGGTCAGTTGCTGTAGCGCCGTGATCTCTAAAATAAGCACGACGTTTTTTCAATGCTGCTAAATAGCCATCCCAAGTTGATGTATCTTCGCCAGTCAAATCGCCAAGCTTGGCAATATTGCTAACAATATCTTCTCTGGATGCATCCACCACGTCATCTGGGCGGAAAGTCGTAATGACACGTTTGTCCCATCCTGTACCTTTAAGCTTTGCGTGGTGAGGTAAAGGATCTAAAGCGCCTTCAGTGGTGGCAATCAATTCAATATTAAACTTGTCCATTAATGCTCTAGGTTTAAAAGCATCTTGGGTTAATTGCTCGGTAATATGTTGGTAATATTCCATTGCATTTTCTTTGCATAGCATATCGCTAAAACCAAACACATTTTTGAATACAGTATCTAGCCACATTCTAGATGGCGTACCCGCAAATAAGTAATAATGCTCAGCAAACAATTGCCAAATTTTCTCTGGGTCTTTTTCGGTTTCGCCACCGTCCCAACGCGGGATCCCTAGCTGTTCAAGGGAGATTCCTTGGCTGTACAGCATTCTAAATACATAGTGATCGGGGATAATCAGTAACTCAGTCGCGTTACCGAAATTGGAGTTTTCAGCAAACCATCTAGGGTCGGTATGCCCGTGGGGGCTAATAATGGGTAAATCCTTTACTGATTGATAAAGGTTACGGGCGATATCGCGCGTTTTTGTGTCTACCGGAAAAAGTCTATCATCATCGAGTAATATTGGAGTCATTATTGTTTCTTCTTAAAGCGTTACGCCACGTTTCCAAATGGCAATTTCCTGACTACCATTTTTTTCGTTGCATGTGAGTTGTCCAGACGCAATATCGATACACTGCTGTAGAAGTGCATTGGCACATTCATCTATGGGAGTGTCTTCTAAAATTACGCCTGCATTAAAGTCAATCCAATGAGGTTTTCTTTGTGCTAAATCGGAGTTAGATGAAATCTTAACTGTAGGTACGGGAAAGCCTAAGGGAGTTCCCCGACCTGTGGTAAATAACACAATGTGCGCGCCACTCGCCGCTAGGGCCGTTGAGCTCACTGCATCATTTCCCGGTGCTTGTAATAGCGATAGTCCCTTGCAAGCTAATTTTTCACCGTATTGCAGCACACTTTGAATTTGCGCCTGTCCACCTTTTTGTACTGCACCCAAAGATTTTTCTTCTAAAGTAGTCAAGCCGCCGGCTTTGTTTCCCGGAGAGGGATTTTCATACACAGGCTGTTTATGACTAACAAAGTACTGCTTAAACTCTAATATGAGTGATTTGATATTTTCAAACACAGTCTGGTTTTTGGCGCGATTCATTAATAATTGCTCTGCACCAAACATCTCAGGCGTTTCAGTTAGTAGCACTGAACCACCTAAATCACACATAAGATCTGTCACGCGTCCTACTGTTGGATTTGCCGTGATACCACTAAAAGCATCACTGCCGCCACACTTCATTCCCAGCACTAACTCACTAACACTGACATCTTCTCTTTGGTCATTTTCCATAGAGCGCAATAGTGATTCCACTGCTTTGATGCCCTCTTCAAGTTCGTCAGTGACTTCTTGAGAGTTAAAATAGCGAATACGATTTTCGGGTTGATCAACATTAGGCAGTAATTTAGACAATTGATTATTTTCACAACCTAGACCGACAATTAACACTGCCCCTGCATTTGGGTGAGAAGCCAAAGAAGCCAAAATTGTGCGAGTGTCGTCGAGGTCGTCACCTAATTGGGAGCAGCCAAATGGGTGGGTATAAGATCTAAAACCATCGCATTTGCCAAAAAATCGTAGTGAACACTCTTGTGCAATGCGTTCAGCCGTTCGATTAACACATCCTACGGTGTTAATAATCCAGACTTCATTACGAATACCGACTTTACCATTTTCTCGACGGTAACCTTTAAATGTACGTGATTGAGGTGCTGGTGTATCAGCAAAAGAAACCGGTGAATATTCAAATTCATCTGAATCTTTTAATAAAGTCTTTAGATTGTGGGAATGAACATGAGCACCTTGAAGTATATCTTGGGTTGCCATACCAATAGGGAACCCGTATTTAGTAATGACATCACCCTGTTTTATATTTTCTAGCGCGATTTTATGGCCTGCTGCTATATCTTCAAGAGGACTAATGTTTAGCGGCGATAGCGTTTCACCGGATGTTACCGCTCTAGTACATACAGCGACATTGTCGTCGGCATGGACTTTAATTAGCGATATTTTATTGACCATAATATTCTCTCAAAAAATTAAATTTAACGCTTCTCTTGATAATCAAAGATGTCTTTAAAGACGCTATTTTCTGTCCGGTGTTTTATCTATCGATGCTACCGGTGGCATAGTAAGGTTTAATACAACTTTTTTCAACTTTTATTAACATTTAAAGTCGCTTAATAGATTCTCTGATCATAAGCTGAGGTTTGACCAAATAAGTATCAATATCACTTAATTCAGTCCCTTCAATGTGAGCAATAATTTTCCTTGCTGCTAGAGCAGCCATATCGCCGACAGGTCTTTGAATAGTGGTTAAAGACGGAATAACTCTAGATGCCAGTAAGTTATCATCAAATCCCGCTACTGATAATTCCTCAGGGACGGATATGCCCATCTCGTGGGCCACTTTGAGTACCCCAGCTGCCATTTCATCGTTGTTGGCAAAGATCGCTGTAACTCTTGGTGACTGTATTAAAAGAGTGCGTCCGCATTCGATGCCGCTTTCATAGGTATTTTTACCCTCTACAATTCTAGTCGATGAAATTTGCACATCTAACTCGGTTACCGCCTCCAAGAAACCTTCTAGACGTTCTGTGGATGAATAATAATGTTTGGGGCCACTAATTATACCGATATCGCGATGGCCTAAAGATACCATATACCGGGCTAGGTCCCTTAGTGCCGCCCTGTCATCAGATACCACTATGTTGCGGTGATCGTCTAAATCAACTGACGCCATGCGAACGTAATTAATTCCACTGCTTTGCAGGGCTTCTGCTAAGGATTTTGATTCAGATACTGGAGGTAAAATGATGACACCATCAATATTTGAGCGACGCACAAAATTGACGCAATCATTGACAAAATCAGGACTATCATATCGACAAGGATGAACGACCAGTTCATATCCTTTTTCTGAACAAATACTTAATACACCACGTTGCACTTGGTCGATATATAACGCATCTGGATTATCATAAATCAAACCAATTAGGAACGAACGACTTGCCGCTAGGCCCCTTGCTTGCTTATCTGGCGCAAATCCAGTTTCATTAATAATTGACTGTATGCGTTCCCGGGTTTCTTTACCCACATTCGATGCACCATTGATAACTCTAGAAACAGTGCGTTTGGACACGCCTGCTAGTCTAGCGACATCATTTATTGTAGGACGTTTATTCATTCTTATTATTCTTCCGTAAACAAGCGGCTATAGCAGCTGAATAGTATCATAATTAAAACGTCTTTGATGGGCATTCTAAAATCCTAATGCTCTGGGTAAAGCTTCACTCACCCAAGGGAAATAAGTTACCAACATCAAGACTACGAACATTGCAAAGTAAAGCGGAAGCAATGGGCGTATTATATTTTCAAGTTTTGTTTTGGCTATTGCACAGGTTATAAATAACACAGAACCGACCGGAGGAGAACATAGACCAATTGATAAGTTTAAAACGATCATGATGCCAAATTGCAGTGGTGTCATCCCTAGTTCTATGGCGACTGGTAAGAAAATGGGCGTGAAAATCAATACAGCAGGCGTCATATCTAAAAATGCCCCAACCACTATCAATAATAGATTGATCAACAATAAAATTAGGATCGGGTTTTCACTCAAGGTCAGCATAGCTTCACTGAGCGTTTGCGGAATACTCTCATAGGACAGCACCCAAGACATCGCGGTAGAGGCTGCAATAAGTAGCATCACTATGGCAGTGGTTTCAGCGGATTTTAAAAATATACTGGGAAGTTCTTTAATGGTTACTTCTTTATAAAATACCACTGATAGTAATAGGGCATAGACTACCGCCATTGCGCCTGCTTCTGTGGCAGTAAAAACACCTCCTACAATGCCGCCTATGACCAATACGATTAAAAACAATGAAGGTAGGGCTGCAAGTAACTTTTGCAAAACTACAGACATAGGAAGTCTAGCTGCCAGCGGATATCCGTTTTTCTTTGCGTACACTAGGCAGACAACCATTAAGGCCAAACCAACTAAAATACCAGGAATGTAGCCCGCCATAAATAGCGCTGCGATAGAAACACCACCGCTGGCTATGGCATAAATGATGAGGATGTTGCTAGGTGGGATCAGCATGCCAGTTGTCGATGCAGCTGCAGTTACAGCGGCACTAAAATTATCGTCATACCCTGCTTTTTTCATTTCAGGCAACATAAAGCTACCAATAGCAGAGGTCGCAGCTACCGCAGATCCTGAAATTGCCCCAAACAACATACAAGATACCACGTTTACCAATGCCAAACCGCCAGGCAAGGCACCAATTAATGCCATGGCACATTCAATCAGACGCTTGGCAATACCGCCGCGCCCCATGATTAATCCAGACAATACAAAGAAGGGAATAGCCAATAAGGCAAAACTGTTTAATCCTCCAGCCATGCGTTGAGCAATAGTAATCGCTGCTGGTTCAAATTCCATACTGAACAATAAAGCCACTAAGGTAGATAATCCAATGCTGATAGAAATAGGCACATTTATCAGTAGCAACACGAAAAATGTAACAATGAGAATCAATCCGGTAAGTTCCATTATTGAATCTCCTGCTGTGTGTTATTTGTCCAAACGTCAATAATATTCATGATGGCGTAAAAAATAATTAAACAGCCAGATAGTGGCAATACAAAATATATAAAGCCCATTTTAACTTCCAAAGCCGCAGATATTTGTTCCAGTTCAAAAGTCAGATTGACCAGTTTCATACCACCATAGCTTAGCGTGACGGCGCAAAAGGCAATGACACAAAGCTCAACAATGGTAAGCACAATACGTTTACGAGTTTGGGACATCTTCTCAACGATTAAATTGAAACCTAAATGGGCCTTTTGACTATACGCATAGGCGGCACCAAGAATACCAATCCAAATCAAAATAAAACGGGATAGCTCTTCGGTTACAGAAGCTGGATCTTTCAAAAGGTAGCGAGATATGACTTGCCATATAACGGTTAACAGAATACTCGACATTGCTATGACTAAGGCAACAGCAAGGGCATTATCAAGAAATTTTTTGATTTTTAACATGTTACATAGCCTTTATGGTGTTGATGATTTCGCCGACTTCGGTCCCTTCGAAACTTTGATGAAATGGTTCGACCGCTTTAACAAAGGGTGTTTTGTCAGGGGTGATAACAGTAACCCCTTGTGATTTGACAAAGGCCAAGGATTCTTTTGTAGATGTCTGCCAGAGTTCACGTTGAAACACAATGGAATCATCCATTGCTTGTTGCACCCAGCGTTGTTGTTCGGCAGTAAGTTTGTTCCAGATGGGTAAGGAAAATAACATCACATCAGGGACACTGGTATGTTCATCTAAACTATAATAGCGAGCAATTTCATAATGGCGTGAAAGGTGATAACTCGGTGGATTATTTTCTGCTCCATCGACCACACCTTGTTGTAAAGCTGTGTATAGCTCACCCCAAGACACAGGAGTAGCGGCACCGCCTAATGCTCTCACAGTGGCAACCGCTGTGGGACTGTTCAGTACTCTAATTTTCTGGCCAACAAGATCTTCTGGGGTGTGAACAGGTGCTTTGGTGGTATAAAAACTTCGACTTCCTGCATCATAATAACCTAGGCCTTTTAAGCGGAACTCTTCCACACCAGATAAAAGTTGTTTACCAAGTTCGCTGTTGAGTACCTTCCAAAAGTGGCTGTTATCTCTAAAAATATAGGGAATACTAAACACTTTCATGGAGGGGGCAAAACCTTCGAGAGGGCTAGCAGATACCTTGGTCATAGCTAATGAGCCAATTTGCAACAGCTCAATCATCTCTCGTTCTGTTCCCAACTGGCTACCAGGATATATTTTTACCGTCATTGCACCATTTGAGTAATGCTCTAAGCGTTCACCTAAAAATACCATGGCTTTATGCACAGAGTGTTGGGTATCCAAGGTATGCCCTAATCGCAATACGCTGATACGATACTCATCTTCTTGCTTTGAGCAACTAAAAAGGCAAAGCACCAATGTTATGAGCAAGATATGTTGTTTCATTTTCTGCATAAATAATCTATTAACCTGTCACCAGAGTTTGTTGCAATATATTTGCAAAGTTTTGTTAACATTTAATAAAATAATTGCCACCGGTGGCATTTGTCAATATATTATTCAATAAATATATGTAGACAGCAAATAAAAGAGTTGAAAACCATGTTAAAAATCAGATGGATAGTGATATTACTCAGTGTGTTAATATTTTCTTGCAAAGATTTAGAAAAGACAAAATCTGTACACTTTGTTGTTAAAAACCCTGAACAAGGTGCAAAGATGTCGCAAAAGGTGACATTAGAAACAGATCCAAAATTTATTGGATGGAGTGTTGAAAACCATGTGTCGGAATGGGTCGAAAAGGAAGACGGTTCAATGGCGCTGGAAGTTATGGTAGCCCTAGAACCTGGAACTGAAACAAGTTTGACTTTAGTACCGGAAGAATCCAATACACCGGACTTAGCACACGCGGAATTGTCAGTGCGCACAAATGGAAAATGGGAAGAGCGAGAATACAAAGCACAAGGTTTCGATTTTACGCCTGTTACTACCTTTGAATCGCCTGAACAATTGACCGACCATTCTTACTATTTACGCTATGAAGGGCCCGGGTGGGAAAATGATCTTATTGGATATCGCTTATATTTAGACTGGCGCAATGCCATTGATGTCTTTGTAAAAACGGATTCTGAATTGGTGTTAGATCAAGTAGGTTTGGATGGATATGATAGTTATCATGAACTTGCAGATTGGGGGGGAGACGCGCTAAAGGTCGGTAAATCTTTGGGAGTAGGGGCCTTAGGCCGCGTGTCAGGCGATGCAATTATGCACTTTCAACATGTTGAAAATACCCGATGGGATTTAGATAAAAATACTAAATTGCAAGCGGGTTTTACCATCAACTATGCAGGTTGGAGATCAGCTGCAGAAGCTGATGACGAGGTGGATGTCAGTACAGAATATGAAATTGTAGCACGCGATCCTTCTTCTTCTATAAAAGTGTCGCTTTCAAGACCTATTGAAGGATTGGTGACAGGTTTAGTTAAACACAAAGGCACCGAAGATATTCGTTTAAACCTTGGAAATTGGAGTGTAATTGGTACTTGGGGTAAACAAAACTTGCTTGCACCAGATGCACAGTTAGGAATGGCATTGTTTTACCAAAACGACCAAGTCGAAAAGGTGTCCACCTCTTCTATTGAACATTTACTGCATTTTAAATCGCTAAAAGAGTTTGAATATCTTATTTTTGCCACTTGGCCTGGACATCCTAAAGGACCTCAAAACCAAACTGAATTTGAAGCGCAATTGAATGAAAAATTAAGAGCATTGGCGGCGCCTGCTTACGTTGTTTATCAATAATATGGCGCCTTTGCGCAGGTAAAATACCTGCGTAAAGGGGGATTATTTTAGTCCGTTATTTTCTGCAGTAAGCGTTAATAAACGCTTGGTGAGAAGGCATTGTTTGAACATTTTTTTCGATGGACATTTCAATGCCTTGTAGAAAGCGTTGTAGTTCAGTTACAGGCATTCCTCTCACACTCGCGTGGAAGTTTTTAGGCATGATGCCTTGACCTAACATTACTTGAGTCCAAGAATCGACTCTAAAGAGTTCGCCATCTTCTTGAAAAGCATGACCAAATTCTTCAAACAACTGCATACGATGTTTTAATGTTTCTGGTACTTGCATATCATGACAATATTGCCAAAAAGGCGTGTCTTGTCGAGCCGTTGCGTGGTAATGCAAAATAATAAAATCACGGATTTTGGTAATTTCATCTATGGTTTGACGATTATACTCATCTTCAATGGTCTGATTGACAACACCATTTGGAAACAGTTTAAGGAATCGAATAATACCCATCATAATAAGATGAATACTGGTTGATTCAAGTGGCTCAACAAAGCCGCTAGACAAGCCCAAGGCCAAGCAGTTTTTATTCCATGCTTTTAGCCGTCTTCCGGTCTTAAATTTAATGACTTTAGGTTGAGTAATGGGAGTGCCCGATACTTCGTTAAGCAAAAATGGTATTGCCTCTTCGTCGGGCATATATTGACTGCAATAAACTAAGCCATTGCCGACCCTATGTTGCAAAGGAATTTGCCACTGCCAGCCACTATCGTGGGCGATAGCTCTAGTAATAGGTCTTGGGGCTCCGACGCTTTCGGTTTGCACTGCCACCGCACTATCGCAAGGAAGCCAATGGGACCAATCTTGATAACCCGTTTTTAAGGTTTCTTCTATGAGTAAACCTCTAAATCCCGTGCAGTCGATAAAGAAATCGCCAGCAATTTCTTCTCCTGATTCAAGCACTATACTTTGGATAAAGCCAGATGTTGGGTCTTGTTTTACCTGTTTAATTTTGCCTTCTTTTCTGACAACGCCGCGACTTTCACTGTAATTTCTTAACAGCACAGCATATTGACTGGAATCTAAATGATAGGCGAATTGGACGTTTGCCTTTTCAGATGTGGCGAACTTGTCTTGTTTTGCCGCTTCTAGTTCAAAACAATACTTACCAAATTCTTTGGCAAATCCTTGTTCTTTACCATACAGCCAAAAATGATGAAAAGGCGCAACAAAACTTTCTCTGCCCGTCAGCCCAAATGAATGGATATAGGTATCACCTTTTTGTCCCCAATTTTCAAATTGAATGCCCAATTTGAAGGTTGCAGAGGTTGCTCGCATGAAGTCTTGTTCATTAATGCCCAATAGTTTATGAAAGACTCGCATTGGTGGAATTGTAGCTTCACCAACTCCTACAGTACCAATATCATCAGACTCCACCAGAATAAGATTCACCGTAGGTCCCATTTGCTTAGCAATTGCAGCTGCTGCTGTCCAACCGGCAGTTCCTCCGCCGGCGATTACAATGGTCTGAACCGTATTTTTCACTGCTAAACTCTCTTTATCTATTTAATTTGTTGATTAACATGGCGCGTAACTGACGAGATTTAAATTCGTCCATGGGCTCAAGAAATCCATGGGACTCTTCAGGTAAATGTTCAGTTGGTAGCGATTGATTATTGAATATGTAGTAATCAAATACATGCTTCCATGCGGCTTTTTCATGGGGAGGTTTATCACGCAGGCTCAACATTGCATGATAAAGTACATTCATAGCCGAGCCCATAAATCGCTCGGCTGCACTCCACCAATAATTGACCAGAATATTAAAATTCCCTAACCCTTCTACCTGATGCCACCACATACTTGGAATGAAGATAGCGTCTCCGGGCGCTAATTCCGCAACTAGTCCATGCTCTACCGCTTGTTTGAACTTCGGATGCTGTAGATAATCTGGGTTGTGTAAATCCACCATGCTAATAGCTTGGCCGCCGGGTGTTGGCGATAAGGGGCCAGGATACAAATTTTCGATTTGATCAGGCGGAAACAAAATAAAGCGACGCTCACCTTTTACCACGCAAGCAATATTATCCGAGGCGTCATAGTGGCATCTCGCAATGGATTTATTACCGATCCAAATACTTGGAATTGGCGGTTCTGAATTGGGATTCTTAGTGGCGAATGACATATCTAAGTCATTGTTTTTTCGTAACCCTGGAAAATTTAAATCAATAACGTTTGAAGCGATATAAATACTGGGTGGCGATTCATCTTGGATATGGCTAACAATTTGGTCTAAGACTTCATCTAATTGCGCTTTACGTTTTTCAAAGTTGAGTTCAGTAGCGTTTTCGTTGTAGCCGTATTTCCCCAGCAAGTCTGGACTGCCAAAGTAAGTGAGAGTAGGACGACCATTATAAAATGATTTCAAATGAGCCGCAGTTTTTGTATCTGACTCTTTACCTATGTGAACCAGATCCCAATCTTTTACTAAACCTCTTAAAATTAGAGGCTCAAGATTTGAATCTATGTCTTCAGGAATTTGACCCGGCTCGACAATCTCAATTTCTTTGACTTTTTTACTTATGGGTAACATGTTGCCCCGTGCTATTGCGCCAAGCGTAAGTTTTTTAAATTGATTAGTTTTCTCACATTGGTCATGGATGAAATAATTGCGAAAGCAAGTTGTAAATACCCAGCTTTATTTAGATCATATAAGCTCTGCGCAGGTAAAGATGATAATTTCTCTTCATGAATGGTAAAGTTACCTGAAAGTTGCCGCTTTTCACCGTTTGCCAATTCAAAATCGATGTTAACGGGTTCAATTAGGTCTAATTCAACAAATTTTGCCAACATATCGGCTTGCATGTTCATACCAGAATTAATTACCTGCAGACATTTAGATATATGTTCCAAATAAGGACTATTTCCACCGTGCGTTAAGAATACGGATTGTCCTTCATTTTCATTGACCTTTGGATGATCCATATCAATATGAATTACGGCTTTTTGCTCATCTGAGTCTTCTTGCGGTTGAAAGCCAATAAGAAATGGACCTCGACTTACTATGGCTGGTACATAATCAGCATTCCAGCCTGAAGGGTGAGACTCATCTAAAAACAAATTTTCATCTTTTTCCAAGCCCAAGAGAACAGCGCATTGATACTTTCCCGATCCTTGGTCTTGTCGAAGGAAGATAGGGTAATGTTTTTGCAATTCTATAAATTCAGTAGGAAACACTAAGACACTTGCTAGGTTGTCGCCATACTGACTTCCATAGTGAGAAATGACTTTGGTGTCTTTATGAGTAATATTATTTAATAACGCATGATTTGCCATGTATACAATATCCTTCGGCCACTAAATGCTGATTTTGCTTCCCGTTAATAAAAAGCAGTTTACAATAATGCCCATTTGAAACAAGCTTACTAGTTATTGATTAGAATTGAAAAAGCCGCTTTTATCAGCGGCTTTTTGATAGCCAATGCACTGGCAACTTAAGTTACCAGTGCTGAGTTCTTATACTTAGAACTTGTATCGAGCACCAAGGTTGTAACGAGCACCAAGTTCAGTTAAATACCATAACTGTCTTTCGTTACGCGCATGTTCACGAATATTTTCTTCGGTTATGTTTAAACCTTCGAAGAATACTGTCAGATTTTCACTAATATCATAACTAACATTAATATCGATCTGTGTGTAAGCTTCTACATAACGAGGGTTATTCGAACTACCCTTGTTAACTTCTGCCAAATACTCGTCACGCCAGTTTAATGCGATACGCGCTTGTAATGCGTCTTTTTCATAAAGTGCAACCAAGTTAGCCGTATCACTTAAACCCACAAGTGCGAACTGAGATTCATTCGGATCAGCTTCGTTATTAAAGCCTACATCGCCACGTACAATGGTGTAGTTCGCCTGAACACCAAAACCAGTTTCGCCGAAGAAATGCTGTACCGCAAACTCTGCACCGTAAATCTTGGCCGCGCGGTTGTTGTCCGGCGTGCTGGTTCTAAACACCGTCAGCGGATCTGAATCATTTGCTCTTAAGTCCCAGCCTGCAGTTTCTGCTAATTGCTGAATTTGCTCAGGTGTACCTGTGTAGTCGTCAGCTCCGTTCGGGAAGGCACCTGGCTGACTCAACAATACTGCCATTGCGTACAAGGAAGTATCGTCAACAGCAAAGCCACGATCTTGCAAGGCTTGAGCCGCGGCTTGAGCTCGAGGACCACCAGTAACATCGCGAATACCAAGTAAGGTTTGGTCAACTTGGCGAGATCCTAAGAAGTTAACCACATCTTTTTGGAACAATCCGACAGATGCATAGCTAGTGGGGTCGTAATACCACTCTAAAGATAAGTCAACGTTGGAAGACTCTAATGGCAGCAAACCAGGGTTCGACGCGTTAGCTGTAGGTTGTGCACCTAGCAAGGTTGAACCACCACCGCCAGCAAAGTTACTTGCAGAAACACCTAGGCTACCTAAGCCAGCTCTAGCAATAGTTTTACTGTAAGAGAAACGACCAATTAAATCATCAGTAATTTCAAGTTTTACGTCTAAGCTTGGCAGTAAGAAATCATATTTGTTTTCTGCACTGGCAGGAGAAGGCGGAACACTTCCATCGACATAAGCTATGATATCGTTGTTATCTTCCCACTGGAAGTAGGTTGAACCCACCAAAGATGTCGATGTAACTTCCGTTTCTTCGTAACGAATACCAGTAAGTACGCTAAAGAACATATCACCAATTTCACCATCTAAAGCAACTTGAGCATACGCTGCTAGCGTGTCTTCTTGGATGGTATCGTCAAATGAAAGTGCGGTTTCTGTGCCAGAAGGAATACCAGGATATAAACTCTCAGCTGCAGTATAAAGTTCTCTTGCATCTGCAATGAAGCCATATCCGCCAGCTCTTACCCCGTAATCATCAAATTCGCCAGGCAGATCGAATGGCTGAATCAAATCACCAAATTCGCCAGGATTAGCAACACCCCAGTTACCTAGTGCGATGTTGTTACCGGCAGTTTGGAAAGAACGCGATTCCATTTCACGCGCTTCGATACCAAAATCAAAGCGGCCGTTATCCAACATATATTCAGCGTCTAATTTAAATTGTGTAATGGTAGATTTTTGTGATGCGTTTCTGATACGCGCGATTGACGAGCCGACATCGCCTGCGTCAACTTGTCCGTTATTGTTGGCACCGCGGATACTGTCATCATAACTGTTCAAGTAAGTGGGTAATTCACCATCCCAGAACCATTCGCGATCAGTAACTGTTGGCGCACCAAGACCCACTGCGATTTCACCTGAACCTCTAGGACCTGTGCCTCGGCTGTGCATTTCTGAGTCGTGAGCATCAAAAATGATGGTAAAGTCGTCACTGACTGCATATTCAAAATTAACACCAATGGAATCTAACGTGTTAGTTTGTTCGCGCCATTGTTGCTCATAACCTTCATCAATACCGCCAGCATATACTTCTGATACGTAAATTGGTGTTTTTACAACTGAGTTATCAAATTCAACTGTATCAGTATTGGTACCTGTCTGAAGCCAGTTGGTAATTTCACCACGTTGCTCAACAATTTCGTTTTCAGCAAAGGTATAATCGATAGAACCTGTGAAATTATCAGTAGGTGCAAATTGAAGATTTAACTGAAGATTATCTCTTGTACGTTGAGTATTAGAAAACGCATAACGGATATCATTCGGACGTGCATATAACTGACCTTGTTCAGGTGCATTTACATAGTTAGCATCTGCGTTGTTCCACAATCTATCAGGATCTGCAATGTCATCCCAATAATCTATGTTCCAGTTGTTTACGGTTGCGCCAGTGTAGCCAGAATCTCGTTGTTGGTGGATAGCCGCAACACTAACACCCCAAGTCGCATCATCGTTTGCATAACTTACAATGGCCGACACTTCTGGCGTAATATCATCACCAGTACGATTCGTGGTATCGTTTACAGCTTTAACCCCAGCAGTGGCAACAAAGCCTTCTTGATCTAAAGGCTTGGCGGTTATGATGTTGATGGTTGCACCAATACCACCAGTGGCTATGTTAGCTTTACCGGTTTTGTAAACTTCTACAGCACGAATGGCTTCAGAAGCTAAGTTTGCAAAATCAAATGAACGGGTGTTACCGCCGCGAGTCGTACCATCAGCGCCAGAGCCTGCGCCATAAGTGATAGCGGCTGGCATGGTTCTGCCATTTAAGGTAATCATGTTGTTACCGCCAGCAAAACCACGAACAGTAACCTCAGAACCTTCACCATTAGTTCGGCTTATCGATACACCGGTAATACGCTGCAATGATTCTGCTAAGTTTGTATCAGGAAATTTACCTATATCTTCAGCAGAAATTGCGTCAACAACACCTGCGGATGAACGTTTAATCGAGGCTGCTTCTTGTAAACTACCTCGAATACCGGTTACCTGAATGACTTCAGTTTCGCCATCTGCGCTACTATCTTCTTGAGCTAATAGCGGTGTCGACATCGAAACACCTAATATTAATGATAAACTTGTTGCCAGTTGTGTCTTGGCAAACTTTCTTCTAGCCATGTGCTTTCTCCAGATCCCACAATGATGAATGTGCTATATCGTTTAACTTGTCGTTTTTCCTTTACCATTTTCATGCACTAAACGTGTTGAAAAGTAGCTATGAAAGCGCTTTCATTAAACTCTCATTTATTCAAAAAAAGCGCGGTCGCTAGCTTACAAAAAAAAATAGCGACAATCAAACATTTCATTTTTTTTAAATATTACGTTTACTAATAATTTACATGCATTAAAACTTCGTTGCGAAAAGTCTCTACTACATCATGTAATTAGCTGTAACGTAATACCCTAAAGTATAGGTTTTTCAAGCTATTCGGTCAAACGTGAGGCGTTATGTAATTTGTTTATACGTTAACTAAATTTTAACAAATTAAGATTCGAATGGGTGGTAAAACTTCGAGTGGTTATAATAAAAATACAAATATTTTACAAATTGTTATAAGCAACTCTTGGATTTTTGCCCACAGTTACTGCAATTCTTCTCCTGCTATAAACAATGTTTTGAACAAAAAAACAAAATAGCTTGAAAACAATATTCACCAACCGAGGGTTTTAAATCTTTTATCTAAACAATGCCATTAATGCTGATAGTTAGCTTTGGTTTGCATATAGGTCTACTGGTGTTTTACTGGATTCGCCTGGGATCTCTCTGACAAGCTTTGGTACTAAAAAGCCTGGTAACTTAGTTAACAGTTCTTGCGCTAAGGTTACTGCTTTCTCATGAGAAACATCGAAATGACCTGCACCTTTTACTTTATCTAATAAGTGTAAATAATACGGAATAATCCCTGCCGAAAAACTTGCCTCGTGCAAATTAACCTGTGAATCCAAGGTGTCGTTTATACCTTTTAATAATACGGCTTGATTCAATACAGTTACTTTAGAGGCATTTAATTTAGCGACTTTTTCTGCCAAAAGAGGACTAATTTCATTTCCATGATTAATGTGCAACACCATTACTTTCTGCAGCCGACTTTGCGTTAACCATGCTAAAAATTCTGCATTAATTCTTTGCGGTAATACAACAGGTAACCGAGTATGGATTCTTAACCTTTTAATGTGCGGGATCTGTTCAATTTGTTGGCACATCCAAGACAAATGACTGTCCTTAGCCATAAGTGGATCGCCACCGGATAAGATGACTTCATTTATATTTTTGTCTTGTTGAATAGATGAAAAAACAGAAATCCAATCGCCTTTGCTCATGGCGTTTTGCTGATATGGAAAGTGGCGTCGAAAACAATATCGGCAATTGATTGCACAGCCGCCTTTGACAATCAGAAGCACTCTTGATTGATATTTGTGCAATATTCCAGGGGAAGTTGTTTTTTGTTCTTGCAACGGGTCTGGTAAAAATCCTTCGAAATCTAAATATTCATTCGAATGAGGCATCACCTGTTGCAGTAAGGGATCGTGCCAATTACCACTTTCCATCAGACTAGCAAAATAGCGGGGCACTCGCATAGGAAATAGTTGCCGCGCATCAAAGTGCGACCTGTATTTATTAGGATCTAAGCCTAAATATTCAAGTAAAGTGTCGGGTCTGGTAAACGAATTTGCGAGTTCTTTTTGCCAGTCGCTCTCTACTTCGATGAAATTTTTCTGTATTATCTGCATTTGTATAGTTTACCCGCTAATTAATCAGAGGACTACATGGCGAATTACAGCACAAATGAATTTAAAGCCGGTCTTAAAGTCATGCTTGACGGTGAGCCTTGTGCAATTTTAGAAAATGAATACGTAAAACCAGGAAAAGGGCAAGCGTTCAACCGCGTAAAAATACGCAAACTTATTTCCGGTAAGGTCTTAGAAAAAACGTTTCGTTCAGGTGAAAGTGTTGAAGGTGCTGATGTAATGGACACCGATTTAGCCTATTTGTACAACGATGGTGAATTCTGGCATTTTATGAATAATGAGACGTTTGAGCAAATCGCAGCAGATGAAAAAGCGGTTGGTGATAATGTTAAGTGGTTGGTTGAAAATGATGTGTGTACACTGACCTTATGGAATGGTAGCCCAATAGCTGTTTCACCGCCTAATTTTGTTGAAATTGAAATTGTTGAAACCGATCCTGGATTAAAAGGCGATACAGCAGGCACAGGTGGAAAACCAGCAACCTTAGCCACAGGTGCAGTTGTGCGCGTTCCTTTATTTGTGCAAACTGGCGAAGTGATCAAAGTCGATACTCGTAGTGGTGAATACGTTTCTCGCGTTCAAAAGTAAAGGTTAATATGGGGTGGTACCCATCATCTGATATTGAAATGCTGCACACTCGTGCAGCTTTTCTTTCTAATATTCGTGAATTTTTCAAACAGCGAGAAGTGCTGGAAGTCGATGTGCCTGCATTATCAAGAGGCACGGTGACAGATGTTTTCCTTGAAGCCTTAGAAACCCAGCATCAGTTACCCGGCAGCCAAGAAAGTACGTTATTGTATCTACAAACGTCACCTGAGTTTTATATGAAACGGCTGCTGGCAGCGGGTAGTGGTGATATTTTTTATTTAGGCAAGAGTTACAGAAACGATGAAGTAGGGCGGCATCATAGCCCTGAATTTACTATGCTTGAATGGTATCGTTGTGGTTTCTCAATGCAACAACTTATTGATGAGATAAGTGCATTGGTAAATGTACTATTAGGCATATCATCAGAACAAATTACCTATCAACAGGTATTCCAAAATCTATTAGGATTTAATCCTCTTTCAGTAAGTCTTGAAGATATGTTAATAATGGCTGAACGATATGACTTGCTAGAATACGCTGAGTTATTAAAGACAGAAAGTTCAGACTCCCAGTATTTTATTGATAGTTTGTTACAGGTATTATTTAACCGTCATATAGAGCCTAAAATTGGTCAGGACAAGCCTGTTATTGTGACCCATTTCCCTGCATCTCAAGCTTCCCTAGCAAAGTTATCTGGGGATAAGCATACAGCGCTTAGATTTGAAATGTACTTTAAACAGTTGGAACTGGCCAATGGCTTTGAAGAGTTAACGGATTCCAAAGAGCAGGCTATTCGATTTAAGCAAGATAACAAACAAAGAAAAAAACTAAACAAACAGATTAAACCTATTGACCATGCATTTTTATCAGCCCTTGAAAGTGGCTTGCCAGAATGCTCTGGCGTGGCGATAGGTGTTGATCGATTGTTGATGTTAAAAACTGGCAAACCACATATTCGACAAGTACTTCCGTTCTCCTTGTATGACTGATTATTCTCACTTCCTCAATGCAACTAAAGACAAAGTTCTTATAGCAGGATATGGCTCATTATTGAGTCAACAGAGTAGAGAAATTTACTCAAAGGTATACACAAGTGTACTCCCTGTGACTATTAAAGATTGGTCTAGAGCATGGATTACTAGAGGTTTTCATGAACAGCAAACATACGTAGGCGCAACTAAGACTAAAGGGCGACAATTAAACGCTCATCTGGTACCCATGCAATTTTCATCAGAATTTTCATTGCGGGAACGAGATTATAAATTCACAAAAATAACAGTAGATGAGATCACATTTCCAACAATAGAAAGTGAAATCCCCAATTCGTTACAAGATTATTTTTCGACCGCTGACATTTATATTTGTGAATCGTTAGAAGTTTACCCCTCTACAACAGATTACCCTGTTTACTTATCTTATGTACTAACTTGTCTAGCTGGCTGCTACCAAGTAGGAGGGCTTCAAGAAGTACGCTTCTTTATGCAACATACAAAGGGCTGGGACTCTGCTGTTATTGTTAATGATTTATTGGCACCCAAATATCCCCGCGGTGCAATTTTGCAGGACGAAATTGAGACATTATTACTGACAGAATTAAATAACCATCTTGGACTTCAGTGGTAAATTAATTTTAAAAAGACTAAGGAGCAGCAAAACTTGGTTGTTTTGCTGCAAAGACGATTAGATTATTCCCTTATTTTTGCGGCGTACGCAATACCATTAAACGCAGTTCGGTCATATCTTCAATGGCATAACGAATACCTTCGCGGCCAAGCCCTGAATCCTTAACACCGCCATAAGGCATGTTGTCGACTCGCCAACTGGGCACATCACCAATAACGACACCGCCAACTTCTAATACATCCCATGCTTTATGGGCTTTGTAGATGTCCCGAGTGAAAATACCGGCTTGCAGTCCAAATTGGGAATCATTAACACGCGCTAGCGCTTCATCGAAATCTGAAAATTGACTGAGCACAGACACAGGACCAAAGGCTTCTTCTGATACTATCTTACATTCGCGAGGGACATTTTCTAACACCGTGGCTTGCAACATTGCGCCGTCTCGTTCACCACCGCAAAGCACACTGGCACCTTTATCTTTGGCTTCATTGATCCAATTTTCCAAGCGCTCAGCTTCTGATGGCGCAATCATAGGCCCGACGAAAGTCTCTTCGCTGTGAGGATTACCATGCACTAAAGCTGAAACTTTTTTCACATAGCGGGCTTTAAAATCATCGTACAATGAAGTGTGCACTAAAATTCGCTGAACGCCGATACAACTTTGTCCTGACTGATAATAAGCGCCAAAAATAATGCGCTCAATTGCGTCTTCTAAATCGGTGTCATGATCCACAACCACAGCGGCGTTTCCGCCTAATTCTAACACCACAGGTTTCTTCCCGGCCTTTGCTTTAAGTGCCCAACCGACATCAGGAGAGCCAGTGAAACTCAACAGCTTAAGACGCTCATCTGTAGTGAATAAGTCTGCTCCGTCTCTACTACAAGGTAAGATTGAAAATGCACCCTTTGGCAAGTCAGTTTCAGCTAAAATTTCACCAATTATCAAAGCACCTATGGGAGTGCGACTAGCAGGTTTTAAAATGAAGGTACAGCCTGCTGCAATAGCTGGTGCTACTTTATGCGCAGTTAAGTTTAACGGAAAGTTAAACGGTGAAATAAAGGAGCAAGGGCCTATAGGCACTCGTTTATACATGCCAGTATAGCCTTTCGCTCGTTCGGTAATTTCCAGATTGGTCACTTCACCATTAATACGCACCGCTTCTTCAGCCGCAATTTTGAAAGTATCAATCAGGCGCGTAACCTCACCTCTGGCATCTTTAATCGGTTTTCCCGCTTCGATACACAAAGCATCAGCCAATTCATCAGCGCGTTCTTTAAACCGCTTTATACAATGTTCTAAAATTTGCTGGCGCTTATAAGGCGGCATCTTGGTCATTTCTGGTTGCGCAGCTTCTGCCGCAGCAATTGCCTTATCGATGACGCTGGCATCTGCCATCGCTACTTTGGTAGCGGTTTCTTGAGTATATTTGTCAACAACACTAAGGTCAGTATTTGCATAAATCGGTTCATTCGCCAAATAATAGGGATATTTATCTGCTAGCATTCTATGTCCTTAAAGTTTTTCACTTAATTCTTTGATTGTTTTGTTCAGCGTTTGGTCATTCAGACTGTAATCAACTGCAACATCAATAAGATGGACAGCATGATCTGATAAACACTCCTTGATTCTATTGCCTAATTCGGCGACAGAATTGACTCTCCAGCCTTTGCCACCGTAACTTTCAACGTATTTCACAAAATCTGGGTTACCATAATCTAAACCGAAGTTTCCAAATCCCATATTGGCTTGTTTCCATTTAATCATGCCATAAGCATCGTCGCGTAAAATAATTACCACTATATGTAAATTCAGTCGTACCGCGGTTTCTAATTCCTGACTGTTCATCATAAAGCCGCCGTCACCACACACCGATAATACAGCTTTGTCAGGGTAAACTAATTTTGCGGCCATGGCTGATGGTAAGCCTGCTCCCATGGTGGCTAGCGCATTATCAAGAAGTAACGTATTGGGGAAGTTTGCTGCGTAGTTTCTGGCAAACCAGATTTTATACACGCCATTATCAAGGGTTACAATTCCATCGTTGGGCATTGATTCGCGAACTTCTTTGACTAATCGCTCAGGTAATATAGGGAATCTGTCGTCTTTTTCTGCCTGAGTTCTATGCTCACAATAGGCATCATGCACATCTTTATAAAAGTCTAGTTTCCAATGTGGCTGGGATTGAATCGCTTCTTTAACTTGCCAAATACTATTAGCAATGTCGCCGACCACTTCTAACTGCGGAAAATAAACTGGGTCGACTGCCGCAGAATCAAAATTAATATGAATAACTTTTTGACCATTGCTTTCCATGAAGAAAGGTGGTTTTTCCACAACATCGTGTCCAACGTTTATAATCAAATCAGCTCTTTTGATTGCGCGGTGCACGAAGTCTCCGCTGGATAAGGCGGTGTTGCCGACAAACAAGGGATCGGTTTCATCAATTACGCCTTTACCCATTTGAGTAGTGATAAAAGGAATGCCAGTTTTATCCACGAATTCACGTAGCATTTTTGCTGTCAGTTTACGGTTGGCACCTGCGCCAATTAACAGTAAAGGCGACTTTGCTTTTTCAATCATTTCAACCGCTTTATTGATCGCCTTGTACTCAGCAATCGGGCGCCTTACCACACTTGGGGGGATCAAGGATGCCTTGGTTTCCTCGTCAGCGATATCTTCAGGAAGTTCAATATGCACAGCGCCTGGGCGCTCTTCACTGGCAATTCTAAAAGCCTCTCTAACAACCGATGGAATGCGATCGCCGCTGACAACCTGAGTTGTGTATTTGGTAATTGGTCGCATCATATCGACAACGTCGATAACTTGAAAACGCCCTTGTTTACTGGTCTTTATAGGTTTTTGGCCAGTTATCATTAATATTGGCATCGCTCCCAATTGCGCGTAAGCGGCACTGGTTACTAAGTTAGTTGCCCCTGGTCCTAGCGTGGAGATGCACACGCCAACCTTACCGGTCAATCTGCCATAAGTAGCGGCCATAAAGCCGGCGCCTTGTTCGTGTCTAGTTAATATTAACTTTATGCTGGATTCACGTAGTGACTCTAGTAAATCCAGATTTTCTTCACCTGGTATGCCGAAAATAAACTCTACGCCTTCAGCTTCAAGTGCCTTCACCATTAAATCAGATGCTTTCATGGAACTCCTTATGCAAAATGCCAGTAACATACTTACTCTATGGTCACTACTTTAGACCAATGTTGTTCATATTGAACTGATAAAGGGCTTAAATAGTTCGTTTTTTTTTAACTATAAAGCAGTAGATTATGCAATTTGAACAAGGACTTTTGTCAAATTGAAAAGGGTGATGGGCTGTCATAAACTAGCGGTAAATGCTTTTACAGCCCTTGATAGGTGTGTAAATCAAGCTTCAGGTAAGATGGTAACTTTTTTTAGTATGATAGGTTCTACAGGCACGTCGCTAAACATTGAAACCATATTGAGCTCGGTTTCTACTACAGCCATTTTATCAATCAGTTCGGTGCCTTCTACAACATAGCCGAAAACCGTATAGCCCCAATCTTTGCCTGGATCTAAGTTATCATTGTCTTGAGCGTTGAAAAAGAATTGTCGAACAGCTGAGTGGGGATCTGATTGGCGTGCCATTGCAATGCTGTATTGTTCATTTTTAAGGCCATTGCCTGACTCATTAAAAATAGGCGCAAACTGCATTTTCAATTCAAATTCAGGGGAATAACCGCCGCCTTGAATAATATAGTCATAGACAATGCGATGGAAAATGGTGTTATCGTATTGCCCAATTTTTACATAGCGTAAAAAGTTATTCACCGTGATGGGCGCACGTCGTCGATTAAGTTCTACGGTAATATTTCCCAAGGTTGTTTCAAATTGAACTCTTGGATAATAATTATTGGGCTGTACACTTTCACCTAAGTCCTTTTTATCTGCGTAGGCTGACGATGTGAAAATCGCGCTGACTAAAAAACAGAGGGCGATAAATTTACCCATTAATTTCTCCTTGTTGCACTTAAAATTGTAAATTTTTTATTGCTGGTTATGACTTTAGCGCCGCCAAATAGTTTACGTAATTTACTCATATAATCTAGATGCCGATTGGCAACAATTCTTAATTCTCCACCTATTTTCAGAAATTTATATGCATCGCTGAACATGCTCCAAGCGATTTCATCTGTAATGGTATTTTGTTGGTGAAAGGGCGGATTACAGAGTACTAGGTCGATATTTCCTTTATCAGAAGAGGGTAAACTACTTAAACAATGACTAACAACGAAATTAGCTTGTCTATTTTTGCATGCTTTCTCAAACGTTAGTTTTGCAGAAGCCACTGCCATAAAAGATTCATCCACAAAGGTCAGCTCACATTCAGGATTAAGTAAACTAAATGCTGTCCCTAGCACTCCATTTCCACAACCTAGATCTATGACTTTAGCGGAGGTGTTCTGGTGGTTTTTAGGAAAATGCTTTAGCAGAAAACGAGCCCCAATATCTAATTGGTCGCGACAAAACACATTTGCATGATTGTAAAGTTCGAAACAAATATCTGGGTCATTCACCACGGTCGGATAAGGCGATTCTTTATGGGTTAAAAGTGCGGGTTGAGCAAAAATCAATCTGGATTTTTTGACTGCTAGAGATGTATTGGTCTTACCAATATGGCGCTCAAAAAGTTTCAACACAGAGTTTGTCACCATTTTGGTTTTCGCCGCACCTATGATCTGGGTACTTTCCGTCAGCAAGGGTGATAAACTGATTAATATCTGTTCTAACAGAGCTAGCGTCCTAGGGATTTTAATTACCACAAGCTTTGGCTTATTTTTGCAGTACGACTCAAAGTTTAAGACATCACAAAAAGCAATCTCTTGTTGAATGTTATTTTGAGCAAGATTTTTTTTTGTACCGCAATGGCTCATGAAAGAATCAGACACAAAAGTTGGCTGAAATTCAGCGAAATAGCAGGTGAGAGCGCCAAAATCATCATTAAAAATCAACATATTTTGGAGGTCATTCTGATCAATTTCATTGTTGATATGATCAATTAATAATTCATCTGCAGAATCCCAAGCTTGCAAAGAATTATCTCTAGTGACAGGAAATCGAGATAGCACTAATTGTTTTCCAGCTATCTCAACGCTTGTTTTACTCAAAACACTTACTCATTAATGATAAACTACCCCGATTGTACCATCTATTTTAAAATATGAATGCCAAAGATAAGCAGGCTCTAAATTCATCTATGCAGACAAGCTTTGTTTTTGATCAAGATACAAAATTTGAGCGGCTAAAGCTCAATGATGCGGATTTAATTTATTCTCGAAAGTGGCTGCCCTATGATGCTGCCTGGGAGTATTTTGAAACTCTGCATAAGGAGTTACCTTGGTCTCGGGATAACATTGTGCTCTTTGGCAAAACCCGTAAAATTCCCAGACTTCAATCTTGGCATGGTGAGCATAATGCCAGTTATATGTATTCGGGAATTAAAATGCTTCCAAAGCCATGGACACCCGCTTTACTGGCGCTAAAAGCCAAATGTGAACAGGTCTGTAATACAGAATTTAACTCTGTACTGGCCAATTTATACAGAGACGGTATGGATAGCATGGGTTTTCATTCAGATGATGAAAAAGAGCTGGGGAAATATCCTATAATTGCTTCGGTAAGTTTGGGGCAATCGCGAAATTTAGATTTTGTTCATAAAATCAATCAACAAAAACACAGAGTGGAATTACACCATGGTAGTCTATTAATTATGCGAGGAAGCACTCAAGAGTATTGGAACCATGGCATTAATAAGACAAAACAGGTAGCATCCCCTAGGATAAATTTAACCTTTAGACAGATCATACTGTAGGACACAGATGCAGATTCAAAACCAAATTACAGACAAAATTCAACAAGCACTATCTCCGAGCTTTTTATCTGTTGAAAATGAAAGCCATATGCATAATGTGCCAGCGAATTCAGAAACCCACTTTAAAGTCACCGTGGTTACGGATGATTTTAATGGTAAACGCCTGATTCAACGTCACCGACTTATAAACGAATTAGTTGCTCAAGAGTTGGCCGGCCCCGTGCATGCGTTGGCACTGCATACCTATACTTGTGAAGAGTGGGACAAAAAACAACAACAAAGCCCGCAATCTCCAAATTGCCTTGGTGGTGGCAAAAAATAGCATTAGCGTATATTTTTTAGGCGCTCATGGATTTTGATTTATAACCTGTTATACAGCATCGAATTTTAAGGTAATTGATGAAAATTTTGCACGACTTAACTGCTGATCCGACTATGTTCAAAGGGGTGCTTACCATTACAGCCGTAATTGTAGCTGCTTTGATCAAAGCCATTTTAACTCGTGCGATTGTGAAGCACTCAAAACATAATCGGTTAGATTACAGATCTAAAGTGAACACAATGCGCAATGTCGTGAACGTTAGTATGGTAATTTTACTACTAGTGTTCTGGTCAGGAGAAATTCAATCATTTGCACTATCTATTGCGGCCTTCATGGTAGCCATAGTGTTTGCGACCAAGGAATATTTACAATGTTTCATCGGCTATTTTTATTACCTGAGTGCACGGCCATTTAGAATAGGTGATTGGGTTCAAATGACCGATGGGGTAGGCGAGGTGATCGCTGCTGACTGGACAAAAATAACCCTTTTAGAAGTAGATCAAAATAACTATAGCTACACCGGCAAACATATTTTCATCCCTAACAATCAAATTTTGTTGAAGCCGGTGCGCAATCTAAATTTCTTGCGCCGTTATACCTTAAGTAGTTTTACTATTACATGTGAACCAACGGTAGATGTATTTCCTATTATCGATGAGTTGCGCAAAGACGCTGAGGAGTTCTTTAAAGACTTTGTAGACGTGGCGCAACGTTACAAAGGGGTGATTGAAAAACGACTAGATGTAGAGTTTATTCCGGTCCAACCCAATTTCACTATTGAAACGAATCAATTCGCCAAAATTTGCATCAGTGTGGATATTTTCTGTCCGGTTGAACAAAGCATCGAATTGAAACAGAAAATCATTCAACAATTCTTTAAGCGCTGGCATGAAACCGTGGGAGCGACGCCGTCTATTGAAAGGCGCAGAACGGTTCAAGTGCAATCCGATAGTTAACTCCCCTTAAGTCACATCAAAATATCAAAGGGTTGAACCAAGTTCAGCTCGATATCGTCTTTGGTTGTGTGTTTGTGCAAATATTACGAACCCCTTTGTAGTTTCTTCATAACAAACTGTCCTAAAAAATATTAAATTCAGTAAAAACATAAGGTTAAGTCTGGCTTGAATTTCGCTTACTGTCCATAAATCAGTGTGATCATAGAATTTTGGAGATGGTGTCAGTGGAACTTAAGTCACTCAATAATTTTTGGCAGATAATTTTTGAGAAAATGGATAAGTGGACAGAGACCCTAATCAAACATCTCCCTAATTTAGTCGTTGCAATCGTGATTGCGATCATATTTGCCATAATTTCGCGGATCGCCGGCAAAATAATGCTGAACCTGCTTCTACGGGTGTTTGATTCAAGGCAAATAGCGGGACTTTTAGCGGCAATTTTTAAAGTCATTATCTTTGTTACAGGTATTTTTATCGCCTTAGAATTTTTGGGCTTAACGGGAACTGTGACGTCGTTATTAGCGGGTGCAGGCATAGTAGGTCTAGCCATCGGTTTTGCATTTCAGGATATGACAGAAAATTTGATTGCGGGCATCGCCATGGGAATAAGAAAACCTTTTGAAATTGGCGATGTAATTGAAGCCGAAAAGGTGTTTGGGACCGTTAAAGCGATTAATCTGCGTAACACCTTGGTTGAAACCTTTTACGGTCAGTTAGAAATTATTCCTAACAAAATTCTGTTTCGAAATATAGTGACCAATTATTCGATTAATGGTGAAAGAAGAATTGAAGTGCCGGTGGGTATTTCCTATGCCGACGATGTGGACAAGGCAAGAGATGTGATTGTTTCAGCGCTGAAAGAAAAGGATTTTGTTATTAAACATGATGATTTAAACGTGTTTGCTGAGGGCTTCGGAGATAGCAGTGTTAATTTGCTGGTATGGCTATGGATTAAGTATCCGGGTGAAGTTGGTTTTATGGAAGCAAGGCACCAAGCGGTTGCCACAGTGCATAGAACCTTGGCAGAGAACGACATTTTAATTCCGTTTCCTATACGCACTTTGGATTTTGGTGCAAAAGGAGGCGAAAAGTTAAATTCCATGTTGCCACAGAAATTAAGGGATTCAGAAGACAAAAGCGACGCTGATTCTGTTTCTGAGGATAATAGTAAGAGTGAAAATCAAAACGAAGAGTAATAGGAGATAACCATGAAAAATAAGCTATTGATGACGGCAGTAACTGTGTTATTTGTGACATCTGCAAATGCTCAGGTTGATACCACCACCTCTGATAAAAAATTATTGGAAGGTAAAGACAAACAGGAAATGTACGAGGTGGCTAAACCCTCTTCACGTTTGTACATGCGCGTTGAAGGTATGGATGTTCCTGTGCGTATTAAATTTGAGGAGCAGGGAGTCCTACTGCTTACAGAAGCGAAATTTATTGAAGACAAAGAGTTACTTATTGCGGCATTTAACGAAGCGACGGGTAACACCAACAAAGTCAGAGTTGTGATTACTTCATAACGTACGCGCAAATGTCAAACTGGCCTCGAAAAAAGAGGCCAGCAATTCAACTATGTATCATTTACCGCTGCGATGTCGTTAGCATTATAAGATTGTTCAAATTCCCGCCGAACATACACAAATACAAATGGGCGAAAATAAATAAATTGTAAATAAAACGTTACATACTTTCGTCTATTTATTTTGTTGACTAATACTATTTCATCCATTTCAAAAATATTTATCGACTTTTCTTTGAGTCATCAGAATTGGCCCTTCATCACGTAGATTCTGTCTTGCAGGCGAATTTTCGTACAAATATTGACACCTTTAATTAGATTAGAATCGTACGATTTGTTTCAATTGTTATAGTGATGAAACAATTTATTCACACCAAGTGCTTGTAAACTATCGAAATATAGTAACACTGCGATCCACATTGGCATTGACCAATAAAAAAAGGGGTGTATATTATTAGTATGAAGTCTGATAACACATTACTAAATGTAATAATAAAAAGTGGCGTTACACACTTATAGCGCCGAATTAAAACGACTAGGGAGAACCCACATATGTACACTAATACTAAGCTGTCGAAGTCAATTCGTCTGGCTTTGGCATTGAGTGCTGCGTCTGCTACAGCATTTTCAGGTAGCGCGTTTGCTCAATCCGATGAGTCAGATGAAGAGTTAGTGGAAAAAATTTCCATTACTGGTAGCCGAATCAGCGCTGTTGATTTAGCTTCCTCATCGCCTGTGATGACAATTGACGAGCAAGCTATTGAATTCTTGCAAGAGCCAGAATTTGAGAAAATCTTGAGAATAATGCCTGGTATTATTCCTGCGGATGGTGGCAACGTTAACAACGGTACCGCTGGTGCTGCTACTATCGATTTACGAGGTTTAGGTCCGCAAAGAAACTTGCTTTTAATCAACGGTAAACGTTTAGTACCTTTCGACGTTAGTGGTCGCGTTGACTCTTCAATGATCCCTTCTGCGCTTATTGAACGTGTCGATATCGTAACCGGTGGTGCTTCAGCGGTATACGGTTCTGACGCTATCGCTGGTGCGGTTAACGTTATCTTAAAAGATGACTTTGAAGGTGTTTCTATTGACCTAAACCATTCTGAAACAATGGAAGGCGACGGTGATAAAGATAGCATATCTTTCACTGCGGGTAGCAATTTTGACGGTGGCCGCGGTAATGCGGTAATGTCTTTTGGTTATTTTGATCGTAAGCCTGTTTTATTAGGTGACCGTTCATTGGGTCTTTTAGGTATCGCGACGGCGAGCGGTGCTGGTTATGAGCAGTTCTTAAACGGTGAAGATCCAATTGAAGCACCTGTTAATTGTCAAGGTCCAAATGTAGTTGATTTTGAACTTGGAAGTGGTTCAACTACTGCAATTCCTACCCGTTTTGAAATCTTGGGTGGTGGTGCAAATGGTTCTGGTCAGTTCCGTGAAGACGGTACAATAGGGCCAGAATGTAGCCGTTTCAACTTCAACCCATTTAACTACTATCAAACACCAAGTGAGAAGTATACTGCGTCTGCAATGTTAAGTTATGACATTAATGATGATACTGAAGTTTTCTCATCTTTCTTATTCACCAATACTACTGTACGCCAGCAAGTAGCGCCTTCAGGTACCTTTGGTGCGTCATTTGACCTACCATTAGCTAACCCATTAATCGGTGCTCAAGCCCTCACTTGGATTTTAGACCGAGCAAATGCTGCGGTAACCAGTGGTCTTTTAGAGACAACTGAAAACGGTGGTCAGTGGCAAGATATCAATGGCAACGGTGTGGTTGACACAGAAGATTACTTAGGTGTTCGTTTACGTCGTCGTACTCTAGAGCTTGGTCCTCGTAGTACTAACTATGATGCAGACTTATGGCAATTAAACTTAGGTGTTCGTGGTGTTTTCTTAGACGATTACACTTATGAATTAAGCTATCAGTATGGTGAGTCTAACCGTTTATCAGTTTCAGCCGGTTATACGAACCTAACCAACGTACAAAATGCGTTAGACACAGTTGACGGCGTTAACTGTCGTAACGGTGATTCTTCTTGTGTACCTATTAACCTATTTGGTGGTTTCGGCACTATTACAGAAGAAATGGCTGCCTATTCAAGTGCAACGGCTTTCTTACAAGACACTTATGAGCAAGAAATTATCAGTGGTTTCATCTCTGGTGAAGTTGATGGTTTCATGCTGCCAACGGCTGACTCTCCGTTAGCATTCAGTGTTGGTTATGAGCACAGAAAAGAAACAGCAGCAGCAAATCCTGATGAATGTTGGAAACAAGCGCCTGCAAGTTGTCTAGGTGGTGCTGGTGGTAACATTCTACCAATCGAAGGTGGATATAGCGTTGAAGAGTTCTTCTTCGAAGGTATTTTACCAATCGTTTCTGATGCACCTATGGCCGATAGTCTTAACTTAGAATTCGGTTTCCGTACTTCTGATTACTCAAGCTTTGGTCGTGCTAATTCTTGGAAACTAGGTTTTAACTGGTCACCAGTTGACGAACTACTTGTTCGTGTAATGAGCCAGAAAGCAAACCGAGCGCCTAACGTTGGTGAGTTAAGTTCTCCAATTACGCGTGGTCTTGGTGATGCGACAATTGACCCTTGTTCTGTAGCTAACGCCGGTAACATCAATGCTGAACTAGAAGCACTATGTATCTCTACAGGAATGTCAGCTGCGCTAGTAGGTAACGTACCTGATATTATTTCTGGTCAGATAAATACATTCTCTGGAAGTGATCCTTTGAACACTCCTGACCCAGAAGAAGCTGATACTTTAACTGTTGGTTTCGTATACTCACCAGAAGTTGATTTTGCTGATGCATTATCAATTACTGTTGACTACTATGACATTGATATTGAAAATGTAATCGGTGAATTCTCTTCACAAGAAGTGTTAGACGGTTGTTATGTATTAGGTGATGCTAATGAGTGTGCTAAGATTCGTCGTCAAGGCGGTGACTTAACAGGTGATTTAGCAGGTGTTGAAACCTTTACATCTAACTTAGATTACATGAAAGCATCTGGTATTGAAGCAACATACCGTGCAGCCTTTACTTTAGGTGATGCTGGTGCATTAACACTAGACGGTAGTTTAAACAAATACCTATCTCAAGAATCTCAAAGCTCTTCTACTACTCCAGTACTAGAGTGTAAAGGTTACTATAGCCCAAGCTGTGACCCAATTGCGGCATTACGCTTCAATCAACGTGTAAGCTGGGATTATGAAGACTTTACAGTGTCTTTATTATGGAGATACTACGATTCAATGGAAGTTCATCCTACGATCAGAGACAATACCTTTGAAGCATTCAGAGAAATCGATTCTTATAGCTATTTTGATTTGTATGCTAGCTATGCAATCACTGATTACGCTAAGCTTACTTTAGGTATTGACAACTTGTTTGATAAAGAGCCTCCAGTAGTAGGTGGTGAAGCGGGTGATACTAGCTCAAACGGCGGTAACACTTTCCCAAGTAACTATGACGTACTAGGAACTCTTTGGAAACTAGGTGTTAAATTTAACTTCTAATTAGAAGCCTAAATTTACATAATATTCAATAGTTAAAACCAGTAGCCTAAGCTACTGGTTTTTTTATTGCTTGAACTTTTAGTCATCTGTTGCTGTTAGTCCAAAGCCAGCTTAGAAGGTATTGGGTGTCCGCCTTTGTCACTGTCCCAAGTCACCGATATTACACACCATCGATTACCATCATTCACGAGTTGAAATGAATTTATACCAGTAGAATAAACAGGCTGCCCTGGCGCTTCTCGAGACTCGTAAAGGCTTATTATGGTTGCCATATGGCCAACCTCAATGATCATGCTATCTACCTCACTTTCGTAAAATCCAATGTCATTAAATAAGCTTTCGTTTAAGGCGATAAAAGACGCAACTGACATCTGTTCTATTACAGGTTTATCTTGTTCATGAAAAACAGGGGTTATAGTGCCGTTGTTTGCAAACAGGCTCTTAAATAAGTCCCAGTTTCGGGCTTCGCCTGGTGCGCCAGACACTATGGAATATAAAGTAGGCGCAATGTCTTCAAGGGCTATATTATCCTGAGAATGAATCCCACAAAAAGGCGCTGGTTCTTCTGCGGCGGCCAAAAAACTAACATTTGTCATTAATAATACTAAGATTGCATAGCCGATAGATTTAACCTTCGGCGGAATCCTCGTTTGTGTGGCTAAGATAAATTTGAGTTGATGCATTATTACTTCCTGATTGTAGAAATTTGATGCGAGTAAGTGTATAGAAAGGTACGAGGATAAAATGTGCCAAGCGTCTTAACAAATAAACCGATCGTTCAAATTAATCGGCATTTTGCAAAAACATGAGAGGCAAGCACAGGACAATCCCAGAAACGGGCTGTCCTGTAGCGACTATAAAATCGTTAAGAAGGTGTTGAATCAAGTGTTTGGGATTTTGAATTAAAAAATTTATACGCGAAAAAGCCCGCCATAGCCGAAGTTGTTGTTACCACTGTTCCCCAGACCCAATCTGAAATCGTGATATTCAGTGGCCAATTTTCTAACATTGCGTAATTGGTGAGGTTATAAGCACCATAACTTGCGGCGCCTAAGAGTATCGAATGCGTTAGAGCACGAGAAAAGCTTGGTTTGTTGCTACAAAATATACAAAGCTTAAGGATGACAAATACGTACAAAAGGTAAAAGGTTACCCATGGCCAAATAGGCACATCTTCACGCATTAAAAAACCAATAGCATCCACATAGTCTTGTCGAGCAACAATGCCTAACCATATGGCATCCATTAACAAATAAACGATCAGAGTGATCCCATAGACTTTTAGTACGTTGGACAATTGCATAATAAGTTTCTCCTTTTGATTTTAACTTGTTACGCAACTACTGGATAAAAAATTCACTTATTTTAAGTGTAGAAATAAAAAACCAGTAGCAAAAGCTACTGGTTTATTGTTTAGTTTTGATAAATCCTTATCGGAATAGCGCGACCGATTTTGATTTGATCAAATGGTCGCCTGCGCTATTCCACTGGAACAATTCGTAAGTTATCAATCACTACTTCGCCACCGCTTTCTGTGCGTAATTGTAAGAAAGAAGTTGAAGTTGCCACGAAACCAGGAACCGTTAGCTCGCCAGTAGTCATATCAACTATCGCAGCAGTGAAGAATTTCGAGTCACCGCCGTGCATTGATTTACTGCTACTACTGGTATTGTTGTCAACGTAGATAAAGAAGTTATTATCGCCATCAGGGTCACTGACACTCACTACATCCATCACTATTTGATAGTTTTGGCTTAGGTCCAATGCGCCATTAGCACTGGTATCTGTAGACGCTGTTTCAATATCAGGCTGGGTTTGGCCAATAGTGAATCGACCGCTGTTGATCCTAAGTGCACCCTCGGTTAATTCAACTGTTCCACCTGTTCTAACGTACATGGGTTGGGTGTCATCAGTTGGTAAGCCTTTAAAGTCAGCAGAAAAGAAATCTGCCTCTGTATTATTAAAGTCTTCCTCTAGAATCGCCGCAGGACCCACATACTCGATACGCAGGTTATCGATTTCAACTGTACCACCACTTTCAGTTCGTAACTGGATAAATGAAGATTCAGTGGCAACTAAGCCCGCAATCTCGATTGAACCTGGGGTCAATGAAGTAATCGGCTCTGAATAAAACTTAGAGCTTGAACCATGCATTGAGTTACTGCTACCAGAGGTATTGTTATCAACGTAAATGATAAAGTTATTGTCGCCATCAGGGTCACTGACACTCACTATATCCATGAGTATTTTGTATTCACGACTTAAATCAAACACGCCGTTGCTACTTATATCCCCACTAGCTGTTGTAACATCAGGGGTTGTCTCACCTATGGTGAAGCGAGCACTTGATAGGGTAATGGCACCATCGTTAATACTGATGCCACTACCGCCACCTGTGATGGTGTTAAGAGGAAGTGTGTTATCTCCTGGCAAACTCTTATACTCAGCAGAGAAGAACTCATCGCTATCCGCTGCAGAAAAGTCTTCACTGTATGGCAAGCTAACATCAGTACCTTGAGAGCCGCCATCGATGGGTGGAATATCCAAATTACTTTGGTCTATTTTCCCTACGCCAGAGAAATTAATCACATTGGCTTTCACTACATCAGCATCTTCTAACTGATAGCTATAAGGTACTTCATAGTTAGATGTAGGTGTTGCATCTGGTCCAGCAGAAACATCGTTCCCACTTGGGGTCGTCCAGGTTACGCCAGTGCCAAACACATTACCTCGGGTATTCCAATAACCAATGACATCTGAATAAAATGACACAATAGGGTTTTGGGTGTTTTCGAACACATTATTTTCTATCAACAACTCAGCGCCTATACGAGAGTTAATCCCGGTAGAGGTAATGTTGTTGTAATAATTGTTGTAAAGGTGCCCATTACCGTAACGGAATAGCGGTAATCTAGATTCTATGTTTTCAAAACGGTTGTGGTGGAAGGTGATTAGCCGGTCAGTATTGCTGCTGTTCGAATCATCTTCGGTATGACCGTGTAGTGAGGCTTTCCAATGATCATGCAAGTAGTTGTACGAAATAGTGATATTTTTCGCACCGCTCTTACTATCCACTAAACCATCGTAATAATCCTTATCTACTGCCAAAGTACTGTACAACTCATTATGGTCTATCCAGATATTGCTAGTAGTAGAACCATCATTATCACCCTCAATAGAAATAGCATCTTTGCCGCTAGTGAGCACATGATGAATTTTAAGGTTTTGAATTATGATGTTATTCGCACGTCTGATAGAAATACCTATACCATCGAATTCACCTCTATCGGCGACACCAATAATAGACACATTGTCCATGTCTTTAATATCGATGGAGCGATTTAGGCCACCGCTATTTGCATCAGTAATTCGACCATCTACGTAAACAGTGATAGGCATATTAGCGTCAGATGCTTCTTCTAAGGCAGCGATTAAATCAAGCCCATTGTCTACAGTCACAACCATTCCACCAGCACCGCCAGTAAGGTCAAAGTTATAACCTGCAAACCCTTTGTCATCTAAGATGCTACCAAGAACTGGTTCGTTGCTAATCGTAGGATCCCATCCTTCGCCATTGTTATAGCCAGCGAAGATGTCATTACGTTGGGTTAAGCCAGTAATTTCAGTGTCATCCAGAATATAGCCGCCTACACGCTCTGAAAGGTCGAGTGGGTTTCCTGCTAAGTCAGTACTTCCATACTCTCTCCAACCACTTAATGCAGTAGGTACAGCTGGATTTGGTGCTGGCTGGTTATTCACCCCTAGCACTGCCCATCCACTAGTAGCTATATGGCTGCCAAATTTATTATTAATAAGTGTTACATTATCAAAATAATTGGCATTACCACCGCTTCTTGCAATGTAAGTTGAATTATCAAGTACACCATTGCCGAGAGGTCCAGGTCCGTTAGTGAATTCACTGTTAAGGAAAATAAAACCAGGGTCACTCTCATTCGGTACTCGAGCTTGTAAAACATACCCGCCTGCAGTATCCGTATTTGGATCGCCATTTTTAGAATCACCAATGGTTCTGATTTCGCTTTCTTCAAATAGTGCGACATTTGGATAACCCCAGATAAAGTCGACATTACCCGCGATTAGTGACTGATAAACCCATACGTAACCTTTAACAAGCAAGGTGTCTTGTTCACTAAATAGCGCTACATCTTTAAGCACCAATCGATCGGCACTATTGAAGTACATGGTTTCAGCTTGATTCGAGTACTGATTATCACGTATGTGCGTATTTCGAATGGTTAGACTTTCAATGGTTAATAGGTCAGCACCTTCAATCAAAAATACGCTTCTACCACCAGCAGGTGTGCCAGTGCCAGGTGCTTCGCTCGACCCTGAGCCACCGTTTTTACTTTCATAGTTAGTAAACTCAATAACAGTATTGGCTTGGCTTTCACCTTCAATGGTAAGCTTATTCTTATTGCGTAAGTATAGAGGCTCTTTATATAGACCATCTTTCACCATGATTTTTGCTGGTGTATCTTTGGCAACCGTTTCCATCATATAGTTCAGGGCGCCTTGAAGAGTTCTAAAATCAGCATTACCGTCATCATCAACAGTGACAATATCACCGCTAGGAGGACTAGACTTAGTGGTAAATGTCCAGTTACTGTTTTCGCCTAAGCCTTCAAACGGAATATTGTTTAATGTGGCATCTGCTAATACACCTTCGCCAATAACTACATAATAAGTAGCGCCGTACTCTAAAATACTATTGTGGGGCTTGATAACTAAGTCATTACCGTCTACCCAGATAGATTCAAGGTTAAGGCGACGAACTCTGTCTTGTCCTTGATAGCCTAAAGCATCAATTTCAGAACCTACACGAATGATATCAACAAGACTATCATCGGTTGCGTTGTAAATTCGTACTTCACCCAAATCACCAAGGGTTGGTGCTGAATCAAAACTTAAACGTATAGAAGTATCTACATATTGACTACTTGAACCTGCAGCAGGACTGAGTTTTGAGTTAATATCTCCATAGGTAATAACAGGCATTACAAAACCTTCGGCAACCTCCACTTCAATGGTACGCATTATAGATGTGTCTGAACCTGACACTACTGTTATGGTTGCAGTGCCTGCAGCCATTGGTGTAAGGGTTATTACATTACCTTGTACGTCTAATGCAACCACAGTTGAATCACTAGAATTGGCGCTAAACGTATCTGCGGTAGTACCGTCGTTCTGTACCGCTGTCACATTAATGACTAGAGGATCACCTGTAGTAGAGGTCTCCCAAGTCGGTGACTTATAATCAAGGGTAAGCTGAACAGGTTTAACACTTGGATCGCCGATTTTAAGGTCATCAAGTTCAAATGAACGGTTGTTAGTAAAGATCCCTGCTAAGCCTTTTGCTGAGAATGTGGATTCTGTTGTAGTTCCCATTTTCTCACCATCGACATAGATAGTTAACTCACTACCAATCATCTCGAATCTTGTGGTATACCAAACACCATCAGTACCGTCTTTTTCGCCCAATAAAATTGGGGTTTGCGCTTGTACAGGACGAGAAATTGAACCGCCCATACTGATAGCTACTTCAGCGCGAGTACTGCTTGAAGAGTTTTGTACATTTAATCCGCCAGCGTACCAATTGCCTTCGCTATCGTAGCGTCCCATTAAATACAAGTGTTTATTCGCTGTGGTGCTGTTTTGACGAGGACGAATTCTCGCCTCTACAAAATAATCACCGCTATCAGGCACATTTGCCATTGCACTTTCAGTGAGTAATAGAATTTCGCCACCACGACCGTCAGCTGTGTAACGAAGCACTGAATTTCCATCGTCATTTAGGAAATCAAAACTGCCAAGCGGACCATCTGTGTTAGTCAAATTCGAAAGTAACTGATAGTTGCTAGTATCTTCAGCAGAGAAATCGTCACAGTAATAAAGATCAGGTTCGTCTTCACACTTAAAGCCTGAGCTCACATATTCAATGCGTAAGTTATTAATAACCACAGTACCACCGCTTTCGGTGCGTAATTGAATAAAGCTATGCTCAGTAGCAATTAATCCAGGTACGGTTAGTGTTGTTCCTGGCGTTAAAGTGTTAATTAACTCACTATAAAATTTCGACGCTGAACCACTAGGCGAGGAGGCGCTGCTACTAGTATCGTTGTCTACGTAAATTTGGAAATTATTGTCACCGTCAGGATCGCTTACTGAAACAATATCCATCACCACGTTATAAGGACGGCTTAAATCAAACACACCTGTGCTACTGGTATCCTCTCCAGTGGTTGTTGTGTTTGGATCGGCGTCGCCAATGGTGAATCGACCACTGGATATTTGAAGTCCATCCGCTACCACAGTTACGGATCCACCTGTACGGTTGAGAAGCGGAATAGTCGCGCCGCTAGCGTCTTCTAACGAAGCAAAATCAGTTGAAAATATATCGCTTGTGACACCAATAAAATCTGCACTGAAAGGTAATGCGACTTGAGGCCCCCAACTTGGTTCAGTGGGCTCTGTTGGTTCCGTCGGCTCTGTCGGCTCAGTAGGTTCTACTGCATCCGCAACAGTTTCAATGACCAAGTTGTCAATTGTAATGTCACCACTGCTATCAGTTCTCAATTGGAAAAATGAATTGGTCACATTGGCATCTAATATACGGGCGTCTGGGTCATTTGCTGGCAAACCTGTAACATCAGTTCCTGGCACATAGGTGTAGGTAAATCTTTGACCTGTAGGTAAGTTTTCTTCAGAAATAGACTGTCCGAAGAATTTAGATGCAGCCCCATGTACAGAATTACCTTGTGAAGATGTGTTGTTATCAACATACAAATTCAAGGTACCTGAACTTGTATGAGATATAACATCAAAGCTAATAGTGAAACCTTCACTAATATTAAATATCCCAGTTCCTACCGTATCATTGGCAGAGGTTTGGGCGGCGGGATTACTGGCTGCGTTACCAATGGTAAAGCGAGCTCCAGCTAAGGTCAGTTGGCCTAATGTTGGATCAAGGGCAGGGCTTCCGCCAGTTTTAAAATACATAGGATTAGAATTAACATCATCACTAAGGCGTTTATAAGACGAAGTGAAAAATGTCGCCGTATCAGTATCAAAGGCTTCTGATAAAGCTGGCTCTATTGTGTTTGCTCTTTCAGTTAATTGCTCAAGTTCGGTATTAGCTTGCTCTTCCTCTGTGACTAACAAATTTTCTTTTGGGTCTTCATCAGTGTCACATTGTTGAACTGCGGTCGCTAAACCTTGTTGTGCATCTTCAACACATAAACTATAAACGCCATTGGTAGTATTAAACGACCGCACAATAATATATTGGCTTTGGTTTTCGGAACTTAGCAGGATAGCGCGTCTACCAAAGACAAACTCATAGCTACCTGAAACTTGGGTGTCATCAACTAGTTGCGTGTATGTTCCACTTAAACCTGATGTATCAGCGGGAGTAAAAGTGAACACATCAAGTTCAGCGTTACTTCCTTCAAGATGCGGGAAATACAGGGTCCCGTTAATTAACTCGGTATCAAAAGTATTGGCAAATAAAGTACCATACTCGGTGGCTAAATAATTTACGAAGTGCTCTATAGACGAATCAAAGGGCGCTAACGTACTCATTGCGCCACCTGCTGCCGCTAACCAAGGTTCAACATCGGCTGCAAAGTCGTCGGTTGGCCGGTCAAAAAATTGGGTAATCGTTTGGCCATCTTCTAAGAGCATAGAAGCAGCCGATGCTGCATTTGGACTAATTTCTATGCCATTACTTGGGTCACCATCCATATCAAGAGCTTGAAGTAAACGAATAGTATTCACTACAGGCTGCTTGAATGGTGTGTCAGCATTAAACATATCTAATGGTGATAGAACTCTAGAACCTGGTACATCCGGAAATTCAAATTCGCCAATATGGAAGGTGATTTGCTCCCCTCTAAAATAAGAAAATTCTCCGTTCGCATTAGTTGTGCCATTTGGCGTGCTATCGGTACGATATCCAAGTCCAGCGACAGGGCTGTCGACAAACTGACCGGTAATCGCCGGTGGAGGCGCTTCTTTCACGTTTGTAGTGCTCTCACCACCACAAGCGCTTAACAATACAGTCGCCATAGTCGTTGTTAATAATGTTAATTTATGATTCATCACCACCCTCCTTAGGATGCAATTAATCTATATTTTTTTGAAACTAACTAGTTGTAGTTGTTTATTTTTATCTAATATGTGTTTCGAATTCGGTTAGTAGAATTTGTAATCCATACCAAGTTGGAAAGTCCTACCATAGGTTTCTTTTTGGTAAAGAATATTGCCGCCACTTAACTCATTACCCTCGAAGTATCGTAAATCGCTCTCGTCGGTAATATTGATGGCATCAATGTACACATTCAGTTGTTTGGTAATCTTGGCTCTAAACTTAAAATCTAGGGTGTTTATGGCGTCTTGGTAGCGATCAGCCCAAATTTTACAATCTCGGACAGCACTTATTGGAGTGCCTTCTGGACATGCGCCAACTTCCTCTAATATTTCTGAACGGTAGTTACCAATAACGCGGGCGGAATAGGTTTCATTTTCCCAGCCAATTGAAAGGTTGGCAGTAAGGTCTGCTTGATCAGGAAGTGGAACTTTGTCACCTCGCACCGTTCTATCAAGTTGCGCTTTACTGTCAAGTAAGGTTAGGTTGCTTTGAATAAAAAAGCCATTTTCAAAATATTGGTTGTAGCTTAATTCCATTCCCAACACTTTAGCGTCTTCGCCATTCAACGTGATATTAATGTCATTCAAAAACAAGTCTTGTGGAATAACGAACTCAGTGATTTGAGACACGGGTAATGATAAAGGCAAATCCTGAATAGAGCGCGGTATGCCGCTGACATCTACGATAAAGTTATCAATGTCTTTGTAGAAAATGGCAGCTTCTAAAAATAAGTCGTCGTCAGCATACCAACCAATAGAGGCATCGTAGTTAACAGATGTCATAGCTATTAAATTAGGATTACCCACATCCAATGTATTGTTGGGTCCTAAGGTATAGTCTTGTAATTGTCGAATATTGGCGCTACCTTGTGAATCGTCACAGTCATCACTACCCGGGGGACATAATTCAATATCACTGTCAAACTTGGCGAAACCACGGGCTTGCTTAAATGAGGGACGGGTAAAACTGGTCCAAATTGCACCTCGAACTAGCACGTCTTCATGTGGCTCATATTTCAAATGGACGCTTGGATAAAATTCACTATATTCAATGGATGCTTCGGAAAGTGGAACAGCAATATCCAAGCTACCTTGATCGACTCCGTTAAACTCAAAATCATCGTTTTCAAGGGATAAAAATCCAGTAGAGGAAAACTCTGTTTCAGCATATCTCACGCCTGTAATTACAGTCATGTCGTCACCAAATTGAAACTGCGCCATAATGTAAGCCGCTTTGGTATCTTCATTCAACGTGTAATCTTCTTTAGTGCTGTCAATTGAGACTTCATTTCTGGTTGAGCCTTCACGCGTGATTGATGCGTTATCTACCATGAATTCAATTTGATCACGATTCACAAAAGGATAGAAAAAATTACTATTTTCAGGGATAGCGCTGGCATAATCAGAATGAACAGAGTTAACCACATCGATACAGGTCTGAGAGCCACCGCAATCAGCTACATCAGGTTCAAAACTCGAACGATTTTTATCTCTAAAATGGGTACGCTCAGAAAATGCTGCTCCAACTTTTATGTAGTTGAGAAAAGAAGAGTCATAAAAGTGTCTGGTGATATTCAGGTTTCCGTTTTTAATTTTGTCTTCTCGAACACCGTCTTCTAAAAATAGATTGTCAAATTGCCAATTACTCAAATTGCTAGCATCACCCGAACCTGAAGTGCCGAAAATGCTATCGTTAGGATCATATGCAAAACCACCTAAGGCGGCCGCTTCTTCTGGAGAAATCGCATAACCAATTATGTTATCTTTAAGGCCTTGACCAAACACTATGTTGTCGCGTTCTCGAAACTGAACTCTACGATCATTTAGGGATTCATCTCTGCTTTTTGATTGGGCGTATTCATAATCAATCACCCAACTTTCAGCAATGGTGTTTTCACCGCCGATACTAAAATTCCTTGTTGTGGTATCTCCACCTTGAATAAAATACTGATGAAAAATATCAATATCGGTTAAAACAAATTCCTTAGTCTCTGAGTTGACATAGGCAATTTCGCCATTACCCACACTACCAGCATCCTGAAAATCATAAAATTCACGCAGGGCAATATCTTCATCTGTATATTTGGTTAGGTTACCTTTTACATAATAATATGCGTTGTCATTTGGTCTGTATTCAAGATTAAGAGAGGCTGCACGGCGCTGTCTGTTGGCAATTTCACGCCGATATTCAAGCTGAGATGGGGCGAGAATTTCTGGTCCATCACTCGCACTTATATCAGCTTGATAAAATTTCATTTCATTTGAGCTATGATGACGTATTTCATCCACTTGCGTTTTTCTATTTTCAGTGGACAAGGCAAACCCAATACCAAAGGTTCTATCTGAGAATAGAGAAGTCCCATCGATACTTAATTTAGGAGAATGCTCTTCTCTAAAGTCACTGTAAGCATCTTGAATGCGAACTTTTAAGGTGTCTCTGCCGCGATCGAATGCTGAAATCGCTTTCACATTTACAGTGCCACCAATGGAGTTTAGATCCTGATCTGCCGTTAACGTTTTTAATACTTCAATTGAACCCAAAATGTCAGCAGGGATAGCATCTAAACCGACTTTCCGGTCTTCACCGACGCCAGACATTTCTGAGCCATTGATATTGACAGATACAAACCCAGGACCTAGACCTCTAACCGATACAAATTTGCCTTCACCTTCGCTACGCTGAAGGGTCACACCCGGTAATCTTCGTAACGCTTCTGCAACATTCGGATCGACAAAATTACCTAAATCATCTGCTGCAATTATAGAGCTATATCCATCTTTACCTCTTTCAAGGTCTCGCGCTTTTAAATCTACGCCTCTTACCCCTTCAACAAGAATAACTTCAACTTCTTCATCCTGTTGCTGTTCATTTTCCGCAGTTTCTTCTGTTTGTTCTTTCTTTAGTTGCTCAGATACTTCTGAGTCAGTATTTTGCTGAAGAGCGTATGCAGATCCTGACATGCCCATAACCGCCACTAGGGTAGAGGTCAGTGTCATTACTTCCTTATTAAAATACTTCATTAGGAATTATCTCCCACCATTAAGGTTTTTAATTAATAATATGTTATTTGCCACCGGTGGCAATTGGGGTGCATATGTATCGCGAGCTTAAGTATCATTCTGATTTGCTAAGACTTGAAAAGTGTTGCTACCGGTGGCATGATTATATTATTGATATGTTAATAGCGTCAACAAAAAATTAACATGCAAAATTAAGTAAAGTGATTTTTACTTATCGTAAATACTATTTTTTAGGTTAAATCGCTTGTAAATAAAGTCTGTAGCTAGCGATAATCATCATAGGCAAACACAAGTACTTTGCGTTTTAGCATTGGCATTAAAAGGTTTTAAAATGGCATCACAAGGTAAACTCGTTGTATTGGTGTTTCTGTTATTTTTTAGCACTATTTTGTTTGCGGGTGGTGCGTCTCAGCGTATAGCCTTTGATGGTGCCAAGGGATACGGACGCTACACCCTTGGGGGATATGGTGGAAAAGTTTATGTCGTAACCTCATTAGAAGATAACCAAAAAGCCAAACCAGGGACTTTACGACACGCGATTAAAGCCAAGGGCCCCCGGGTAATTGTTTTTGATGTCTCCGGCATAATAAATCTGTACAAGCCATTAGAAATTAAAAATGACTTTATAACCATTGCGGGACAAACTTCGCCGAAAGGGATTGTCATCACAGGCGCAGAAACTCAGATAAAAGCAAGCCAAGTCATTATTCGCTACATGAGATTTAGAACTGGTATCAAAGGCGCTCAAGATGACGCACTAAATGCTAAAAACCAGTCAGATATTATTATCGACCATTGCTCGTTAAGTTGGGCTAGCGACGAAGTAGGTTCTTTTTACAACAATCGTAATTTCACTTTACAACACAGTATCATTAGCGAAAGTCTAAATAGTGCAAATCATGTTAAAGGCGAGCATGGTTATGGCGGCATATGGGGAGGAAATAATGCCAGCTTTTTATCTAATGTTCTCGCTCATCACAGTAGTCGAAACCCTCGTATTAATGGATATCGTTTAGGCGCTAAGTACCCTCAAAGCGAAGAGTTTGTCGAAATTTACAATAATGTCATATACAACTGGAAAGACAATTCCACATATGGAAATGAAAATGGTCGCGCGAACATAGTCAATAACTATTATAAGTTGGGTCCTGCGGAAGGCCCAGTCCGCTTTTTTCAGCTAGACAAAGAAAACAACGGTGTTGCATTTGTGCAGGGTAATTTTATGTATCAACACCCAAACCTGACGAATGAGAATAGACGCGGAGTAGAAGTAAAAAACCATAAAAAACTTTCCACGAATATAATAGATGCACGTATAGCCAACTTTTTAAGTAAAGTACCAATTTCGCCCTCTAGCCAGGTGAAGTCTGACGTGGTTGGCAAACTAGCAGTTTCAGCTTTGAATAGCTTTAATCAACTTGTAGCTCAGCAAGAAGTTGGCGCAAATCGCAATCGGCACGGTAAATTCTCTGATTCAGTAGATGTTAGAATTCTTAACGACGTCAAAAGCGGAACAGCAAAAGAAGGCAATGGAATAATTAACAGCGAACTTCAATCTATTGTTAGTTGGCAAGAATACGCTAACGAGTTTGATGTAGAAGAATACAAGCCTATTCCCTTAGACATTATTAACGATGCCGATGTGTTAAATGATTGGCTAGATGAATTAGGGCGTTTTACCCCCAAGTGAGACTAAATTTATGCTAAATATCGACCTAATAGTCTATTGCACTTAAATTACACCACTATCGAGTGGCTCGTCAGTCGTATACAGTGGGTTGGAATATCTTACGAGATCCTTTTGTAAAAACTACACGGTTTCAAACCAACATATAATCACTTCCAGTAAATCTTTAATAAAAACAAATCGATAATTAAATCTGACCATTGGCGCTCTTCTTGCTGAGAAAGATCTAGAGACGAAAAAAATAGCGACAGAATTTGGAGAGCTAGATGAAGATTTTTGAAGCACTACGACAGGATCATGATAAACAGCGCGCTTTAATGAAAGCCCTAATTGAAACACAAGGTAATTCTGCTATGCGGGCAGACTTCTACGAACAGTTGAAGCATGAATTAAATGCACATGCAATCGCGGAGGAGCGTCATTTCTACAAACCCTTAATTGACCAAGACAGAACCATTGAATTATCAAGACATGGCATTGCTGAGCATCACGAAATAGATGAAATTGTTGAGCAGTTAGATGAAATAGAGTTGAACAGTCCAGCTTGGCTCAACACCATGAAGAAACTGCAACATAAAGTCTTGCATCATTTGGAAGAGGAAGAGCAAGAGTTTTTTCAGCAAGCAGGAAAAGTATTAAGCAATAAAGAGAAGGAAAACTTAGCAGATCAATACGTTGAAGAAATGGAAATGAATTTAGAAAAGCAATAGACCTTATTTCTTATCATAGAGGACGCCAAAATGAGTAACGCACTACACAAGCAATTATTTGAATTGATGAACGAAGAAGCCACTGTAATGGTAAGTTTGAACCGAAATGCTGACCACAGCGAGCCAATGCGAGCTTGCATTAGAGAAGGCAATTATAAGCAAATATGGTTTTTTATAAGTCGTGAAAATCGGATTGCTACAGGTGGTAAAACTACCGCTCAATATGTTAGTTGTAAGGAGAATGTTTTTGCTAGCATTGTGGGTCACTTGGAACATGAGAAAGACCAAGAGATTATCAAAGAACTTTACTCCCCGGTAATAGGCGCATTTTTTGAAAACGGTATTTTAGATGAGGAACTTCGTGTTGTGCGCTTAGACATTAGTTCCCTTGAGATATGGAAACAAGACATGTCGATGTCCACCAAAATCAAAATGCTAGCCGGTATCACAATAGATCCTGAGGAAATGGGTGAGCATAAAGTTATTGCGGTATAGTAAAAGGTAGAAACTGCCGATGAATGCGAAAATTCAGTCAAATCAGGAATATATAATATCATCAGATTTTTGTACTGGGTGCATCGTACGCCGGTCTCGAGGAAAAGGGTTTTCTTACCACTATCAAGATGGCAGTTTGATCACTTGCTCAGAGTTAAAGCAACGCATCAAAAAGCTCACCATCCCGCCAGCCTGGCAAAATGTCTCGATTTGCCATAATAAGGATTTCAAAATTCAAGCGAGGGGAATAGACGCCAAAAACCGTAGACAATATATCTACCATCCCAATTGGCTATTAGAGAGACAAAAAGAAAAATTCTCAAAACTGGCTAAATTTGCCGGTCGATTACCAAAGTTAAGGCGCTTTTGTGTGGAGCAGATGGGCAAAGACGATTTTTCGAAAGACTCTGTGATAGCAGTAGCAATTATGATTCTAAATGAAACTGGTATCAGAATAGGGAACGAAAAATACAGTAAAATGTACCGCACCCATGGATTAACAACTTTGAATACTGGGCACATCCAGCATGATGAAGACTCCCTTCAACTAAGTTTTACTGGGAAGCACAATAAACCCCAAACATTTGAAATTTATAATCAAAATTTAGAAGAACAAATTGATGACCTTTTGGAAATTCCCGGTCAACGATTTTTCCGCTATGAGCAAGAGGGCCAATGGCATAAACTCACCCATGACGATATCAACACTTGTATAAAACGTATTATCGGCGATGAATTTTCCAGTAAATTCTTTAGAACCTGGGCTGCCAGCCGTTTGGCGGTATTTTTTGCACAACAGGCCGCTGAAATAAGCAAGACGCAAGGAAATCGCGAGTTTATCCCAGCATTAGTGTCTTTAGTGGCAAACGAGCTAAACAATACGCCCAGCGTTTGTCGAAAATACTATATTCATCCGAGTGTTCTGCAAAAATTAAATGACATTTTTGAATCAGGAAAAACATTTAAACGCTTTTATAAAAAGGGCTTGGGTTGGGAGAGTTTATCAGCGTGCGAGCGTTATACTCGCAAACTGATGAAAGATTAGTATGCAGCGGCTACCATGGCATCCGCCAAGCGTCGAAAGCCTGCACGGGAAGCGGCTTTCGAATAATCATTAAACGACAAGGTTGAGTCAGCAATTTCTGCTAAGCACTTTTGATGAATGGTTTTCATTACCTCCTGAGGATAAATTATCAATTATGTTTTCTACTACTGTCATTTAGATCCTCTACTTTGCTTTTTATCGAATTGCCCCCAGTAACCGCAATCCGCATAGCGGTTTCCACGTCAATGTTGAGTGGTTTGGTTTGATTGGGGGAAATATAGATGGTGTAGCCGCCAATTTGATAACTCAAAGGTATGTACACAGCGACTTTTTCACCTTCAGGAAACATTAGATTTGTGGCTTGCTCACCGGTTATAAAGCCCACCACAAACACGTCTTTTGCTAATTCGACTAATACCGCCCGTTTTTGATTTTCTTGTTTGCTTACTTTAAATAATTCAACAGCATCGCTTATCGCACCGTATAAGGTTTTGATAAGTGGTAGCTTTTCTATGTAGGTTTTGATTTTATTAATCAAGCTTTCAATTAAATAAGCGTTTACCAAAATGCCAATGATTGACAGCACCAATAATGAAACTAGGATGCCGAGACCTGGAAAGTAAAGAGGACTATCTAGGTAAGGTTTCGCAAAATTTTCAATGGACAAGCCTAGCCAAACGATTAAATACAAGGTTAAAAACACAGGTAAAATCGTCAGAAGCCCTTTAAAGACCCTATATAAAAAAGCGTTCATATTACTTACTTCCTTTATGTACGCATTATTGACATATAACGCGTAGTGAATATTGATTCTTCACTTTAACAAGGCTCATATATCTTCGGCTACTACAATATTCACTGCTTTGGCGTTGATCCTTATGTCGACTTTCTGAGATTCTCTAAGCTCTCCATCAATAGAATATTTAATCTTTTGGTCGGAATCAGTCTGCAGTAGGACATGGGTTGCATACCAATGCTCACAAGCATCTTCAATGTCAGATTCAAAGTCTAAATCAAGGGCCTTTCCACCCATAGATGCTACAGATTTTATAGGCGTTTCATTATGCAGTAATAAGGTAACGTCCATTTTATTGTCGAAAGGATCCGGTTTGCCATTACCTTGGGCTAGCACAGTGGTGGAAGGGGCTGCATTGGCAATAACTAAACTTGAAAATTCCTCATGAGACACTTCATTATCATCTATGATTATTTTCATTTTTATCGGTGAATTTTCTTCAATCGCTTCTTTCATCCCGTGCAGGTAGGCCAATTCACCGTGAGAGTCTTTTTCCTCACGATTGGCTTTTTCAATCATTTGTTGCTCGAAACCTAAGCCTATTGCAAGAATACTGAGCTCATCATTACAATGCATAACGTCCATGGCTTTTTTATTCCCATTAATTAAAGCATCACAGGCGATATTAATGCCGTCAAACTTGGTTGAAAAACCCAGTAGCACATGGGCCAGCGCATTAGTGGTACCGCAGGGAATGATGCCTAGAGTCGTGTTAGTATTTTCAAGTGCTTGAGCAACTTGATTCACAGTACCATCACCGCCACAAGCCACCACAATATCGGCTTTTTCTTTAATCCTTTTCTCAACTAGGGCAGTTACATCAGTGTCGGCTTCAGTCTCTTCAATATGCAACATAAAGTGAGGCGAAAGCGATGCAAGTATGTGTTCTTTGTTTTCCACCCATTTACCACCTCCGGCTTTAGGATTGGCGATCAAGGTCATGTGCTTTTTCAATTTCAATTGATCGTCTTGCAGCATGCGATTAAGTTTTTTATCTTGAAACTTGTTTAAACGAGCGGTTTCTCGAATTGAACTAATAATCGACAGTGCTTCATCAACACTGGATGCATGACTTTTCGCTAGCAAATAAGCCGCCACTATTAACACTGAACGCCCTCTACCTAAAGCGCAATGAACAACCACCTTGTTACCGCTAGAAATTTGATTGTCGATCCAATACAACGCATGCTGAATGTCTGATTTATGCGGTGCTTTATGGTCTAGAATAGGCAAGTTGTAATAATGCATGCCTTCCCACGCTGAAGAACTGCCGAGTCCATCAAATTCAGAGGTGGCATCGAATATCGCGCTAATGTCTTTTTCTTTCAATGCTTCTACGTCGGAAGGAAAAAGACGACAAGCGAGAAAAAGGTCTGAGGTAATTTCTTGCAGGATGGGGACGGAATCGGTTTTTCTAGACCATGCATTATAAATTTGTGCGGATAAAAAAAATGGCATCATTAACCATTTTATGTACCAAGGAATTCTCCCATCAATGTTTTTTCTAAACACTTTAGGTATGTCAAAAATATAGGCAATGGTAACGATCCCGAAAGACGCACTGATCCAGAAAAGAATTGCCTTAAAATAGATACTTTCAACAAAGATCCCAACTGAAAAAAACAGTATTGACACTAACGCATAATATTTAACAATAAACATAATGTCCCTTCATAATGGTTCTTTTTATGGCGCAGCAGCTTCTGCCAATAATTATTACTCTAAGCTGGTAAAAGCAAACTTGAGACCATTCCAAAATGTATTTAAAATCAAAGGTTTGAAATAGAAGGTAGGATGTTTCTGAAAATATTGGGAAATTTATTCATGCATCTAAGCAAATTCTTCCCATAAAAGTGGGGACTTATGAGGATTTATTTTAGTGTCTAGTGCTACAGCGTTATTTAAAAATTATATGGATATTTTCTGGCGTTTTTTATATTTAGGCTGTACATCCTTTGGAGGGCCGGCCGCTCATATTGGCTACTTCAGACAAAGCTTTGTGGTAAAACAAAAATGGTTGTTAGATCATGAGTTTTCGCAACTGGTTGCACTGTGTCAGTTTCTACCTGGACCTGCTAGCAGTCAGCTAGGATTCGCTATTGGTTATGCCAGGGCTAACTTGGGCGGCGCTATTTTAGCTTTTATCGCTTTTACTGCTCCTTCTATTATTTTACTCATTTTGTTCGCTAAGAGTCTTGCTCTCATACCTCAGGATATTGAATATATGCTGGTATACGGACTTAAATTGGCTGCTGTGGTCATTGTTGCTGACGCTGTATGGGGTATGTGGCGAAACTTATGTGTTGGTCTGCAAAGAAAGACGATTGCTATTTTAAGTGCTGGTATTATTTTGATGCTACCTTATCTGAGTGTGCATCTCGCGGTTTTGCTAGCTGCCGCAGTCGCAGGCGCTCTGGTAATTAACCACAACAATGTTGAACAGCAATCGATAAGGTTTAATGTAAGTAAGCGTGCAGCCGGATTCTGCTTGTCACTTTTTTTTACCCTATTAGCCCTTAGTGTTGTCCTTGTTTTACAATCATCACCTAATCAGGATGCTGATTTAGCCGCTTTATTCGCCGGCTTTTACCAATCTGGGGCACTGGTATTTGGTGGAGGGCATGTTGTATTACCCCTTCTGCAAGATGTTACCGTGGCTAATCATTGGTTAGACGAATCTAGTTTTTTGGCTGGCTATGGCGCGTCTCAAAGTGTTCCGGGACCATTATTTTCATTTGCAGCTTACTTAGGCTTTAGTGTTGATTCTCAAGGATTTCCTTTGTTAAATGCGGGTGTTGCGACATTCGCAATATTTTTACCGGGATTTTTGTTGCTAATGGGCGTATTGCCGTTTTGGCAAAAATTACAGGCGTATTCAATTATTAAAAATGCGATAGCGGGTGTTAATGCGGGTGTTGTCGGATTACTCGGTGCAGCTTTCGTCAATCCTGTATTTACTAGTGCAATAACCCACACTAACGATATCTTTTTCGTGGTCGTGTTGTTTGCTTTGTTTAAATGGCGATCCTTTTCTCCTTTGCTGGTTGTCCTTGCTGGGATCATATATGCTGTAGCGACAGTACTCATCGATTTGCGAGTGTGAACTTAGTCATTATTCAGATTTAACAATCTGTTAAAAGAAAACCTGTGGAATTTTTGATACACTCGCGCTCCTTTGTTAATCAATACGTGATTTTTTTATGTTTAATCATTTCAACGGTGCTCAAGGCAACGTAAAAAATGACCTGCTGTCGGGCATTACTGTTGCTCTTGCATTAGTGCCAGAAGCAGTGGCTTTTGCATTCGTCGCAGGTGTTGAGCCTATGGTCGGATTGTATGCTGCTTTCATGATGGGGTTAATTACTTCGGCAATTGGTGGGCGTCCAGGTATGATTTCTGGTGCTACAGGGGCAATGGCGGTGGTCATGGTCGCTCTAGTTAAGGACCATGGGGTGCAATATCTTTTTGCTGCGGTAGTCTTGGCGGGTTTAATTCAGATTTTAGCCGGTGTGTTTAGGCTTGGGAAATTTATCCGGTTAGTACCTTATCCTGTGATGCTAGGCTTTGTAAATGGCTTGGCGATAGTGATATTTTTAGCTCAATTAGGTCAGTTCAAAATTGAAACTGCAGTCGGGCAATCTCAATGGATGTCAGGAAGCCTATTGTACTGGATGTTAGGATTAGTGACATTAACCATGGCGATTATCTATTTATTGCCAAAGTTAACCAAGGCGGTACCAGCATCTTTGGTCGCCATTATAACAGTGACATTGTTGGTGCACGGTTTAGATCTTGAAGCGCGTACGGTGATAGATTTTGTGCGAGATTCAGTTCCTGCTGACCAAAAAGCAGGTGTAACATTGGCGGGTGAGTTACCGAGTTTTGCGATTCCTGAAATTCCTTTTACCTTAGAAACTCTATATATCATTCTTCCTACGTCTATTATTTTGGCGTTAGTAGGTCTTATTGAGTCTTTGCTGACCTTATCCTTAATAGATGAAATGACAGATACTCGCGGCCGAGGAAATAAAGAATGTGTTGGTCAAGGCGTTGCCAATACAGTCAATGGATTCTTTGGCGGCATGGGTGGATGTGCCATGATCGGGCAAAGCATGATTAACATTAACAGTGGTGGTCGTGGTCGTTTATCTGGCATTACAGCGGCCATTGTATTGCTCGCATTTATTCTATTTGCAGCCCCCTTAATTGAGATGATCCCACTTGCTGCCCTTGTGGGGGTAATGTTTGTGGTGGTAATCGGGACTTTTGAGTGGGCGAGCTTTAGGATCATTCGAGGCATTAATAAAGAAGACGCGTTTGTGTTGTTTTTGGTAACTGCTGTGACAGTGATTGCCGATTTAGCCATTGCTGTGGTGGTCGGTGTCATAGTGTCAGCGTTAGTGTTTGCATGGAAACACGCAACACATATCAACGCCAAGACTCATACCGATAAAGATGGTTGGAAAGTATATGACTTAGAAGGCCCTTTATTTTTTGGGTCAGTGTCGCACTTTAGAGATATCTTTGATCCACAAAATGATCCTGCAGATGTGGTAATTGACTTTAGAGAGTCAAGAATCTGGGATAGCTCAGGCGTTGATGCCTTAGACGGTTTAGCAGACAAATATAAAGAGCAGGGTAAGACACTGCACATTCGACACATAAGTACTGAGTGTCGCCAATTACTGAAAAAAGCCGGTGAATATGTGGAAATTAATGTTAACGAAGATCCGCGTTATCGCATCGCTTCAGATGAATTGGCCTAATTAACGTCGCCAATAAAAAAGGCAGCTTAAATTAAGCTGCCTTTGTTTTTCATAAGGAAACTATTTTTGCTCTAGCAACCACAGAATTAAATCAATGTAATCTTGAGAAGTTTCTAATCCTTCAGCGCCTAGTAAAACTTGATATTTTCCGTTAACGATGAAATTTGGAACGCTACCTAAATAGGCTCTGTTTTTCTTAACATCGTTATTATTCCTCACTAATAAACTTTTACCAGCAAAGCCATTCGCGTATTTATCAAACTCTTCAGGTTCAACGCCATTTACGATAAATAAGCGGCGAAAATCTTCTAAGGATGAAATGTTTTTACCCTGTTGTTGCACATGTATGTAGTCAAACATTCTGCTTTTTAGGAAATCACCATTGTCCAAACGTTCTGCAATTTTCATTGCAAGTGTGGCGTGATCTTGAATTGGTTCGGTGGTAAATCCCATGAAATTTACATGGACTTTTTCAAACTTTACTTTTTCTGGAAGTTGTTGTTGTAATTCACCTACCATAGATTCAAAGCGAAAACATGCAGGACACCAGAAAGAAAAATATTCTTTCACTATTGGCTTTGATGATAACTTTTCATCCAATACTTGGTAGTGCTCACCTTCTTCCCACAGATTTACTTGACCGATGGCTTGTAAAGGCACCATTAAAGCAACGAAGAGTCCCAAAAAGATTTTTTTCATGTAACGTCCTAACCTTTGATTCTATTTTTAATGTTTATACTGAGCAAATGACAGTTAGACATTAATACTGATTAAAAAATTCGTAGATCATTATAACGCGCTTGATAAGCAAACGCGTTATCTAAATTAATACAAAGTATTTTACCAAGTGAAAGTTAAACTTGCCATTAGACCAAAGGGTTTGCCAACAAATCCAAACACATTTTCATATCTTTTATCGGCGATATTTTCTAACTTCATAGCTAAGCTCAGATTTTCGCTATATTTGTATTGGTAATTAGCATTGATTAACCAATATGCTTTAAGCGCAACCAATTCTGACGGCAAGGGATAGGGAGGATAAAAAACATCCATCCTGCTACCTGTGTAATCCGCTTGCACATAAACATTATGCTTTGGCGCCAGCGTATAACTCACCCAAAAGCTGCCAGAATGGGCAGAGCGACGTAATTGCTTACTTTGCTGCCCTTGTGTATCCAAATAGCTATAACTTATCTGCCAACGAAAATCTGCTAATTCTTGGTAAAACCTGACATCTAGACCTCTATGTTGGGTATTTAGTTCCCCATTTTTTGCAGTATAAAGTCCAGAGTCAATGTCGTATTCAAATCCAAGGATTTCATTTTCCAGTTTGTTTTTAAATAGGCTGATTTCCATAGAATATAGATTGTTCAGCCAAGTTAAACCGATTTCTGAGCCTGTTATTTGTTCAGGTTCTAATTCAGGGTTACCTAAAAATGTACCTGGGAAATAACCAAATCTTTCAGTAAAACTAGGATTTTTAATCGCTTTACCCTGGCTAGCAAACAAGGTCACTTGATCTAATAATTGTATTCTAGTACCAAGACGGTAACTATCAGCGTCGTCAAAATCACTGTTTTTATCAAACCTGTAGTTTGCAATGAGTTTTATCCTGTTGTTAGCTTGATAATTAATGTCTGCGATCAGTGCATCTGAAGTGGTGTCTTGAATTTGATTAGGATCACCATAAGGCGTGGCAAGTCCTCGTTGTTCAAAGTCCTCTTCAACATGTTCGTAAGCTAAATTAACAATGCTATCTTCGGTAATGGAAAACTGATGGTTCCACAGTAAGCGTTGTTTTTTGCCAATGGTACTACCAGTATCAAGTCCAGCGCTTAGGTTGTCATTACGGTTTCGACTAACATGATAGGTGAGGATTTGAGACCAAATATTGTTTTCAGAGGAAAACTGCCAACGCAAGGCGCCCGAATATTGCTTTCCTTCGGTTTGATTATCAGCATCCGCTGGTAATCCTGTAAGAAAACTCACCTCATCAAATTCATTGGTGTAATCAACAAAGCGAAAATTAGCATCAATAATATTTGCCGTGTTTATTTGCCAAGTCACTTTGCCATTAAAGGACAAATTTTCATAGCCGTCATCTTCGTCACCCACTCTGGAAATATTGTGACCATCTGTTTGGAGATAAGATAACCCTGCGCTGTAATGAACCTTGTCGAATGCTGCTGATGTACTGGCCGACAACTGGTAGCTATTAGCATTACCATACGCGGCTGTTAAAGAGGAACGCTTAGTTTGACTGCCGGTTTTTGTTACTATGTTGATAATGCCACTTACTGCAGCACTGCCCCATAATGCACTTTGAGGACCTTTTAAAATCTCGATGCGCTCAATGTTATTGGTAGTAAGATGAGCTAAATCAATCAGCCCACCTTGAGCATTATCATTAATTTCTACGCCATCCACGGTCACCAAAACATGATTCGATTCACTGCCACGAAATCTTATTTCAGTTAACGCACCTAAGGGCCCTGACGTTGATATGTTGGTTCCCGAAACAGAGGATAAAAGCTCAGCGATTGTGTTTGCACCAGAAGCTTCAATTTGTGCTTTATCAATGCTGACATAGCTTCCTGTCACCCATTGTTGCTGAATGTGGGTCCGTGGGCTTGTAATAGTGATGGTTTCTACAGCGTTTGCGGTTGAAAGGCAAAGGAGGCTGGTTGCGCATGAAATCAGCGCAATACTAGTATTGTTTTTCATTGTTGTCCTTGTTGATTGCTCCGCCCGAGCAATGAATCAAATTGTTTGAATTTCAAACACCCATATCAAGGCCGGTATCCGGGCTCACAACTTCAACTAAGACCTTCCCATGTTCAGCAAAAACATCTTGCTCCATACACAGTGGTTGACCTATCGAAACCTTCGACATACTTAATGAGTTTACGTTGTTTACCGTTGCGGGGGCAGCACAGGTATCGCACCTGTTTCCCGTTTAACGCACTATTGCAAGAATAGTGGGCACCTCAACGGCGGGCACTATACCTTGTTAGCGAGAAAGTACAATGGTTAAATTTGTTTTATGATTTATGGGAGAAGCTTTAATGCGGGTTCTTGTAAATTAGCAAATTCTTCTTTCAAAGCGAGAATTTGATTTTCCCAGTACTTATCTTCACCGAACCAAGGAAATGCTACTGGAAATGCGGGATCTTCCCAACGTTTATCTAGCCATGCCATATAGTGAACCATGCGCATCGCTCTTAATGGCTCAATTAGGCTTAGCTCTTGGTGATTGAAGTCATAAAATTCTTCGTATGCACTGACTAAGGTATCTATTTGCAGCAATTGTTGCTGTTTGTCGCCATTCATCATCATCCACAAATCTTGAATGGCCGGGCCTTGACGACAATCATCAAGATCCACAAAAATAGGGCTGTCGCGCCACAAAATGTTACCTGGATGGCAATCACCATGCAGCCTAATACTGGTATAATTATCCGTGAATTTGCTGCTAGCGCTGTCGACTACTAGTTTTAAAATTGTGAAAAAAGATTCATGCAGGTGGCTAGGTACAATGGATGAGTTTTGCAGTTGTAGCAATGGTTTTTGTAAGTAATCTTGAATCGAAATTTGTGGTCGAAACTGAAAGTTTTGTTTAGCTGCAACGGCATGAATTCGGCCAATTAGGCGTCCCATCCACTCCAATTGATCTAAATTATCTACCTCGAACTGTCGTCCACCAACCGAAGGAAATAGCGCAAATTGATATCCGTCATATTGATGCAAACTTTGCCCTGCAAAAAGCGCCGGCGCTACCACAGGTAATTCGGCTTGTTGCAGCTCTAAAGCAAAGTTGTGCTCTTCTAAAATTTGCTCTGTAGACCAGCGAGATGGGCGATAAAATTTAGCCACCAAGCGCCTACCGTCTTCCAGCGCAAATTGATAAACGCGGTTTTCGTAGCTATTTAATGCTAAAAGCCCAGAGTCAACTCGGACATCTAGGCTTTCTATGGCATCCAGAATAAGATCTGGCGTTAATCGGTTAAAACTAAAATCAGACACCGGTAAATATAAAGGTAGTAGGTTCGCTTACCTCTATAGTATCACCTTGTGCTGTAACAGTACTAACGTGTATGTAAATCTTTTGGGTACCAACTTCAAGATTATCAGGAGAGACCCCAATACTGACAGGTAATGTGTAGACACCACCGCCAGGTACGGTCACTTGCTGATCACCATAAAATTTGGAATCTTGTAAACCTTCTACCGAAATCGTATAGGTAGCTTCGTCTTGAGACTTATTAAGGACTTTCAATGTATACACATTTTCAATAAAGCCTTCCATATTTTCCCGATCAAGAGAATTTCGGTCACGAATTATATCCAGCTCTAAGGGCACTCTTGAGGCTAAATCCCAGACTAACAAACTACACATGAGGGTAAGAACAATGGCATAGCCGATAAGTTTAGGTCGAACAATTTTAGTCGTGCCACCTGCAAGTTGATGTTCAGACGTGAAGCTGATGAGTCCTCTGTCATATCCCATTTTGTCCATCACCCCATTACAAGCGTCCACACAAGAACCACAATTGATACATTCATATTGAAGTCCGTTGCGAATGTCTATGCCGGTGGGGCAGACCTGTACGCAAAGGTTACAGTCGATGCAATCACCAAGTCCTTTTGCTTGAACTTCTTCTTGGGACATTTTACGAGTTCTAGGACCTCGTTTTTCACCTCGGGTTGGGTTGTAAGAGACAGTAAAGGTGTCTTTGTCAAACATAGCAGACTGAAAACGCGCATAAGGACACATGTGAGTACACATAATTTCTCGCATATATCCAGCGTTACCATAAGTACAAACAGTAAAGAAGATGACCCAAAAACCAATCCAGAAAGGGGTATTAAGGGTAAAAAAGTCGACAAACAACTGATCGATGGGTGTGAAGTAACCCACAAAGGTTAATGACGTCAGTAATGCAACTCCCACCCAAGCGATATGCTTGAGTGTTTTACGAATAAACTTATCAGCGTCCATTTTGCGCTGATCAAGCTTCATTCGTTTATTTCTTGGTCCTTCGATTTTTTCTTCAAACCAGATGTAAATAAAAGTCCAGGTGGTTTGAGGACACATAAATCCACACCATACTCGCCCAGCAAAGGTGGTTACAAAAAATAAGGCAAATGCCGAAACTATTAGTATGTAAGCTAAAACGGTTAAATCTTGGGGCCACAAGGTGAGAGAAAATATATTAAATCGTTGTTCCGCGATATTGAAAAGCACAGCTTGTTGACCGTCATAGGGAATCCAAGGGACTAAAGCAAAGCCCCCAAGAAAAATGAGTCCAAAGAAACGCCTAATATTTTCGAAAATACCTTCAACAGCCCGGACATAAATTCGACTGCGGGCAGAATAATTGGGTTTCTTAACTGATGACGTTGGCTTTTCTACCTTGACCGGCGTGACGTCCTTTACCTTAATTTTTTCATTCATGTGTAAGGCAATTCCTATACGACTATGACTTTTGCAACAGTATAACAAGTTTGACCACTAAAGTATTAACTGAGATCAATATTATCAACATTCACTCTTTGTATTTAAACATCATACGAACTTTTAATATTAGATACCCTCTAATGAAGGTAAGCGTTGACAATAGGAAGTATTCACAATATACAGTAACTCCCTGTTGTATAAAGGAGAACGGCTTAATACATGTGGCGCAAAATTATTATCGTCGTGCAAGTGCTATTAATTATTTGGGTCTTGCAAACAAACTGGGCAAGAGATGCAATTATGAGTATTGGTCAAACTTTTTCAAGTTGGACAGGTACCGTGATCAATTTGCCTGATAGACAGAAGATAATGACGTTGCGAGATGATTTCATGCGCAACAATATGTCACTGAAACCGCATCAAACAGATTATGTTATCGAAGTAACTGAAAACGTTGATTCAATTAATATTTTTCATCAACGATATTGTATTTCAGAGGATAAGAATCCGTATTTGTTTGGGGAAAACCTTACTCGATTTTGTGGTTTAATTGAGCAATCAGGTATTTTGCCAAAACCTTTATAAACGACGTTAAGCAACTAAAATGAAAAAATTAACGTATATTAAGTAGCTAGTTTATAATTAAGCTTACTAATTACCTCAAGGGGGTGTTCTATGAAACCAATAATCTTAAGCCTTGCCTTGCTTCTATCAAGTAGCCATGTATTAGCGGCTGAAGAAGAATCCTCAACTGTAGTGACAGAAAGTGAAGAGAATTCTGTAAGAATTGAATGGATAGAGCCTAAATCTTTTACTGATGTTCGAGACCGTATCAGCAGTACTGAAAAGTATCGTCGCTATGTATTTAATACTATTCAAAAGCATTTTGAAAAGTTAACCGCAGAGTTACCTGCAGGTTATCAATTAAAAATGCAAGTAACAGATTTAGATTTGGCTGGTGATACAAGAGCTGGAATGTCACTGTTTAATGATCCTAATATGTATGACGTAAGAGTAATTCGTCGTATTGATATTCCTAGAATGCAATTTTCGTATGAATTGATTGATCAAGCCGGTGAAGTCCTAATGTCCGAAAATGTTAAACTTAAGGATATGGGATTTTTGGAAGGACCTCGCTCTATCCGAAATGACCGCCCGCTTTATTATGAGAAAAAAATGTTGACCGATTGGTTCAATTCTACATTTAAAGATGTAAAAGCCGCGTAGCGCTTGAGGTGCCTGACTTAGGCACCTTATCTTCAAGTACATCTTTGCGAAAAGTTATCAATAAATTTCAATTTTAGACTAGACCGTCAAAATTTTGTCACATATAGTTCATAGATGACCTGTACTTTGGTGCAGGTTATTTTTACTATAATGAAAAATGGACCTATGTGATGAAAAAGACCCTTACGACTCTATCGTTGGCGATGCTAGCCGCTTCTAGCGCCCACGCCAATGTCTTTATTTCAGAATACATTGAAGGATCATCGAACAATAAAGCTGTAGAAATTTACAATGCAGGTGAAGCTGCTGTTGATTTAGGTACCTACACGCTCGATTTCTACTTCAATGGTAATACTTCTGCTGGTAATAGTATTTCACTTTCAGGCATGTTAGCGCCGGGTGAAACTTATGTGGTAGCAGATAATGACGCTGCTGATGCCATATTAGCTGTCGCCCAGCTAACGAATTCTGGTAACTTTTTTAACGGCGATGATACTGTTGTTTTGGCAAACAATGGCGTTACAGTAGACGCGATAGGGCAACTAGGTGTTGACCCAGGTTCATCGTGGAATGTCGGTGGTGTGTCTACGCAAAACGCAACCATTATCCGTATTCCTCAAATTACAACAGGCGATACAGACGAATTCAATGCCTTTGATCCTAGCGTTGAATTTACCGCTTTACCGCAAGACGACTTCAGCAATCTAGGTGAGCACACAACTGATTTAGACCCAGGCGATCCGGGTGATCCAGGAGACCCAGGTGATCCGGGCGACCCAGGTGACCCAGGAGATGGCGAGCTAGTCGCTCCATGTTTCAACTGCCCAGACTTATCACCTATTGCTGATCCGGATTCTTTTGATTCTTTAAGTTTCTATGCTGACGTATTTAATGCTATTAACGATGGATTACCCGCTGCACAAGTAAAAGCCTTACTGACAGATAAAGCAACCCAAGGCCATACGCCTTTGTCTTATTCTCAAGTTTGGAGTGCGTTGACTGCTTCTGACGAAGACCCAAATAATTCTGACAACGTGATCTTATTTTATTCTGGTCGTTCGCAAAGTAAATTTACTAACGGTAGCGGTAGTCAATCTTCGAACCCAGATAACTGGAACCGTGAACATAGTTGGCCGAATTCTCATGGATTCCCTTCAAACTCTCAAGACGGTTACACTGACATCCATCATCTTCGTCCCACGGATATTTCAATCAATAGTTCACGTGGTAACTTAGATTATGACAATTCAGATGCACCATTGAGCGAATCTCCAATCAATCGCATAGATAACGATTCTTTCGAACCTCGTGACGAGGTGAAAGGTGACGTAGCACGTATGATGTTCTATATGGACACTCGCTACCAAGGTGCTTCCGGTGATGACACACCAGACCTAGTTTTAGTGAACACCACTACAGGTCCTGGAGAGCCTAGATTAGGTATGCTTTGTACGCTTATTCAATGGCATCAACAGGATCCAGTTGACGATATTGAAGCGAATAGACATAACAAAATTTATCAGTATCAAGGAAATCGAAATCCATTCGTTGACAATCCAAGCTTTGTTGATGCGATTTATACTGCTGAAAACTGTGATCAAGATCCAGGCGATCCAGGCGATCCAGGCGATCCAGGCGATCCGGGAGATCCAGGTGATCCGGGAGACCCAGGTGATCCAGGTGATCCGGGCGATCCTCCAACGCCATCTGCTGCACCGCTTATTTTAACAACGGTAGTAGACGGCACACTTTCAGGTGGAACACCTAAAGCAATAGAGCTCTTTGTTACACAAAACATCGCTGATCTAAGCGCTTGTGGCGTAGGTAGCGCAAACAATGGCGGTGGTACTGATGGTCAAGAATTTACTTTCCCTGCAGTATCTGCCAGCGCTGGCGACTATATCTATATAGCCACTGAAGAACCAAACTTTGAAGCCTATTTTGGTTTTGCGCCAGATTACACTTCAGGTTCAATGGCCATCAACGGCGATGATGCAGTTGAAGTTTTCTGCGATGGTGTATTAATTGATGTCTACGGTGACCAAAATACCGATGGTACAGGTCAAGCTTGGGAATATTTAGATTCTTACGCTTACCGTAATCCTAACACCACTGCTGACGGTACTTTTGATATTAGCAACTGGACAGTTGTAGCACCTAATACACTTGACGGTGTAACCACTGGTGAACAAATTCCATTAGCTTCTTTCAGTATTCAATTGGGCGGCATTTTCTTCTCAGAATACATCGAAGGTTCAAGTTTAAACAAAGCCGTAGAAATTGTTAATTTAACAGGTGCAGACGTTAGTCTTGATGGATACTCCGTTGCTATATACAACAATGGTGCATCTACTCCTAACAGTACGATTAACTTAACCGGTACGTTATTCGCAAACGACGTCTACGTAGTCGCCAACTCTGGTGCAACAGGTGCGATTACTGATGTAGCAGATGTTCTAACGGGCGCGGTAAGTTTTAACGGTGACGACGCTGTTGTGTTATTTAATGCCGACAATGAAGTCTTAGATGCTATTGGGCAGGTAGGTTTTGATCCAGGTAGCCGCTGGGGTTCAAGTCCTATCAGTACTCAAAACAATACTATTCGAAGATTAACTTCAGTCACCGAAGGTGATACAAATCCTGATGATGTATTTGATCCAAGCCTTGAATGGGAAGGTTTTGCCCAAGACACCTTCGATGGTCTAGGTAACTATCCGTTCGATGGCGGAGAAGAGCCGGGATTAGAAATTGGTCTTTGTTTGGACCCTGCGACTTATATCTCTGAAATCCAAGGAAGCGGTTCAAGCTCTCCTTTAACCAATGAAACTGTAGTAGTGGAAGCTGTAGTAACCTCTATTAATGAAGCCATTGGCGGATTCTTCATTCAAGAAGAGCCGGCGGATGAAGATGGTGATGCCACAACTTCTGAAGCTTTGTTTGTACTGAGTGACGATGTGTCAGGTTTGTTAGTGGGTGACCAAGTACGAGTGCTCGGCACAGTGGTTGAGCAATTCAATAAAACCAGTATCGCTGCAGACGAAATTTCAGATGTATGTGGTCAAGCTAGTGTATTCCCGGTTGCCTTAACCTTGCCGTTTGCGGAAGGTTTTGATCTGGAATCACTAGAAAGCATGCTAGTTGAAAATAGCCAAGATTTAACTGTAAGTGATAACTATAACTACGCTAGATTTGGTGAAGTAGTACTATCAACAGAAATGTTGTATACACCTACCCAAATTCACACGCCGGGTTCTGCAGAAGCGCTTGCACTTGAAGCATTGAATGGTAGAAACGGCATTATTCTGGATAACTTAACTGATGGAAGTTATGGTGAAATCCCAGATACATTCGGTGGCGAGTTAGCGACTTACAATCCGTTACGACTTGGTAGCACTGTGTTCTCTGGTGGCCAGTATATTTTAGACTATGGTTTTAGTAACTATCGTTTACGTCCAGTTTCTAACTTATTGACTGAATCACAAGCACGTCCTTATGCTCCAGAATTGGAAGGTAACTTAACGATTGCGTCATTCAACGTATTGAATTTCTTTAACGGGAACGGTTTAGGCGAAGAGTTCGATAGTTCGTTTGGACCAGAATCTCAAGAAGAACTTGAGCGTCAGATTGCTAAAACTGTAGCAGCCATTACTTCAATTAATGCAGACGTTGTTGGTTTAATTGAAATTGAAAACGATGGTTACGACGCCTTAAGTGCTATTGCGCAATTAACCGATGAATTAAATGCGTATATGGGAGAGGGTACTTATGCCTTTATTGATGCTGGAACTGCACAATCAACCAGTTCTCAGTCTGTTGGCATTATTTATAAACCCGCAGCAGTATCTCCTGTAGGAGCGGTTCAGGTATTGACTTCTGATAACTCTATTGAAGATGCCGATGGACCATTGTTCCTTACACCACGCAATAGACCTTCATTTGCCCAGCAATTTGAACATCTAGAGTCGGGTAAAACATTTGTTGTCAACGTTAACCACCTTAAGTCAAAAGGTAGTTCTTGTGGTGCTGGTGATGACAGTGATAATGGACAGGGTAATTGCAACCTAACTCGCGTTAGAGCTGCTATAGGTCTTAAAGCATGGTTAGCGCAAACCTTTGATGGTGAGCCTGTGTTTGTGGTAGGTGACTTGAACTCTTATGCTAAAGAAGATCCTATCGTTGAACTAGAAATGGGCGGTTATCAAAACCTTTTAGCTGCGGCTGAATCTGACGAAGCATTCAGTTACTTGTTCCGCGGTCAAGTAGGAACCCTTGATTATATCCTTGCTAATGATGCCGCGGCAGAAGTGGTTACAGGTATTGCTGAGTGGAATATAAACGCATCTGAAGTTGATGTATTTGACTACAACTTGGATATGCGCTCTACCAGTACGCCAAAACCAGACCAGTACTATGATGAATCACCTTATCGTTCATCTGACCATGATCCATTGATCGTTAGTGTGTATCTGGAAGATCCAGTAGCACGTGCTGACTTAAATGGCGATGGTGTTCTGAACTTGCGAGATTACGTCATTATCGTTCGAGCTTATAATTCAGTCGAAGGACAAAGACGTTATAATCCTGCAGCAGATATGAATGAAGATGGTGTCATCAACCGTGCTGATACTGCTGTATGGCTAGCCACTTATCTTGATTATTTAGCTAATAGAAACAGTAACCGAGCTAATGGTCGAGGTATTGTGAACAAATTAATTAAAGGTAAATTTAGTCGATAATCGATTGTTTTACAGATGTGCAAAAGCCCAGTGAAAACTGGGCTTTTTTGTTTTAATGAAGCTTAGTTTAAGTTTAGGCCGCGACTTTTTGTTTTTTTGTGGTTTTGGTTGCAAAGTTATAAGACTGCACCTGACTTCCTGGTTTCTTTTTCGCTTCAAACAATGCAGTGTCACCAAACTCAATCAGGTTTTTATAAGTAAGCTGGTCCATTTCTTCTTCACTTCCGAAGGAAACAATGCCAATAGAAGCCCCAATTCTTAATTTTTGATCACCGATCTCCTGAGGCATCTTCAATGCTTTCAAGGTTCTTTGTGCCATTTTAAGTGCATTGGCTTTATCTAATTTCGGTAATAGCAAACCAAATTCATCGCCTCCTAATCGCCCCAACGTGTCCATATCTCGGATATTTTTATTGACCACTTCTACAAATGCCTTAAGATATTTGTCGCCAACCAAATGCCCGTATTTATCGTTCACCTGTTTAAACTTATCTAAATCAAAATACATAAAGGATAAACACTCTTGTTGCCGCCGCGCTGCGCTGATGGCTTGTTTGGCACGGTCACTAAACAGATGCCTATTGCAAGCGCCAGTCAAAGCATCATAGTGAGCTAAGCGTTTAAGCCTTATATCTTTTCGAAAATCTCGTTTTAAAGTATTCAGCAAATAAGTGAGGATCTCGGGGGTTATCGCGTGAGTTGGGAATGCGTCTAATGTGTAGTTGCGATAACCTGATACATCAAAGCTATCAAAGCTGTCACTAAGCACAAGAATAGGGCAGGGCAACTCTTTTGCAGAATATTGTTTAGAAAGTTGGCGCCTTAAGGGCGCGAATTGTTCTTGGGTTACAACAATTGCGGAAGCATTGAAGGTATTTTCTTCAACTTCCAATTCATAACCTTTTTCATGCGGGATGACATCATCGACTTGAGGTATCATATTTAACGACGCCTTTAGCCACACCCTCTGCTTTTCGTTTTCACAGATAAGGAAGATTTTCATTTGCGCACCATAAGGTGGGATTTTTCTCTGGAAAACGAGAAAAAAGCCACTCTGTCGTTATTATTATTTTGTCTAATATATACTTAAGTATATGTGAATAATACACGAAACGATTAAAAAATAAACAATTTATATTATTTTTGAAAAAAGCTTGTGTTAAATCGAGGGTAATACACGGGTCGATTTGACCGTACCATAAGCAAAACTTGTATCGATGGATGCAATATTTCCAATGGCGTGCAAGTGTTTACGCACAAATGTTTCGTAATCATGAAGATCTTTTACAGCTACTTTTAATAGGTAATCTGAGCGCCCAGTCATAACAAAGCATTCTAATACTTTGTCTATCAGCTCAATTTCCTTTTCAAAATGAGAGACTACGTCAGCACTATGTCTTTCTAATTGAACCCTGACAAACACCATAATAGGAAGACCATAGGCATCATTGTCTACTTCTGCATGATAGCCTTTGATAACACCTTTTTCTTCTAACAGTTTAACGCGTCTCAAGCATGGGGATGGGCTTAAATTGACTTTATCCGCTAACTCTTGATTAGTAATTCTTCCGTTAGATTGTAATTCCCGTAGGATATTGCGGTCGATTTTGTCCATAAAGCTGAATTTCTTTAAAATAAAATGCTAAAAAATCCTATTTTAAAGCATTAAATGAGAACTTAATGCTAATTAATTTAGCATAAAATACTTAAATTGACAGTTGGAATTTAAGGGCTGGTATGTCGAACCACAACAAAGATTATAAATTCGAAACTCGAGCAATTCATCATGGATATTCGTCACAAGAAAATGCGGGGGCATTAAATCCCCCCATGCATTTATCCTCTACTTTTACCTTTGAGTCGGTTCAACAAGGTGCTGATCTTTTCTCAGGGCAAACTCAAGGACACTTTTATTCTCGCATTTCAAACCCTACGTTGAGTATTTTAGAGCAAAGAGTGGCAAATTTAGAAGGCGCAGAAGCTGGATTAGCTACCGCCTCGGGCATTGGAGCCATAACAGCGACACTTTGGACATTGGTAAAATCAGGCGATGAGATTCTTGTGGATAGCACCATTTACGGGTGCACATACGCTTTTTTACATCATGGACTTGGAAAATTTGGTGTCAACATAAGACATGTGGATATGACGGATATTCATGCTATTGAGTCCACAATTACTCCAAATACAAAAGTCATCTATTTTGAAACCCCAGCAAATCCAAATATGAGAATTGTAGATATACAACGGGTTTGCCAATTAGCGCAAAAATACCATGTGACTACAGTGGTTGATAATACTTACGCATCGCCGATGTTAACTCAGCCGGTCACTATGGGAGCCGATATTGTTGTGCATTCTGCAACTAAGTATTTGGGTGGGCATGGAGATCTGATTGGCGGCGTTTTAGTGGGCAGCAAAGCCATGGTGGAGCGCATCAGACTTGAAGGGTTAAAAGACATGACTGGCGCTTGTATGTCACCTTTTACCGCGATGCTGATTATGCGAGGTATAAAAACCTTATCACTAAGGATGCAAAGGCATAGCGAAAATGCAAATAAAGTTGCCCAATACTTATATCAACACCCTAATGTAAAGCACATGACGTACCCTCATCATGAAAGCTTTCCCCAATATGCATTAGCAAAGCAACAAATGCGAATGGGAGGCGGGATTATTACATTTGAAATTGCTGGCGATTTGCATGATGCCGCTAGTTTCATGAACCATTTAAAGTTGATCCAACGTGCTGTTTCACTCGGTGATGCCGAATCACTTATTCAACACCCTGCATCGATGACACATTCTACATACAGTCCAGAAGAAAGAGCTGAACATGGTATTTCTGAAGGCTTGATTAGATTGTCTGTTGGTCTAGAGGATGCATCAGATTTAATAGATGATTTGCAGTATGCGTTAGCAAAGGTAAGTAAAATCAATGCCGCTTAACTGATGTAAGCGGCTAAAAAAAATTAATCCGAGCTAAACACTAGTGATAGTCAAACTCTTGGTCATCGACTGCAAGTAAATCTGCTGCTGAGCTTAAAAGAGCGGATTTATAAAGGTCTTTTCTGGGCAACAATCGTTTCAAGTAAAAATCACATGTTTTACTTTTGCCCGCAGCAATTAAATTGTTGCTAGTGCTTTTTGCACATGACGCCATATCTAACCATAAAATGCCTAAAATCACATAAGAGCTGTAATGCATATAGTCAGTCGCAGCGCCGGCAACATCTACAGCAGATAGACCTAACAAGGCTTCAGAGGTATTTTGCCATTCTTGCAAGAGTTGCAACGCCTTTTGCTGATTCTCGTTTTCTTGCATGGCATCAATTCGTTGCTGCAATAGACTTATTGTGGCGGCTAGCATTTTGCCTTTATCACGAGTAAGTTTTCGGCCGATTAAATCTGCGGCTTGGATACCATTAGTACCTTCATAAAGCTGAGCGATCCTAGTGTCTCTTACTAGTTGTTCCATGCCCCATTCGCGAATATATCCATGCCCACCGTATACCTGAACACCTAAATTGGTCACCTCAGTTGCAATATCAGTCATAAACCCTTTGCAAATAGGCGTTAAGAATGCAATGACTTGGTTGGCTTTTTCCGCCGTTTCGCCACTAGCATATTTCTCTACATCCATTTGTTGCGCGTAAAGTAGCGATAATGCACGACATCCTTCTGTAAAAGCTTTTTGTGTCAGTAGCATTTTTCTGACATCTGGTTGCGCTATAATCGCATCAGCTTTACTTTCTGGTGACTGAACGCCTTGCGGCGCGCGAGATTGCAATCTTTCTCTGGCGTATTCTAATGCACCCTGATAACTGGCTTCGCTAGTACCAAGTCCCTGTAAGCCAACTTGGAAGCGAGCGTCATTCATCATAGTAAACATGCAAGCCAAGCCTTGATTCGCTTCGCCCACTAGCCATCCTGTCGCTTGATCGTAGTTCATCACACAAGTAGGGCTAGCTTTAATTCCCATTTTCTTCTCAATGCTTCCAACGCTTACAGCATTAGCTGCACCTGGTTCGCCATTATCATCAAGTAAAAACTTAGGTACTAAAAATAAACTTATACCTTTTACACCGGCTGGAGCATCAGGTAATCGAGCCAAAACTAAGTGGATGATATTGGATGTCCAATCTTGATCGCCTCCGGTAATAAAAATTTTATTGCCAGTAATCTTATAACTGCCATCTCGCTGTGGTTCCGCTTTAGTCGACAATAGGGCGAGGTCTGTTCCTGCATGCGGCTCAGTGAGGTTCATGGTGCCAGTCCATTCGCCGCTGATCAGTTTGGCTAAATACAGATCTTTTAACTCCTGCGAAGCATGTTTGTTCATCGCCAATACTGCGCTTTCTGTCAGCATTGTGGTTAATCGCCAGCTCAAATTAGCTGAATTTAACATCTCATGCACAGGTATAGCAGCGGTGTATGGCAGGTCCTGTCCATCAAATTCAGGGTTGCCTAACATGGCATTCCAACCGTTAGCGACATACTCCTGATATGCGTCGGCAAACCCATGGGGTGTAGTGACTTGGCCATTTTCCAGTTTGCAGCCTTGTTCATCCCCTTCTCTGTTTAACGGGGCAACGATAGTTTCGGCGAATTTTGCACCTTGATTGATAATTTCATAAACCAATTCTGCATCCATGCCCTCGGCGCCAACTTCTTGATAATGCTGTTCGATATTCAGCCAGTCATTAAGTAAAAACTGAAAATCGGCAAGGGGGGCTTTGTATTGCGGCATTAATTATCTCCTCATTGATCAATATCACTGCTGGTTGATCGCTTCATTGCTTTGTATTTAATTTGCTTAGTAAATGCATCTCTTACATTGACAAATTCGTCAGGCTTATGCCATTCGTGTAAAGTAATGGCAAAGGGGTCAATAAATCCAATACCTTTAACTTGCGTAGCCCAATAAGGCACAGGTATAGCTTCTTCAGATCCATCAAACCCAGCATCTAATTCACACTCATAAACCCAGAGATTTTGCTCTTGATTTAGAATGCCTAAATTAGTCCCTACTTCGACATTTAATCCTGTATCCTCCCAAACCGCTCTGTGGGCAGCACATTGTGCACTTTCATCGGAAAAATTATTTCGTACTGGAATATCAAATTTTCCATCAGGACGTTTTAGAACTAATAATTTGCCGCCTAAATTTATCAGGCAAGCTGCAGGTGCTTTGTAATCATTAAATTGCTCTGCTTCTACTCTACAACTAGGCGCAGGCATTTCTTCGGTTGTACAACCTAATAAAAGCGTAAGGATAAATAGAAAGTGGAAAAGTTTTAAATCAATTTTCATTATAGTCATCAATTGACAGTGATTAGCCCTTAGCGCACTTTACTGTTGGTGTATGGCAGACTCAAGCTTATTTGTTAAAACAGCTAATTCAACTCTATTTCCAATCTTGCCTATTTTGCTTAAGTTACAAAATATAGGACGCGGTAATTTTTGCGCTTACTGCTAGGAAAAAATTACTCACATTTGTGTATCTTCTTCTCCACAGAAATTTATAAATCCATTGAAGTTTAAAAATATTCTTTATAAAACAGTATGTTAAATAATGGCATTAAATTAGCTAATGGAAAAGTGAATGTGTAATTATCTTAATAAGACAACTAAGGAGAATACCATGTTAGGTTGGGCAATTACTTTTTTCATCGTAGCAATTATCGCAGCAGTTTTTGGTTTTGGTGGCATTGCAGGCGCGGCTAGTAGTATCGCACAGATTTTGTTTTTCGTATTTCTTGCATTGTTAGTGATTTCGCTAGTGGCTGGCGCTTTAAGAGGCAAAAAGCCGAGAGTGTAACCATTTACTAAATGTTAATTCATTAGAAACAAGACGTTTTAATTTTAAAAGAGGGATAATCAAATGAAGTTTAAGAAAATTTTAATGGCACTTACAGTAGCACTTTCAATCGGTTTATTGGCTGCATGTGAAGATGGTCCGGCAGAAGATGCAGGTGAAGAATTTGACCGCACGGTTGAAAACATCCAAGATGCTGCTGATGACGCAGGTAACGAGCTTGAGGATGCGTGTGAAGAAGCTAAAGAAGAAACTGGAATGGAAGACGACGATTGTTAATCAATCGATCTTTCGGACGTAAAAGACCAATCCTAATAGATTGGTCTTTTTTTTGTTTTTAATGAGTTATTTATGCTAAGTTGAGGCAAATTATTTGTGCTGGAAAAGTTGATCTGGGCCCCAGCAAAAAGCGTAAATATTTCTTAACAGAATAAAAATTAAATAGGCGAAAGGAATGAAATCAATACTGGTCGTGGATGATGATCCCGAATTCAACACTATTATGGGAAAATTGCTCGAGCATTTGGGGCATCATCCGTCTATATCCGACTCTGTTGCCGATGCCAAAGAGTGGTTAGATCTTAACGAATTTGATCATGTGTTTATTGATTTTATGTTACCTGATGGCTCTGGTTTACATGTATATGAGCATTTAAAAACCAAGAGCAAATTACCCAAAGTTACCTTTATTACCGGTAATCCCAAAATCAAAAAAACCATAAGTGAGTTGGTCGGTCCCAATGTGGATTATTTGATGAAGCCAATTCAACGAGAAGATATAGAACTTGTATTAAGTAGCAAATCTAAAAAAAGTAAAAAGACCACGGAAAAGACTGAGTTGCATTTTGGTTGTTTAATTGGTGAGTCAGCACCTATGCAGAAACTTTACACCATGATCGAGCGCGTAGCTCAAAGTGACGCCAACGTTATGCTAATGGGAGAAAGTGGGGCTGGTAAAGAGTTGGTAGCGCATGCAATCCATAATGCAAGTCAGCCAGAAGGTGATTTAATATTCACTAACTGTGGTGGTTTCTCGAAAGAATTAATTGGCAGTGAGCTTTTTGGTCACGAAAAAGGCGCTTTCACTGGCGCGGTGGGGCAAAAAAGAGGTGTATTTGAGCGAGCCAACAAAGGTACTTTGTTTTTAGACGAAGTAACAGAAATGCCCATCGATATGCAACCTAACTTACTTAGAGTATTAGAGACAAATAGACTTACCCGTGTGGGCGGTACTCAAGAAATAAGCGTTAATTGTCGAGTAGTCAGTGCTACCAACAGAGATTTACAAAGTATTGCAGAAGACAACGTGCTCAGAGAAGATATTTATTTTAGGTTGGCTGTATTTCCGATAGAAATCCCCCCCTTACGCTCAAGAATCGAAGACATTCCTTTGCTAGCGAATGCGTTTGTAGAGGAATTAAATCGCCAACATGATCAAGCTTACAAATTATCAAAAAGTCAGTTAACTATGTTGCAAAACTATGGCTGGCCAGGCAACGTCCGCGAGTTAAGACATGCCATTCATAGAGCTTTCATACTTAGTGACCCTGGCTCCAAAGAACTGCAATTTCCAGAAAACTTCGAATCGCCTTTTGCCAGTGTTAAATCAAAACAGCCTAAGGGAATTGAAGCCGGCAGAACCATAGAGGATGTTGAAAAATCCCTTATTTATGCGACGCTAAAAGAGGTCGATGGAAACAAGAGTATGGCCGCTGATATGTTAGGCATTAGCACAAAAACCTTATACAACCGTTTGCATGCTTATGGAGAAGACATCTAATGGCTATTTCCAAAGCAGAAGTATCTAAACAGGTTCATGACCTGCGAAAACCTATGAATGGCATAAGTATGCAGGCTGAATTGATTAAGATGTTAGTTGCTGGGAATCCCATTGAAAAAGACATTGTCGAGGCAGCAGATAAAATTATTCAACATAGCAAAGATTGTTCAAATGGCTTACAAAGTTTATTCGAACAAGTAGAAGCGACGCTGGATGATAAAGAGTAATATCCCGAAAAATAAAATATCGCCATTAACTTGGATGGTATTGTCAGCAGTATTGATTTGCATTGTCAGTATTAATGCTTTTTTATCCAGAGCCAATCTTAATGAGTTTGAAAGCTTACAAGACAGTATTCGTAATTCAGGGGATGTACTTGTCGCCATAGAAGATCTTCACGTGGCCGTGTTGAACATGGATAGGGTAATTTCTAACACCGTATTTTCGGTACAAAATATCGATACTAAATTGTTAGAAGATAATCGAACCAAGTTATCAATGAATATCAAAGCACTGCAAGCACAAAAAAGCGAAATGGCGTATCAGCAAGGGTTAATAGACAGAATGTTGATATCCTTATCGACCTACGTGCTCGACATCGATATATCACTCAAAAAGCTAAAAGAAGCCCCAATTCAAAATAGAAATATCTTTGCTAGTCATATTTTCAGTGAGTCTAAGCATCAAGAGTATGACGACATATTTTCTAAACTGGCGCAAAATGAAGAAAAAATGCGTAAGGAAAACATCGGTAAACTCCAGTTTGCGATCAAAGAATCAGCGCGCAATCAGTGGATATTTTTTGGCGTCAGTTTTTTAGCGACCCTGTGCATTCTTTTACTGGCACGTTATTTAGTGAGAGAGCAGCTTAATCAACGCCGTCAAATTGAACTTAGAAACATAGAACTTGCGCGTGCGGTAGAAGACAGAACAAAAGAGCTATCTTTATATTCTCAAGAACTCGCAAGAAGTAACAGAGAATTAGAAGATTTTGCCTTTGTTGCTTCCCATGATTTACAGGAACCCCTTAGAAAAATTCGTGCATTTGGAGAAAGATTGCACGCACACTGCCATGAGGTCATGGATCAGCGAGGAAACGACTACTTAAATCGCATGTTAAATGCTGCAGAACGTATGAGTAAATTAATTAGTGATTTACTTGAATTTTCACGTGTAAATACACAGGGTAAACCCTTTGAAAAAGTCGATCTAAATAAAATAGTAAGTGACATAAAAGAAGACCTTGTTGAAGCTATTTCAGAGGCGCATGTAAACATTGAAGCTGACGTTTTACCTAAACTTCAAGCTGATCCAATGCAGATGCAACAACTTTTTTATAACTTACTAAATAACGCGGTGAAATTCAGTTCAAAATCTGAAAACCCTAAAGTGCGTATCAAAGTAGAAGAAATTGACCAACCCGAGGAACAAGCAGAGTTTATTTTCAAAAACTGGGTTAAGATTAGTGTAATTGATAATGGAATAGGTTTTGACCAAGCTTACTCGGACAAAATATTTGCGCCTTTTCAACGTTTACATGGTAAACAACAATATCAAGGGACTGGCATAGGCTTATCAATTTGTCGTCGTATAGTGGAAAGACATAATGGTGTAATTAAAGCCGAAGCAGTAGAAGATGAGGGGGCGAAATTCCACGTTTACCTGCCTTTAGATAATAGCGAGTTGAGTTTAGACTCCAGAGAAAATTTATGAGAAAAGAGCTCAGTAACTTGCCATTTACCATTTTATTGGCAGATGACGATGACGATGATATTTTATTAACTCAAGATGCCATGAGTAGTGCAGGCATTCAGCACGATCTGCGGGTTGTTAAAGATGGCAAAGCCTTATTGGACTATTTAAACGATCTAGAACAGCAGCAAGATTTAAAAGTGCCCAATATCATCTTGTTGGATTTAAATATGCCCATCATGGACGGCAGAGAAGTGCTAAAAGCCTTAAAAGAGCACGAAAAATTTAAAGCTATTCCCGTTATCATTTTATCAACGTCTCAAGAAATCGAAGACATACAGCAAGGATACGCCTTGGGGGCTTCTGGCTACTTTTCAAAGCCTTCCAGTTTTGAAGATTTGGTGAAGTTAATGCAAACCTTAAATGATTATTGGTACGAATGGGCAAATTTGCCCGGTAATCTTGAATAGTTGAGAATTGAATGGAATCTATTAAGCGTATATTAATTGCCGACGACGATGAAGATGATGTTTTCATCATCCAAGATCGTCTAAGTCAATTGATGGTGACTGACGGAGATTTTACCGTAGAAACGGATTTTTCTGCGATTGTGGAAAAATTGTCGAATAACCATTATGACCTTTGTTTGTTAGATTTCTTTCTCGGTTCTTTTACTGGCATCGATGTCTTGGTGGCATTAGAAGAAAAACAAGTTAGCACTCCAATAATCTTATTAACCGGACAAAGCGATGACGATATCGCGAAAAAAGTAATTAGAAAAGGTGCCCAAGATTACATTCCGAAGGCAGCCATAGATTCACCAACGTTTGAAAAATCTATTAGTTATGCGGTGTCGCGTAAAGCGCTTGAATTTAGCCGTATTCGAAATCAACAAATAGAATCCGAAAACTTAGCTAAAGATAGGTTCATTTCGCATTTATCCCATGAGTTAAGAACACCTTTAACCTCTATTTTGGGTTATGCTGATCTGTTGCTGGAAAACCCCATAACAGCACCAGTAAATAAAGAGCTAAAAATTATTCAAAAAAACGGACGTCATTTATTGAGTCTGTTAAATGATGTGTTGGATTTATCTAAATTGTTAGCAGATAAATTTGAACTCCATCGACAACCATGCGATTTACGTCAAATGCTGGTCGATATCTACGGTTTATTAACAGTCGCCGCGGCAGATAAAGGTATAAACCTAGTTTTCGAATCCAAACAACCAGTGGATAATCGCCCGCTTTTAGACGAAACCCGCTGTAAACAGGTACTTTTGAATATTCTAGGCAATGCGATAAAGTTTACTGATCAAGGAGAAGTGAGACTAACCTTACAGCAACATGGTGAAACTGAACCTAGATTATCCATTGATATTCAAGACTCTGGAATTGGTATTGCAGAAAACAAACTCGACGAAATTTTTAAACCATTTTCTCAGCTTGAAGATGTATCAAAAAGAAAGTCCGGTGGCGCTGGGTTAGGGCTTTCTATCAGTGCCGAAATTATCCAACGTATGAATGGTAGCCTTACAGCAACGAGTGAAATAGGCAAGGGCACCTGTTTCCATATTGATGTACCTATTCAAATTACACCGGAAAGCATAAAAGAAGTTTTCGACTTCTCTACTGAGCAATACACTAAAAAATCCCAGCATGTTCCTAGTCTTAACGGCAAGGTACTTGTGGTGGATGATATTTTTGAAATCCGCCAATTGGTCGGTCAGTTGGTCAAAAATACAGGTGCTGAAGTAGAGTTTGCCAAAAATGGTAGAAGGGCAATCGAACTATTAGAAGGGTACAAATATGATCTAGTGTTGATGGATCTGCAAATGCCTGGAATGACTGGGCAGGAAACGATTCAAAATATTCAACAAGCTGGGATCGAATGTAAAGTATTGGCGATGACCGCTGGAAGCACCTTTAGTATTCAGGATGAACTGATTAGCTTAGGCTTTAACGGATTGATTACTAAACCCATAGATAGTGAGATATTTTACCGAGTATTGACCAAGTACCTAACAGTTCAATCACAAAATGAACAAGTGAAAGCGTTACCAAATTCGATGTTGTTGATTGAGGATGACGAAGACGCTGCCATGATAATGAAGATGTTGTTGACTCAACTGGGATATCAAGTAAGTGTCGCTCACTCTGCCACCGATGCTTACAAAAACCTTCAGAAACATGCAGATGGTGAGTTGACTGTAGTCTCTGATTTAAATCTGCCAGACGGTGGCGGGGCTGCACTTTTAAGTGCTATTCGCCAACATCATCCACATTCACCTCTTTTCGTAATAAGTGGTGAGCAGCCAAATCTGCAATATTCAACTGAGTACAATATTGCTGAATTTATCGTAAAGCCAGTCACAAAGGATAAGCTTGCTGAGGTTTTTAGTCAGTGACAAATGAAAAAGCCCGCGAGGCGGGCTTTTCTCAATTATCAGAAACTATTATTCTGCTTGATTATCCATGTCGTCTTCAATCGTTAAATTGTTTACGACTTTAGAAACGTCGTTGGCATTTTTAGCAATTTGTTCAGCCAATTGACTTATTTCCTTAGATTTAACCTTACCATTTAAGGTCACTTCTTTGTTTTCGACGTCTACGTCAATGTCCATACCCGGTACTTCGCTATTGAATAAATAGCGTGATTTAATGACGGTACCAATCTTAGCGTCGGTAAATGCTGTCATTTCATCATCATCATCCATCTCATCTGAATGTACTCTAGTAACAGTTAACATGTTATCTACACGGGCAACACCGTCAATGCCTAGGATAAGCTCTGATGCTAATTCTTTGTCCACGTCGTTATCGACTTTACCCGTTAGCGTTACTACGCCGTCTTCTACATCCGTATTGATGTCAAATGAATCTAAATTACCGTTGAATAACAAAGTTGCTTCAGCTTTACCATCAATCCAAGCGTCCATTGCATCTTCTTTCCAGTCATTTTTACCGTCAGAAGCCATAGCAGAAGTTGTTAACATACCTGAGATTGCAATTGCTGTTAATGTGCGTTTAAACATATCGACTCTCCTTTGTTGTCTAGTCGATTTTGAATATGCGATTTAAATGCCATTTGTAACATATTGAATATATTAATAAAATAATTATCCTTAGCAAATAATCTGTAAAACTTTCAAAAATATCTGTACAAAAGTATGAATAAAATGAGAAATTCTAGGGTCAATAATTTCAGCTTAATTCACAGCCTTTAGATGGCAAATAAACATGTCACAGATTACTTTTTTAGCTTTCAACCCTAAATTGAAACATCATTTCACAAACATAAATAGAGAATGGATAACTCAAATGTTCCGATTAGAGCCCATTGATGTTCAAGTGTTAGAAAATCCTGAAGAATACATCATTCAAAAGGGCGGCTATATATGGTTTGCTGAGCATGCGTCCTTGGGCATCATAGGTACCTGCGCTCTAATGAAAAGTAGCGAGGGTGATTTTGAATTAACCAAAATGGGTGTGTCAAATAGTGCCAGAGGCTTAAAGGTAGGGGAACAATTATTACAATACGTGCTTGCTCAAGCTCAAGCTCAACCCAACATAAAACGCCTTTATTTGCTAACCAATACAGCCTGTGAAGCCGCGATTCATCTCTATGAGAAAAATGGATTTGTACATGATGTTGGTATTATGGAGGAATTCGGCAGTCATTACGAAAGGTGCAATGTTGCTATGCTGTACACCAATTTATAGGGTTTGAGATTTCCTAGTAGTGCACCACAATACTGATTTTCTAATACTTGTAGCGATAACAAAACCAAAAACTAATTGTGTATTAAACCCAGACTCGTATTAAGATTTATCATACATTTTAATTGGCATGCCATTTTCGTTTCGCAAAATCCTCTTTGGTTTGTTTCTTTCTAATTTCGCCTTCCATTCAGGCTTAACTACAATGAAGTAATAGACAATAAACCCTAGCCAAGATAAGAAAAATGACATTAAAAACCAAATGACTTTATTATTGCCTGAAGTTTTCCTAGAAATAAGAGCGAGCACCCAAGGTAGGACATTCATAACAAAAAACAACAGCAGAAACACAATGAAGTAAGACACACCCATATAAATCTCCTTTTGATCCAGCATCATCATCCATTACCTTATTATAACCATAAAAAAGGCGCTTAAAAGCGCCTTTTCTTTGTTAGAACTTATTCGTCCAAGAAGGATTTTAATGACTCTGACCGACTTGGATGTCTTAATTTGCGTAACGCCTTGGCTTCAATTTGACGAATCCGCTCACGGGTAACATCGAACTGTTTACCCACTTCTTCCAAAGTATGGTCGGTGTTCATATCAATACCGAAACGCATACGCAGTACTTTAGCTTCACGAGCTGTTAAGCCTGCAAGCACTTCTTGGGTTGCATTCTTCAAGCTGTTGCCAGTAGCAGAATCTAGAGGTTGTGTAATAGTCACATCCTCTATAAAGTCACCAAGATGCGAATCTTCATCATCACCAATGGGCGTTTCCATTGAAATTGGCTCTTTCGCAATTTTTAACACCTTACGGATCTTATCTTCTGGCATTACCATGCGTTCTGACAATTCTTCTGGCGTAGGTTCACGACCCATTTCTTGCAACATTTGACGCGAGATTCTATTCAGCTTGTTGATTGTTTCAATCATATGCACCGGAATACGAATCGTACGTGCTTGGTCCGCAATAGAGCGCGTAATCGCCTGACGAATCCACCATGTAGCATAAGTTGAGAACTTATAACCACGACGGTATTCAAATTTATCTACCGCTTTCATCAAACCGATATTACCTTCTTGAATCAGATCCAAGAATTGTAATCCACGGTTGGTGTACTTTTTCGCGATTGAAATTACCAAACGCAAGTTAGCTTCAACCATTTCTTTCTTAGCACGTCGAGCTTTGGCTTCACCGATAGACATGCGACGGTTGATGTCTTTGATATCATGAATGTTTAAGCCAGTTTCTTGCTCAACCGTATTCATTTTACTGATGCAACGCTCGATTTCTTCTCTGTACTCATTCAGTTTATCTATGTAAGGAGCATCAGACTCTAGCGCTTCAAATAACCAATCAGTCACAGTTTCGTTGCCAGCAAACTTATGAATAAAGTCTTTCTTCGGCATCTTAGCTTTAACAACACAGAATTTCATAACAAGACGTTCTTGAATACGAACTCTGTCCATCATATCGCGCATGTTTTTAACCATGCGGTCAAATTGCTTTGGTACTAATCTGAATTCTTTAAACACATCGCTTAGTGATGCGATTTGTTTTTTCGCATCAGCGTGAGCTCGGCCTTTTTGCTCGATAACGGCTCTGGCTTTGGTGTATTGCTCTCTTAATTCTGCGAATTTTTCACGCGCAAGTTCAGGATCAACACTGTTGTCATCCTCTTCTTCATCGTCTTCGTCACTACCATCATCATCTTCATCATCAAGATCATCATCGGATAGTTCAGAACCAATGTGCGTTGCTGTTGGCGCTACATCTTCTTCGTTAGGATCAACGAAGCCTAATATGATGTCACTCAAGCGGATTTCTTCCGCTTCATACAGATCCCACTGATCAAGCAGATAAGTAATGGCTTCAGGATATTCTGCAACAGAACATTGCACCTGATTGATACCATCTTCAATTCGTTTGGCGATCTCAATCTCGCCTTCTCTGGTAAGAAGTTCCACTGTCCCCATTTCACGCATGTACATACGTACTGGGTCAGTAGTTCTACCTATTTCACTTTCTACCGTTGCTAATGCCTGGGCAGCAGCTTCTGCAACATCTTCATCCGTGGTAGATTCTTGCATTAATAGTTCGTCTGAATCGGGTGCCGATTCAAACACTTGAATACCCATATCGTTTATCATGCGAATGATATCTTCGATCTGATCCGAATCGACGATATCTGCAGGTAAGTGATCATTCACTTCAGAAAAAGTTAAATAACCTTGTTCTTTGCCTTTGGCAATCAGGAGTTTAATCTGGGATTGCTTGCTCTGCACAGTATACCTTACACGTTGTTATGACATTTGAAGAAAACGTCAAATTTGCTCTCAATTCGAGTCTGCTACTTGGTTGACTTTTCAGTCAGTTAGCACTCGTACTACCACCTTTCAGCGAATTAGACAGTATAGCATAAAGGATGGTTAAAATTCCACCTAAATTATAGGTTAGTCTTTCTACATTCTTTACTCAAATTTTGCTCAAAAAAAGCATTCACTGGATTTTACAATTGGGACTTTTTCCGAATTAACAAGGCCAGTTCTTGAGATTGCGCTTCACTAAGACCGGTGTTTTTCTCTAATTGGTACAATTCATTTAATCTAGAATCAAAATATTGCCGCAATAGGGTCTTAAAACAGGCGACGTATTCAGTTTCGACATTTATGTTGTCTTGTAATTCGATAGATAATAATTTGCCCAATGCGTTCCCTAATGGGTGTTCTCTAAATGACTCTAGCATGACCGCTGTCGTGGCTTTAGGGTGTCTGATACAGTACTGATATACTTCTTGCAACATACGCATACCGGTACTTTGGTCCTCAGCAAAGGCTTCCAATTTTACTTTGGGGACACGGGTCGGAAGATCTGGACTATCCAACAATAAGCGGAGCATCAAACGCACGGGGGATAGTTTCATGTCGACTTTCTGATAGTTGGTATCATTGGGTTTTTGGTATTGTTTTGCCTTTTTGACATCTAAAGACTGCTTAAAACGATGACCGTCGCCGCATATCTCATTCAATTGCGACATCAACATATCTTTTTGATTCTCACCGATGACTTGTTGTATCAAGGGTTCTGCTTCAGCTTTCAAGCTGGCTTTTCCTTCAATACTTTTAACTGAATGACGGGCCAACATAGTGCTAAATAAGAATTTTGATAGCGGCATAGCCTCTTGAATACGCTGTTCAAAAGCCTCTTTGCCTTCTTTACGTACCATGGTATCCGGGTCTTCACCGTCGGGGAGAAAAAGAAACTTCATTACCACGCCATCTTTCAGATAGGCCAAAGCGTTTTCTAATGCTCGCCAAGCAGCGTCTTTACCAGCTCTATCTCCATCGTAACAACACACAATCTCATTGGTCGACTTAAACATCGTCTGTATATGCTCTGGCGTTGTTGCTGTTCCCAAAGCAGCTACTGCATAATTTATCTCAAATTGCGAAAGCGCTACTACATCCATATAACCTTCGACCACTAATAAACGATCAAGGTGACGATTAGCTTGTCGTGCTTGATACAAGCCATAAAGTTCATAGCCTTTATGGAAAATTCTAGTCTCTGGAGAGTTTAAATATTTGGGGCCGTCGCCTTCGATTATTCGACCACCAAAGGCAATGGTTCGTCCGCGTTTATCTAAAATTGGGAACATTAAACGGTGACGGAAAAAGTCATACCGTCTTTTGTTATCATTTTCATTGATGAGCTTTAATGCAAGCAGTTGTTTTTGTTGCTCAGCTTGACTGCCAAATTGGGTCAGTACAGCATCCCATTCATCGGGTGCATAACCAATACCCCAATGTTTGACGATTTCACCAGATAATCCACGGCCTTTTAAATAGTCAATCACCTGTTGGCTATTGGCATTGGACTTTAATTGTTGGGCATAAAATCGAGCGACATTATCCATTAATTGATAATCGGATTCTCGTTCAGACTTCGAGCGTTGAGGTATACTAGGTGTATTGCCTTGTTCTCTAGGCACTTCCATGCCCAGTTGCCCAGCCAGCTCTTCGACTGCCTCGACAAACTCTAGTCTGTCGTAATCCATTAGAAAGCCGATGACATTGCCTTTGGCACCACAACCAAAACAGTAAAAAAATTGTTTTTCTTGGCTAACGCTAAATGATGGAGTTTTTTCCGAATGAAATGGGCAACAGGCCTGATAATTACGGCCTGCTTTTTTTAATTTTACACGACTGTCGATTACGTCAACAATATCTGCACGCGCGACTAAGTCTTCGATAAAATCTTTAGGGATACGCCCAGCCATTTGGCCAATCCTTGTATTTAGCTAAGTTGACCTTTAATCATGCCACTGACTTTGCCCATGTCGGCGCGGCCTTGCAATTGTGGTTTTACCTTACCCATCACTTTGCCCATATCACGGATATTATCGGCACCTGTGTCAGCAATAGCTTTTTCTACTATGGCTTTGATTTCGTCGTCGCTTAGTTGTTCAGGTAAAAACTTTTGTAATACTTCAATTTCAGCTTTTTCCTGATCGGCTAAATCTTGACGATTACCTTTTTCAAATTGGGTAGCGGCTTCCTGACGTTGCTTTATTAGTTTAGTCAGTATTTGCAATACATCTTCATCAGTCACTTCAACACGTTCGTCTACTTCTTTTTGTTTGACTGCGGCCAATGCCATACGAAGTGTTCCTAATGTAAGTTTGTCCTTAGCGCGCATGGCATCTTTTTGCGCGTCTTTAAGTTGTAGTAACAACGACATCTATTTTTCCCTCGTGTTGGTTTTTCTTGTTTTAGATATTTTGGCACAAAAAAAGGCGCCGATGGACGCCTTTTTCTGAAAATTGTTCGGTGAGTGCTTAGTAAAGCTTCACGCGACGTGCATTTTCACGCGCCAATTTTTTCATGTGACGTTTTTTAGCCGCAGCTTTCTTACGCTTACGTTCCCACGTAGGTTTTTCGAAGAACTCACGACGACGAACTTCAGAAAGTACGCCTGCTTTTTCACATGAACGTTTGAATCTTCTTAGTGCGACGTCAAACGGTTCGTTATCTTTTACTTTAACAATTGGCATTAATTAATCACCTCAAGAAATTAAATCAACCGGGTATTTCTGAGCGTTAATTTAATTACCCGGGCTAAAAAATGGTGCGAAATAGTACTCCTTTACAAATCGTTTGTAAAGGACAAAAACAGAATAAAGTCTAAAAATAGCTTGCTCTGACTAATGTATTTTGCGGTATCATTGCCAAGCATTGTAACAGAGTAAATATATTAACGCATTAAACTATTGGGGATTAGATGAAAGTTTTGGGGATTGAAACATCTTGTGATGAGACAGGAATCGCCGTTTACGACAGTGATCAGGGATTAATATCACAAGAACTTTATAGCCAAATTAAACTTCATGCAGACTATGGTGGTGTGGTGCCAGAATTAGCATCCAGAGATCATGTTCGTAAAATTGTGCCTTTGGTTAAGCGAACACTTGAAAAAGCCAAGATTGCTAAATCTGATATACAAGGTATTGCATACACTAGAGGCCCAGGTCTTATCGGCGCCTTACTAGTAGGTTCATCCATGGCCCGAGCTTTGGCCTATGCGTGGCAAGTGCCTATGATAGGTGTACACCATATGGAAGGTCATTTATTGGCACCTATGCTCGATGAAAATCCTCCTCAATTTCCCTTTGTTGCGCTTTTGGTATCAGGCGGGCATTCAATGCTGGTAGAGGTAAAAGGTATTGGTCAATATAAAGTACTGGGTGAATCTGTTGATGACGCCGCAGGGGAGGCTTTTGACAAAACTGCGAAATTACTGGGTTTGGATTACCCTGGTGGCCCGATGTTGGCTAAGTTAGCTGAACAGGGAGAAGCAGGTATTTATAAGTTTCCGCGTCCAATGACAGATAGACCAGGCTTGGATTTCAGTTTTAGTGGATTAAAGACCTTTGCCGCTAATACCATTCGCGATTCCCAGCAAGATCATCAAAGTAAAGCTAATATTGCGCTGGCTTTCGAGCAAGCCATAGTGGATACCTTATTAATTAAATGTCGCCGAGCATTAAAGCAAACCGGTTTGAAACGTCTAGTTATGGCGGGTGGAGTGGCTGCGAATAAACGATTACGCGCTACTTTTGAAGCTGCGAGCAAAAAAGAAGGTTTTGAAGTTGCTTATCCAAGCTTTGAATACTGCACCGATAATGGCGCTATGATTGCCTATGTGGGGTGTCAACGATTAGTTGCAGGTGAAACCACAGAACTAGATTGTCGTTCTCTGCCAAGGTGGCCACTGGAAGATCTAAAGCCTATTTGAATACTCAATTATTAAGATTTTGGTGTAAAGCGAGATTCTTGGCCTTTTAAAAGACGTAACAAGTTACCTCTGTGTTTCGCTAAGATTAAAATAGTCAGCATCAACACGGATAAGGTAAATTGCGGTTTGTATAAATAGGTCGCAATAGGCGCGACTATTACGGTTATTATAGCCGCCAAAGAGGAATAACGGGTTAGCCTAGCGACTATGACCCAAGTACTTAATAATACTACCGCCAAAGGCCAGCCCATTGGCAACATTGCGCCTAATGCTGTAGCAACCGCTTTGCCCCCTTTAAATCCAAAGAATAAGGGATACATGTGGCCCAAACATGCACTTATTGCAACTAGCCCTAACGACCAATCAGGAATACCTGCCAAAAAAGCGCCATAAGTGGGGATGGCACCTTTTAAAACATCGAAAAACAATACCAAGGCCGCAGGAATTTTTCCCGCTACTCGAAGCACATTAGTGGTTCCTGGATTTTTTGAGCCTTGGGTGCGTGGATCAGGTTTGCCAAATAATTTGCAAACGAGTACTGCACTGGAGATAGAGCCAGCGAGATATGCCATCAGAATGAAAAAAACAATCCATGTTGTCATATACTTGCAATAGCCAATTAGTTACACTAACGCGCAAGAGTACTAAACTGATTAATCAATTTCCAGCCTATATTGCACTGGTTTTGGATGTTCTTAGATTTATGAAAGATTCCGTTTTTATTAAAGGCTTAGAGTTGCGTTCTTTGATTGGTGTGTATGAATTTGAACGTCATTCACCGCAACGAGTAATTGTAGATCTCGAATTAGCAGCAGATCTTAGTCTGGCAGGTAAATCAGATAAGGTGGAAGACACTATAGATTATGGTGCAGTCGCAGAAAAGCTGGGTGAAATCGCGACTAAAAGTAAATTTTTACTGTTAGAGGCCCTTGGCGAAGCAATGAGTGAGGCGCTTTTTGACAATTTCAATATTAGCCAATTAACGCTTACCTTAAACAAACCCGATATAATAGCTAACGCGGAAGGCGTAGGTATTACGATTCGAAGATCGAAAAACTGAATGTCGCATAAAATATTTATCAGCGTAGGCTCTAACGTTAATAAAGCAGAAAATACGCGCAAAGGCATCGCCATGCTAAGTCAGCATTTTGATGGTATTCAGTGTTCACCTGTATATGAAAGTGAAGCCGTGGGTTTTACCGGAGAAAGCTTTTTTAATTTGGTGGTTTTAGCCTATACCGATTTAAATATAGCGCAGGTAGTAACTAGACTGAAAAAGATTGAATCTATGTGCGGACGAACCCGCAATAGTGCAAAATTTTCCGATCGAACACTGGATTTAGATTTACTCACCTTTGATGATGTAATTTGTCAATCGCCTGTAGTTCTGCCGAGAGAAGAAATTTTATACAATGCTTTTGTACTAAAGCCCCTAGCGGATTTAGCACCTGATGTCCATCACCCTTTGGCTAATCAGAGCTATAAGATGTTGTGGAGTAAATTTAACGATGCCAAGCAAAAACTATGGCAAATAGATGTTTCATGGAGTGAATTAAAACAATGACCCTGTTTGAAATTATTATTTTAGCAATTATTCAAGGTCTAACGGAATTTTTGCCAATATCGAGTTCTGCGCACTTAATTTTACCGGCTGAAATTTTAGGCTGGCACAATCAAGGCTTAGCTTTTGATGTAGCTGTTCATGTGGGTAGCCTGTTAGCTGTTATGATTTACTTTAGGCAAGACATAGTTCGTTTAACTATAGCTTGGTTCGGTCAAGGGTTTACTAAGCAACAATCAACAGATAGCAAATTAGCTTGGTGGGTGATTTTGGGTACTATTCCGGCCGGATTGTTTGGTTTTTTGATGAAAGACTGGATTGAAGTAAATGCGCGCTCTGCGCTGGTTATTGCGATCACCACAATCGTCTTTGGTTTGTTGTTATGGTACGCCGATGCAAAAGCGAAACGAGTGAAAGAAATCAAGCATATAGGCTTAAAAGAAACTATTATCATTGGTTTATCCCAAGCATTGGCAATTATTCCCGGTACTTCGCGCTCAGGTATCACCATGACAGCCGGTTTAATGATGGGGTTAACTCGGGAAGCATGCGCCCGTTTTTCTTTCCTATTATCGATACCCATTATTTTAGCCGCTGGGCTATTTTCAACCCTAGACTTGCTGAAAGCAGACGTTGGTGTGGACTGGACAGCGTTATTGTATGGCGCGGGTTTTTCTTTTGTCGCTGCATACACTTGTATTTATTTATTTTTAAGTTGGATTTCAAAAATTGGAATGCTGCCTTTTGTTATTTACCGGCTTGCACTGGGCGCTATACTGCTGTTTTTCGTGTTTGGTTAACCAAAGGAGAAAAAAATGTCTGAAACTATCTTCACAAAAATTATAAATAAAGAGATTCCTGCCGATATATTATTTGAAGATGATCGTGTGCTCGCATTTAAGGACATCAATCCACAGGCACCGATACATTTCTTGGTAATTCCTAAAACACCTATTGCTACTACGAATGATATTGGTGTAGAAGACGAAGCGGTTGTTGGGTATATGCATCGTGTAGCATCGAAAATTTGTTATGATTTGGGTGTTGCTGAACAAGGATTTAGGACAGTCATGAACTGTAATAATGACGGTGGACAGACCGTGTACCACATTCATTTGCATGTTTTAGCTGGCAAGCCACTAGGATGGCCGCCTTACCAGGATAGACTAAAGGTTGAATAGTTTTTTATAGCATTTCAACATAGATATTTTAAACTTATCGTGGAATCAGCTTGGAAACACCGAGTTTGGAAAAATCGCGTAAAATCTAGTGAATGAAAAGGCGCTTACATGTCAACACAGAATGCATTGCTCACTATACTTGTCGAGAAAATCAACAACGATACCTTAGTGTTACCTACCTTACCTGCAATTGCGCTTAAAGTGCGTAAAGCGGCAGATGACCCTAATATCAACCTGAACGGAATGGCGGATGTTGTGGGACAAGATCCTTCGTTAAGTGCAAGAATGATTAAGATCAGTAATAGTGCTTACCTTGGAAGAACAGTTAAAGTAACCTCAACTACTCAAGCGGTGACCCGTATTGGTTTAGCGCAAGTGAAAAATATTGCGACGGCACTAGCCATGGAGCAACTTTTTGTTTCTAAAAATGAAGTTGTGAAAAAATACATGGCAGCTAAGTGGGACCAAATCGTTGATATAGTCGCTAACGCTATGGCGGCGATGATCTTATATCAACGTAAAACTAAAGATAAAAGCATGAGCCTAGATACTATGACGCTTTGTGCTCTGGTTGCAGATATTGGTGCGTTACCGGTATTAACTGAAGCTGAAAGACACGACAGTGTATTTGCTAACCCTACCTTTTTAGATGTTGCAATTGATAAATTAGCGGGGCGCATTGGCGGTAGCATCATGCGTCAATGGCAATTTAACGATGTTTTCATTGAGTCAGCGGAACATTGGCGTAACTTTGAATACAGCACGCCAAAAATCAGCTACTTAGATTTTTTAAGAATAGGTGGTGCTTTAGTAGGTGCAATCGAAGATGCGGATGATGTACTAACTACCGAGCAAAAACGCGGCGCATTTGATGATATTGAAGAATTTCAATCTGACGAATTTATTGAACTAAGAGATAACGCTAAGGCTATTTTTGCTTAAAAATAGCGCGTCTTCTTAAAGTTATTGCAAAAAGCCCAGAATTTTCATCTGGGCTTTTTTGTAAGTCATAGCTATTGAATGCCGAATCAATCTTGTTCGGCAAAAATAGTTTTAAGTGCTTGGATAAAATCTGCGATTTCAGCACAGAATAGCGCAAAGTCTGCGTCAAACTTAGCGGCTACTTCATCCTTAGGGATATCTTCGTTTTCTTGCATAACTAAATCCGTAAATTTTAGTCGCTTTATACTCAAATCTTCTGCAAGTACACAGGTTAAACGCTCTTTGAAGCTAAGGGCGATTTTTTCCACTAATTTACCCGCTTGAATATGGGCTAGAACTTCATCAGCATCTAAGTCTTGTTTTTTCACTCGCACAATGGCGCCATCATCGGCAGTTGACTTAAATTCTGCTTCATCTAAGAGTTCGAAACCTTCAGGTGCATCATGTTTTAACCAATCGGTTAAAATGTGTTGTTGCTGTGATTTCACAAAAGGCACTACTGGCAAAGAGCCAAGACACTTGCGTAAACAAGCTAAAATCACTTCCGCGGCTTTGTCACTGCTGGCATCCACAATCACAAGTTGCTCTGTCAGTAAAATAATGGCGTTAGTCTTAGCAGACTTAGTAAAAGCTCTAGGTAATAATTGCTGAATAATATCTTCTTTAAGATCTTTTTGGGCTTTTTTACCAACAGGTGATCCTGTTTCTAATTCAATTTTAGCGACGCGTTCGCTCAATTCAGCATTAACCACGCTGGCTGGCAATATTCTTTCTTGACGTTTTAAAGTCACTGCTACTGCGTCATTAGCAGCGTGAAATAAGAGTTCGCCGTTGGGCACAGGATTTACAAAGCCCATTGATTGAGATTCTTGGCTTCCGCAGGGTTTGAACTGCATTTGTTCCAACTGACTTTGCAAGGTATCAGTATTTAGAGAAAAATCTTGGGTGAATTTATATATTTTTACGTTTTTAAACCACATAGATCGTCATTAGGTTGTTAAAAATAGGCGCGAGAGATTATCAATCCTTAGCCGTACTTACAAACCGTATTTAGTACGGTTTTGCAATTTTTTTGTCATAAAACTGAAAAAACAAGGAGATAACTTGACATCTTTTGTGCAATGTTTCATAAAACTGTCACAGATCACTCTAATAATACGGTCGGTTTTAAATATGACACGAGTGAAAAAAATGTCGCGTACTATTTTGTTAGTTGAAGACGAAGCCCCTATCAGAGACATGCTAAGTTTTGTGTTAGAGCAGGCGGGTTTTACAGTTGAAGAAGCTGAAGATTATGATGTTGGCTTAGATAAGATTAAAGAACCTTATCCCGATTTAATTTTGTTAGATTGGATGTTACCAGGAGGTAGCGGCGTTCAATTAGCTAAAAAACTCAAACAACATGATATTGCCAAAGACATTCCCGTTATAATGTTAACGGCGCGCAGTGAAGAAGACGATAAAATCCGAGGCTTAGAAGCTGGCGCTGATGATTACGTTACAAAGCCATTTTCGCCGAAAGAATTACTCGCGCGAATCAAAGCAGTAATGCGCCGGGTAACGCCAACGTCTAAGGAAGAACCGATAGAATTTGATGGGCTTATTTTAGAGCCTGTTTCCCATCGAGTATCAAGCAATGGTGATGCTGTGGATATGGGCCCAACTGAATTTAAGTTATTGCACTTTTTTATGACCCATCCAGAACGTGTTTATAGCCGAGAGCAACTGCTAGATAACGTTTGGGGCACTAATGTGTATGTAGAAGATCGTACCGTGGATGTGCATATTCGACGTTTGCGAAAGGCGATATCTAAACATCAACATGATGCGATGATTCAAACCGTGCGTGGTTCTGGTTATAGATTTTCGACCAAACTCTAATGTGAATTTCCACTAGGTAACTCTATGTATTATCCTCAATCTTGGTCACGAACGGCTAAGCGCTTTTGCGTTTACATCTTCGTGAGCCTGTTGATTGGGCTATACATAGATAATATTACCCTTGCGTTATTAATTGCGTTAGCCGTTTTGTTATTGGTGAACTATGTGCATCTATATCGACTTACCAAGTGGCTTTGGCAAAGTCGCACTATGTCGCCACCCAGCGCACCTGGCATATGGCATCACATATACGAAGGGGTTTACCATTTACAACGACGAAATCGTAACAAACGCAAAAATTTAGGCCAATTGGTAAAACGTTTTCGAGAAGGTTCTGAGGCTTTGCCAGATGCTGTTGTGGTCATTGACAGCAATGCTAGAATTATATGGTGTAATCGTAACGCTAGAATTGAATTAGGCTTACGATGGCCTGATGACAACGGGCGACGGATTGATAATCTGATCCGAAATCCTGAGTTTGTCGAATATTTGGAAGCTGGGAATTTTCAATATCCAATCGAAATTCCTGCCCCTACCAACCCCTTTAAAACCTTTGAATATCGTATGATGCAATACGGTGAAGACCAGTTATTGTTGATTGTGCGAGACGTATCCCGAGTGTCTCATTTAGAAGAAATGCGTAAAGATTTTGTGGCCAATGTGTCCCACGAATTAAAAACGCCTTTGACTGTAATCAATGGTTATTTAGAAGTGCTTGAATCTAGCGTTGAAGATACCCAACCTATAGTGCAAAAAGCGATTTCTGAAATGGGTGCACAATCTCAAAGAATGCGCGCCTTGATTGAAGATTTGTTGATACTTTCTCGTATTGAGTCCAGTTCTGAACGTATTTTTGAGAAAGTGATTGATATGCCTTCTATGTTTAAACAATTAAATGCAGAAGCAGCCGCTTTAAATAAAGACAAGCAACATAAAATCGAATTTAATATTGACCAAGACTTGTGTGTCTATGGGGTAGAAACAGAACTTCGAAGTGCATGTTCAAATTTGATATTTAATGCAATTCACTACACTCCAAATCAAGGCCATATTCAAGTGATATGGAAACGGCGTGCCAATGGCGCTTATTTTGCGGTTATCGATAATGGTGAAGGCATTGAAGATAAGCACTTAAGACGACTTACAGAGCGCTTTTATCGGGTAGATAAAGCCAGAAGTCGTAAAACGGGTGGATCTGGATTAGGCCTCTCTATTGTAAAGCACGTACTTCATCATCATAATGCTAACTTTGAAATTGAAAGTACTTTAGGGAAGGGAAGCGAGTTTTCCTTTGTTTTACCTCAAGAACTTGTGGCTGAGAATAACAATTAAGCTATGTCTAACCCAAGCCTAGCCTGGATGAAAATCGGATTTTTTTGCTGCACGCTGTTTCTGGTTGCAACTAGTAATGGGCAACAATCTGATACTGTCACTTTACCCGAAGATTATAAAAATACGCCTGGGGTATTTGGTAGTGTGACTTCCATCGGTTCTGATACCTTGGCAAATTTAATGGCGATTTGGGCTGACCAGTTTCAACAATACTACCCCCACGTAAAATTTCAAATGCAAGCCACGGGTTCTGCAACCGCCTCTCAGGCACTTACTCAAGGAACAGCCAGTATTGGTCCTATGAGTCGCGCCTTAACAGAAGTGGAAATCGATCGTTTTATTCGCCAATATGGTTATCCACCCACAGCCCTTATCGTTGCTATTGATGCCATAAGTATATACACCGAACGCAGCAACCCTATTGAAAGGCTTACCATTGCGCAAGTAGATGCAATATTTTCGGCAACTCGATTTTGCGGGTATCGCGAGTCTATAGTGAGTTGGGAGCAACTTGGGGTGAAAAAATTTGGCGCTCATCGCCAAATTCAAATCTTTGGTCGAAATTCAGCGTCCGGAACTTACGACCTATTTAAAAAACTTGCTCTCTGTGGCGGCGATTATGCGGTAACTACCAATGAAATGCCTTCATCTTCGTCTATCGTGCAGTCTGTGGCTGCTAGTATAGGTGGCATAGGTTACGCCGCTTTGGGACCGCAAAACCGAAATGTGAAGCCTATCGCGATAAGCCAAGATGGAGAAAACTACTACCTACCTAATGCCAAAGACATTAATGCCAACCATTATCCATTTACCCGCTTTTTATACATAGTGGTTAACAAACCACCAGAACAACCTCTACCAACCCTCGAAGATACCTTCTTACGCTTTGTTTTATCAGCAGAAGGGCAGTCTTTAGTAAGCTCTACAAACTACTATCCAGTAACCGGTCGAGCACTTGAACGACAACTTAGACTTTTGTCTGGTAATTTAAAATAAACATATAAATCAATAGGTTAAAGTTTTGTGTGAAACTTTTGTGACAGTAAACTAATGTAACAATTCTGTCACTTTACTGCGATAGGATTTTGGCGTTTTTGTATTAACGACCAATCTCATCGGAGAATCGAATGAAACTTAACGGACTTTTTAAAGTATCAGCACTAGCTGCAACAATCACACTAGCAGCATGTGGTGGTGATATTAATATTTCAGAAGGCGATATTATCGATAACAGTGATAATAGCGTAACAAATAACGGTGGCGGCCAAACGCCAACAACTCCAGATGACACTAAACCAGGTGAATCTAACAGCTTCCTTTCAAGTGAAGTTTCAACTGCTCTTGGTCAATCTGTGGAAGTACGCACGCTTTCTGGTCGACTAGTCGCCGATGACACAAACAATGGTGTAATTCGTTTAACTAACGACACTGTTTGGGCGCTAGAAGGTCCGGTTTTTGTTGGTAATGACAAAGCTGATAGCGTTGTATTAGAAATTGAAGAGGGCACCATCATTTTCGGTAGCCGCGGTGCCGACTACTTAGTAGTTAGCCGTGATTCGCAGATCGAAGCGGAAGGTACAGCAAACAGTCCAATCATAATGACTTCTTACAACGATGTTATTGGTGATGAAGTATCTGCAGGCCAATGGGGTGGTTTAGTTATCCTAGGTAACGCTCCATCTACTAAATGCCCAACTGACGGTTCTACATGTTCACTTCAAGTTGAAGGTGTTCAAGAAGGTGCAGTATTTGGCGGCACAGATAGCGCTGATGATTCAGGTATTTTGCGTTATTTCGTAATTAAGTACGCTGGTTTTGAGATTGCACCAGACAACGAACTTAACGGTATCACTTTTGGTGGTGTAGGTTCTGGTACTGAAGTTGATTATGTACAAGTACATGCTAATGCTGACGACGGTGTAGAATTCTTCGGTGGCTCTGTAAACGCTAAACACCTTGTTTTAACTTCTATTCAAGACGATTCTGTAGACTGGGATAACGGCTATAACGGTAAGTTGCAATATGTTTATATTGAACATGCTGCTGATAGCTCAGACGCAAACCGCGGTATTGAAGGTGATGGTGACGGTGGTGACGGCACAAACTTCTCTCTACCTATGGTTGCAAACATTACCATCATTGGTAACGAATTCGACGGTGAAGACGATTCTGAAGGTGTTTTACTTCGTGACCAAACGGGTGCACGCATCATGAACATGCTAATCACTGGTCCTGAAGGTATGGGCGAGTGTTTAGAAATGGATACTGATGATACTGTTCAAGGTAACCTAACTAACGGTGGTATCACGATTTCAAACTCTGTTATCTCTTGTTCAGAACCGTTTAACTTTGGCAATGATGTTGTTAACTTAGAAACTTGGTTCACTACTGATCAAGATGGCAACCAATTAATTGCGTTTGAAAACCGTGCAAACCTAGGTCTTAACCAAGACGGTACGCTAACGGCTCAAAGTACACTTCGCACAGCTGGTGGTAATCCATCTACCTTAGATTCTTTCTTCGATACTAACGAATTTGTGGGTGCTGTGGGTGCTGATGATTGGAGACAAGGTTGGGCATTTGGTTTTGGTGGCGCTACAATTGAAGTTGTACAATCACAATCAGGCTGTCCTTCAGGTACTACTACAATCCCTTCAGTTGACGGTTCAACTAACACTTGTCAGATTTCAGGTCGCATTACCTCAAATCTTCGTTTAACTGCAGGCAACCATTATGCTCTTGATGGCGCAGTATTTGTTGGTGGCGATAATGAAAATAGCGCAACATTAACAGTTGATCCAGGTGTTGTAGTTTATGGCGCTTCTGGTAATGACTATCTAGTGGTAAGCCGTGGTTCACGCATTGTTGCAGACGGTACTTCAAGTAACCCTATAACTTTTACATCTCGTGACCACGTTGCGAATGGTGTTGAAGCTGGATTGGCAAATGGTGCAGCAGGTCAATGGGGCGGCATGATCTTGTTAGGTAACGCGCCTTCAACTAAATGTCCTACCGACGGTTCTGCTTGTTCACTTCAAGTGGAAGGTGCGCAAGAAGGTGCTGTATTTGGTGGAACTGATACTGAAGATAACTCTGGTACACTTCGCTATGTACGCGTTATGCACGGCGGTTTCGAAATCGCACCGGATAATGAACTTAACGGTATCACTTTTGGTGGTGTTGGTTCGGGCACCCTTATTGAATATCTTCAAGTGCACAAAAATGCTGACGATGGTGTTGAATTCTTCGGCGGTAACGTAAATGCTAAATACCTAGTTTTAACCGGTATTCAAGATGACTCAGTTGACTGGGACAACGGTTACGTAGGTAAGTTACAATTCGTGCTAGTTAAACATGCTGAAGATAACTCAGATGCTAACCGTGGTATTGAAGGTGACGGTGATGGCGGTTCTGGTACTGCATTCTCTAACCCACTAGTGGCAAATATGACCATTATCGGAAACACCTATGATGGTACAGATGATTCTGAGGGTGTGTTATTGCGTGACCAAACCAATGCTCAGTTGTTTAACTTTGTTATCACTGGTCCTACTGGAATGGGTGAGTGTTTCGAACTTGACTTAGTTGACGACGCTACATTATTAGCCAATGTTGATGGTACTAACGCTAACGGTTTAAGATTTGAAAACTCAGTCATTTCTTGTGGTGAAGCGGTGAGAGATTCAGCTGGTTTTGATACTACTGCTTGGGTAGCTGCTCAACCAAACACCACTATCTTTACAGATGGAACAGCGGTAGTTGATGGTTACTTCACTACTGATGCAACGCCTTCAGCTGATTTAACAGCTGTTGATAGCTTCTTTACAGACGTTGACTTTATCGGTGCTGTTAAAGGTGCAGATGATGATTGGACGGCCGGCTGGACTGTAGGTCTTTAAATCGGCGCGAGCCTTAGATAAAGTGCGCTGCAGTTATTGCAGCGCACTTTGTTGTAAAAAAGTAAAATTAAATTTAAAGATCAACAGGTAAAGAGGGTAGTTATGTATAAGCCTGACAATAGGTTTCCACTAAAGCAACTAAGTCTAGCAATGCTAGCTGCATTTAGTCTTATACCTTCTGTGCAAGCACAGGAAGACGAAGAAGTTATTGATGAAGTGGTGACCACTGGTACTCGTCTTAAAGGTACAGCTACAGCAGTATTAGAAGAGCGTAAGAATCAAGCTTTCGTTGCTGATATTTTAGGGGCCGAACAAATTTCAAGAACAGGTGACAGCGATGCTGCGGCAGCCCTTCGTCGTGTCACAGGTTTGACCTTGGTTGATGGCAAATTTATTTATGTTCGTGGTTTGGGTGAGCGTTATTCAAGTACGCAATTAAATGCGTCTTCTGTGCCTTCACCTGATCCAACAAGAAACGTAATTCCGTTAGATTTGTTCCCGTCTCAAATCATTGAAAGTTTATCTGTTCAAAAATCGTACTCTCCTTCAATGCCAGCATCTTTTGGTGGTGGTAATGTTGATATTCGCTTGAAAACTATACCGACAGATTTGATTCTGAATGTTGCAGTAGGTACAGGTTATAATTCTGAAAACTCGAGTAATGGGCTTGATTATAACGGCGGTGGTAATGACTGGAGAGGTCAAGATGACGGATCTAGAGCCGCTCCTTTAGCGATTCAAGAGCGATGGGCAAACAAGGATTTCTTGGATAATCTTGACCAAGATGTCGCTTTAGGCCTGTTTTCACAAGTGAAACGCGATTATGACCCGTTTGAAAAAAGCATAGGACCAGACGGTAAATTCGATTTTGCCTTTGGTAATAGCTATGACTTAGACAATAAATGGCGTTTAGGCTTTTTATTAACCACAGGTTATGACGCTAAGACTCAAGTGTCTGAAGAGTACGAATTACAACAAGCGGATAGGGTACAAGACGAAGTTGTGATTGTGCGCTTTTTCGATGAAGTGCGTTCAACAGAACGTTCGGTAAAATGGTCGACTTTGTTTAACACAGGGATTGACTATAATCGTAATCACACCGTTGATTACAGCGTAATTATGCTAAACGACACTCGTGATGAGATTAAAGAGCAATACGGTAACACCGAAAACTTATCTCAAGCGGAAGGTTTTAGAATACGTGATATCAGCACTGAGTATGAAGAAAGACGTTTATTTGTTAATCAGCTAAAAGGTATCCATACCTTTCCTGAGTTAAATTACTTAGGCTTTGATTGGCGTTATTCTGAAGGTCGTTCGTATCGTGATGCACCGGGCAATTTCGAAGCAAGGTTTGTTATTGAAGATGACAATGGCGATGGGATTTTTGATCGAGATAATGAGATCAGTTTAACCAATGCACCTACAGCAGGGCGTTATTCTTTCCAAATTCTACACGATAGAGTTGAGAACTTCGGCTACAACTTTACATTTCCTCTTATCGTTAGCGATTGGGAAATGGAATTTAAAGCCGGCGCTGATTTCTTAACAAAAGCCAGAACAGCAGAGAATCGCCGGTTTGATATAAGTACCCGTGCCTTTGCTGATAGTAGCTTATTAGAAGGTTCAGTGTTTGGTGACATTTTTAGTGATCAAGTGCTAGATACTGCAGATTTTAATCAAACTGCAGTGATTCGTGATACTACAATTGCAGGTGACGATTATGTTGCTGGCGTAAAAGTGGATGCTTACTATTTCGAAAGTGATTTCTTTTATGCTAACAAATGGCGTTTTACTGGTGGCGTTCGTTGGGAAGACTTCCGTCAGGCTGTTGTGCCTTTCGATCCTAGATCAAATCAGATTGATTTGCCGGATGAAGCTGACCGTAGTCAATTAGCTTTCCAAGAAGATGATTTCTATCCTGCAGTAGCTGTGACTTACTTCCTAAGTCAAGACATGCAATTTAGAGCTTCAATTGGTGAAACTGTAGTACGCCCTGATTTAAGGGAAGTGTCTTCAGCGACCTATATTGATCCATTAACGGATTTCCCAATTGCGGGTACGCCAGGTGTTAGAACTACCTCTGTTATCAACTATGATTTGCGTTGGGAATGGTATCGTGAAGCCGGAAACAACCTTTCAGTTGGTATATTCTACAAAGATATGGATTCGCCAATTGAATCAGTTCAGTCTCCAGCGCAGGATGGTCCGCCTTTGATTCGTATTGCCAATGCTGAATCTGGTGAAGTTTATGGTGTTGAAGTTGAATTTTTACAAGGATTGGAAATATTCGGTCAAGGCATCTGGGATAACATGTTTGTATCTGGCAACCTGACATTGAGTGATTCTGAAATTGTATTAGATCGCCAAAAGATTGTTGAGCAAACAGGTGTTTCAGCCGCCATTACCAATACCACTAGAAGGCTTACAGGTCATTCCGAATATGTAGCTAACATGCAAGTAGGTTTTGACTCAGACAATGGTGAACATTCTGCGTCTCTAGTTTATAACGTATTTGGTGATCGTATTCTAATCCCTGGTATTGATGGGTTTGATGATAGCTATGAAAAACCGTTTCATTCTTTGGATTTGGTTTATAAATTCTTCCCAGACTTTAATACAGTGGTAACATTTAAATGGCAGAATATGTTGAATCAAGATAAGGAATTGGAATTTGAAGATACCTTGCTGCGGTCGGAAACTCGCGGTATGGCCTTTAGTTTAACTTATCGATACGATTTTAATTAATCTTCTCCCATGTGATTAATCAACGCTATTTACCCAAAAGGTAAATAGCGTTTTTTTTATCAAGTGTTAGGTAGTACGACTATTCAGTTATTAAAAGCTGTCTAAAAACTCTCCGAATATGACATATTTGTTACCGTGTTTATTTCCTAAAGTTTTGTAATAAAACTGTCACAGAAAATTCCTATCCTCTGCTCGTCTAAATCTATATCTCAATATTAACATTCTAGGAATTTGTATGAAGGTGTTATCTACATTGGGGGCAATTGCTGTAGCGGGAACCTTATCGTTTTCAGCTTTGGCGCAGGAAGACCAGTATTTGGAGCCTGCAAAACAAGTTGCCACCGAAATTAATGAATCTGCTGCACAGTCACAGAAAACAATCGACAATATTGCTGGCCAGATCGACAGTAAACTCCAGCAATACAAAACATTGCTAAAAGAAATTGAAGGCTTAGAAGTTTATAACGGTCAACTTCGCAAACAAATTTCTAACCAAGAACAAGAGATGGTAGATCTGAATGACGCTATCGATGAAGTAAGTGTTATCGAGCGCCAGATCACACCATTAATGATAAACATGATCGACGGTTTAGAACAGTTTATCGCGTTAGACATGCCTTTCTTATCAGAAGAGCGTACCGACCGCATCACTGATCTTAAAGCACTAATGGAACAAGCAAACATTGCACCTTCTGAAAAATTCCGCCGCGTAATGGAAGCTTTCCAAATCGAAATGGATTATGGCAGAACAATTGAAGCCTACGCTGGTTTGCAACCAATTGATGGCGAACAAGTAGCGGTAGATTTTCTACGTATAGGTAGAACAGCTTTGCTTTATCAAACCCGTGATCAAAGCCGCCAAGGCGTTTGGAACAAGAGCACCCAACAATGGGAAGAATTAGACTCTAGTTACCGTACACAAGTAACTAAAGGTTTACGAATTGCTAAGAAACAACTTGCACCTGATTTATTAATGGTGCCAGTAGCAATTACTGACTAAGGGAAAAAAAGATGAAATCAACGTTTTATTCATTGGTCGGCAAAGCTGCAACTATTGCTGCTGCAGGTATCTTGTCTTTTGGTGTACTTGCGCAAGACAGCGACAAAGCATTAGATTTAGATGCTCTATTGAAGCAACTTGAAGAAGGTAAATTTGCTCAAACTCAGCAAAATAAACAACGTGAAGCAGACTTTGTTTCCCAGCGTGCTGAACAAGAAAGAATTTTAAGAGAAACCACCGCTAGACGTGATGCTTTATTGCGTCAATCTGAGCAGCTAGAAACACAATTCGAAGAAAATGAATTTAAATTAGCTGACTTAAACGGTGCTTTAGATAACCGACTTGGTTCACTTAAAGAATTGTTTGGTGTTCTACAGCAAGTTGCTGGTGACACTAAAAACAAATTCTACAACTCTGTGATTTCTGCTCAAATCCCTGGTCGTGCTGAATTTTTAGATGAAATGGCACAATCTATGGGCAATAGCTCTAAGTTAGCCTCAATTGAAGAGATTGAGCGCGTTTGGTTTGAAATCCAACGTGAAATGACTGAATCTGGAAAAGTAACCAAATTCACTGCAGAAGTTGTTGAAGCTGGTGGCTCTAAAGTAAATAAAGAAATTACTCGTGTAGGTCCTTTTGCTTTAGTCGCTAATGGCAAATATTTGGATTATGACAGTGTGACTGAAACTGTCGCTGAGTTAATTCGTCAGCCGCAACCAAGATTTTTAAGCTCAATTGAAGAGTTGGAAGCCTCTGATGGCGAGTTAGTGCAATTTGGCCTTGATCCTACTGGTGGTTCAATTCTTGGTTTATTAGTACAAGCACCGAGTTTAAAAGAGCGTGTAGAGCAAGGTGGTATTGTTGGATACATTATTCTGATTGTGGGCGCCATAGGTTTGGCTCTTGCCTTGGTTCGTTTGGTTGGCCTTTCTATTACCCAGCTTGGCGTAAATAAGCAACTTAAATCAGATGAGTTCAAAGACAGCAATCCACTAGGTCGTGTGATGCAAGTGCGTGACAAATATCCACATGCTGATACAGAGTCTTTAGAGCTACATTTAACGGAAGCTATTTTAGGCGAAGTACCTAAATTAGGGCGCTTCCTGACAATCATCAAGATTATTTCTGTAGTAGCACCGCTTATGGGGTTACTAGGTACTGTTACCGGTATGATTATCACCTTCCAACAAATTACTTTGTTCGGAACCGGTGACCCTAAATTAATGGCCGGTGGTATCTCAACTGCCTTGGTAACTACCGTTTTAGGTCTAGTTGTGGCAATTCCAATGACCTTACTTTACGCAATCTTAAACACGCGTAGTAAGAACATTGTATATGTATTGCAAGAACAAGCTGCTGGCGTTATTGCTGAGCGCGCTGAAAAAACAGCTAACCAATAAATAAAGGTTACACGATGATTGAGTTTTTAGAAGCAATTCGCGATTTTACAGAGACCGGTGGGACAGTACTTGTCTACATCGGTGTGCTGATATTCGTGATGTGGCTGCTCATCTTAGAACGTGTATTTTATGTCAATACCACACATCGTGCGTTTAAAAAGCACATTATTACTAGCTGGCTAGAACGAAAAGATCGTAAATCCTGGAATGCAGAACAAATTCGTTCTGCTTACATTTCACGAGTCAGCATAAGGTTAAATGCAGGTGTTCCAATTATCCAAGCGTTAGTCGCGCTTTGCCCATTACTGGGATTAATGGGAACGGTAACCGGTATGATTGAAGTATTTGATGTAATGGCAATGACAGGTTCAGGGAACGCTCGTTCAATGGCCTCTGGTGTATCCAAGGCAACTATACCAACGATGGCGGGTATGGTAGGCGCGTTATCCGGTGTGTTTGCTTCAACTTGGTTAGCAAGAGTATCCAAGACCGAGCGTATGCACTTAGAAGATGAATTACAGTTAGATCGCGACATTGGCTAATAGTCAGCAGTAAGGAATAATTATATGAAGCAACATTTTCAAAACTTAGTTGACGAAGAAGAAGCCACGATCGACATGACGCCCATGTTGGACGTTGTATTTATCATGCTTATCTTCTTTATCGTAACAGCCTCATTCGTAAAAGAAGCAGGTATAGACGTTAATAGACCTGATGCCGCTACTGCTGTTAAAAAAGATAGAGCGAGTATTTTGGTTGCGATCAGTGACAAAGGTGAAATCTGGATCAATAAACGTAAAGTAGATGCGCGCGCTGTACAGGCTAACATTGAACGTTTATACGCGGAAAACCCCCAAGGTACTGTGGTAATTCAAGCAGATAGAAAATCTACCACTGAAGTGTTAATCAAGGTTATGGATGCAGCCAGAGCTGCAGGCATCGAAGACGTATCTATAGCAGCACAAGAGCCTTAGGATCATGATTAGATTCATCATTGCATTATTTTGTGCTGCTGCAATAACCTTGGGGTTATTCTTTGTAATGCAGTACTTAATCAAGACTGGTGGCGGTGAAATGGGTGAACCGCCGCAGGGGAAAGTACTTGATTTTGTGCGTGTTAAACAAGAAGAGCAGGTAGAACAAAAAGATAGAAAACCGCGTAAGCCGCCTAAACCAGAGCAGCCACCGCCACAAATGCAGGCTCCGCCGATGGAGTCTAGTTCTCCGGATGCAGGAAGTGCTGGTATGGATTTCTCTGCTGATGTCTCGGCAGATGTTGGTCTGGAAGGTGGTGCAAGTCTAGGTGCTGGTGATGGTGACTTTGTACCAATTGCTAGACAGCAAGCTGTGTATCCAAGGCGCGCAATGCAGCGTGGGATTCAAGGCTACGTAATAGTGGAATTCACTGTGACTAAACTTGGTACAGTAAAAGACCCTGTGGTAGTGAAAGCTGAACCCGAAGGGATTTTTGAACAAGCGGCAATTAATTCTGTGCTAGGTTATAAGTACAAAGCGCGGATTATTAACGGCGAAGCCGTTGATGTGGCCGGGGTGCAAACCCAGGTTACCTTTGAACTTAACTAACGGGTAAGGAGCAAATAATATGAAAATTCATTCACTCTTTACTGGCCTTGCATTTTGCTTGCTTTCCGTGACATTGTGGACGGGGTCTATTGGCAACGGCGTTATATCGTTAAGTTCAGCTGTGGCGCAAGAAAGCGAAGTGAAAACTCGCCGTGTGCCTACATTGCGAGCCAAAGTATTCGAACAATTGTCTCGCGCTCAAGAGGCAAACGATCAAGGTAACACAGTAGAAGCAGTTGAAATTTTGGATGTAGTAAAATCCAAAATGGATAGTATGAATGCATATGAAATTGCCACTATGTACAATTTCTACGGCTTTATTTATTACGAACAAGAAGACTACGCTAAAACTATAGAAGCGTTTGAAAAGGCAGTCTCCCAATCGCCAATCCCTGTTGGATTTGAACAAACTGCTTTATACAGTTTGGCTCAGTTAAACATGGTACAGGGTAACTATGATGCTGTGGTGGATTACTTGAATCGCTGGGAAGGTTTAGCAAGTGGTGATATTCCGCCGAAAAATTTGGTGTTAAAAGCACAAGCCTTGTATCAAGGTAAGCGTTATGAAGAAGCGATTTCTATTTTGGAACAAGCCATTGCTGATCATGAAGCTGCTGGCTATTTACCGGATGAAAACTGGTTAGTATTGCAACGTGCTATCTACTTTGAGCTAAAACAGCCTGAAAAAGTCAAAGACATCATAGCTAAACTCATTCGTTTGTATGATGCGCCAAAATACTGGATCCAATTAGCTGGTATGTATGGCGAGTTGGAACAAGGGGATAAGCAGCTAGCGACCATGGAAATCGCCTATCAGAGAGGTTTTGTAACCTCGCCTGGTGATACCTTTATGTTAGCGCAACTCTACTACTTCAATGGTGTTCCGTATAAAGGTGCACGTTTGATGGATCAAGCGATAGAAGAAGGAATATTAGAAGCTAACAAGCGCAATATGGAATTCTTAGCGCAATCTTGGCAGTCGGCGAAAGAAGACGAGAAAGCCATTATCGCTTATGAGAAAGCAGCTGAATTATCTGATGATGGGGTATTAGATGCGCAGTTAGCACTGCTCTATTACAACACTGATCGTTTTGATAAAGCTATTGCATCTGCAAATAAAGCAAATGAAAAAGGTAATCTGCGTAATCCTGGTAACAACTACATGGTATTAGGATTGGCCCTCTACAGTAAACGCCAGTTTGCTGAAGCTATTGAGATGTTATCGAAAGCGGAAGAGTTTCCTCAAAGCCGAGCTTCTGCTCGTCAATGGAAGCAATTTGTTGGTCGTGAACGCACCACATTTGAAGCGCAACAAAGCTTAAATTCTGCGCCATGACATTAGCGCATGACCACTAGTGGATAGACATAAAAAAGCGTTGCTCAGGCAACGCTTTTTTGTTTCAACTACCAACTTCCGGTATTTTCCATACTCGCCCAAGGCTCTTGGGGCGCAAGTGCATCGCCTTTTTGCAAAAGCTCAATAGAAATATTATCAGGGGAGCGAACAAAGGCCATATGGCCATCTCTTGGCGGGCGGTTGATAGTCACACCAGCGTTTTGAAACTTTTCACACAAGGCGTAAATATCATCCACAACATAAGCGAGATGACCAAAGTTACGGCCGCCGTCATAATCTTCTGTATCCCAGTTATAGGTCAATTCCACCATGGGCGCTTTTTCTTTTTTAGCGCGTTCTTCGTCTTCAGGCGCGGCTAAAAACACAAGAGTAAATCGACCACCCTCGTTGTCATAACGATTAATTTCTTTTAAACCAAGTAAATCACAATAAAAGTGCAGTGACGCATCTAAATCTTTTACTCTTACCATGGTGTGTAAATAACGCATAAATCTCCTAATTCTAAATGTACATTAAACTTCTAATGTGAAAATAAGCCCATTTAGCGTCTTAAAATTTCTGGCTTTTAAGCGCATAAAAGTTGTTATGGAACGGGCCATTTAAAAGCTTCGAAATCATGGATGATTTCGCAGAGCGCCCATGGATGGGTTCACAGCGTCTTTTAAATGGCCCGTTCCATCTCAACCCAAAAAGCGATTGAAAGCTGGGAATTTTAAGACGCTCTATATAATTTTCAAATAGAAGTTCGTTTTCGATAGATTTAATACGATTTAGTGTCGTTAAATAGATCTTTCATTTGGTTAGCAAAAGCCACAAATTTTTCTTTCATGGTTTTTTTCACTTTAACCTTGATGGCGGTTAATAGACCTACACCTTTTACACGAATATGGGGGGCTTGTCGCCCGGCAACAGTCGCTAAATGATCGTCAACACCACTGAGTATATTAATGACAGAAGTAGAAACGTTGATGTTTTCAGGCACATAAAGTTTATCGCTGCTAAGAATAGAATAGACTTTAATGGTGACATTGGGAGAGGTGAATATCGCATTTGAAAAGTCCAATTTAATTTCGCCTAATACACTAATACAGGTGATTTCTTTGGGTACAATCCAACTACCGCTTTTACTTGAGGTTGATAGAACAGATACGATTTTGTCATCATCACTTTTAGCACTAGCGTCATAGGTAGTTTCAAATTGGCGCGCTTGTTGCTGCTTAATGCTATCATCCTTTGGTGGATGAAGATCTTTAGCTTGATCTACAATCTCTTGATGAGAAGTGGATACAGTGGCAATGTCCAATCGGCGCTCGAAAGCCTCTTCTGAAATAACTGCATGGCTGTAATTATAAATTAGCGTATCTATCGTCTCTTCTCGAACTTGTTCAATGGGTCTATCTTCTAATTTAATCTGGCTTTGCATGCTGATATTCCTGAAAATTGCGTTTTAGTTATCCTTGCGACTATTGTCTAAGCATTAATCAATTTGCTAATTTCGTCAATTGTGCAATTGTAAACATAAGTTACAAACTGTTATTTCGGTAATATGTGATTGCGCAGTCAAATATAGTTTCAGATCAATATTGTTGCCTATCAATTTGTTACCATAATCCAATCATAGAAAGCTGACTAGACAATTATGCAATCAATAAAATCTCAATTCTCAAATAAAGTAGAATGGTCTGAGTTAATCAAGTCCGGAGATCGTATATTTATTGGCTCTAATATCGCCGTACCTAATGCCTTAACCGACAGCTTAATTGATGACGCCAAAAATATCCGCGATCTAGAAATGGTGCACATAGGCACTGTATCCGAAGATCGCTGGGCTGAGCCTCAGTATAAAGATAGATTTAAAATAAATACATTTTTTATCCACGGGAAAAAAGTACGTCAAGCAGTGGATGAAGGGCGTGCTGACTATACGCCGTGCTTTTTATCCGAAATTTCCAGTTTATTTAGCAACGAGACTCTACCTTTAAACGCAGCCTTGATTATGGTGTCGCCGCCAGATGAGTTAGGGTTTTGTTCATTAGGCGTATCCGTAGATATAGTGATGGCGGCTGCTCGTTCGGCTAAACATATTATTGCCCAAGTTAACCCCGAAATGCCCCGTACTTGTGGCCACTCGTTTTTACACATCAGCGAATTTTCAGCCTGCATCGAAGCTCGACAACCTTTACCGGAAGTCAAGGTTGGGGAAAACACCAAAATTATTGAACGTATAGGTCAGTATGTGGCTATGCTAGTAGAAGACGGCGCTACTTTACAGCTTGGCATTGGTAAAATTCCAGATGTGGTAATGCAATATTTGCATAGCCGTAAAAATCTAGGCATTCACAGTGAAATGATCAGTGATGGGGTGATGGATTTAATTAAAGCCGGGGTGGTAAATAACAGAGCGAAAACCTTCCACCCAGGCAAAACAGTGACCAGTTTCTGCATGGGTACCAAACGGTTATATGATTTTATCGACATGAATCCCCATATTGAGTTTTATCCCAGTGCTTATGTGAATAAGTCAGCCAATATTGCAAAAAATGCCAATATGGTGAGTATAAACTCAGCGCTTCAAGTGGATTTGAGTGGTCAGGTCGTTGCCGATTCCATTGGTTATAAGTTTTATTCAGGAATTGGCGGACAAGTTGATTTTGTGCATGGTGCCTCTAAAAGTAAAAATGGAAAGTCCATTATTGCCTTACCATCAACCGCAAAAAACGGTGAAGTCTCTCGCATTGTGGCGACCTTAAGTGAGGGTGCTGGTGTAGTAACATCGCGCGGAAACGTACACTATGTAGTGACTGAGTTTGGCATTGCGAGCTTAAAAGGCAAGAGTGTTCGTGAACGAGCGTTGGAACTATTGAGAGTTGCTCATCCCAAGTTTCGTGAAGAATTGCTTAGCCAAATTCGTCAGCAATTTTGGGTACCTAATTACCAAAAACATACGCCTACCGATATTCCTGAACTTGGTGACGTGCAACTACTCAAGCATGTGATTGATGATGATGTATTCTATTTGCGTCCACTAAACCCTGCGGACGAAAGACGTTTGCAAGAGTTCTTTTATTCCCACACCAAGGACACGGTCAGGCTACGCTATAATTATGTGCCTCAAGGCATGACCAGGGAAAAATCATGCGACTTGGTCAGTGTAGATCAAAGTAAAGACATTGCGTTAACCATAGTGCGTCAAGAGGGCTCGAAAATTCGTATTGAAGCGGTGGGGCGTTACTACCTTTATCCAGAGGAAAATGCATGCGAAGTAGCCTTTGTAACCCGTGAAAATCTGCATGGAAAAGGCATGGCTAAGCGTCTGCTTAGCACCATGATTGATATTGCGTCGAAACGTGGAATTAAGAAAATGTTTGCAATAGTGAAATCCGAAAACAAACCCATGTTAGCGGTTTTTGAAAAGTTTGGATTCAAACGTGTTTTTAATCCAGATCCTGGCGAAATTGAATTAATCAAATACTTACAAGAATAAGCGTTGCACATAATTTAAGGAGTTTTGCATGACCATTACCATAATCGGGAGTCCTAAGTGCACGCTACACAACATGGATCCTGAGCATCCTGAACATCCCATGCGGTTGCACAAAATAAACGATCAGATTATTGCCTCTGGTTTAGAATTAGTGGTTCGATTCGCGGATGCCAAACCAGCGTCTTTTGATACCTTGATCCTAGCCCATGATCCAAAATTTGTTCAGCATGTGTTTGATTCCGCCCCAAGAGAAAAAGACGAGCGCATTTGGATTGATGACGATACCATCATGATGGAACATACGTTAAATGCCGCCCTTTATGCCGCTGGTGCTGGTCGTGACGCCGTTGATTTGGTTATGCAGGGTGACGCACCTAGTGTATTTTGTGCGGTAAGACCGCCAGGTCACCATGCTGGTTACGCTTCTTCATCAGGCTTTTGTTTATTTAACAACATTGCTATTGCAGCAAAATACGCGTTGAAAAAATATAATTTATCTCGGGTTGCGATCGTGGATTTCGATGTTCACCATGGAAATGGTACTGAAGATATTGTTAAAGACGATCCTAGAATAATGTTCTGCAGTTCTTTTCAGCATCCTTTTTATCCATTTACTGGGGACGGGGAGACTCCTAAGCACATCATAAATGTGCCTATAGATGCTGGTACTCAAGGCAGTGTGTATAGAGAGAAAGTTGATCTTTGGTGGCAGGCTTTAGATGAATTTGCGCCAGAATTAGTATTTATTTCAGCCGGCTTTGACGCCCATGCAGAGGATGATTTGGGGCATCTTCGTTTAGTTGAAGATGATTATGCCTATCTTACCCGCAAGATTTGTGAGGTAGCAAAAAATCATGCTCAAGGACGAGTAGTAAGCATGTTAGAAGGCGGCTATGCGCTAAGCGCTTTGGCTAGAAGCGTAGTAGCACACATTAAAGTACTCTTAGATTAGCCGAGTTAAAAACGACGAAGGTGTTTGAGACCTAACTAGATGCTTATAAAATCTATGGGGACCATTCACCTAATAACATCGGAACTAACTCCTCTGATCAAAGTTGGCTTAGATGATATTCAAGACCACTTCTAGCTAGCGCAATGTGATTCTCTGCTAATTTAGGACTATTAGAACGGTAGAGTTCTCTAGATTCTTCTATAATTTCCGCAATCCGTTGGTGACGAAGCTTGTGATTACGCTCTGACATATTAAACTCTGTGTTAGAGAACTCAGCCTCAAATGACGACAGAGCCTCTAAATCTTTATCAGTTGTAACTTTTGTTACAGTGTTTATGCCAAAGCCTTCTTTCAGCATATTCTCATCTTGTATGGCACCCACGGCAGCCACCGATGCGGCTGAAAAAACCAAAATTCCTACACAACCTATAAAAGCATGTTTTTTTGCGAGTTTCATAATTGACCTATTGACCTATTGACCGACTTAAATAAATATTCAAAGTGTGTATCTCAATGAATTCAATAAAAGTGCCAATTGCTTAAATCAATTAAAGCTTTATATGTGAATGATTTTTATAGCGTATTTATATTATTGTTAGGTTATCAAATGAGTCATATGGCGATGTTTTTCATCATATTAAGAATATTTTACACATTCTTTAATTTTCTCGATTCTCGTCTATCATCATCTTAGGTGCATTTTTATCGCCTATAGTGGCTGGTGCTTAAAACAGTGTGTAAAGAGAAAGTTGAACTTACCCATAAGATTTGTGAGGTAGCAAAAAATCATGCCCAAGGACGAGTCGTAAGCATGTTAGAAGGCGGCTACGCGCTAAGTGCGCTAGCGAGAAGTGTGGTAGCACACATTTAGGGTGTTGTCTCAAATAAGAGTAATGGAGCGTCTGGGCTTTTGATTGACAAAATACCGTTAATTTCATCGTAAAACCAACCACTAGCAACTGCTTTTAAATCTTCCTCGCTGGGATATTCTGGCAACGAAGCACTGTTTAATTGCACTTGACTAGGTTTGTTTTCTTGCAGATGCACTCTTAACAATAATGCTCTTTGCTGCGGTAAGTAGTCACCGTCCAATCGATTTACAGTCAATTGTAAACTATCGATACTTTGTTGCAAGCTAAAGTGAGTTCTCAGATATTCCCCTTGTTGATAGTCAAAGGTTTTTCCGTCGTCTTCATATAAAGTGTATTGGCTATATTCAGTGGGATAGAAATCTACTGTTAAATCTTCGCCTTTATTCGGATCATCTGTAGATTTACCTACTTCACCCGTGGGGATAATACCACCTTTACGAACAAATAATGGAGGCTGTCCTAGTGGCGCAGGTACAGTGACATACTGACCACCCTGAAACACTTGATCGGTGTAAAAATATACCCATTCGCTGTTTTCAGGCAGATAAAGCGTTCGGCTTGCTGTATTTTCGGTAAATACTGGCGCGACTAATAGATTGGGCCCAAATAAGAACTCTGTGTCTTGATTATAAGTGATGGGATCTTCTTCATGGAAAAAGAAAGTTGGCATTAAAACAGGACGCCCTGTGCGATGTGCTTCTTCAAACAGTGTGTAAATATAAGGCAATAAACGATAGCGCCATTTCACTAAATCGCGCAATCGGCTAGTGTGAGGTTCACCGAAAAGCCAAGGCTCACGAGGTGCTGTGATATTTGCAGAATGGTTGCGAAATAAAGGAGTAAACAAAGAAAACTCCATCCACCGTGTAAATAACTCCGCATCTGGAGATTCTAAAAAGCCACCCATGTCATGGCCGAATTGGTTTTGGCCACTGATTCCCATACTTATGCTCATTTGAATGGAAACACGAATACTTTCGTAACCACTCCACGCATCGCCACCCCAAGTATGCGCATAACGTTGAATACCAGAGTATCCTCCCCGAGAAAAATTCCATGGTCGTATATTCGGACGCAATGCTAACTGCGACTCGTAGGCAGTGCGGTTCACATAGTTGGCATATAGATTTCGCGATTCAGTTTGACCGCGTATATCACCGTCAAAATTAAACATTGCATCCGGCATGAAGTTATTTGCTGGTTCATTTAAGTCATTCCATAAGCCGCTGATCCCCGTACTCATAAATGTCCCAAGTTGGGGCTTATACCAATTTTGTACGTCTGTCTTAGTGAAATCGAGAAAGCTGACATTACCAAACCAAATTTGATTGACATGGGACTCTCCTTCAAAGTTCTTCACGAAATATTCCGAAGCATCTAAAAACGGCCAAAGTGCATCGTCTGTTCTAACCAATGGCTCATTAATATAAATACTTTTAAATCCGTCTTGTAATAAATCTGCATGCATTTGGGTTGGGTTAGGAAAATCAACAGGATCCCAAGTGAACTTTTGAAATTCATCCATATAGTCGATATCAAACCAAAGGGTATCGGTAGGGAAGTCTTTCTCTCTTAATTGTTCGGCAATATTTTTTATTTCGTCTTCGCTTTGCCAACCATACCGAGAATGATGATGTCCTAGGCTCCAAAGTGGAGGTAATTGATTGAAACCGGTTAAGCGGCTGTAAGTATTTGCAACATCCTGAGGGTCTGGGCCTGCAATTAAATAATAATTCAATTCGCCCATGTGTGCGCCAAAACTTAGCACGCCAGGCTCTGAATCAGCGACATCAAAGAACGGATAGGCAGGGCTATCTAGAAACAAACCATAGGCTTTGTTGTCTAGTATTCCGTAAAAAAATGGGTAGGATTGATAAAGTGGATCAGTAAATTCGGTATAGCCCGCGGAGTCGGTGTTCCGCATAGTAATTGTGCGCCCCCGACGATTCACATTTCCACCTCGCATACCTAGACCCAAAATAGCTTCGTTAGGTGGCGAATATTTACGGTTTACAATTAGACCTGTAGTATCATCAAACAACACCGACGATTCTAAGTCAGCCGAGAGTAATGCACCGTCATCATGTAAAGCAATCACACGGAAAGGTTCTTTAATCACAGCTACCATCATTTTGCTGGTCAATAGCCAAACCACTGGGCCGGTGTCATAAATACTATCTAAGGGAGCATTGAAAGAAAGATTTGGCGCTATGGCAATGCTATTACGAGTAGATAAAGTGCCAGTTGGATTGATACGCACTCTGACCAATGTATTATCCATGAGATCAATCCGCACCTTGGCGCCACTAGATAAATCAAACTCTACAGCCGACTGAAAAACTTGGGTACTAGTTACATTGCCTATAGGTTGAAATTCGGCCTTTGCGCTAGCTGCAATAAATAAAATACCAGCTATATAATAGTGGACGTAAAATAAGTGTTTGAAAATTGATCTAACCATAACTTCCCTATTGCGACTTGTAACACTGCACTATGCGCCTAGGAGGCGCTGCTTATTTCAAGATATTGAGATAAATCCATATTAATTTAAACGAGTAGCTCAGTATCAGCAAATAGCATTGTTATGACTTCATAAATGTTCATATCAAATATATATGGTAGATATGTCGTTTATAAATTGAACAGATAATTACCAATCCTAATATAGGCTTTCTAGGCTGTAAAGAGCGTTATGGCGACAGTTAAGCAAAGTTGTCAGTAATTGATTGGGATAGGGAAGTTCATTACAAAGAATCGCCAGGATCATGTTTCTTTTTGGTAATAGGCAATACACTTGCATTAGCCCCAAACTTAGTTTTTGGGGCGTATATAGAATTTTCCGACTTCAGTCTTTTCTACTTCAACCAAGGTGCCGGCTGGAATAGGCGTTTTGCTGCATAATATCCAGTTAATACCAGAATAGCGGTAATTGACTTGGCTATCAGGCCCAACTTCTTGTTCAAGTGTAAAGCTATGGCCAACGAGATCGTTCTTAGCGGGCTTTCTACTGACTTTTTCCTGAAAGCGCCTAAGCGGTTTATACCCGTAAATTGCTAACACCAAGGTGAGTACGCTTATGCTAATTAACGCGCTAAACCAATCACTGGATAAAACCCCTGTAGATATCAGAACAGAAGTAATCACCATTGCGATGCCAACAAAGCTTAAGAAAAAGGTCGCAAAACCTAAAATCAATACTTCGATGGCAAGAATTACTAGCCCTAAAATCAATAGGCTAGTAGCAAAGTGTTCGGCAAGCCACTGCATTAGTTTTTGCCTTGGTTCATTTTATTGATTATGGCCATGGCTTGGGCTACGATTGCGGCAGCATCGGTTGAGCTATCCGGTAACAGCACCACAGAAGAATCTTTGGCAATGGCTTTACGCGCTTCAATCGCTTTGGTCGCGAGATCCAATTGAATGGCTTTTTGACCAGCTTCTGTATCTGCAGCGTCACCAACCTCTTTCAATGCTTTTGCTTGAGCTTCAGCAACAGCAAGGATTGCCGCTGCTTCACCTTCTGCTCGTAAAGTTTGTTCTTGCTTTTCCGCTTCTGCTGCTAATACAACCGATTGTTTTTCGCCTTCCGCGCGGTTAATGGCAGCTTGACGATCCCCTTCAGACTCTAGAATTTGAGCCCGTTTCACACGCTCAGCTTTCATCTGTGCTTCCATGGCTTCCATAACAGAATGAGGAGGCACTATGTCTTTGATTTCGTAACGCAGTACTTGAATGCCCCAAGGGCCGCTGGCATCGTTGATGGAGCTTACGATATTGGTATTAAGCATATCTCGTTCTTCAAAGGTTTTGTCGAGCTCCATTTTGCCTAGTTCCGAACGCATTGTGGTCTGGGCTAACTGAGTAACAGCAAATACATAGTCATCAACACCATAGGTTGCCTTGTAAGGATCAAGAACACGAAAATACAAAACGCCGTCTACATGCAAGGATATGTTGTCTTTGGTAATTGCACTTTGCTCTGGAACATCTACGGCCTGTTCTTTTAATGAACGATCAGCGGCAACGCGGTCGACGAATGGTACGATAAAGTTTAATCCAGCTTCTTTAGTCGACTGATATTTGCCAAAGCGCTCTATTACATAGGCTCGATTCTGTGGCACAAATTTAATAGAGGTTTTGAGTAGAATAAGAACAAAAATCAGTATGAATATTTCTGGGGCTAAAATGTAATCTAGTAAAACTTCCATATACTTCTCCTTTTGAAGGTAATCCTAGTTGAGACTTATACATTTAAATTAGGGACAAGCCAACTTATCTTGAATATGTTTCTCTTAACCAAACTACCGCAATACTTCTCCCATCGATATACTATAGCAAGTCTTGAACAAAGGTCGCAAAGATATAAATGTAAGTAAACGTAAATAAAGCAAGACGAATGAAATGGTTAGTATTCAGGTCATATTATGAAGTATGGCTGACGTGTGAAAGTTTCAGCCTAGGTTGTTCAAATAAAACAGCAAATTATTTGTTATGCTAATCTAATGTTAGCTAAGCAAACACTTTATTGAAAAGGAAGAGCATGAAATATTCAACACTGGGCAGTTCTGGATTTGACGTCTCTAGAATTTGTCTAGGCAGCATGACTTGGGGGATTCAAAATACCCAAAAAGAAGCCGATGAACAAATTGATTTCGCATTATCCCAGGGCGTTAACTTTATTGATACTGCAGAGATGTATCCTATTCCACCTAACGAACCTACCTATGGCGATACTGAACGTGTAATAGGCAATTGGATTGCAAAACACCCCGAAAAAAGACAAGTCATTTATATTGCGACTAAAATTGCCGGTGCTGGACTAGGGTATATACGTAACGCAAGCATGATATCTCAACACAGCATTCCCTTAGCAATTGATGACTCATTAGCCCGATTAAACACAGATTATATCGATGTGTATCAATTACACTGGCCAAACCGCACATCACCGCATTTTGGTAAACATTGGCCGAATACAGTAAAAGCGACTGAAACCGATGTAAAGGATGAAGTTGAGAGAAAACGCGGTATTTTAATCGCTCTAAAAGATGCGATAGATAGCGGCAAAATCAGACACTGGGGATTATCTGATGATACACCTTGGGGCATTCATACATATTTACGATTGTGTGAAGAGATGGGCGTGCCTAAACCTGTATCGATTCAAAATGAATTCAGTTTGGTGCATCTAAAAGATTGGCCTTATTTAATTGAAAGCTGTGTTTTCGAAAATATAGCCTATCTGCCTTGGTCACCTTTGGGCGGTGGTATGTTGTCAGGTAAATATTTGAATAACGCAAGACCAGAAGGTAGTCGCTGGACTATGGTACAACGACAAGGCTTGTTTCGGGATTCTGAGCAATCAAACCAAGCAATTAGCTCTTATTGTGAAATTGCGAAAGCCCATGGTATTACCCCAAGTCAATTAGCATTAGCTTGGTGTAATCAAGTGGACGGTGTTTGTTCAACGATTATTGGTGCTACCACTATGGCACAGCTTCAAGAAAACGTAGCAGCTTTTGATATCACTTTATCTCAAGAGTGTTTAGCGCAAATTGATAAGGTTCTGCGACAATACCCAATGGCATTTTAAACACAAACTTGCTTTTCAACTTCTAGCGTATTCTCAGGAATACGCTAATTTTCTGTTTGAATATCTCTCCAACAAATAGAAATGTGTTCAAAATTTGAAGCTAGAGGGCGTTTTCGTTTAGACTGCGACTAAGGTGTTATGAGTATGTTAGCCAACGGATTCATTTGTGTTAACAGGAATCGTAAACCTCGAAATATGGCGTTAATACCAAAGTCTCATTTTTAAAAATAGGAAGATGACTATTGTAATCCTGTACTAACAAGCTTTAACGGAGGCAAAACTGTGAGTGCCAAAACTTATCCAGTGCCAGAAGCACTAACACAAGGAACTCATTTTAGCGACGCTGACTATCAAAAGATGTATCAAGAGTCAGTTACAGATCCTGAGGGATTCTGGTCGAAGCAAGTCGACTTGTTGGATTGGTATACAAAACCGACCAAAATAAAAAATACAAGTTTCAGCCAAGACAATTGCAGTATTAAATGGTTTGAAGATGGTGAATTGAACGCCAGCTATAACTGTATTGATCGTCATTTAGAAAAGAATGCCAAGAAAGTGGCATTGTTGTGGGAAGGTGATAGCCCAGAAGACGAAGAAAAAGTAACTTATCAACAATTGCACTACGAAGTATGTAAATTAGCCAATGGTTTGAAAAAGCTTGGCGTAGGAAAAGGTGATAGAGTCGCTATTTACATGCCTATGGTGCCACACGCAGCTTATGCAATGCTAGCGTGCGCTCGCATCGGTGCTGTGCATTCAGTTATTTTCGGTGGCTTCTCACCAAATGCCATCGCCGATCGTATAAACGACAGTGATGCGAAAGTTATTATCACATGTGACGAAGGCCGTCGTGCTGGTCGCAGTGTACCTTTGAAAGCTAACGTCGATGAAGCCGTGGCCAATGGCGCTTGTCCAAGTATCTCTGCAGTTCTTGTGCACAAACTTACTGGTGGTGATGTGCAGTGGAATTCTGATGTTGATGTCTGGTGGCATGAACTAGTAGAAGAATGTGCTGCGCAATGTGAACCTGAAGTGATGAACGCTGAAGATCCGCTATTCATTCTGTATACGTCGGGTTCTACAGGTCAACCAAAAGGGGTTGTACATTCTACCGGTGGATACTTGCTCTACACTGCACTTACTTTCCAATACGCATTTGATTACAAAGAAGACGATATCTATTGGTGTACAGCGGATGTGGGTTGGATCACTGGTCACAGTTATATGACCTATGGTCCTCTAGCGACAGGTGCAACCCAAGTATTCTTTGAAGGTGTTCCAACTTATCCTGATGTGCGCCGTATTGCTCAAGTTGTAGAGAAATACAAAGTGAATCAACTTTATACTGCGCCGACTGCTATTCGAGCGCTAATGGCTCATGGCGAAAAACCGGTTGAAGGTTGCGATGTTTCTTCATTGCGAATTCTAGGTTCAGTGGGTGAGCCCATTAACCCAGAAGCTTGGGAATGGTATTACAAAGTGTTTGGTCAATCAAAATGCCCAATCATAGACACTTGGTGGCAAACAGAAACCGGTGGCATGATGATCACCCCTCTACCAGCATCTACCGCTCTTAAACCGGGTTCAGCCACGCGTCCAATGTTTGGTGTACAACCTGCATTGTTTGATGCTGAAGGTAAAGAGCTAGAAGGTGCCACTGAGGGTAACTTGGTCATAAAAGATAGCTGGCCAAGTCAGGCTCGAACGGTTTATAACAACCATCAGAGATTCATAGAAACCTATTTCAGTGCTTATCCAGACGTATACTTCACCGGCGACGGTGCACGTCGTGACGAAGATGGGTATTACTGGATCACTGGACGAGTGGATGATGTACTTAACGTCTCCGGCCACCGATTAGGTACTGCCGAAATTGAATCCGCACTGGTAGCTCATAAGTTAATTGCTGAAGCCGCTGTGGTTGGTTATCCACATGACATTAAAGGCCAAGGCATATACGTCTATGTGACCCCAAATGAAGGTGTGGAAGCGAACGATGAGTTAACTAAGGAAATTCGTGCTTGGGTGCGTAAAGAACTGAGCCCAATCGCTACTCCTGATTTAATTCAATGGACCTCAGGTTTGCCTAAAACTCGCTCTGGTAAAATTATGCGCCGAATTCTGCGTAAAATTGCCGCCAATGAATACGAGCAACTAGGTGACACCTCAACTTTGGCAGATCCTTCAGTAGTCGATAAGCTGATTGATAACCGCCTAAATAAATAATAATCAGGCGAGCTTAGCTCGCCTTTTTTATTTTCATCAGAGCAATCGTGAGAAAGAGTTGCAAGGCTTTAACAAATTGTTAAACTTGAGGTCTTACGTAGCATACAAGGAACTTGGTATGATTACTCTGTTAATCGCCGATGATCACCCCCTCTATAGAGATGCGCTTAAAGGTGCGCTCAATATGAACTTTTCAGAATTAAAAATTCTGGAATCTGAAGATTTAAATGGCACTGTTAATCAACTGATGAAAAGCGAAGTTGATTTACTTCTTCTCGATTTACATATGCCAGGCAGTAGTGATCTGTTTGGTTTTTTGCATATTCAAAAGCAATTTCCTGATTTACCTATAGCAGTTGTGTCTGGTACAGAAGACACGGCGTTGATTTCAAAAATTGTAGGTTTAGGCGCGTCCGGCTTTATTCCGAAAACCGCCAGTGCACGTGAAATTACCGATGCAATCAATGCAATTTTAGAAGGTGATGTTTGGGTACCAGAGAAGCTCAGACAGCAAATTGAGTTGCTCGATGACGAATTTACCACCTTAGCTGAAAACGTGGCCAGCCTTACGCCTTCACAATACAAAGTGCTTTGTTACATGCGAGATGGATTACTCAATAAGCAAATAGGTTACAATTTGGATATTGCTGAAGCGACAGTAAAAGCTCACGTAACTGCGATTTTCAGAAAATTAGGCATCAATAATCGCACGCAAGCGGTTTTGATAGCTTCACAGCTTCAATTAGAACCTCCTACAGGGGAAGAGGTCTAGCTGGCCTTTTCATTTTCTTCTACACCTGCGTGTCGAATGAATTTACTCATGGTTTGCAATAGCGATCTTAATTTTGCCGGTTTTAGGGGTTTGGCTAAGTAGTTAACCCCTTGTTCATTACACAGCTTCAACAAATCATCTCCGCGTTTCGCCGTGACTAAACATGCCGGTAGAATTATATTTTGCTGCTGGCGTATTAAATCGATAATTTCGAGGCCATCTGGGCCTTTACCTAATTGATAATCGACCAATAGTATATGAGGATCGAACTCTTTGGCCTTTTCTAGTCCAATCTCATAGTTTCTAGCGACTTCGACAGTGCAACCCCATTTGTTTAATAGCGTTCTCATTGCATCGAGGTTTTCTTGCTGATCATCTATGCAGAGAATTTTCAGTTTACTAAACACCATTTGCAGCGGTGATTTGACTACTTTCGCTATTTCTGGCGCGTCCACTTTTCTAAATTGAACGGTAAAACAAGAGCCATGATTTTCTTGTGAAATAACTTTTATCTGGCAATCAAGTTGTTGGCTTAGACGCTTTACTACCCCTAATCCTAGACCTATACCTTTTTCATCGGAATTTTTAACTCGATAAAAATCGGAAAATATAGCCGCTTGTTGTAACTCTGGGATTCCTATCCCTGTATCGCGCACTTCAATTTTTACCTGATCACCAATGACTCGAACGGTAACTAATACTTTGCCTTTTTTGGTATATTTCACCGCGTTTGATACTAGGTTTTGTACAATGCGATATAAATAGGTTTTATCCGCCGATACCCAGCAATCTTGCACTCGCGCTCGAAAATCTAGTCCTTTCTCTTTAGCGCGCATTGATAATTCATTCATAACGGGTGTAATTACTTCTTTAACATTGACTGTTTCGATAAAAGGATTGAGTTCACCTTGATCTAAGCGAGAGATATCCAAGATAGTGCTAATCAAGTTCTCACTTGAAACCACCGAATCGGTCAGTTTACTAACGACTGTTTTTATATCAGTATCTAAATTTGCTTCTTCTAGTACGGTTAAATACAGCTTAGCTGCATTTAATGGTTGTAATACATCATGACTGGCAAGGGCCAAGAATCGGGTTTTACTTTCGTTAGCATCTTCCGCTTCTTTTCGCGCTCTGATGAGGGATTTTTCTAGCTTGTTCCGGCGTTCAATTTCTAATCGTAGTTCAGCATTAATGGAGTGCACCTCTTCAGTACGTTTAGCAACCCTAGCTTCCAAATCGATATTCGATTCTTTTAGTGCTTGTTGAATTTCAACGTGGCCTGTAATGTCATGGAAACTAGTAACAAAACCACCCCCGGGTAAGGGGTTTCCAACCATTTCTATTACGCGGCCATCGTCTCTTTGACGCACGAATTTGTGCGGCGTGCCGTTGCGCATATGTTCTAGGCGTTTTGCTACCTCGGAATCTACTTCACCTGGACCACATGAACCTCGCAACACGTTGTGGCGAATTAAGCGCTCAATAGGTAATCCCACTTTTACTAAACCATCTGGATAGTTAAATAAATCCAAATATCGTTTATTCCAAGCCACCAAATTCAAATTCTTGTCTACAACGCTAATACCTTGAGAGATGTTTTCTAAGGATGTTAGCAAGGCCGTCATGTTGAATTGCATTGCCTGAGTGGTGTCATCAAAAAAGCTTACGACTTCAGTGATGTCTAGCTTTTTACCTTTAACCAAACTATCAATTAGCGCTTTAGCACTACTAGCTCCCACAACACCGCCTAGAACTCTCTCGCAATAAGAGAGTAATCGCTCACTTATTCTATCAGTGTCGCTTAGGGTTAACTGATTCTGTTTTTCATAATCTTCAAACACCTGTTGTGAGCGTTGTGGGCCGGTAAAACGATTAATTAAGGTTTTTAAATCGTGTACCGTTACTTCAAATATAGAATTGGACGGTGGCGCTTCTAAAGCCGTTGGTCGAACAAATATTTTAGCTTGGATACGATCGATAAATCTTGGTTTGGCAAACATCGAAAATCCGATGTATGCAGCAGTGTTTACTATTAGGCTGATTATCGCCCCTTTGCTCAGTACCTCGGTCTGGTAGCCATTTGTATTGGGTTCGAGCAATGGCATTAGCAGATACATGACCCAGACAGTAAAACCGGCTGTTAATCCCGCAAAGACGCCATGAGCATGACCTTTTTCCCAGTAGAGACCACCAACAATGGCCGGCAATAATTGAATTACTAAAGAAAAAGCAAGCAAACCTATAGAGGCAAGGGGTGCTTGATGGGTCAATTGCTGTTGATATAAAAAGGCCAGTAGTAAAATAACAAAAATGACGCCACGGCGAATACGTTTAATGCGTTTTACTTTATTGGTAAATTGACCAGCTTCCTTGTCCATTAATTTTGGCAGAATAACATCGTTTGTAATCATGGTACTTAATGTCAAGGTAGCAACAATGATCATAGCAGTTGCTGCGGACAAGCCTCCCATAAAAACTATGGCTTCAAGTAACAATGAGTCTGCTAACAAGGCAATGTTAATCACATAACTATCACCTTCAATACCTTGACCTGCAAATAGAGAATTCCCTGCAGAAGCGATAACAGGAATAGTAATAGCAATGGCTAAAAGGTACAAAGGAAATGCAAAGCGCGCGATTTTAATGTGACTAAGATGCAAGTTATCAATCACGGTAATGTGAAATTGTCGGGGTAAACAAATCACTGCGGCTCCCGCCATTAGGGTTTGTGCCCAAAACGTAAAGGAACTTAAATTGACCAAACTATTTTCGGAGAAGTAGTGGGCGAGAATTGAGCCATCATTATTGGATTTCCAATAGCTATAACCAATAGTTGCGACCAATATTAACGCCATTAACTTAATAATAGATTCAAATGAAATGGCTAGCATTAAACCTCGGCGATATTGGGTTACATCCGTATTACGTGTGCCAAAGTACATGGCGAAACCGGCCATGAACAAACTGGCAAGTACCACAATAAGTTGGTTATCGTCTTGATTAGTTACTGCGCCAAAAGTACTGCCGATAGCTTTGAGCTGTAGCGCTATATAAGGAATGGTTGCCATCAAAGCAATCATGGTCACCAGTAAGGACACAATTTGGCGTTTACCGTATCTGGAGCCAATAAAATCGGAAATAGTAATAATATGTTGTTTTTTACTTACGTGGGTTAGCTTATAAATAAAGCTGTTAAAAATCACATAAACAATGATGGGCCCAAGAAAAATGGGCATAAACATCCAAGGTTGTTGACTGGATTGTCCAACTGCGCCAAAGAAAGTCCAAGCAGTACAATATATTCCTAATGCTAGACAGTAGACTAAAGGATGAGAGGTTATCCATCTGGCTGTAGGCGTGTTTTTGTCACCCCATTTTGCCACCCAAAATAAAACAAATAAATAAGCTAGAGCCAGTACCAGCCAACCGATCGACATGTAAATTCCTATACAAGGTTTTAACAATTTCTAGAGTAACACAATCAACACTAATACTATCATAGTAAGACTATTGTCGCATTTTGAAATTTCTCATACCTCTCTAGAGTAGCAATATCCCTTAAATCTTTTGGGTTCTGCACGTAACTTATTTTTTTGGGTTGCATTTGATTGAAGGATTTTTAGACAATTTCTTGTGGTTACAAGAATGTTAAAAAAATAACAGCTCGTTAATTTGGTGAGGACAAACAATGGCTTTTAAAAACGAAAACGATCAAAAGGCATATTGGAAGGAGAATCTCTCCCTTCTTTTTATCCTATTGGCAGTCTGGTTCGTCGTTTCATTCGGCGCCGGCATTCTATTTGTTGAACAGCTCAACGCAATAAGATTCTTTGGCTTTAAGCTTGGATTCTGGTTTGCGCAACAGGGTTCAATTTATGTATTTGTTGCTTTGATATTTATCTACATGAAGAAAATGAATGCGTTAGATAAAAAATACGGCGTAGAAGAGGACTAAAAGATGGATGTACAAACGCTTACGTTTATAATTGTAGGGGCGAGTTTTCTTCTCTACATCGGAATAGCAATTTGGGCCCGTGCTGGTTCAACAAATGAATTCTATGTTGCTGGTGGTGGTGTTCCTCCAGTGATGAATGGTATGGCAACAGCCGCTGACTGGATGTCTGCTGCTTCATTCATCTCAATGGCTGGTCTTATTTCTTTCATGGGGTACGACGGTGCAGTGTATTTGATGGGTTGGACAGGGGGTTATGTACTATTAGCACTTTGTTTAGCACCTTACTTACGTAAATTTGGTAAGTTCACTGTTCCTGACTTCATCGGTGACCGTTATTACTCGCAAACTGCTCGTACAGTAGCAGTAATTTGCGCCATCTTTGTCTGCTTTACTTACGTAGCTGGACAAATGCGTGGTGTAGGTGTGGTATTCAGCCGTTTCTTAGAAGTTGATATCGTAGCCGGTGTTGTTATCGGTATGGCGATTGTATTCTTCTATACTGTATTAGGTGGAATGAAAGGCATTACCTATACTCAGGTTGCTCAATATTGCGTATTAATTTTCGCTTATTTAGTACCTGCGGTATTTATCTCAATCTTGGTGACAGGTCACGTATTACCACAAACTGGTTTTGGTGCAACCTTAGCTGATGGATCAGGTGTTTATCTACTTGATAAATTAGATGGGCTATCCACCGAACTCGGGTTTAATCAGTACACCGACGGTAGTAAATCCATGATCGATGTGTTCTGTATTACCTTAGCACTTATGGTAGGTACTGCTGGTCTTCCACACGTAATCGTTCGCTTCTTCACTGTACCTAAAGTATCTGATGCACGTAAGTCAGCTGGTTGGGCATTGCTATTCATTGCAATTCTTTACACTACAGCGCCTTCATTAGCTGCTTTTGCTCGCGTTAACATGATCGAAACGATTAACGGTCCAGACGCTCAAGGTACAGAGTATGCGAATGCGCCTACTTGGATTGTTAACTGGGAGAAGACAGGTCTTATTACGCATACTGATAAGAACAACGATGGTAAAATGTTCTATTCAGGTGATGACCGTAATGAGATGAAGATTGACCGCGACATCATGGTATTGGCAAACCCAGAGATTGCTGATTTACCTGCATGGGTCATCGCATTGGTAGCTGCCGGTGGGGTAGCAGCAGCATTGTCAACATCTGCTGGTCTCCTATTGGTAATATCAACTTCGGTTTCACACGATTTAATGAAGAAAACGCTCATGCCGGATATCTCTGATAAAGGGGAATTGCTCAGTGCTCGTATAGCAGCGGCAGTGGCAATCTTAATTGCAGGGTACTTTGGTGTGAATCCTCCAGGATTCGTGGGACAAGTGGTGGCCTTCGCCTTCGGCTTAGCGGCATCGAGCTTCTTCCCAGCAATCATCATGGGTATCTTCAGCAAGCGTATGAATGACAAGGGTGCGATAGCAGGTATGGTTTCTGGTATATTATTTACTACGGCCTATATCGTATACTTCAAGTTCATCAACCCATCGTTAAATACACCAGACAATTGGTTCCTAGGTATTTCACCAGAAGGTATTGGTTCAATTGGTATGGTTGTGAATTTCGTAGTTGCTTTCATTGTGTTCAAAATGACAGATGAAGCACCACAAGAAATTCAAGAATTGGTTGAGAGTATTCGTTTCCCTAAAGGAGCAGGTGAAGCCTCAGCTCACTAATCTGGGTAAGCTCAACTAGCAATACTCGTGCAAGGCCCAGCAAATGCTGGGCCTTTTTCCGATCAAAACCCATAGTGTTAATTTGAAAATCAGGGATCGCAACATGTCAGAAACTGCACAGCAAATACTGGACTTTCTAGAGCAACAAGGGCCATTCGATGAATTGCCTACCGAACGTCTAAAAGAGATTGCGCAAAATAGTCAGCTTATTTATTTAGCGGATGAAAATAAGCAAGAAATGATAGAGCAATATGGTCGCGAACTCTTTATTATTCAAAGTGGACAGTTTGCAGTAAAAGATTGCGATGGACCTATTAAGCATTTAAGTGATGGTGATTACTTTAATTTTCCAAGTTTGCTAGACGATGTTAGCTACAAACTTTCTATCGTCGTTGATAGTCCTGGACTCATCTTAATCGTTAATCACACATATTTTACCTCGGCTATGGATGATCCCAAGTTCTCAAGGTTCTTTAGAGCGTCCCACAATGATGAATTACAAAATCAAGCCGTAACTGACGCTAATTCCATGTGGCTATACAAACCTTTATCAGAGGTGGTGAGTAAAGCTCCTGTGACCATTGCACCTACCGCCAGCATACAGTCCTGTGCGCAAAAGATGAAAAAACACAAGGTTTCTTCAGTATTGGTCATGGAAGAACAAAAGTTAATTGGCATTATTACGGACAGAGACTTGCGCAATAGAGTGGTTGCTGAAGGCCTAAATATTCAATTCCCCGTAAAGCAGGTGATGACAGAGAATCCAGCCTTTTTAACCAACCATAAAACCATATTTGATGCAGTCGGAAAACTCAATGAGTTTGGCATCAATCACCTACCTGTTTTAGATGCTGTAACAGGTGAAGCCGTGGGCATGATTACCAATACGGATATCTCAAAACAGCAACGCAGTAATGTACTTTTTATTATCAGTGATCTTTCAAAGTCAGAAAATTTATCTGAGCTGGTCGACCGTTCATGGCAAATTCCGCACTTCTTATCTTCATCAGCCAAACGCGCTGGTGACTTTGACATTGCCGGTAAAGTACTTTCTCAAGCCACGGACATCATGACCCGGAAATTGATTACCTTTTTTCAACAAAAGCATGGGCAAGCCCCCATGCGATATTGTTGGCTGGTATATGGATCACAAGCAAGAGAAGATCAGGTTATGGGGTCGGATCAAGATAATGCTTTGTTATTAGAGCGAGATCCAAACGAACAAGAAGCGACCTACTTTGAAGAAATGGCTGGTTACGTTTGTATGGGCTTGGCCAAATGTGGCATCAAACTATGCCCTGGCAATATTATGGCGTCAAATCCAGAGTTACGAAACTCGGTAGACGAAGCCATCAAAGAATCAGAGCGATGGGTGCGTAGTCCAACGCCAAAAGCCATGTTGCATTTTAATATCTTTTTAGATGCTAGGGCGGCCGCTGGCGATACCTCGCTGTTTGCAAAGCTCCAAGAAGCTAGAGTGCCTTTATTTAAAAAGAGCATGTTTTTAGCTGCGCTGGCAAGACAAGTCAATGAAGAAAGTGTGCCTTTATCGATGTTTCAGAAATTTGTTTATGTCAAAAATGCTGAACACAAAGACAGCATAGATATTAAATGTTCAGCGGTGGCTATTATCAATAGTCTGGTGCGTCTTTATGCCTTGTCTGAAGGGTTAAAAATGCCTGCAACAGTGGCGCGTTTAAAGAATATTTCTACCGCATCTGGATTGTCAGACAAAGACCGTAATAATTTGCGCGATATTTGGTTGTTTTTAAATCGATTGCGTTGGCGCCATCAATTGACCAATAAGGTGCAAGATAATTTAATTAGAGTGAGCGACCTTTCATCTATTGAAAAGCACCAGTTAAAAGCTGCTTTTCAAGCAATACACCGCGCGCAACAAGGCGCTGTACTTAAATTTTCTGGTGGTATTGGTTAATGTTAGATTTTATCAAAAAGGTAGTGCTTGGGCGTCATCCCATTCCTGATAAATTTAAGCATTCGAGATATTCAGAGTTGCCATTTTTAGCTATCGATTTGGAGTTTACTGACTTAGATACTGACAAGGCTAAAGTAACATCTATAGGTTGGATTAAGGGGCAAAATTTTTCCATCAATTTAAATACCGCCCATTATCAGGTTGTTAGAGCAAAAGGGGACTTAAAACAAAGTCCGGTCATACATGGTTTAACAGCCAAAGAAATTGCCAAAGGCTCACACATAAAGGAACATATTCTTCAATTGGAATCCATGGTAGATAGCCATGTTTGGATTTTTCATAATGCAAACCTAGATATTAAGATGATAAGTAAATTATGGAAGTTATTGGCATTACCACCCAAGACAGTTACCACAATTGATACTATGCTATTACAAATATATGTATTGGAAAAAAGCCAAGGTTTTATTCCCAAAGGTGGGGTTCAACTCTCTAGTTGCAGAAAATATTTTAGTTTGCCGCCTGCTCCAGAGCACAATGCACTGGACGATGCGTTGGCAACCTTAAGTCTGTTATACGCTCAATTGTATAGTTTGAATAAGAATGGGCATATGAATTTAATTGAACTTTCTCATACTAGGGCGATTCAAACATTTACATTAGGCGGTTAAAACGCTGTCGTGAGGGATAAACAAACAGTGTTATCGGCCTTGAATGGGGGGATATATGTTTGTAAAACTATTAACTTTCACGCTATCAATTTTGCTGATGAGCGGTTGCACTTCATTCTCGAAGCAAGTCGAGATGCCGGTTTTAAATACCTATGCTTTCGATGACTATCAGGGGCATTCGGTAGAATCACCAGAAGATATTTTTTACCTTACCGATGAAGCAAAATCTTTCGTAGATAAACACGCGGCGGGTCAAGTTACTCACGATGGTAAAGTAACAGAATTACTTAGAGCTATTTTTAGTCGAACGGAATTAAACCTAGACTACTCTTCAAACGCCAATACTACCGCCAGTGAAACCTTTGAAGCCGCAGAAGCGAATTGCTTATCTTTAACTATAATGACCTATGCTATGTTGCAGCATCTGGGCATAAAAGCAGATTTCCAAGAAGTTGAAATACCAGAGTTTTGGACGAGAAGAAACGGTTATACCCTTTTAAATGATCATGTGAACTTGCGCATTAAAGCAAAGGTGATAAAGGGGTCTCATCCACTTTTTCTTCGCGACATGATAGTAGATTTTGATCCACAACCCGGTATTTCTAAATTCCCTGAAAAAGAGCTAACCAAACAACAAATTGTGGCGAATTTCTATAACAATAAAGGCGCCGAACATCTATTAATGAATTCACCGTCAAAAGCCTTTGCTTATTTTGTAAAAGCGCTAGAAGCTTACCCGAAAAATGAAGGCACTTGGTTGAATTTAGGTGCCTTGTATCGCCAACATGGTTTGCCAGAGGATGCGGAAAAAGCCTATCAATATGCCCTTTACTTAGATCCTGAATTTAATACCGCCTATGAAAATTTGGCAGTACTTTATCGCTTAACAGATCGCGAAGAACAAGCGCAAACAATGCAAAGTACCTTGCATAAAAAACGGTCTAAAAACCCCTATTATCATATGATGCTAGGGGAAACTTCGCTTCAAGCGAATAATCCTCAGCAAGCAATAAAGCATTTTAATCGGGCTATCCAAATTAACCATAAGCCTCATCAGTTCTATTTTGGTCTTGCCAGAGCTTTATATCGAATCGGTGAGTTAGATGCATCTAAGAAAGCGTTGGAGAAAGCTCACGACAAAGCGGGGGATACTCGCATAGCTGATCACTATGCGAATAAGATATCTTTGTTAGCAAGTGCTACCTAATGAATTTTAGGCAACACCTAGTTCAGCAAGTCTCTCTTTAAGGTAAGAGTCTGCGGTGTAACGATCAGATAAGACTACATCTGGTCTAGGATGCAAAAACAGAGGCAATGAGATACGTGCCTTAGTTACATCCGTACCTTCGGGGTTTATAACCCTATGTGTTGTAGAAGGGAAATAATGGCCTGATGCTTCTTGTAACATATCGCCAATGTTGACGATTAGATTACCAAAATCAGATGGCACATCTAACCAACTACCGTCTTTAGCTTTTACTTGTAAACCTGGTTCATTGGCAGCAGGTAAAATGGTGATTAAGTTTATATCTTCGTGAGCCGCAGCACGAATCGCATCAGGCTCTTCAGTACCTTCTAAAGGTGGATAATGCAAAATTCGCAACAATGTTTGACCGCTGTCTTTTATCATATTAGAAAGGGGTTCACGGTATTTGTCGCTGACGTCATTGGGAGAATATTCTTCTATCCAATTTAATAACTGGGTAGCTAATGAAAGGGTACTTTCATAATACTCGTGAATTTCTTGCTTTAAATGCGCAGGGCACTGGCCCCAAGGATAATAATGATAATATTCTTTAATATCTTTTTTCTTAAAGCCTTTGGCTACCTCTGATACTGATTTGGGAAAAAAACCATCCTGAGTATCTTTTTTGTAGGTGAATGCCTGTTTTTCATCTGAATTAAAAAAAGCCGCCCAATGCTGATAAATATCACTGACCTTTTGTTGTGATATAGGGTGGTTTTTAAGCACACCAAAACCCGTTTGGCGTAAAGATTCCACAAAGTCTTTTGCTGCGGTTGGCGATTGATAATCAACTGCTTCTAATTTCATTTAAATCTCTTTTCTGTCGTTGCGTTATCGTATTGGCTGCAATTATAGTGAATCCTTGGCGCTTAAGCCAAGGAAATGAATATACCTGCAAGCGCTGCACTCATTAAATTGGCAAGTGTTGCTGCCAGTACAGCCTTTAAGCCTAACCGAGCGATGTCAGGACGTCGATTTGGGGCCATAGCGCCTATACCACCTAATAAAATCGCAATTGAAGATAAATTAGCGAAACCACACAATGCAAAGGTGATAATTGCTTGTGATGTAACTGACAACTCAGGCATATAGCCGACGAAATCCGAATAAGCTATAAATTCGTTAATAACAATTTTTTGCCCAATGAAACTGCCTGCTAACTGTGCTTCACTCCAAGGTACGCCAATCAACCAAGCTACAGGTTGGAAAACGTATCCAAGCAATGATTGAATGGTGAGGGTATCATAACCGAATAGTCCGCCAACATAGCCCAGAACTCCGTTTAACATGGCTATTAATGCGATGAAAGCAAGTAACATAGCACCCACATTTACTGCTAAACGCATACCAGATGCAGCTCCACTTGCCGCTGCGTCTAATACATTAGCAAATTCCTCTGCGTTTGATTTGACATCTGTCAAAGTTTGGTTAGGTTTGCCAGTTTCTGGCTCTAAAATTTTAGCGAACATTAGACCCGCCGGTGCAGCCATAAAACTGGCGGCTAATAAATATTTTAATTCCACGCCTATACTGGAATATCCCGCCATAATTGAACCCGCAACGGAAGCTAAACCACCTACCATAACCGCGAATAACTCTGAACGGGTCATGCTGCTAATAAAGGGTTTTACTATCAAAGGTGCTTCAGTTTGTCCTACAAAAATATTGGCAGCAGCAGACATGGATTCAGGTTTACTGGTTTGGAGTAGTTTATTTAATCCACCACCGATAATTTTTATTACGAATTCCATGATTTTTAGGTGGTATAAAACAGATATTAGGGAAGAGAAGAAGATAATTACGGGGAGAACATTAAAGGCGAAAATGAATCCAAGGGATCGTTCACTGCCTGGGTTACCTAGTGGCCCAAAGACAAATTCAATGCCCACAGTGCCGTAGTTAATAATGTTTTGAACAAATAAAGTAATGCTATTTAGTATGTCTACGCCGACCGAAGTATAAAGCACGAAGCAGGCTAGAATCGCTTGAATGGCAAAGGCTCCGCCAACTGTTCGCCAATTAATTGAGGAACGTTTTGACGAGAGGGCAATAGCGACGCCAAAGAGAAATAAAATACCTAAAAAACTGATCATTGAAATTGTCCATTATTATTATTGTTTACTAAATAAGCACTGACTACGTCGATAGCCAAGTGATTTTCACCGCCATGTGGAATGATAAGATCGGCAAAATTTTTACTGGGTTCGATAAACTTGTGATACATGGGTTTTACCGTTTCTTCATATTGCTTAGCAACAGACTCTATGGTTCGCCCTCTTTCATTAGTATCGCGCAGCATCCGGCGCATTAAACAAACATCGAGTGCAGTATCAACAAAGACTTTGATATCGAAATATTTAAACAGTTGTATTTGCGTTAGCAGCATAATGCCTTCAATAATAATAATGGGCGCTGCTTTAATGGTTTGGGTTTCTTTCAGTCGAGTATGCGTTTTATAGCAATACTCGGGATAATCTATGCTATTGCCCATCAAAATTTGTTGAAGGTGCTGTCCTAACAGATCATGTTCAAAAGCATCTGGATGGTCATAATTTGTATCTGCTCTTTTTTCTAATGGGATATGATCTTGAGACTTGTAATAATGATCTTCTTGAAGTACCAGAATTTTAGTTGAACTCTTGGCTAACTTCAGAGTTAAATTTTGCGTGAATAAAGATTTACCAGAGCCTGATGCTCCTGCAATCGCAATAATGATTGGTTTTTGCATATACGTTAGATTTGTCGCTGTTTCTATCACTTTACCTGTTGCTGCAAATTGTATCAATTTAAACTAGCAGATTTTCAGCAAACTCAGATAAATTGGCGACAAATTCGACGATTAATTTACACAAAGTTGAATCTAGTGATTAGTATTTAAGCAGTGGAAAAAGGTTAGAGCATGTTAATAAAAATAAAAAAGCTGGATGTATTAAGATTTCAAGTCTCATACATCCAGCGGGTTTTTATTGATTACATTGAGTAGCTAACACCAAGGAATAAACTACGTCCTCTAGGTCCTACTGGCCATGCGGTTTGAGTTGAATAAGGTTCTTCATCAGAGATATTGTTGATACCACCGTAAACAGTGAATGAATCATCAATTTCGTAACTTGCTCCTAAATCGAAGATGTAAACATCATCAAAGAATCCAGCATCGCCGTAAAGAGGGTTGTTACCATTTAAACCTCTAACAAGCTCTATTTCATCAACAGATTGCTTGCTCATATAAGTAGTCTGAAGCGCAATATACATTGGTCCTCTTGCCCAGCTTAGCTCAATATTTCCAGAAGTTTTTGGTAATTGAACCTGTTCAATTTCTGGATCTACGTCAGTTAAATCCAGTGGATTGAAGAAGTTATTAAGAGTTTTTTGATGTGAAGCAACTAAGCTCACACCAAATTGATTTTCTTCTATTGTAAACTCATAACTTGCAGACACGTCATAACCTTCAGCTTCTTGGCGTGCGAAGTTAATTTGACCTGTTGTTAAATCGTTCAAACCACCGTCTGCGCGGCGAGTAAATTGCTCACAGAATCCTAAAGCTGGATAGCTTGCAGAATCAAAACAGCCATTTAATATGTCGCCAGATCCAACCGCTAAGATCGCATCATCAATTTGCAAATCCCAGTAATCGACCGTTAGGGTGAAACCTTCAAGGAACGTTGGACGGAAAACGAATCCAACCGTTAGGGTTTCAGCTGTTTCAACGTCTAGTTCAGGGTTACCACCTGATGTACCTGAGAAACGACCGGTGAGAGGGTTTACCCAAATGTAGTTACCATCAGAGTCTAAAATATCGCTAGCAGCTACACCTGCAGCTTGCAAAGAAGATACACAGTTTGCTTGTCTAACCGAGGTGCCAGTATCTACGTTACCAGGATCACAAGGGTCAGCTGTGGCTGAAATGGTAATTGGTAATCTAGGGTCAAATAATTCAGAAATATTAGGCGCTCTAACTGCTTCTGAATATGTGGCTCGGAAGTTGATATCTTGTACTGGGCTATATGAAATACCTGCTTTCCAAGTGGTTGCATTCCCAAGTGTTGAGTAATCAGCTACTCGAACCGCACCATCAATGGTAAGTTCATAGGCATATTCGCGATCATAAAAAATAGGTAGACGTACTTCTAAAAATGCGTCAACTACATCGTATTCACCAGACGTATTAAATTCTCGGTCGTTATCAATGCTAGTAAAACTATTTAGCCAAGGATCTATGTCACCAACAAAGGCGCCAGGTGTTAGTGACGAACCTTCAGGCAAAATACCAAGTGTTAATGAATCTTGTCTATTGTCACTTGATTCTTCTCGATATTCGATACCAGAAGCATAACCAATAGCACCGTCTAAGAAAGATTCACCGATATCGAATTCCCCACTAGCGATCAACGACACTACCGTTTGCTCTATTTCAAGCACATCTGTTAAATGAGAAGTTACAAAGTCTTGTGCAGCTTTACTCGCTGAATAAGTACCAAAAGGATTCAACGGCGCACATTGACCGTCTCCAGGCGTGAAAGAATAATATCTATCACTAAAGAAGTTACCATCTGCATACCCGTTACCGGCTGTAAAATAATCAATTTCATAAGCGGCGTTAGGATCAATATCAGAACGACATACAATATTACCATCATCATCTGTAGTTGCATCAATGGCAGCGAAAATTCTGTCTAAATATAGACCAGTGGTTTCTGACGTATTTTTGAATTTGCCGTGATTGATCGAAAATTCAACTCTATGAGCATCGGCAATAAACCACTCTAATCCAGCTACAAACCGTTGAGTTTCGCGGGTATAAGTAGAAGGGTTGTCATCACTAAAATCAAGTGGATCCTGAGTTAGTAAAAGACCACCAGTCACATCTACTACTGGTAGTAGTTGCTCAGGAATAAAAGGGTTATCAGGTAGAATGAAAAGCGTATCGTAGAAAGTGTCTTGTTCTGCAAACGTAGTAGATTCCGCTTTCACATATTTGGCTTCAAAGAAACCAGACAAATCATCAGTAAAATCATATTTACCGTTCAAGTTTAGAACGAATTTATCTGTGGCAGGGAAAAGCGTATCACGATTGAAACTAATAGCTCCACCGTCACCGCCAATACCCCAAAGACCGTTCAATACGGTACCATCTTGGTTGACGCTAACTGAACCATCTGGGTTGGTAATCCAGCAACCAGCTAAGAATCCAGTACGGCCAGCTTCTGATTCTTGACAGTCTGGGATACCATTACCATTGATGTCTACATAAGTAACATCTCGTCCACCAAAGGTTGGTGCTATGGATCCTTGTTGTGATGTTAACCAAAATCTTGGATCATGGATGACGGCTCTAGGTGGACCGTTTGGATCAGGGTTTGCTCTTGGTTCCACTGATGCAATGCCGTTATCTTTCGACCAGTCTCTTTCGCCATAAGTAAGATCATTTTCTCTTTCAATAGTGGCAGCAAAAACGATATTACCCTTGCTGTTATCAAAGTTTTGTCCGTAAAGCACATCAAACCCGAAGCTTTCACCACCTCCTTCTAAAGGTGCGACACCTACGGCATCAAATTCAAAGCCTTCAAAGTCGTCTTTTAGAATAAAGTTAACAACACCTGTCACAGCATCTGCACCATAAACTGCAGATGCACCACCGGTAGTTACTTCAACACTTTTTACTAACGCTCTTGGGATAGTACCTATGTCAACTGCAGAGGTCCCTCTAAAACCTGCCACATGGCGACGACCATTCACTAAGGTTAAGGTTCTTTCTTCACCTAGACCTCTTAAGTTAAGGGCGTTTGCACCTGTTGTAGAGTTTTCAGCAGTTAAAGACGAAACAAGTGCAGGAATATCATTCACTATATCCGCCAAGTTTAACTCACCTGATAATTTGATGTCAGATTCGTCTATAGATTGTAATGGAACTGAAGAGGTAACATTGGGGTCTGTAGGAATACGAGAACCTGTGATATTAATAACCTCTACATTTTCTTCATCTTCCTGCGCAACTGCAAATCCAGATACAGACATGCCTAATGCTGTTGCTATACATAGAGAAACCGTAGATCGCTTTATGTTTAGTCGTGGTGTGTTGTTTGACTTCATTATAGTTTTACCCTGTGCTTCTATTAAATATATTATTCAAAAGCGTTTCTGTCTTTTAAAAAAGTGACAAAAGCATACTTTGTGCCAGACGTTTTATCTCAAGCAAACAGCGTTCTACAGCTTATTTTGAATATGCTAAAGATAATTGAGCGCCCTTATGGTGCAACTATGGCACTAATACGGTGCGTAAAGATAAGAGTAATAAGTGAAATTTCAAATATCAAGCAAATTAAAGATAGGTTGAGAACCTTTGCAAGGTTTTCTTGTCCAACGCGGCCTTTAATTGTTGTAATTCTTGCGCAAACGGGTTCCAACTACCTATTCCCTTGTTATTAATAGGCTGCCTGACTTGTTCGCTACTCGCCGTATGCACTTTTCGCTTAGAAGCATAAAAATTAAGGCATTGCTGTTGGTACTCAAGTCCAATACCCTTTAACAATTTACGCACTTGTGTTTCTGGATTTTGGATTAATTCTTCGTACTGCACCGAGATAATGTTGGTTGGAATTAGTGTTTCCCAATGCGTCATTAAATCTACGTAGGCGTTATAAAAGTGCGCTATATGTTGCAGGTTAAAACTAAAAGCAACACCCGATGGGAAGTACTGTTTATACAAGCTAAACCCACAATCTAAGGGATTTCGACGCACGTCGATAATCAGTGCTTGTGGTAAGATTTTATGAATCAACCCTATATGCCTAAAGTTAAAAGGCTGTTTGTCAGTGAAGAAAGGTCTATTGGTTTGCCTAAATAGCGCCCCTTTTTTGATATAGTCCTGCCCAAGACGGTGCAATTGCTCGGGTGTTAAATTTTCGATGGCGGAAAAAAATCCAGTTTTGTGTTGAGATAAGCAGAGGTTATGGGCATTTCTCTCGATACAAGCCATCGTCGGTTGCTCAAAGGTTCCTTCAATTTGACTATGACTGGCAAGTATTTGCTCCACAAGGGTAGAACCAGAGCGGGGTAAACCTAAAATAAAAATCGGCCTTGGTTCGTTTGCATCTAAAGGTGCTTGAGTATCTAACACTGTTTTTGAAAAGGTTTGTTTGCGCAATTCAAATTCTTTATCGACGTTTTCTGGTTGGTATCTGTCTAGGTTGTAAAGCTGGTTAGCCTTATTGTATAGGGCCATAGTGGTCGCATTATCTTTGTCACTTTCGGACGCTTTAGCCAAACTAAAAGTAGCAAGACATTTACTGATTTGTGGCACATCGGGTCGCATCAACAACTCGGTCAGAGCTTGTTTGTCTTGGTCAGTGAATTGATAATTTTTCATATCAGCTAATGCCCACCAAGCGTCAGCGTTTTGCGGATTCAACCTTAGGCTTTGTTTTAGGGCTTTAATACTGTCATCGCGTTTACCCAAAATTCGCAGACATTGCCCTCGGGCAAGTTGTAGTTGACTGCCTTGTTGTTGGTTTAATTGCGATAAGGACTCAGCCTCAGCACAAGCATCCAACGAAGCTTCATGTTGCCCCAGCTTTAGTCGCAAATTTATTTGTCGCCATAAATTGGCAAAGTTTTTTTGCAATGAGACCAGCGTGTCTAGGTTGTCTAACGCTTGTTGAAAGTCTCCTGAAGATTCCAACCCATTAATATACATTTGCCTAAGCACAAGATTGGCTGGAGAATGCGCTAGCCCATGAGCTAAGTAGGTATTACTTGTTTGTAAATCTTGCTTTTGCTGAGATAGATGGGCGAGAGTAAAAATAGCTCTGGGGTGGCCGGGTTGTTCATTCAACATTTTTTCAGCCAGTGTTTCAGCTTGGGCGAATTTTTGCGATTGGATTAATTGCTGTATGTCAGAAAAAGATTGTTGTAAGGGGTCAAATTTCTCAGCGTTTTGTCCTACTAAGACTGCTTCATTATAAAAGCCTGTGTTGTACAAACATTGACTCAATAAAAGCCATGCTTGATAGTCTTGAGGGAATTGAGTAACGCGTTTTTTTAGGGCGCTGATTGCTTGGGTAAATTCTTGGTTATCAATGTGCTGTTGAATGGCCTGTAATGCATCGGCTGAGTTGCCCATATGTGATAACCTAATTGTTTTTAAGTTTTATTATTCTATTGGCTTGAGGCTAACAATTATTTCAATAGCTCGCAACTTCAGAGGAGAATTTACGAGCAGCTATTGACGTGACTAAGATAGACGATGTTTAAAATCTTCATAACTAAATTCACGAACAAGATCGAATTCGCCGGATTTTCTTAAAATGCCAATGGCAGGATGTTGTACCCCATTAAAAAACGTGGTTTTTACCATGGTGTAGTGCATCATATCTTCGAACACGATGCGATCGCCTGGATTCAAGGGCTTATCAAAGCTATATTCTTCAATCGCATCTCCAGCAAGACAAGAATTTCCTCCAAACTTATAAGTATGCGCTTTTTCCCCGGGCTTGCCTGCACCAAGAATACTTGGTCGGTAAGGCATTTCTAACACGTCCGGCATATGAGCGGTGGCAGATATATCCAAAATGGCGATGTCCCTTTCGTTATGCACAATATCGACCACCTCACAAATTAAAGGGCCTGTCTGCCATGCAACAGCGGAGCCTGGTTCTAAAATGATTTGCAAATTCGGATACTTGGCTTTAAATCTGGTCAGCACTGAGATCATATGCTCAATGTCGTACCCTTTACGGGTCATTAAATGACCACCTCCCAAATTTAGCCATTTAAGATGAGGCAAATACTCCCCAAATTTTTCATCAATTGCGTTTAGGGTGCGTTCGGCAGCATATGAATCACACTCACAAAGATTGTGGCAATGAAATCCTTCTATTCCCGATAGGTCTTGGCCATGAATGTCTTTTGCTAAAATTCCCAGACGAGAGCCCGGGGCACAAGGATCGTAAAGAGGTGTTTCCGCTTCTTGGTTTTCAGGATTAATGCGTAAACCTGCGGATACCCCATTGGTTAATACTTGATGCTTAAACTTAAACCACTGAGCAAGGCTATTAAATGAAATATGGTTCACCAAACCGACTAAGGTATCCATATCAGAATCTTTGTAAGCGGGTGAAAATACATGCACATCGCCGCCGATTTCTTCTCGGGCTAATTTCGCTTCCCACACGCCACTTGAAGTAGCCCCTTTTAAGTACTGCTTGACCATAGGAAAGCACGACCACATGGAAAATCCTTTAAGAGCAAGAATAATATCCACACCAGTTGCTTGTTGAACCCGTTGCAATAACTGTAAGTTAGCTTCTAATTTGGCTTCTTCTAACACATAACAAGGTGAGGGAATTGCTTCTGACAAGAAGATATTATTCATTGCGTAAATTTACCTGTGTATCTAAGAGGATAAAATAAAGGTGAGCTCCTTGCAGGTACTCACCTTAACTGCGTTTATTGTTATTTGCTGAACGGACTCTTGTCACATTCAATCACATGCCAAGGTAACCCGTGGATGTTCAACATTTCCATAAAGGGATCTGGGTCAAATTGTTCCATATTCCAAACGCCAGGCTTGTGCCAAGTTTTATTCAACATTAGCGCTGAACCTATCATTGCAGGCACGCCAGTGGTATAAGAAACCGCTTGAGCGCCTACTTCTTCAAAACACTTGGCGTGATCACAGTTATTATAAATAAATATGGTTTTTTCTTTACCGTCTTTTATACCCGTAATGTAAGTACCTATACAGGTCATTCCCGTATATCCGTCAGCAAGAGAACCTGGATTTGGTAACACAGCTTTTAGGAATTCAAGGGGGACGATTTGTTGACCTTGGAATTCTATGGGTTCAATACTTGTCATGCCAATGCCTTCTAGCACGCGCAAATGCGTTAGATAAGCATCACCAAAGGTCATCCAAAATCTAGCGCGTTTCAGTGTTGGGAAGTGCTTAACAATGGATTCTAATTCTTCATGGAACATCAAATATGACGCTCGTACACCAATATTCTGGTAGTCCAAATCTTCGCGAACACTTAGTGGGTCAGTTTCTCTCCATTCACCGTCTTCAAAATAACGACCGCGTTGAGTAATTTCCCGGATATTAATTTCAGGGTTAAAGTTAGTTGCAAATGCCTGACCGTGATCACCGCCGTTACAATCAACAATGTCTAAATAGTGAATTTCATCAAAATAATGTTTAGCTGCGTAAGCTGTATAAACGTTTGTTACACCTGGATCAAAACCACTGCCAAGCAATGCCATAATACCTGCTTGCTGGAATTTTTCCTGATATGCCCATTGCCACGAATATTCAAACTTAGCTTCATCTTTGGGTTCATAATTAGCTGTATCAAGATAGTCAGTACCTGTGGCCAAACATGCATCCATGATGGGAAGATCTTGGTAAGGTAATGCTAAGTTAATCACTAAATCCGGTTGTACTTTGTTTATTAGCGCTTCTACAGCCTTGGCATCGTCTGCATCAACTGCAAACACACCTTTCACTCGGTCTTCGCCCACTTCTTTTTGTAATGATTCACATTTTGAAACGGTACGACTTGCCAAATAAATTTCATCAAAATGTTCTGGCAAACGTGCGCATTTCTTAATAGTAACTGAAGCAACACCGCCTGCACCAATAATCAAAACTTTAGACATTATACTCTCCAAGAAAAATTGTTTTGCCTGTTAGGGGGCTAAATAAGCTTATACTGAAAAATAAAAAATGAGGTCATTTTCAGCATTCTTATGTTTTATTGTATATTTTTGCGCATGATAACACAGGCTGTGATTACCACTAGAATTTTAGAGGAGAATGGGGAAATTTACACCAAGCTAATAAAGATAAACAGGCTCTAACTAGTTTGAAAAATCGCAGGTATAGGGTAGTCCCAGTTCGATTTTTCGACCTATGTGCATGTAAGGGTAAACGGTGATGGTATTACAACCCGCACTGTCTGTAATATTCAGTACCAGGGCATCATCTTCTAAACCATCGGGCTGAGAAATGGTGGCGGCGTAAACTAGAATTCCCACGGCATCTTCTGCCATTAGTCGTTGTGCATTCAATTGATCTTCAAGTGCTTCAATTAAATCTTGCGGTGTTTCCTGACCATCGTGCTCTGAAAATACACATTGCACATCTTTATCAATGGATATAACGGCGAAGGGATACAATATTGGAGAATGCGCTAACATAATATCGCAAAGTGATAATGCAGAGTTTATCAAGTTCGCATAAGGAATATTTTGTTTTAAAATGACATTAGGTTTCATCTTAACACCTGTCTTTTTATACGCAGTATCCTCCTTAACGGCAGCAAGATATAAAAAGTTCAGCACTTTTTTACTTTAATTTGACCGAACCCCTTGTATTCCGCCTGTATGAAGCAAGCAAACGGTTTTATTTTTCAATTCTGGTTGTGAGTTAACTAACTGATTATAGGCAAAAAAACTCTTGTTATTATAAACAGAATCTAGCGGGATTTTGGTCTGTTGAAAAAATTGCTCACTGAACGCATCTAGCACCTTGTTTCGTTTTGCATAACCTCCTTGATGAAAGTTATCTTCAATTCGCCATTGGGTATTTTGAATAGGAAGAGCGGTCAATTCTGGTATTAATTGGGTGTGATATCCCGGCGCTTTTAACACACTGATACCGATTAATTCGATTGCTAAACTGTGTTGTTCAATGTGGGACAACAAGCCTGCAAAAGTACCACCGCTGCCGACAGGAAGAATTATTACTTCTGGCAAGTGTTGGGAGGATAACTCTTCTACGATGCTACCCACATAAACTAACGTATCTTTGTCAGTGCCACCTTCCGGTACACATATTTGCGCATTGTGCCGTAGCTTTAATGCCTCAATGTAATCGGCATCATTGCGTTTTAAATATTCTTTTTTATTCACAAACACCAGCTTAGCTCCCCAGTTTTTCGCATCTAGCAAAGTAGGCGTTAACTGATGGCTATAATCCCCTCGAATGATCAATGTACAAGCAACATTTAGACGATTACACACATAAGCCAAAGCATGAATATGATTAGAAAAGCCACCGCCAAAACTTATAAGATGTTGAATATCTTGTTGCTGGATTTTCTGCGTTAAAGGTTTGAGTTTTCGCCATTTGTTTCCCGAAATAACAGGGTGCAATAAATCGTCTCTTTTGATCCAAACATTATGCTGCATGTGTGGCCACGTAATCTGCTCTAAAGGCGAGGGAGAGGTAATTTGTAGCAATCTTTCTATTGGCATTTTAGGGGGAAATGACACGCAAATATGAAAATTACGTAAAGTTAATGATCTTAGAAGTATATATCGCACGTTTATAAGCTCAAGCACAAAAGAGGTAATAATGTATGAAATGGTTTATCACATTACTTTTATTTTGGTCGCTTACGGTTTTAGCTGAACCACCGAAGCTTGAGTTCGTTAAAGATCCTAAAACTGTAGGAAAAACCCGGCTGGAAGTATTGTTTTGGGATATTTATGAGGCAGAACTCATTGCGCCTGAAGGTAAATGGGATAAGGATAAACCTTTCGCACTGAGATTAACCTATCTGAGAGACTTTGAAGGCAAAGAAATTGCCAGCCGCTCGGTGGATGAAATGCGTGATCTAGGCTTTGATGATGAGCTCAAGTTAGCAAAATGGTTTCAGAAAATGCATCGTATCTTTCCCGACGTTAAGGAAGGCGAATGCATCATGGGAATTGTTGACGAAGACAAGGTAAGCCATTTTTATTTCAATGACGAAAAAATTGGTAAAGTAACTGATGCAGAATTTACCGAATGGTTCTTTGCTATTTGGTTATCAGAAGATACCTCAGAACCTAAAATGCGTGAACAACTGTTAGGAATGAATTAAATGAGAAAGCAGCTCAAAACAATTGCATTGGCAGGTTTTAGTCTACTTTTCATTAATGCTTGCTCTGTTTCGATTAGCGGACAAAACTACGAAACTATTACGCCTGAGTTTTCATTAGAGGCATTTTTTGATGGCAAAATTAAAGCTTGGGGCATAGTGCAAGGCCGAGATGGAGAAATTTTACAACGCTTTATTGTCGACATAGATGCTTACAAGGAAAATGACACCTTGATATTGGACGAAGCTTTTACTTACGGCTACGGAGAAGGTCCCACCAAGCGCACTTGGAAAATAAGTAAGAATCCTGATGGAACATACACTGGCAATGCAGGGGATATTGCAGGGCCTGCGCTAGGTAAGTCCCACGGGAATGCATTTAACTTTAGTTATGAAATGGATTTAGACGTAGACGGTAGCGAATATCGCGTTAACTTTGACGACTGGTTTTGGGCATTTGATGACAATACTATGATGAATCGCTCTTACATCAAGAAGTTCGGCATTACCTTTGCGCAAGTGACTATTTTCATGCAGAAACAGTAAGTTTACTCTACCGGAATATCAAAACTACACTTGAGTCCTTTGTCGTTTTCATTTGCCGAGAATGTCAAGTGACCATTGTGCAATTCTACTACAGCCGAAACTAACGATAAGCCAAGACCATTACCTTGAGTCGATCGGCTTTTATCTGCTCGATAAAAACGACGGGTTAGTTTATCAATGTCTTTTGAAGATACGCCAATGCCGGAATCACTTACGCTGTAGTGAATATTTGTGCCTTGCCGTTTTAGGCTGATAGCAATTTCCCCTTGTTCAGGCGTAAACTTCACCGCGTTGTCGATAGTGTTGGCAAAGGCTTGGAATATCAAACTTTTGTCACAGATAGCATGTAAATCATCACTAATTTCGGTGGTTAACCGAATATGCTTATCTTCCATTACAGGTACATAGAGGTCGATAGCATCTTCTAATACCACTGAAAGATTGTTTAATTCAAAATGCGAACGCTGAGCACTGGTTTCAATATAGGTAATTCGAAGCAATGAATTAAAAATTTCCAGAATATTGTCGCACTCTTGCAATAATTGATATTTTTCGTCTTGGTTTGGCAATGCTTCTAAGTGGGTTTTAAGTCTAGTTAATGGGGTTCGTAAGTCATGAGCAATACTGTCTGATACGGATTTTATGCCTTTGACAGAATGCTCTAATTTTTCCAGCATTTGATTAAGCGCTAGAGTTAGCTTACTTAAGTCATCCCATTCACTTTCCACATATAAACGTTCGCTGAGATTACCTGATGAGACAATTTTGTCAGCCGTGTCTGATATTTTATTTATCCGACTTACTACATAGTAAGCCACGGCAATACTTAATATAGAGATGATACTCACTATGATGATCATGACCCAAGAAGAGACTTGGGCCAAGCGAACCGCTAATTCGTAGTTTTGCACACTACGTCCCACCAAGAGTTCGTCTTTGTTGTCTAGTTCTAGGATCATCGCTATGACGGTCTGATATTTGCGATTTTGTGCGGTCTGCGCGTTTCTTGGTTTTGCTTCTATTTCAAGAATACCATTGCGTACAATTTTTACGTTTTTGGTTGGCCATTTATCTAAATTACCGGCTAAGAAATTGTCATTTTTGTCTTTAAGATAATAAAAGAAGTCGTTGTTAAGGTTATTCACTCGGCTTTCAATGGATTTAATAACAGCCGATCTTCCTGCATTATCAAACAAACTTTTGAACCCGCCAATATCAGAAAGAATGGCCGCTTCAGTTTCTCGAATTAATAAGTCATCGTTGGTAACTGAAAGCACATAATTGTTAAATGCAACGCCAATAAACAAAAGACTCATGAAGATAAAACTAACAATAAAGCTAGAGCTTTTGGAATAGGCTTTTATCGCGCGCATTTAATCTGTGTTCGCTTGTGACTCTGGCGTTAAGCTATAACCCGCTCCGCGGATAGTGGAAATCATATTATGCTCGAATCCTTTGTCTATTTTATTGCGCAATCTGCTGATATGTACGTCTATTACATTGGTTTGGGGATCGAAATTATATTCCCAGACTTTTTCCAATAGCATAGCACGTGTAATAACTTTTCCTTGATTAAGCATCAAATACTCAAGCAACTTAAATTCTTTGGATTGCAATTCAATCTCAATATCGCCGCGTTTTGCTGTGCGCTCAATTAAGTCTAAGGTAAGGTCGCCCACCACAATTTCTGTATTGGTTGGATTGTTCTCGCTTATGGAACGGCTGGCGAGAATCTCAATGCGAGCGAGCAATTCTTCGAAGGCAAAGGGCTTACTTAAATAGTCATCGGCACCCGCTCTAAGCCCAGTGACTCTATCTTCCACCTTGTTTTTAGCGCTTAAGAATAATACAGGTGTGGTGATTTGTTGTTGCTTGATGTTTTCCAACACCTCCATACCATCCATTTCTGGCAGCATGCGGTCAAGAATAATCACGTCAAAGCCACCACTTAACGCCGAGGTTAAGCCACTGCGGCCGTCACTTTCACAGGAACAAGAATGCCCAGCTTCGGTTAAGCCATTTAGGATAAATTGAGCAACTGTTGGCTCATCTTCTATTAATAAAATCTTCATCACGATAAGATAGCGAATCCTGAGAGTAATGTCAGATTAAATTACTGTAATTCTTTTTAGAAAGGAACCTTTATGTTTGTTATCATCATTTGTATGGCCTTGGTGGTGTTTATGCCACTTGTCGCAAAAGCGCCGTTAGCTTGGCAAATGCATAAGTCTAATGGTTATGACAATCGAAATCCCAGACAACAGCAGGCTGGTTTGCAGGGTCTTGGAGCTAGGGCTTTAGCTGCCCACCAAAATTGTTACGAAGCTATTGCCTATTTCGCGCCAACAGTTTTACTGGTCATCGCAATGGATGCCCATACTGTTTTTACCGCACAATTGTGTATAGCCTTCGTACTACTTCGTTTGGCTTATTTAATTTGTTATTGGGCCAATTGGCATATCATCCGTAGTATTTTGTGGGTTTTGGGCATGCTCACAATTGGGATCCACTATTACCTTTTATTGCGTTAATGCTTAAAGCGAATCTCTTCAGGATATGGGGTGAAATTCTGTATTAACCCTTTGGCGGCTTCTTTTTGCAGAGACCGCCAATATTCTGGTAGCAACAAATCCCCATGCAGTTCTTTCAAGATATCCTTAAGATGTTTTTTGCCTACAATAAAGTGCTCAAATTGTTCCGGAAAAACATCATCTGGCGCTACTGATAAGGTATCGAGCGCGTAAGGGTCATCGCTTTTTGGGAGCTCTCTAAAATTACGCTCGTTCATGTAGCAAATTTCATCGTAATCGTAAAAAATGACACGACCAGTGCGATTGATACCAAAGTTTTTATGCAGCATATCGCCTGGGAAGATATTTGAATATGCAATTTGCTTAATGCATTGCCCCAGTTCATTAATCGCACTTCTTATTTTTTCTTCGTCAGTTTCTTCATTTAAATAAATATTGAGCGGGGTCATTTTGCGTTCAATGTATAAATGAGTGATGATCAACTCGTCTTCTGTAAACTCTAGAGAGCTTGCACAAGTATCTTTGAGATATTTAAGTAATTCTTCATCAATACGCTCCAAGGGGAACCTAAAGTTTACATACTCGTGGGTGTCAGCCATACGACCAACCCGATCTCCCATTTTGACAAGCCTATATCTATCTTTAACATGTTCTCGGGTAATCTTTTTACTTTCTGCAAATTCGTCTTTTATGACTTTAAAAACAACGCCGTAAGAGGGGAGGTGGAAAACCGCCATCACTAAGCCTTTTATACCCGGCGCTAAGCAGAAATTATCGTCACTATCCTGTAGATGTTGTAAAAAATTTCGGTAGAACACAGTTTTTCCATGTTTATAAAAACCTATGCCCATGTAGAGTTCAAAGTTCTTTTTGTGGGGAAGCAGCTCTTTTAAAAAGGCCACTAGCTCGGCCGGATACTGAGTATCTGCCATAAAGTAGGAGCGAGCAAAACTAAATACAAAACTTAAATGAGCCCGCTCAGCAACTAAGGCATCGACCATAATTTTTTGTTCATCTGTCATATGTAAAGCAATAACAAATGGCAAGGTTTCTTCGGGCATACACATTCGACCAATCATATAAGCAGCCTTACCTCGATAAAACACAGGTTTTAGCATTTCTATGGTATGCACACTGGCTAATTGAGCTTTGTTGAGACGCTTTCTTAATGCGGTGTCCAGATTTTGAATATCTCGTTCAAAATCTTCAAAAGGCGTATTAAAACGATAGGTGTTGAACACTTCATAATACATCTGGCGTACGCTGCCAGTGGTATCAAAGGTATTGATAATTTTATCTCTGTCACGTCCCGGTAAAAAGCATCGGCTTGGTAACACAAACATAATGCTATCGTCGATTTTAGTATGTTTAAAGATGCGTCCTATAACAGAATTATAGAAGGTTTCGGCAAGTTCAAATTGGGGATGATCTTCCAATAATTTAGAAAAGTAATTTTTAGTCTCTAACCAAAACTCCTGAGATTGCTGTCTTGGATAAACTTGGTGGTAAATCTCTGCCACAGCTTCGGACAAGCTTTTCTCATAAATGGTGATGCGCTCGGTAACCGCCGACTGAGATTCGGCCCATTGACAATTTTCAAAGCGTTCTTGTGCGCCTGAGGTAATGCGACGAAACCATCTAAATGACTTATCAAACTCATTTAAAATCTGGTAGGCCAGTTTTTTTGCGATTTTCTTTTCATCTGCCAACATACAATAAAGCTCTAAAAATGACGAAATAACCCTGTTTGCAACTCACCATAACCAAAACAAAACTAGAAACCTAGTGTACTTTAGTCTTCTATGATGAATGAGACATGCATTGATTTTAGATAAAAAAATGGCGCTAGTAGATAGCGCCAATGTTTTCGAGTTGGTTAGATTAACCAAAAATTCTTCTGCGCTTGCCTTCTTTACGGCGACGTCTAAATCCACTTCGAATTTCTTTACGAGTAGCATCGATCCAAACTTCGCGATTAACATTCGCTTGATCACCTCTACGGTTTTCTTCAATACGTCTAAATTCGCAGAATCTGTTATAGGCATCAAGATCTTGAGATAAATCTTGAATAACCAATTCAATCATTATGGCATCGTCTACATAACCAAGGCCTGGGATATGATCTGGTACTAAATCATGCGGCTCAGTGAAGTAGGCTAGGGAAGTCAACACTTCTGTTTTTTCATCTTCAGGCATTTGCCATTCAGGATCTTCAAGGGCGGCGATTAAGGTCTTTAAACAATCTAAACGCTCAGCAACAAAATCTGGAAGTGTTGCTTGAGACATTTCATCACAGACTTCTTTTGCTTTGGTAATGATTTCTTCGCTTGAATATTGGGTGGCTTTTGCAAGCGCATCCTTCATCAATGCACGAAAATGTTCCAAGTCGTTGTCAGATAATTCAAAGTTAATTTGTACTGGCATTAGCTGTCCTTAAAATTTTTTTAACTACATTAAAGGCATCTGGCTGAATAATCAATAATATTTGCGTGAAAAACCAGTCGGAGTTTTGATAAAAGGAGATTTAAAATCTGTTAATTTTTGAATTGGTGTCTCATAAAAAAAGATAAATAAAAATTAATAGCTAGGTTAATCACGGGTTTGCTTACTTTGACGCATTATATAACTGGTGGACTTTGCATTTACTACTATACTTTTTCTACTAGCAACAAAAGGAGATGATGCTTATGTATCTGCACAAACAAAATGCCTACACCAAGTTAATTCAAACACCTTTATTTTTAATTACCACTATGCTCTTTATGATGGCTAGCCAAACTGCTAACGCGGCCTTGCTTTCATGGGATAATGCTACTTTGTTAAAGGGCAATAGCCTAGATGATATCAACCCATTAGTCTTGTTTGGTTTTAATCCACAGCCAGAACCGCCGGCGTTGCCTAGTACGAAACCTACATTTGTGGTTGAAGATGTGGAAAATCCACAAGTCTTTGATTTGGGTTTTGCAATCGCTAGTGAGGGCAATGTTGCCCCTTTAATGATAGAACTGCTAGATACTCCCATCGATGACTTTTCTAGCCTAACGTTGATGGTTAAAAATCAGAGAAGCTTAGAAGATATTTTCCAGGTTAACTTTGAATTTTCCACAAGTTCAGGCGGTGTAATAGATCTTGATAGTCTATCTTTTAACCCTCAGCCTGAACCGCCCGCAGAATTTAGAGACGGTGGCGTTTTCGGTATGAATTTTTCGTTCACTTCACTATCCGATGTGTGGGTATCCTTTGAAGTACTCAATATCAATAACCAAGCCATTAGTTTCTCTAGAGTCTCAGCGCCTAGTACTGTCTTGTTACTATCATTTGCAGTTTTTGGGCTTTTAAGGCGTAGAGGGAACAGAGCATAAAATTGAGACATTTTAGAGAGGAGACTGGGGCTCACTATAGGTTCGGGCCCTGGCTATACTTGTCCCATGATAAATATGCTTTCACGAAAGACATAAAAAAAGCCGACGAATCGGCTTTTAAGAAAACGTCACTATGTCAGTATATCACGCTGTTTTGCGTCTAAACGCAAGACCTGCGATACCCATTACAAACAAGCCAAGTGCGGCAGGGGTAGAAACTGTAGGAACAACCTGCTGTTCTGTTAGGCCAGCATATAATACGTTCTGTTGAGAGTAGTTGTAAAAACCTACCGAACCATCACCAAATGAAGCAAGTCCAGCATCGGCAGCAGTAAAGTTCAACTCAAGTACGTTATCAACGTATACTTGTATCAAATTTGAAGTAAAAACTATGTCAAACAAATACTCGGTACCGGTGACCCAGCCAGTTGAACCTAGAGTAGTTGCTCTGGTAACTTCGCTAACAGCACCTGTATGTGTCCAAAATTCCGAATCAGCTGCAGCACCTGTTACAACAGAAGCTGCCAAGCCGTCGAACGCTTGACCTAGACCAGGAAAGGATTGATCTCCCTGCTTCCAATCTATCAAAATATACTCTGCACTAGCAGAAGTAAGCTCGTTGTCTTGATATCCCAAAACAAAACCAATAAAGTCGTCGTCTCCGCCGTAATTACTGGAAATGCGACCAGATATTTGAGTGCCCTGAGCATTCTCACCGTCTTTAAAAAAGATAGTGGGATCTGTGTTTTGGGTTTGTCTTACAGTATCGTTCCCAGGTTGGAGCTGCCAAGTTGTAGTGCCATCTGATTGCCATGTTGATAAGTCGATGGGAATAGGCGCAGCTTGAGTTGTAAAGGCAGAAAATAAAAGCGCCGCAGCACCATATTTTAAAAGATTTAGTTTAGATGTTTTTGTGAACATTCGATTCCTTTCTGTTATGTGATATTAAAAGCAAAAGTGATTAAAAAATTGCCGTATAGATTCTAAGGCAATAATTACGCCAAAAAATAAAGCTAATTTTTTCAATCATTTATTGATTTATTTGACGTGGTTTGTAAAAAAGTCTGACAATGATTAAATCTATCAAATTGTTCAGCCGTAAAATGAGTGGGGAACTTTTTTTGCCAAATTAATTTGGATTGCGAAGCGCTTATTTACAATAAATATGAAGATCAGAATCCCCAATTAAAATATAAAAATTCCCACCCAAAATGAAAATTTTGATCAGAAAAAATCTGTCATTTTTCCTAACTTATTGAAAACATTGAATTCCAAAACATTGAAAACTTCCCAAGTTAAATTGATATGATCATATTTATCTGATTTTATCGAGGTTCGGTATTGACATTTAGACGTCTATACGGCAAATTGGCGCCATGAAAACAATTCTAATGACTAACGACATGATTATTATTACCACCTCTATTGAGGGCGGTCGTTAGCCAGTGCCAGATTCCTGATAACGAAAGCCCGCAAATATAGCGGGCTTTTTTGTATCAAAGGCATTGAATTGAGCAAATTAAAATTTAAGAGAGCGAGGAGTCTCGAATGAAAGTGTTGAAGTTTGGTGGTTCGTCTTTGGCCGATGCTCAACGGTACTTGCGAGTATTTGATATCAGCCAACAAACGCATCAGGCAGAAGGGGCTGCGGTAGTTTTATCTGCGCCCAAAGGGGTCACTAATGCGCTGTCTTTACTATGTGAACAAGCGCATAAGAATCAAGATTATGGTGAACTTTTTGCTAAATTGACTATGACCTTAAAAGGTATTGCAAAAGAACTCAATGACACTCTCGATAACTTTAATTACCCTCCTTTAGCAGAATATATACAAAATAAACTTGATAATTTAGAGCAACAACTACAGGGCATTAGTCTACTAAAAAGCTGCCCAGATCAAGTTACTGCTGGCATTTTAAGCATGGGCGAATACGTCAGTGTCAATATTTTTAGCGCCATCTTATCCGCCAAGGGCATAAGCAATAAAATAATCGATCCAGTAGATTACATTATCGCAGAAGGGGACTATTTAGATAGTTTAGCCTTGTTATCAGAAAGCCGCGCTCGTTGCAGCGAAATAAACACAGACGGTAGCGAGTTTTTGGTAATGCCAGGCTTTGTCGCTGTGAATGAGCTAGGCGAAAAGGTGACGTTGGGCCGCAACGGTTCTGATTATTCAGCGGCAATTTTAGCTGCTTGTATTAATGCGAACTGCTGTGAAATCTGGACTGATGTTGACGGTGTTTACAATGCTGATCCCAATCAAGTAGAAGGTGCGGTATTACTGGATAAACTTACCTATCAAGAAGCCATGGAGTTATCTTATTTTGGGGCTAAGGTGTTACATCCAAAAACTATTGGTCCTATCGCGCAATTTGGAATTCCTTGTTTAATTCGTAATACCTTGAATCCCGCAGCACCCGGTACGCTAATATCTAACGAACCCAGTGAAAAATGGACCAGTGTTAAGGGTATTTCGCACCTTGAAGATATTGTGATGTTTAATGTATCCGGTCCTGGCATGAAGGGCATGGTAGGCATGGCGAGCCGCATTTTTGATGTGATTTCAAAAGGCAATATTTCTATATCCCTGATTACTCAAAGTTCGTCGGAATATAGCATTAGTTTCTGTATTCAAAACAAAGATGCAGAGAAAGCACAAGAATTATTAGAAGAAAGTTTTGCCCTTGAATTGAGCAACCACTTATTAGAGCCAATTGAAGTACGCAAGCATTTAGCCATAGTCACCTTAGTGGGCGATGGTATGCGAGAATCTAAAGGTATGGCAGCGAAGTTTTTTAATGCCTTGGCCCAAGCAAGAGTCAATAATGTAGCGATCGCGCAAGGGTCATCAGAGCGTTCTATTTCAACTGTGATTGAAAACAGTAAAGCGCGCAAAGCAGTGAAAGTTATACATCAAAACTTTTTCTCCTCCAATCAACCATTGGATGTGTTTTTTGTGGGCTGTGGCACTGTAGGCGAAGAACTACTTAGACAAATGCATGTGCAACAAAAACTACTTGCAACTAAGGATATAAAACTCACTGTTTATGGTATCGCCAACAGCAAGGCTAATTTACTTAAGGCCGGTGGTATTGCCATTGACCAAGATTGGAAAGCAGACTTAGCGGCCAGCAAAGAGGCGTTTTCAGTAGACGCAGTAGCTGAATTTGTGCGCACCAACAGCCTAACTAATCCAGTGATTATTGATTGTACCAGCAGTCAAGAGGTGGCTGATCAATACATCAATATGTTAGAAGCTGGCTTCCACGTTGTTACGCCGAATAAAAAAGCCAATACGGCCAGTTATAAATATTATCAACAGCTACATAAAGCTGCCCAAAACGTGAAGCGTTGCTACTTGTATGAAACTACGGTTGGCGCAGGTCTGCCTGTCATTGATAACTTACAAAAGCTTGTGCTAGCAGGTGACAAACTTGAAACCTTCGAAGGGATCTTGTCTGGCTCGCTATCTTTTGTATTTGGTAAGCTTGATGAAGGATTAACCTTGTCTGAGGCAACCAAAGTCGCTAAAGAAAAAGGCTTTACCGAGCCTGATCCTCGTGATGATTTAAGTGGCATGGATGTAGCGCGAAAGTTGCTAATCATGGCGCGTGAATCAGGTATGCGCCTTGAACTAGATGATATTAAAATTGAATCGGTTTTGCCTGATGATTTTGATGCTAGCGGCGACGTCGCACAATTTATGGCTAACCTACCGGCGTTAGATCAAAAAGTTTCTGACATGGTGAGCAAAGCTCAGGCTGAAAATAAAGTCCTTAGATATGTTGGCTCGATCAAAGACGGTCAATGTAAAGTGAGTATTCAAGCTGTCGAGCAGACGCATCCATTGGCGGCGGTAAAAGACGGTGAAAATGCGCTGGCAATACATTCTACTTATTATTCACCGATTCCATTTGTTATTCGTGGTTACGGAGCGGGCGCTACTGTGACCGCTGCGGGCGTGTTTGCTGATTTATTGCGTACCATCCCAAATGAATTGGAGTATCAATAAATGGCAACAAGAGCATTTGCACCTGCTTCTATAGGTAATGTAAGCCTTGGTTTTGATATTTTAGGTGCAGCGTTAGCGCCAATAGATGGAACTCAACTTGGGGATTGGGTTGAAGTTACGGACGCAGATACATTTGCCCTAACCGTGGATGGGCGATTTAGCGATCGCCTTCCCAGTGGTACCCAAAACAATATAGTCACCCAGTGTTTTGAATACTTTCAAAATGCACTAGTGAAGCATGGACATGCGCCTTTAAAAGTCGCTATGCATTTGCATAAAGCCCTGCCAATTGGCAGTGGACTTGGCTCTAGTGCTAGTTCGATTGTGGCTGCTTTTTATGCGTTAAATGCTCATGCAAATAAGCCCTTCGATGAAAATACGCTATTATTAATGATGGGTGAATTAGAAGGGCAAATTAGCGGCAGTATTCATTACGACAACGTAGCACCAAGTTATATTGGCGGTATGACATTAATGTCAGGTCTTGAGGATGCGGTGGCATTATCTTTGCCTGTATTCGATGATTGGTATTGGATCGCCAGTTATTCAGGTTTGTCGGTATCTACTGCTGCTGCTAGAAAAATTTTGCCAAAACAATATGATATGTCTACATGCTTAACGTTTGGAAGACAAATGGCGGTGTTCGTTGATGCCTTATATCGTGGTGATCGCCAAATTGCTGCCAAGGTTATGACAGATGTGATTGCCGAAAAATACCGTAAATCGTTATTGCCCATGTTTGATAAAGCCCGTGATTATGTTGCAAGTCAACAAGGCTTGGCCTTTGGTATTTCAGGCTCTGGACCAACAGTTTTTGCGGTGACTGACAACCTAGACGCAGCAAAGAATATTGAAAATTGGTTAAACCAGCATTACGTACAAAATGCTGATGGCTTCAGCCATATATGTAACATTGATACTGCTGGTACTCGTGTTATTTCTGAATAATACGATGCCATGTAATAGGAAATAGAAGTGAAATTAGTAAATCTAAAAGATGCAAGCGACACAGTCAGTTTTGCAGAAGCAGTAAGAAAAGGCTTAGGAAAACAACAAGGACTGTATTTCCCCGATAAAATAACCCCTATGCAAGATATTGCAGGGTTATTGGCTTTACCTTTGGTTGAGCGTAGTGTAAAAATTATTTCTCATTTAATTGGCGATGAAATTCCCGTTACTGAACTGGAACCTCTGATTAAAGCCGCCTTCACATTCCCTGCGCCGTTAAATAAAGTAAACGAGAATACTTATTGTCTTGAGCTATTTCATGGTCCTACCTTAGCGTTCAAAGATTTCGGTGGGCGTTTCATGGCGCAGGTACTGGCGCATATTAGTAAAGGACAGCCAATCACCATCTTAACCGCAACATCTGGTGATACTGGTGCAGCTGTAGCTCATGCTTTTCACGGCATAGACAACATCAATGTGGTGATTTTATTTCCTAAAGGCAAAATTAGCCCATTGCAAGAAAAGTTATTTACAACATTAGGGGATAACATCCACACGGTTGCGATAGAGTCGGATTTTGATGCTTGTCAGCAACTCGTGAAAACAGCATTTGATGATCCCGACGTACGTGAAGGTCTACATCTTAATTCGGCAAACTCAATCAATATAAGCCGATTGATCGCCCAGGTATGCTACTACTTTGAAGCTGTAGCCCAATTACCTGAAGATGAAAGAGAAAAAGCTGTTTTTGCCGTTCCTAGTGGTAACTTTGGTAATTTAACCGCTGGGATCATTGCAAAAACGTTGGGTCTCCCCATTAAGCGCTTCATTGCTGGCACTAACAGCAATGATACAGTACCTCGTTATTTAGCTAGCGGCGAGTGGGCACCGAAAAAGACCATTCCGACTATGTCGAATGCAATGGATGTGGCGCAACCGAATAATTGGCCACGTATTGAAGCGCTTATTGAGCAAGGCTATTTTGACAAAGGTTTGTTAACGGGTGAAGCTGTAGACGAAGAATATACTCAGGTCGCTATGCGTCAGTTACAACAGCAAGGGTATTTGTCAGAGCCTCATGCCGCTATTAGCTACCGAACATTGACCAAACAACTGCAAGATGATGAAGTAGGTGTATTTCTTGGTACCGCACACCCTGCAAAATTCAAAGAAACAGTAGAAAATGTACTAGGTCAGCCAATCACTGTGCCTAAAGTATTGGCTGAATTTTCCGCCAAAAAATCATTGGCGGTAGAAATGGTAAATGATTACCAAGCACTAAAAGCGCATATGTTTGCTACTTTAAAGAACTAGTTTGACTAGCGAGCAATGAGAGGGCGATTTTTATCGCCCTTTGTTTTATATAAAAGTAAAAGTTGACCTAAGACAGAGCGCAAAATATGGACTGGCAATCACTGATTGGTGAGCAGAAACAACAAGACTACTTTCAGGATCTGATGGAAAGTGTACAGCAGGAAAGGGATCAGGGGATTCTTGTATATCCACCAAAAGAAGATGTGTTTAACGCGTTTAAATATACAACGCCAGACAATCTAAAAGTGGTGATTATTGGGCAAGACCCATATCACGGACCAAATCAAGCTCACGGTCTATGCTTCTCAGTCAAAAAAGGTAATAAAATACCCCCTTCTTTGCGCAACATATTTAAAGAATTGGAAAATGATATAACTGATTTTAGTACACCCAGTCATGGCGATTTAACCGCTTGGGCAAAACAAGGGGTCTTGTTGCTGAATACAGTTTTGACCGTGAGAAACGGTGAGGCCAATTCACACAAGGGTAGAGGCTGGGAGAAATTCACAGATGCAGTGATTTCAGCCATTAGTGAGCATTTATCTGGCGTCGTGTTTTTGCTCTGGGGAAGTCCAGCACAAAAAAAATCGCAGCTAATAGATGCTAGTAAACACGCCATTTTAAAAGCCGTCCATCCATCGCCGTTATCGGCACACAGAGGCTTTCTTGGCTGTAAACATTTTAGCCAGGCAAATCAAATATTGACTCAAACAAATCGCCAACCTATAGACTGGCGATTGTTTGAGGATAAATGACTATCGAGTTAGTTGCTCTAGCTCAAGTTCTAACGAAAGATCCATGTCAGAAAGTTCGCGCTGTAACTTGTATCTGTCTTGAATAGCTTCGATTTCGCGCCACTTGCGCTTCTTGCTATTAGTTTTAGCAGGACGAGTTTCATTGTCTATCATAGAGAGAATTTCGACTGATTCCATGAGGATGCTCCTATCAGTTACTACACGTGGATGTTATTGTTATTGCCACTGCTTACTTTTTAACACAACAAGCTTAAAAATAAAATAATTAAGTTAAAATTATGTTAAAAGTAAACGAAATTTTTATGAAGCTTTTCTGACAGAGGTACTGCGGGGGAAGAGTTATGCGGGCATTGCCCGCAACTAACTATTTGTTAACAAATCGGTTAATCAATTGCTGGGTGGAGCTATCTGCGCTAGTGAGATCTGTTTTTCCATCAATCATATCTAACACTTGATTTCCTAGCACTTTGCCGAGTTCAACACCCCATTGATCAAACGAGTTGATACCCCAAATACATCCTTGCACAAAAACCTTATGCTCGTACAAAGCAATTAGTGCGCCAAGTGTCTTAGGATCCAGTTGTTCAAACACCAATGTGTTGCTAGGGTTATTGCCAGGCATGGTTTTGTGGTGTGCCAGCACATTTTTTTCCGCTTCAGATAAAGAAGAATTTTGCAAATCTGCGAGGCATTCATCAAAGGTTTTGCCCTGCATTAGTGCTTGTGCCTGTCCAAAACAGTTCGATGCAAGCATATTATGGTGCGTTTGATTTTGATTAGGCACCTTAATAGGAAACATGAAGTCCACCGGAATAGGTAAATTAGACTGGTGAATCAATTGATAAAAGGAGTGTTGACCATTGGTTCCTTCACTTCCCCAAATAATAGGTCCTGCTCCGTAATCAACAATCTTGCCGTCAATTGTTACCGATTTACCATTACTTTCCATGTCTAATTGCTGAACATAAGCAGGGAAACCGCGTAAATAATGATAATAGGGCAAAAGCGCATGGCTTTGGCAACCTAGAAAGTTTCGATACCACACGCCTAGCATGGCTAATATGACCGGCATATTTTGTTCAAACGGTGCTGTTTGGAAATGCTCATCCATCTCGAAGGCGCCTTTTAAGAGGCTTTCAAAATGTTCAAATCCAAGCGCCAAACAAATAGGTAAACCTATAGCTGACCATAAAGAATATCTGCCGCCTACCCAATCAGCCATAGGGAACACATTTTCTTTTGACATGCCGAACTCCACTGCCGCCGGCACGTTAGAGCTTACCGCAACAAAATGTTTTGCAATGTCTTCTTGGCTTGGGCCTTGTTCCAAGAACCAAGCTTTTGCAGTTAGGGTATTTTGTAAGGTTTCCTGAGTACCGAATGACTTAGAAGACATGACAAATAATGTTGTTTCTACATCAATGCTAGCGAGCACATCATGAATATGGCATCCATCAACATTGGCCACAAAATGTACCTTTATGCCCTCTTTGGAATAGGGCTTTAAGGATTCGGTTACAATTTTAGGCCCTAAAAATGAACCTCCAATGCCGATACTTACAACAGTATCAATAGCTTTGCCCGTATAACCCTTGTGTTCGCCACTATGCACACTTTCGGTGAAAGTCTTCATTTTAGCTAAGGTATTTTTCACATCTGGCATGACGTTTTCGCCAGCCACATAAACGGGGTTATCAGAAAAATTACGCAATGCAGTATGCAACACTGATCTATCTTCAGTGGTATTTATCGGTTGCCCACTGAACATGTCTTGTATTTTCTGCTGTACTTTTCGTTCTTTTGCTAACGCGAAAAGAGCATCAAGTACATTTTGATCAACGCGATTTTTTGAATAATCCAAAAATATGCCCGACGTTTCTAAGCTGTATCTGCTAGATCGTTCTGGGTCTAGTTCAAACATTTGTCGCATATGCTTACGCTTAACTAAAGGAGCAAGCGTTTCTAGTTTAGTCCATGCGGGTGCGCTGCGTAACTTTTCCATAATGATTCCCTAGATTAAGACTAAAATAAATCGCTTAGTAAGGTTTCAAGTTTGCCTTGGTCTTTAGCGAAGTTACGAATACCTTCGGCTAGCTTTTCGGTTGCCATAGCATCTTGATTCATATCCCATCTAAACTCAGCTTCGGTGAGTTTCTCACTGGCAGTTTTTACCTTGCCATTGTCAACCAAAACGGCTTCTAACTCGCCTGAAGTATCTTCTAGCTCTTGTAATAACTGAGGACTGATAGTTAAGCGATCACATCCAGCCAATGCGATGATTTCCCCTGTATTTCTGAAACTGGCGCCCATAACAATAGTATCGTAGCCATGATCTTTGTAATACTGATAAATTTGGGTAACTGATTGAACGCCTGGGTCATTTTTGCCTTCGAAATCTTCGTCTTCGGTATTGGCTTTGTACCAATCAAGGATTCGACCGACAAAAGGAGAAATTAAGAAAGCGCCTGCTTCAGCACATGCGCGCGCTTGTGCAAAGCTGAAAAGTAAGGTTAGGTTACAGTTGATGCCTTCTTTTTCGAGAATTTCGGCTGCTTTAATGCCTTCCCAAGTAGAAGCAATCTTAATGAGTATGCGGTCTTTACTTACGCCAATTTGCGAATACATATCGATCAGTTTTTTCGCTTTAGCAACTGTGGCTTCGGTGTCAAAAGACAATCTAGCATCCACTTCTGTAGAAACTTTACCCGGCACAACTTCAACGATTTCTTTACCAATTAATACCGCAAGTTTGTCACTTGCTTCTATGATTTGCTCATCAACATCGCTGGTTTGTGACTTAGCGTAATTCACCGCTTCGGTTAACAGTGATTTATACTGGGGCAAGCTCGCCGCCTTTAACAATAAAGAAGGATTTGTTGTAGCATCAACGGGTTGGTATTTTTTAATCGCATCAATATCACCAGTGTCAGCGACAACAGTAGTAATTTTGCGTAAAGAAGCTAATTGATTTGACATGATATTCCTGTAAATTAGTGAAAAATTTAGCGCTAAGCTTATAGAACTTATTCGCCAATACTAGAGTAAAATTTTTTACTGTGTTTGCTTTTTCTAACAAATTTGCATCATTAATAATAATTTTATAATTAAATAATACAAATAAGAGGGATTCTACACCAATTATGCTATTAGTTGTATCACCCGCAAAAAATTTAAATTACACAACAGCTGTTCCTGACGTTTCTGCTACTTTACCAAGGCTGCTACAAGATACCAAGGTGCTGGTAGACAAATGTCGCACATTATCACCTGCCAATTTGGCATCTCTAATGAAAATTAGTGATAAGCTAGCGATTCTAAATGCAGAGCGCTTCAATAGTTTCGAAACTACTTTTACCGAAAATAACTCACGACCTGCGATTTTTGCGTTTAATGGCGATGTATACACTGGACTAGATGCTAATAGTCTTACATCAGAAGATTTAATTTTTGCCCAGCAACATTTACGCATATTATCTGGTCTATATGGTGTATTACGCCCGTTTGATTTAATGCAAGCTTATCGCCTTGAAATGGGGACTAAATTGAAAGTGGCAAGAAAAGGCTCGTTATACGATTTTTGGGGAAGCAAAATTACTGATTTGGTCAATCAAGATATAGCAGAAAGTCAATCAGAAGTACTGATTAATCTAGCATCTAACGAATACTTTAAAGCCGTTAAGCCAAAACAATTAAAAGCGAAAATAATCACCCCGCATTTTAAAGATCAAAAGAATGGGCAATATAAAATTATTAGTTTCTTTGCCAAAAAAGCCCGGGGACTAATGGCGAGGTACATCATACAAAACAAGTTAACAACAACAGAGCAGTTGAAAGGATTTGATTTAGACGGATACGAATTTGATGCTAATGAAAGTACTGAAACAGACTTGGTATTCAAACGTCCAGAAAGTCATCGTTGATGCTGATTGGAGACAAAGTACATGCTAACGATCTATAGCCATCCTGGTTCTCGAGGCTTTCGCTGTGTTTGGGCAGCTGAAGAGCTTGAGCTGCCTTATGAATTTAAACTGGTAAACTTATACAAAGGCGAGCATAAGGCGCCAGAATATAAAGCAATTACACCTACAGGCAAGGTGCCTTGTATTAGTGTAGACGGTGTTACTATTGCGGAATCTGGCGCTATTCTGTCTTTTTTAGGAGACAAGTCTGGTAAGTTGATTCCAGTCGCTGGCAGCGCCTTAAGAGCCAAATTTGAAGAGATGATGTACTTTGTCATGACGGAACTTGAACAACCGCTTTGGTTGATTGGTAAACATAGCTTTGCATTACCAGAAGATAAGCGTATAGAACAAAACAAAGCCTTAGGCGCTTGGGAGTTTCAACGTGCGTTAAAAGTGTTTAGCAAAATGTTGGGCGAAAATGACTATGCAATATCAGATGTATTTTCGCTGGCAGACGTGGCTGCAGGCCATACGCTAGCTTGGGCCAAAGCATTTGAACTAGAAATTGCACCCGATAACGTAAAGGCTTATTTAGAACGCGTGACCTCAAGAGAGGCGTATAAAAAAGCACGCCAAGTAGAAAAAGATGTGAAAATAGCAGCCGGACTTTAGGCTGCTGTTATTTTATTCTTCATACATTAGCTGTTGAAACTTTAACTGCTGCGATTGCTTTCCTTGCTCAAGATCTATTGTGAATCTGAGAGTTTCTTTATCATCAATGCCAACTGTTGCTAGATAATAAATGGCGTCGCCTTCAGCTACCTTTTTAAATGTCAGTGGCGTGGTGGTCCCCAAAAGATTGCGCGCTATGCCTGTTACTTCAACATCTTGTGCTGCTTGAGTCACTTTATCAAGCACTGAAATATTTACCAGAGCAGTCACCTTGCTGCGGCGAATATCATAAGCACGAGCCACTTCTGGGGTCAGAAAAGTTGTAGGTATTACGATGTAATGCACATCCCAACTCCCCAAGGTCTTTTTCTGCTCAGCCTGCGCTGGCATTAGAATACTGAGTAAAGTCAGTATTGAAACAACAACAACGCGGTTAATCATCTGTTTTGGAAACCTAATCATTTGTAGCCTCTCGCCCAAACTATGCAACCTTAATTACTTTTGAATTAAATGATAGGACCAATTAAATCTGTAATTAAGATTTTCACAAACTGAAGCCCGATGATTAACACCAACATTGACAGATCCAAGCCTCCCATGGGCGGGATCACTTTGCGAATAGGACGTAGCATAGGTTCAGTCAGTTGATACAACAAGAGTTCGATAGGATTTCGGCCCTGGCTTACCCAACTTAAAATGGCTCTTACAATTAACACAATGAAAATTAACCAATAGATTTTATTGATCAGTTGTAATCCTGCCGCTATTAATACATCAGCAACCGGAATGACGTTATAAACAAGAAATACTTTTATCGTCACAATAAGGCAAGAGACGATATAAGCGAATAACAAGGTAGCTGTATCTAATGGACCAATAGAGGGAATTATTCTACGTAAAGGCCCCACCACGGGTTGAGTGGCTTTTACAACTGCCTGACTCATGGGGTTGTAAAAATCTGCTCTGGCCATTTGTAACCAAAGCCGCAACAGAATAATGCTTAAATAGAGACCGCCTACAACATCTATTAGAAAAACAATTGCGTTCATATTTATTTTGCTTCCTTAAAACTCCGCGGCCATTTCCCGCGCGCGTTTGACAGCGGCCTGCATGGCTTCTGCCAATATTCTATCAAGTTTATTGTTTTGCAAACTGACCACTGCTTCGTGGGTAGTTCCGCCTTTTGAGGTTACATTTGCTCTTAATTGAGCGGGTGAAACCTCAGAATTTTGCTTGAGCATCATAGCACTTCCTAGCATCGCTTGTTGCACTAATTGACGTGCTTGCTCGGTCGAGAGACCCATGTCAACTGCCGCTGACTGCATAGCTTCAGCAATTAAGAAGAAGTAAGCAGGGCTACTACCAGCTGCGGCGATCACAGTATCAATATCGTCTTCATTGGCTACAACTATAGCATCGCCTACTTTTTTCATCATATCGGCGACAAATTGCACTTGTTCTTGATGCACTTGCTCGGTGGCATATACCCCTGACATACCCTGGCCTATAGCAGAAGGTGTATTTGGCATAACTCGCACTATTTTCGAGTGACCATTGAGCATTTCAGACAAGCGCTTGCAAGGGATTCCTGCGGCAATGGAGACAAAGCATTTATCATCTATATTTGATTCTTTTACTAACGAACTACAAACATCTGCCATCAACTGAGGCTTAACTGCCAGCACAACGATGTCACCAAACTCTACTGCTTGGGTATTTGTTTGAGTGGTTTGAATCCCACAGTCTGATGCTAAAACATCTAATTTCCCGCGACTGGGGTTACTTGCCATTATCATATCCTTAGGATAGCCACTGGCTACCAGACCTCGAATGATGGCGGATGTCATATTTCCTGCACCAATGAAACTGACTTTTTTGTATTGCATGTAATTCCTTTAGTGTTGAGCTTTGTTTCTAACGCCGAAAATGGCAGTACCTACTCTTACCATGGTGCTTCCTTGGGAAATTGCAAGGGCTAAATCTTGAGTCATGCCCATGGACAAGGTATCGATAGTGGAACAATTTTGCTGACATTGAATAAACAAATCCTGCATGTGAGAAAAACTGTCCTTGAGTTCAGTATCAGATTGTTCTGCTTTGGGTATAGTCATTAAACCGCGTATTTTTAAATTGGGTAATTTTTCTATTTGCCGAATCAGTTCGGAGACTTCCTTTGGGGGCACGCCTGACTTATTAGGATCATTGTCAATATTTACCTGAATACAGATTTGTAAAGGTGAAGAGGCTTCCGGCCGTTGATCATTCAAACGTTTCGCTATCTTAAATCTGTCGACGGAATGTACCCAATCAAAATTTTCTGCCACTAATTTACTTTTGTTTGATTGTATGGGGCCGATAAAGTGCCAAAGGATGTCCGAATATTGTTTCAGCTGTTGAATTTTATCGACGCCTTCTTGAACGTAATTTTCACCAAAGTTCCGGTGTCCAGCATCATACGCAAGCATGATATCAGATACGGGTTTGGTTTTACTTACGGCAAGTAACTGAATATCGTTTGGACTGCGAGAACAGGCAATGGCTGCTGCCTCAATTTGCCCATGAACCTTTTTAAGGTTTTCAGCAATGGGATTGTTGTCTGTCATGTTAATTTTTACAACCTTACATACCTGTTGGAGATACGGCTTTGGATATTAACGAATTATTGGCATTTAGCGTTCAAAATAAAGCCTCAGATTTACATTTAACCGCTGGCCTTCCACCTATCATTCGTGTCGATGGCGACATGCGACGATTGAATGTAGATCCATTATCCCATAAAGAAGTGCATGGGTTAATTTACGATATTATGAACGATAAGCAGCGCAAAGAATACGAAGAAAATCTTGAAGTGGATTTTTCATTTGAGGTCAAAGATCTCTCTCGTTTCAGGGTTAATGCGTTTATGCAAAACCGCGGTGCAGCAGCTGTGTTGCGGACCATACCAAGTGAAATTCTAACCTTAGATCAACTTGGTGCACCTAGCATATTTAAGAAAATTATAGACCAGCCAACAGGTATAGTTTTAGTTACAGGAGCAACAGGTTCAGGTAAAAGTACTACTCTGGCCGCTATGATCGATCATATAAATACACTTAAGCGTGAGCACATACTTACTATTGAAGATCCTATTGAATTTGTGCATGACAACAAACTCAGCGTGATAAACCAACGGGAAGTGCATCGAGACACTCATAGCTTTAATAATGCCCTTAGAAGTGCATTGCGTGAAGACCCAGATGTTATTCTAGTGGGTGAACTACGTGACTTAGAAACCATACGTTTGGCAATTTCGGCGGCAGAAACAGGTCACTTGGTCTTTGGTACTCTACATACTAACTCAGCACCTAAAACTATCGACCGTATTATTGATGTGTTTCCAGCAGAAGAAAAATCTATGGTCAGGTCCATGTTATCCGAATCACTGCGAGCGGTAATCTCTCAGACCTTATTGAAAAAAATTGGCGGTGGGCGAGTCGCTGCCCATGAAATTATGCTAGGTATTCCAGCCATTCGTAATTTGATTCGTGAAGACAAAGTGCCGCAAATGTATTCGGTTATTCAAACAGGGCAAGCCCATGGTATGCAGACCATGGATCAGTGTTTACAACGACTGGTTGCACAAGGACTCATTTCATCTCAAGACGCAGCGGCTAAATCTATTGATAAACCGCAAAACACTGGATTTTAGGAGAGCAGCATATGATGACACTGGACCAATGCTTAGCTGATATGGTAGCACATCAGGCTTCTGACCTCTTTATTACCGTAGGCATGCCAGTCAGTGCGAAAATCAATGGTAAGTTAGAACCCCTTACCAGTATGAAGCTATCAGAATATGAAGCACTGGATTTAGTGCATCAAGCCATGTCTGAGGAACAAAAAGAGGTTTTTGCCAAAAGTAAAGAATGTAACTTTGCTGTGGTAAGAGATCATATTGGTCGTTTTCGTTGCAGCGCGTTTTGGCAACGTGAAAAAGCAGGGATGGTTATACGTCGAATTGTTACTGATATTCCAAGAGCTCAAGATTTGGGGCTGCCGCCGGTATTAAACGACATTATTATGGCTAAAAAGGGCTTGGTATTGTTTGTGGGTGGAACAGGCACTGGTAAATCAACGTCATTAGCTGCGCTTATAGGGCATCGCAATCAAAATTCCTTTGGGCATATTCTTACGATCGAAGATCCTATTGAATATGTGCACGAACATCAAAATTGTGTCGTAACGCAACGAGAAGTCGGATTAGACACTTTGAGTTTCGATGATGCGTTGAAAAGCTCATTGCGACAAGCGCCGGACGTTATTCTTATTGGTGAAATCAGATCCATGGAAACCATGGAATATGCTATGTCCTTTGCCGATACTGGACACCTGTGTGTGGCCACATTGCACGCCAACAACGCGAATCAGGCCATTGAGCGTATTATGCACTTAGCGCCTAAAGACTTGCATGCCAAGCTACGCTTCGATTTAAGCATGAACATTCGCGCCATTGTAGCGCAACAATTAGTGCCAACCATTGATGGCAAGGGCAGAGTCGCGGCCATTGAAATATTATTGAACTCGCCGTTGGTGGCTGATCTTATTCGCCGAAATGAAATCGGTGGACTAAAAGAAGCCATGACCAAAGGTAAAGAAATGGGTATGCAAACCTTTGATATGGCGTTGATGGAGCTTTATACCCTAGGTAAAATCAGCAAAGACCAAGCGCTACATCATGCTGACTCGCCAAATGATCTTCGCCTAATGATGAAACTTGGGGCAGAAAACACTGGACCTTCATTAGGATCTTTGTCCAACGTTTCAATCGACTTAGATTAAGCTAGTGCAATCTCTACTTCAATGTTGTTTCTAGTGGCATTGGAGTAGGGACAAACCTGATGCGCTTTATCTACCAATGCTTGTGCGGTATCTCGATCGACGTCACCTAAATCTACCGTGAGTTTAACCGCTATGCCAAATCCCGGTTCAATTGGACCAATAGCGACTTCGCCAGTGACGTTAATATCATCACCTAACTTTACTTTAGCGCCTGCCGCGACATTTTTTAACGCACCAATAAAGCAGGCTGCATAACCAGCTGCAAACATCTGTTCTGGGTTAGTGCCTTCTCCGCCAGCACCACCAAGGGTTTTAGGTGTTGATAACTTGACCGAAAGGTTTCCATCATCAGATTTAGCGGTACCTTCGCGGCCACCAGTGGAAGTAGCCACACCCGTGTAAAGCACTTGTTTTAACTTGTACATTTAGTTCTCCGTTGTTAGTTTATTTTGTATGCAAAGTAAATTAGCAAAAATAGCGTTTGCTCGTCAAGTGTTTTGCATGCAAAATATATTTTTCTATTGGGGAGATTGGAATGACAGATGTACTAAAGCTAGAAAACCAACTTTGTCACCGTTTTTATATTTTGTCTAATGCCTTTACTCGGGCATATCGACCATTGTTAAAAGCCTTAGATATTACCTATCCTCAGTATGTGATTATGATGGCGTTATGGGAACATGATGATATTACGATTGCGCAATTGTTGAATAAAACCATGATCGATGGTGGTGCCATGTCGCTAATTTTAAAAAAACTAGAGATCAAAGGATTTATTCATATTAGAGGGGATCATAAAGACAAGCGTGTTAAGCGAGTGTTACTAACAAAACAGGGTAAGGAAGCAAAACAAGAAGCCAGATTTGTGCCTGAACAAATGCTTTGTAAGTTAAAAGGCATGACGGTGGAAGAGGGGAAACAGTTAATTAGTTTAATCGACAAACTACAAAATTGTTTTGAAAATAATTAGAACCCCATCTGTATGATGGAGCTCTAAAATTCGGTCTTATCTATCTGGCAGCAGATTTGTTTTTGTCAGATGTATTCGTTTGTACGAGGTAACATTGCTGATCACCGTAATAATTATCAGCGAAATTACATAATTGGGTTTGACCTGCAGTGTTAACTAACACCCAGTTTTGATTAATTTTAACAACTTTTGTAGGCATATGAGTCTCCTTGGCATACTCTCTAATCTCGAAAGTAATAATATGCTGAGAACTATATAGTTTAAAACGATTAAAATAGATTAACCTAATCTGTAATTTAGATTTAGATATTCAAACCCTTTGCATAGGAAATTTATGAAGCGCTTCTATCAAGATTATAACCGTTTTCGTGTGTATCAAGTGAAACAGATATTAGAAGATGCAGGCATTCCTTGTATTCTTAAAAATGAATTTATACAGGGCGCGGCGGGAGAGTTACCACTAAATGAAGCTTTACCAGAAGTATGGTTAGTAGATAATGAATGGGAAAATAAAGCCAATCAATTACTAGCGGAATTTGAGCAAGATTTGGATGAGGTAAGTTCCGCAGGTGATTGGATTTGTGGAAAATGCCAATCAGAAAATGAAGCTGAGTTTGGCATTTGTTGGCAATGCTCGTTACCTAAAAAAGAAGTGGACTGGAATTAAATTGGATTATTTTCACACCAGCTTTCGAAAATCAAACAAGCAGATACGCTGTCAACTTTGTCTTTAGACAGTTTCTTATAACCACCGAGCTCGAACAGACGAGCTTTAGCATCTACTGTGGATAATCTTTCATCTTGATGATGTACTTGTAAGCGAGTTTGATTGGCTAGTCGATTAGCAAACTTTCTCGCGCGACGAGTGAGTTCCTGTTCAGTGCCATCCATATTTAAGGGTAGACCGACAACCAAGCTGTCCGGTTGCCATTGTTCAACTAACTTAATAATGTCTTGCCAATCAGGAATACCTTCATTTGCACGAATGGCTGCTAAGGGAGAAGCTGTGGCTGTAATCGTTTGACCGACAGCTACGCCAATACTTTTTGTACCAAAATCAAATGCGAGGACAGTTTTCATCAAATTATCAAGCATGCCCAGATTGTTGGGTAAGTTGCCAAATATCGACGCCTAACTTGTTTACAGCTGCCTGCCATTTTTGGTGTACCGGTACATCAAATAAGATTTCGTTATCCAATGGCAGGGTTAACCAAGCATTGTCTTGTAGTTCCTGCTCTAATTGACCGGCACTCCAACCTGCATAACCTAATGCAACAATGGCTTTATCTGGTCCTTTATCATTACCTAAGACTGATAATATATCTTTAGATGTGGTAATCATTATGTCCGAAGTGAGTTCGACACTTGACGACCATCCGACCTGTTTTGAATGTAAAACAAAACCTCGATCTTGGTGCACAGGTCCGCCACAGATAACTATTTGTTCACTTTTTTCGTCATTAACTATAGCGTCTTCATCGGTTTGATTGATCAATTCCCTAAACGTCATATTTGACGGTTGATTGATTACTAATCCCATCGCACCTTCATCATTGTGTTCAATGACATAGGTGACTGAGCGAGAAAAATATCGGTCAGTCAAGGCTGGCATCGCCACTAAAAAGTGGTTTTGTAAGCTGCTTATTGACGGGATCTTAGCCATTGTAATCTTTCCTGTTTAATTCACTCTTTGCTCTATCGCATCAAAGAGTTTTGCACATATATTAATAGGATATGCGGCTTCAATTTCTCTTACACAAGTAGGGGAGGTAATGTTTATTTCAGTAATTCTATCACCAATCATATCTAATCCAACGAACAGAATGCCCTTTTCGACCATATCTTTGGCGACTTCTTGGGCAACTGCCAGTTCAGATTCGGTGACTTCCTGCGCTCTACCGGTACCGCCTGCAGCAAGATTTCCTCGAGTTTCATTTTTCGCCGGCAATCGAGCAAGGCAATATGGCATCACCTCTCCGTTAACGATAAGTACACGTTTGTCGCCATCAGTAATTTCGGGTACAAAGCGCTGAAACATAGCGTGACGTTGACCCTTGTTGGTGAGTATTTCGATTACAACTCCTAAGTTTAAGCCATCTGTTTTCACGCGAAATATTGACGTCCCGCCCATGCCGTCTAAAGGCTTACAAATTATGTCGCCATGCATTGAATGAAAGGCTCGAATCTGCGTAGCATCTGCAGTGACCAAGGTATCTGGAATTAACTCAGGATACAATGAGGTAAATAATTTTTCGTTAAAATCTCTTAGTGCTTGGGGTTTATTAACGATTAAAGAACCTCTGTTTTCAGCTAATTCTAAAATCTGAGTCGCATACAAAAACTGGCTGTCAAAGGGGGGATCTTTGCGCATCAAAATTGCGTGCATTTGTTCCATGGGAATAGTTTTTGTTTCTACTATTTTATAATAATCTGTTGGCTGATCTTGAAGACTTACTTGGCAAACTTTAGCGAAAGGCACCCCATTATTGATTGTGAGATCTTCAATTTGCATGTAATACACATTATGCCCTCTTGATTGGGCTTCTAACATCATTGCAAAGCTTGTGTCTTTCTTGGTGTTGATGGCGTTGATGTCGTCCATAACGAAACCAATATTAAGTGACATGAAAATTTCCTTTAACAATTATTCTTTGAATATAGTGGTATTAGATATACGTTTTACAAGGACATTCTGATCCTAAATTATATATCACCGTGCAAACTTTGCAGAATGCTCATTGCAACAACAGTCGCTGTCTCAGTGCGAAGTATTCTCGGACCTAGGTTGACACACATAAAGCCTCGTTGCTGAGCATTGTAGACTTCTTGATCAGTAAATCCGCCTTCGGGCCCAATGGTCAACAAAAATCCCTTTGAATTTTTCTTTACACCGCTTAAATAATGGGTTGCGCCAGGGGCCAAAATAATTTTTTCCATGCCAGTTTGAGTCGCGAGAAGTTGGTTGAAGCTAATCGGCATATTGACATGTGGTACAAAATTTCGTCCGCTTTGCTCACAGGCTGAAATAACAATTTTTTGCCATTGTTCTACTTTCTTTTCCCACCTTGCATCATTTAATTTTACGTTACAGTTTTCCGACAGTATTGGGCTAATCTGACTAACTCCCAATTCAACAGCTTTTTGTAGTGCATAGTCCATACGATCCCCCTTTGAAATACATTGGGCAAGGTGAATCTCGGCAGGGCTTTCCACTTGTAAACTGATTTGGGAATTGACTAAGACCGTTATTTTGCGTTTTTGTGCTTCAATTATTTCGCAAGGATAATCGCATCCGTTTCCATTGAATAACACAATAGGCTGACCAACTTTAGCGCGCAATACGTTGCTAATGTAGTGAGTGAGATCATCTGGGAGGGTTATTTCAGCGTCTACAGTAATGACATCGCTGTAATAGAATCTTGATATTCGCATGTAATGTAAAAGGGCTTACTAAGTTTGAATATCGCATAAATACCAAACTCAGTAAGCCCTGTCGAGATTACTATGCCACTTCTTTGACATTTTTATCTATTTCTAAGTCGTTAGATAATTTTTCAGATTTTTCAGATTTTTCAATTGTCGCGACGTTTGAATGCCGACGAGCATATCTCGTGTTTTTACCTTTTGGTTCCGTGAGACAAAACACCAAAAGCCCTGTTGTTAACACAAATAACAGGGTCACTATAATGACAACAGCTTCCATACTTACACCTCTCTCTCAAGTGTCAATTTTTTATACACCTTTACAGTGCAAATTTCAAGTGCAAAAAAAGTTGTAATGTATATAATTTTCTACGACCATAAGTAGGCATTACCTACGGATGTGCAAACAACAAGCAATTGGGATTTAACAGTCATTTTCTATTCTTCATAATGACTGACACACTACATAAAAAGGATAATACTGCCATGTTTAATTTCAAACTTCAGGATTCAGCCGGTGCTGAAGAAGCTGCAGAAGAATCATCTGCATCAGTTATTGATACAGTCACTAATATGAATTCTTCAGATATTGAAATGTATTTTAACGATTACATTGTGCCATTTGCGCTCAATGTTATTTTAGCCATCGTTATTTATATTGTGGGTAAAATTGTTGTTAAAGTATTAGTGAGTGTTCTAGGAAAGGTCCTTTCCAAATCTAAGTACGACGACATGCTAGTCGCGTTTTTAATGGCAATTGCTAATGCGCTATTAATGCTGTTTGTCATTATTGCAGCATTAGGCCAACTAGGTGTTGATACGACTTCTTTAGTCGCAATTTTAGGTGCTGCTGGTTTAGCCATTGGTCTATCTCTTCAAGGCTCTCTTTCTAACTTTGCTGCTGGCGTTATGTTACTTGTGTTTAAACCGTTTAAGTCGGGTGATTTTATAGATGCAGGTGGTGCTACGGGTGTAGTAGATAATATCAGCATATTCACCACCACTATGCACACAGTTGATAATAAAAAGGTGATTGTACCTAATGGAGCAATTTACGGTGGTAACATTACAAACTTCTCTGCTATGGATACTCGCCGCGTCGATATGACCTTCGGTGTTAGTTATGACGACGATATTAAGAAAGTGAAAGAACTTTTAATTGAAATGATCAACGCAGATGAAAGAGTATTGCAAGATCCTAAGCCAGTGGTTGCACTGCACTCACTAGGCGACAGCAGCGTTAACTTCATCGTAAGACCTTGGGTAAAAGCAAGCGATTACTGGGGTGTGTTATTTGATTTTAATGAATCAGTTAAATTACGCTTTGATAAAGAAGGTATTTCAATCCCTTATCCACAAATGGATGTGCATGTGCACAAGCAAAAAGGGGAATAAGCCTCAAATTAAAAAAGCAGTTCGTTTGAACTGCTTTTTTTTGTGCTTGTAATTTATTTTACCGACATTTTGGCCTGTCGCTGGTTTTGTTGTAAATAGCCAGAGCCGCATCCATGTTTTGCTGAAGGTTCTGAATTCTTGTAGAAGGTGCAGGATGAGTTGATAACAACTCAGGTTGTCTGGCGCCACCAAGTGACGACATTTTTTGCCAAAGAGAAACTGATGCCTTAGGATCAAAGCCTGCTGATGCCATCAAATCAAGACCAATAAGATCCGCTTCACTTTCATGAGTCCTACTAAAAGGTAATGATATTCCCACTTGAGTCGCCAAACCTAGAGCGCCCATTATTGTGGCAGAGTTGGCGACTTCGTTTGCTTCTAATACTTGGGCAGCAACTTGTTGTCCCATTCCAATGAGGGAACTCTGACTCATCCGCTCGTTACCATGTTGTGCAATAACATGACCGACCTCGTGTCCAATTACTGCGGCTATTTCAGCTTGAGTAGTCGCGATTTCTAACAGACCTGTGTACACGCCAATTTTGCCACCTGGCAAAGCAAAAGCGTTTGCGTCTTGCTCATCGAAGACCACAACTTCCCATTCTCCGGCGAACACAGAATCTGGGAGTTGAGCCGTTATTGCATCCGCTATACACTCGATGTATCGGTTGGTAGAAGGCGTTGTACTCACTTTTTGTTGGCTTTTCATGGCATCAAACGCTTGTTGACCAGAATTGGCAAGCTGGTCACTAGAAAATAATAACAATTGATTTCTGCCGGTGGGCGAGGTCGCACATGCAAAAAGTGACGCTGCAAGGCTAATACTTACAGCGATTTTAGTCATCCTGTTCAACATAGGTATCCTTGTAAACCTAAATCAATAATTACGATCTACGATTATATCCCAGCATCGGATTTTAATATTGACGCTTTGTCGGTTTTTTCCCAAGGGAACTCTTCTCTTCCAAAATGTCCGTAAGCGGCAGTTGGTTGATAGATTGGTCGTTCAAGATCGAGCATTTTTATCAATCCATAGGGACGAAGATCAAAATGTTGCTTCACTAACTCAGTCAGTAATTCTTCGCTGACTTTGGCGGTGCCAAAAGTCTCAACACTGATTGATGTTGGTTCAGCCACACCTATGGCGTAGGACACTTGAATTTCACACTTATCTGCTAGTCCCGCAGCGACAATATTCTTAGCAACATAGCGACCTGCGTAAGCGGCTGATCTATCTACTTTTGATGGATCTTTACCAGAAAACGCACCGCCACCGTGACGGGCCATACCACCGTAAGTATCCACAATGATTTTACGGCCAGTTAAACCGCAGTCGCCCATAGGACCGCCAATTACAAAACGGCCGGTGGGGTTTATGTGATACTTGGTATTTTTAGTTAACCACTCAGCGGGTAAAACAGGCTTGATAATTTCTTCCATTACAGCCTGTTGGATAGTGTCGTTATCTACGCTGTCACAATGTTGGGTAGATAAAACTACCGCATCAATACCCACAGGTTTACCATCTTCATACACAAAGGTGACTTGGCTCTTGGCGTCAGGTCTAAGCCAACTTAAAGTTCCATTACGGCGCATTTCGGCTTGTCTTTGTACCAATCTATGAGCATAAGTAATAGGTGCAGGCATTAATACATCAGTTTCGTTACTCGCGTAACCGAACATTAGGCCTTGATCGCCAGCGCCTTGTTCTTCAGGCGCTGATCTGTCGACACCTTGATTAATATCGGCGGACTGTTTTCCTATGGCGTTTAAAACCGCACAGGACTCTCCGTCAAATCCCATATCTGAATGCACATATCCAATGTCCAATACTGTTTTCCGAGTGAGTTCTTCAATGTCTACCCACGCAGATGTATTGATTTCACCACCTACTAAAACCATTCCTGTTTTGACAAAGGTTTCGCAAGCCACTCTGGCTTTAGGGTCTACTTTTAAAATAGCGTCTAATACGGCATCAGATATTTGATCCGCTATTTTATCCGGATGCCCCTCAGATACAGATTCAGATGTAAATAAACGAGTCGTCATAAAATTTCCCTGCAAGTTTTAGCTTTAGCATTCACACGATTAAGTCGTCTATTGTAGGGGGGAAAATAAAATTTTACCAGTATTTACTTCTAGACGTCTAAAAGTCTATTTAAAAAAGCTCTAATAAGACCTATTTCGAATTTTTAGTTTGTTTCGGTGATTAATTTTTCCCTTACTTTCAAGCGATATTCATTCTGCGAATAGGGACTACAAGAATAAATAATTGAAGATAGAATTCGCTTAGTACACAATATCGGTCTCTTAATCTTGGGTTAGCCAAGATCTTAGTTTTGGATGTTGTTGAATGCTTAAAATCGGAATCAATGGTTTTGGTCGTATAGGGAGAAATGTACTCCGCGCTTTATATGAGCAAGACTATAGAGAGCATGTCAAAGTAGTCGCAATCAATGAAATTGCGCGTCCTGAAGCCATTGCCCACTTGTTACAATATGACACTGCCCACGGCCGATTTTCTGCCAAGGTAAAAAGTGAGCATCAATGTCTTATTGTTAATCAAGACAAAATCAACTTATTGCATCAAAAAGATATTCGTCAAATCAATTGGGGCGCTTATGATGTGGATATTGTTTTGGAATGTACTGGCGTATATTCATCCAGAGAAAATGCTCTGATGCACATTGCCAATGGCGCAAAAAAAGTGCTTTTTTCGCAACCCTGCTCGGATGATATGGATGCAACTATTGTTTTTGGTGTCAATCATAATGAATTAAGTGCTCAAGATAGAGTGGTGTCCAATGGTTCATGCACCACCAACTGTATTGTGCCAATCATACAGATTTTGGATGATGCTTTTGGGATTGAAAGTGGCACTATTACCACCATACATGCTTCAATGCATGATCAGCAGGTCATAGATGCCTATCATGATGATTTACGTAGGACCCGAGCTGCTAGCCAATCTATCATTCCTGTAGATACTCGTTTAGCCAGAGGAATTGAGCGTATCTTACCTAAGTTTGCCAACAAATTTGAAGCTATCGCGGTGAGGGTACCGACCATTAACGTTACGGCGATGGACTTAAGTGTTAGCTTGTTATCTGACGTTAATGTGCAGCAAGTTAATGCAGCAGTGCAAGCCGCTCAATGTCATTTCCCTGATAACATTGTGGATTACACTGAGTTGCCCTTGGTGTCAGTGGATTTTAATCATGATCCACATTCATGTATTGTTGATGGCACACAGACCAGAGTGAGTCATAAACGTTTAGTAAAAACATTAGTGTGGTGCGATAATGAATGGGGTTTCGCAAACCGGATGCTAGACACCGCACTACACATGCATAGATTAAATTATACAGATTAAAAGGAGATAAAAATGCCGATTACCTCAATGAGCGATAAAGACCTTAAAAATAAACGAGTGCTCATTCGACAAGACCTGAACGTTCCTATCAAAGATGGAAAAATCGGCTCCGATGCACGCCTTAGAGCATCTCTCCCGACGATTAAGTTAGCACTGGAAAAAGGTGCAGCCGTGTTAATAATGTCTCACCTAGGTCGACCTACAGAAGGTGAATACGATGCAAGTTTTAGCTTATCACCTATCGCGGATTATTTGTCTGAACACCTTAATGTAAAGGTCAACTTTGTTAAAGATTACCTTGATGGTGCAAACGTTGATTCAGCGCCAGGGCAAGTCACTCTATTAGAGAACGTGCGTTTTAATCCAGGTGAAAAAAAGGACGATGAAGCATTAGCTAAACAATACGCTGCTTTATGCGATATCTTCGTGATGGATGCCTTTGGTACCGCACATAGAGCGCAAGCCAGTACCCATGGCGTCGCAAAGTTTGCACCAGATGCTTGTGCTGGCCCTTTACTTGCCGCCGAATTAGATGCATTAGGTAAAGCGCTTGATAACCCAGCTCGCCCCATGGTTGCTATCGTCGGTGGCTCAAAAGTCAGCACCAAACTGACGGTATTAGAAAGTTTGGCTAACAAGGTAGATCAATTGATCGTAGGCGGCGGAATTGCCAACACTTTTATTGCAGCTCAAGGTCACAATGTAGGTAAATCTTTGTTTGAACAAGATTTAGTGGATGAAGCGAAAAAGCTCACGGCTCAAGCTCAAGCTAAAGGTGGCGATATTCCTGTACCAACAGATGTTGTCGTGGGCAAAGAGTTTTCCGAAACCACAGTTGCAACCACCAAAGCGGTTGACCAAGTAGCAGATGATGAAATGATTTTTGATATAGGTCCAGAATCTGCTGAATATTTAGCGAACATTTTAAAAACTGCAGGTACTATAGTATGGAACGGACCTGTAGGCGTATTCGAATTCGATCAATTTGCAAAAGGTACTGAAATTATTGCTAGAGCAATTGCTGAAAGTGATGCTTTTTCAATTGCCGGTGGAGGTGATACTTTAGCCGCAGTTGATAAATTTAATATTGCAGATAAGGTATCTTACATATCAACAGGTGGTGGTGCTTTCTTAGAATTTTTAGAAGGTAAAACCCTGCCCGCTGTAGCGATCCTAGATCGCGATTAAACAACAACGCTGTACTTAAATGTACGTTATTTGTACCGACAGAAAAAATGGAGCCCTTGCTAATGTCAAATGAAAACCCCGTTTTAAAGGAGATGCTGGAAAAAGTTACTTCACAAACTGGATTTATTGCTGCTTTGGATCAAAGCGGTGGTAGCACGCCAAAAGCCCTTAAGCTATACGGTGTGAGTGAAAGTGAATATTCTGGCGATGAGGAAATGTTTGATCAGGTACATGCGATGCGTACACGCATTGTTACCAGCCCAGCATTTGATGGTAAGCGAGTACTTGGTGCTATTCTATTTGAAAACACTTTGGATCGTGATATCGAAGGCAAAAACAGTGCGGTTTATTTGTGGGAAGAGAAAAACGTTGTACCTTTCTTAAAAGTCGATAAAGGCTTAGCTGAAGAAAGCGACGGTGTTCAAATCATGAAACCTATTCCTGATTTGGATGACCTTCTAGCAAAAGCCAGCAAACAGAATGTTTTTGGTACCAAAATGCGTTCGGTAATCAAAACGGATAACGCAGACGGGATAAAAGCAGTTGTCGAACAACAGTTTGAAATCGGTAAACAGATTATTGCCGCCGGTATGGTGCCTATTATTGAGCCTGAAGTAGACATTAACAGCCCGCAAAAAGCGGCTGCTGAAGCTTTGTTACGCGATGAAATCATGGCACAACTTGCAAAGCTTGAAAGTGATCAATTAGTAATGCTTAAACTTACGCTACCAGAACAAGCTGATTTCTATGTGCCCTGCATAGAACATCCTAATGTAGTTAAAGTTGTGGCGCTATCCGGTGGTTATAGCCGTGATGTAGCCAATCAACGATTATCTGAAAACCATGGCATGATAGCGTCATTCTCTCGGGCATTGACTGAAGGATTAAGCGCGCAACAATCTGATGATGAGTTTAATGCCGCCATTGATGCTGCAATTCAAGCTATTTATGATGCGTCAGCGACTTAATTAGCTGTTATGAAATAAACCCTGATGAATATCAGGGTTTCCCCCTGTGTCATCCGGTTGAAAACTAGGATCTTCTTAAATTTTAGAGCTCATCATCAAAAAAACAGCTACCTAAATTTACCCATTGAAGATAAGGATAATCAATTGAAGCAAGAGCTGTTAACCCATATTTTAGAAATGTAAAGTTGTGTAAACAAGCTGTATTGATAACAGAAACTCCAGCAGAATATTGAGTAATATAGAATTTTAGTTTAGGAAAGATACAAAATGGCATCGCCAAAGTTTCACAATTCAATAAGAAAGTACCACCGTTGGATAGGCTTTTTTCTAGCAGGAATAATGAGCGTTTATGCCATTAGCGGCACCTTGCTGATCTTTAGAACAACTGATTTTCTCAAGTTTGAACAAACCTCTGTTAGGCAAATAGAGACAAACCTAAATGCAAATAGTTTAGGTGAACAGTTACGCATCCGTGGATTTAGAGTAATAGAGGAAGACGACCAGACGATTCGTTTTGCAAATGGTGAATACAACAAGCAAACCGGAGAAGCAAGGGTTACTAGCAAAGAATACCCGATAGTGCTTGATAAACTAGTCAAATTACACAAAGCCACTACCAATAGCCCTATTTACTATGTAAATATAGCTTTCGGTGCATGTTTGCTGTTTTTTTCTATCTCTGCTTTTTTAATGTTTTTGCCAAGAGCTGCCCCCTATAAAAACGGATTAAAGATTGCCGGTGCAGGTATTGTCTTTATGCTTTGCGTGGTATTTTTTGCCAGTTAACGAAATTCTAGATACTAGAAACGCTTCGTATATTATTACAAAGTTATTGCACTGTAATATCTAAATCTATATTGATGTCCACCAAATATGATTGTTCTTTTTCCAAATCTACCATCAACAGTGGATGTTGTTCTAACAAGGAATTTTCAATAATTAACTCGATATTTTGATCGTCACGGGCCAAAATATTGCCCGTTACTATAGATTCAGTACGATTAATATTAAATACAAGTGCAATCCTTAAAATTGCCAATAGCTTGTACAACCGTAGTCGGTCATAGTTAACAAACTCCGGAAACTCTTTCAACTTGATACGCTTGCGATGGAACTTTACAAGGGTTGCAATTACTTGTTGCTGTTCTTGGTGAAAGCCTGGCATGTCAGAATTAGCTAAAATATAAGAAGAGTGCTTGTGGATTCCCTTAGAGTTGATATGCAAACCGACTTCATGTAGCAGGCTAGCCCAGCCAAGGATGAATCTGTTATTTGCACTATCGATTTCCCACACGTCTTTAACCTTGTTGTACAACGCCATGCAAGTTTGTAGCACATTATGCGCGTACTGAGGATCAACATGGTAGCGCTTAGCCATACTTTGCGCTGTACTCAGGCAGATATTCTGTGTCGTTTGTTTGGGTTGTAGTTCGTATAACACACCTTCTCTAAGCGCATTGGCTGCATACTTGTATTCGCCAATTCTCAAGGATTGGAAAATCGCCAACATTATGCATAAACCCGAAGCAAATACAGGTTTTCTCTCTTCTGATAATCCCTCAAAATCTAAGGCCTCTGCGTGGCCCTTTTCGATACAACGAGCTAAAAGTAGTTGTAAATCATGTTGATTTACCGCTTCTTCGGGTTCGCCAGTATCGGATGGATGAATGACCTGCGCTATAGCTTTTGCAGTACCTGAACTAGCAAAAATAACCTCCCAGCTATGTTTATTTAAACTGCGAACGGCTAATTCAAGATCCTGCCTAGCCATAGTGATCGCCTGTTCACAGGCTTTTTGGGTAATAATGCCGGATTTAAAGAAGCGTTTTTGATAGGTAACACAGCCCATGGAAATACTCTTGCATATGTCCGGAGTAAAACTTGTACCTATAGCAAATTCGGTTGAACCACCGCCAATATCAAATATCAAACGCGGTTGAAGCACTTGTAGTCCCGACGAAATACCTACGTAAATAAGTCGAGCTTCTTCTGCCCCCGCAATAATATCAATGGGGTAGGGGAAGACTTTCTTGGCAGCTCGTTGAAAAGCTTTCGCATTTTGAGCTCTTCGAAGCGTATGGGTAGCAACGACCCTAACTTTAGTATGATGCAAACCGCTTAATGTTGGTGTCATTGAAGCCAAAGTTTGCACGCCTCTATCAATATACTCTGGCGATAAGTATTGATTGTTGTCTAAGCCTTCAGCTAGTCGTACCTTGTGCTTGATTTTATTCACAACTTGCAATGCACCCTGGACAACTCGAGCAACCACGAGATGAAAACTGTTGGAACCTATATCAAGGGCAGCGTAATGTTCATACTCTTCGGTATCTTCAGATTCAAATACTTGATATAGGTTATTGTCCGTCATGTTTTATTCGCTTTCGAGTTTGGTCAGGTATTGGTGAATTTGAATCTGTGAGCGCAGTTTCTTTCTATTGCCTCTTTTGACATATTCGTTGGTCTGATGCTCATCAATGACCCTGGCCTTAAGAGTATCTCTAAATTGTAGGTCTAATAGTGTATCAATCATGGCTCTGGCATCAGGATCTTTGACCGGACATCCTACCTCGATTCGATAATCCATATTACGGGTCATCCAGTCGGCAGAAGATATGTAGTAGCGAGGGTCGCCGCCATTTTCGAATACCATAATTCTCGGATGTTCTAGATATCTGTCCACTATACTGATGACTTCTATATTCTCACTCATGCCAGGAATCCCAGGTATCAGGCTGCACATGCCGCGAACAATGGCGCGTACTTTTACCCCAGATTGGCCAGCACGGTATAAATCATCGATCAATTCGTTATCCACAAGATTGTTCACTTTAAGAGTGATTTGCGCAAAGTGACCTTCGGTACAGCGCTGAATCTCTTGACGAATCAGGGATTGTATTTTGCTTCTGGCGTTAACCGGAGATACCTGCAATTGGTTAAACCTGACTTTTTTGTACGGGTTTTGAATAATGTCAAATACCTGAATCGCTTCTTGAGTAAGTTCTTCGTCGCAAGTAAACAATGATAAATCTGTATAAATTTTTGCGGTTTTTTCGTTAAAGTTACCAGTACCAAAGTGAGCATAGTGTTTTAGCTGGCCTTTTTCTTCACGGGTCACAATACAAAGTTTACTGTGAATTTTAACATTCGGGTTACCTAGAACAACTTTTACGCCAGCATCCGTCATGCGTTTTGACCAGGCAATGTTATTTTCTTCATCAAATCGCGCGCGCAATTCCACTACCACAGTCACTTTTTTACCATTGTCTACCGCATCCACCAGAGAGCTAATGATGCGCGAATGAGAAGCCACGCGATAAATATTCAAGCGTATATGTCTTACTTGAGGGTCAAACGCAGCCTGACGAACAAATTCGGTAAAATGGGTAAAGTCGTGATAAGGGTAATACAGTAAGATGTCTTTTTGTGAAATAGCATCAAACACAGTGTCATGTTGAGTAAAGGTTTTATTTCGAATCACTGGCAATTTTGTGTGTTCCAAATAATGCCGACCAGGATTAGGGAAACCAATAAAGTCTTTAAAGTTGCGATAGTGTCCGGCTGACTGAATGGTATCTATGGACGAAATCTTCAATCGCTTTCGCAGATCATTGACCATTTCAACCGGCATTCCCTCATCATGAATAATTCGCACCGGCTCAGCGATTAACCGCTGTTTCATGCTCTCAGACATTTTTTCAACGTAACTTTCATCAATTTCATCGTTGATGGAATATTCGGCATCACGGGTAATTTTGAAGGAATAAGCTTCGGTAGATTCAAATTTAACGAAGCCTTTAAAAATATCACCCACACAGAGTTTTATTACATCATCAATCAGTAAAATTTGCTTTTTCTTTTTGGATTCATCTGACGGTAAAACAACAAAACGCGACATAGATGACGTTGGGATTTCTACCACAGCGTATTTCGGCGATTTTCCCGGTCTATTTAGCGCAACGTCTAAATATACCGAGCTATCATTAAGACGTTGCAGCAACTGCACTTTGTTGTCCAATAAAATCGGAGCGACATGCATCAGCACATTTTGTTGAAAATAATTTTTTACCCATACTTTTTGTGGGTCTGACAATTGGGTGTGAGTCAGAATATGGATATTATATTTTTTCAGTTCTTTAGTGACTTGTTTGTGCAACTGATCAAAACGGGCAGACAGTTTTTTTACTTTACGTTGAATTTCGTAAAGTAATTCAGAAAATTGTTCAGCTTGAAATAAATCCCCTTCGTTTTGAAATATAGTGATCTGACGTTTTACGTCGGCCACTCGTACTCGATAAAATTCATCTAAATTGTTGCTGTAAATACCTAGAAAGCGGATCCGCTCAATTGCAGGGGTGTTTTCATCAGCCGCTTCTTGTAATACGCGTTCATTAAACGCTAACCAACTTAACTCTTTGGGATAGTAAAGCTGTCTCATTTTTTCCTCAAATTATTCAAATTCAACAATTAGATCATCAGCCAAGGCTTCTATCGCTGATTTTAATTCACTTGCTTCAACTTCATCTGCGCAAAGCAGGTTCAATTTGGCACTAAATAAAGGACTTCCCCAGTTTGCGGCACTTTCACAACGGGTTTCCATTTCTCGGATATTGACCGAAAACGTTTTTAATGTGGTAGTTATGTCGTTGACTATGCCTTGCCTATCATTACCTGTGACAGTCATTCTGATGCGTTTTGAGCGAGTGTCCACATGTTCAGAGGCTGGCGTTAGTGTGATTTGAAGATTGGCAATGGCGTGACATTTACGAATCAATTCATTGTGCATGTCTTGTTCTAACAAAACTTCAACAAAACCTGCAAACTGACCAGCAAGATGGCAGAAACTACTCCTGAGCCAATTTCCCTTGCATTCAGAGACTGCGGTTGCTATTTCATTAATTAAGCCTGCTTTGTCACGACCAATAACGGTAAGTACCATTGCTTGCATTTTTTGACCTTTTTAATAGTTTTGTCATCAAGTTGTTGTGTTATTATCGCAGAAAGATTGCATCTTTATGAAATTATTTAAAATTCTTCCATGCAAAGCAAGCTTAAAACACACAACGCCAAGGTGCGATTCCGTAACAATGCCATAGCCGCTCGTGTTTTCACGGGATTTGGTTGGTTAGTGCTTGCTACATTTTTAGTGCTAATCTTACATATCTTGTCAAACGCTGTCCCCTTATTATATACGCCAAAATTGAGCTTTCAGTCCAGTGTTTCTATTTCCGAATTGACAGATGTGATAGGGGTAAGAGAAAGTGCCGAACGCACTATTATTTACAGTCAAGAAAATTGCGCCCTAGTGGTGTCCTCGGTAATACAAGACAAGGTTGAAAAATTGTCACATCACAGAGTCACCTGTGATAGCGAATTGGTGATGCTAGATGCGAGTAGCGAGATTAATCATGGGTATGTGGTTATTTCACCCAATGGCTTAGTGGAGCTTTACCGTTTAAACATAACCGGGACTCGGGTTGAGTCTACTCGTTTTACTTCTTTCGATTTATCCTCTTTGATCTTGGGTGTCATAAAATCAGACCACAATCAACAATGGCAAGCAAACCTAACTCAAGGGCGCGTGCACCTTTGGACCAAAGGGCAGAATAAAGGGATAAGAGTTTACCAATTTGATATAAATCAGTTAGAAGAGGCGGAAGTTTTTGATTACCCTGACGCTCAATTTTATCTCCCGCTTGCCAAATATCACCAGCATTTGATCAAAACAGGTGAGCAAGTGCTTATTTATGATGATGCCCAGGTCCTACTACAGAATGTTGAGCTTGGCGCGAATCAAGCGCTTATTCCGATGACGAATCAAAGAGGCTTTTTCTTATTCGAACAGCATAGCTATTCTGTTTGGGGCATAGTGAATCACCAAGGAAACTTCATTTTTAAACAACTTAACCGATTTGAAAATGCAGAGGTTGGTAATGTGCTTCATATGGATTTTGATCCACATACAGGCGCCCTCTATTTCATCAGTGATACGAATGAATTATTACTGCTTAACCCAAATACGTTTGAATTGGTAAGTAAACAAAGTTTGCGTACAAAAGTAACAGGTATTTTTGCCTCCACTAGCAGGGTGATTTTAGTGGGGGAGAATAAAATCATGTTTTATTTGCCCGAAAATCTGCAAGGCGTAGTGACTTGGAAAAGCCTATTCTCTGAGGTGCAATACATTGGATACGAAACACCGGGATTTATTTGGCAAACCAGTGTTGTGGATGGTAATGATCAGGCTAAATTCAGCTTAGTGCCACTTATTATTGGTAGCATAAAAGCGTCTGTACTTTCCTTATTTGTCGCTGTGCCTTTAGGCTTAGGTGCTGCTGTATTTACGGCGTTTTTTGCCAGTAATGAAACCCGTGCGATTCTCAAACCCTCAATCGAAATGATAGAAGCCATTCCGGCCGTCATTATTGGTTTTATCGCTGCGGTATGGTTAGCGCCATTTGCTGAGAAATCGTTGCTAGCGCTACTAATGATGCTGTTGTGCATGCCCATGGTGTTTTTGGCAATGATCTTCATACATTCATCAATAAAAACTCGTCATGAAGACTTCACTCAATCTATCTTTTATATCTGTCTAATGACAGGCTTTTTTGCTTTGGCACTTTTTGCTCTTTTTAGCCTAGCCCAAGGTTTACAGGCGTTGTTGCTGACTCAACCTGAAAGCCTTTTCACCCAAATTATGACCAGTGTCACCTTGACCAAAAGCTCAATAGTAGTCGCCTTGGCCTTAGGAATTGCCATCACACCTACCATTTATACACTAGTCGACGATGCCATTCATGATGTTCCAGATGGCGCCAAACATGCGGCTTTTGCACTAGGTGCAACAGAAGTTCAAACCTTGTTTAGAGTGGTTTTGGTTGTAGCTCAGCCAAGTATAATTTCTGCAATTATGTTAGGTTTTGGGCGGGCTTTCGGCGAAACTATGATAGTCTTGATGGTCACTGGAAATACCCCAGTAGCAGATTGGGATTTATTATCTGGCCTACGTTCGCTCACATCAAACTTAACTATAGAACTGCAAGAATCAAGTCAAGGAAGCACCCATTTCCATATTTTATTTTTAACTGCTGCTATCTTATTTGCATTTACTTTTGTGATTAATACCTTGGCCTCCATGTTCAAAAATCGGCTTAGTTGGAAAAACAACAATGGTTAATCAAGACTATTTTAAATTTAAACAGTCAATGGTTGAGGCCATCAGTATTTTATGCATGGCAATATTGTTTATTTTTTTATTTGCAATGGTGGTGTTTATAGGCTTGCAAGGCGCTAGATATTTTCTACCTTCAGCAGTACATTCTGTCACCTTGTCTTATCCTCAGTCCTTACAAGAAGAGTATTACGAAATTAGTTATTTGTCAGCAGAAGAGCTAGCTCAGGAATATCAAACAAGATTTCAAAAGCAATTTAGATTTGAAAATGCAAACATTCCTCAGGTCAGTGTCAGGACTGAAGCAGATGTGGTTCATCTTAAAACTCATTTGGGTGAAAGCATATTGGGGAAAGTCCGAACTTTAACCTCACCAGAATCCAATACCTTAAACTTAGAAAATTTAGATGATCTACTCGCCACCACCGAATTATTGAAATCAGAGCTGGGGGAAGTACAAAGTACAATTTTACAGCCCTTGCATCAAGATATCGCCACCTTGTTGCAACAGGATGTAGCCAAAGATAGTCCTGCATTACAAGAGAAATATCAACAATTTAGTCGCTGGCAAACCTATTCAAATAGTATTGATCAACAATTAGCTGCCTATACCATTGAACTAGTAGATAGCCATGGGAATTTGAGACAAGTACCCTTGGCAAGCATGGAATCTATTATTTTTCCTAATGATCTTGGATTTTTCGATGGCATCTACATCACATTCAGTAAAATGATGGCCTTTTTGGCGCAAACGCCTAAGCAAGGTGCCACCTCTGGCGGCGTTTTTCCTGCCATTTTCGGAACTGTGCTTATGGTATTGTTGATGACTTTGGTGGTCGCGCCATTCGGTATTATTGCTGCCATCTATTTGCACGAATACGCACCTGATAATAAAACTACAGCGCTAATTCGCATCGGCATAAGCAATATGGCGGCAGTTCCTTCAGTGGTGTACGGCGTTTTCGGACTTGGCTTCTTCGTTTACACCCTTGGCGGTAGTCTTGATACTTTGTTGTTCGATGATAATTTACCTTCCCCGACCTTTGGCACACCAGGCTTACTTTGGGCCTCTTTAACCATGGGCTTGTTAACTTTACCCGTAGTAATAGTCTCAGCTGAAGAAGGCTTGCGGCGAATACCCCAGGGGCTACGAGAGGGCAGTTATGCCTTAGGGGCAACTAAATTAGAAACCATTCAAAAAGTAGTCTTACCCATGGCAAGCCCAGGGTTGTTGACCGGAATTATTCTGGCTATTGCTAGGGCCGCTGGTGAAGTAGCGCCACTTATTTTGGTGGGAGCGGTAAAATTTGCGCCGAATTTGCCAGTGGATGGCGAGTTTCCCTTTTTACATTTAGAACGTCAATTTATGCACTTAGGTGTGTTTATTTATGACGGGGCATTCCATAATCAGTTAGATAGCCAAACATCATCGATGATGTTTGCATCTTGTATGTTATTGTTGGTGATTGTATTTCTATTGAATATTACAGCGGTAATTGTGCGTAAGCGTTTACGTGATAAATATGAAAGGAACCAGAAATAGATGTTTAAGTTGTTTGAACGAAAAATTCTTTCTGTTGATGAAATTTCACGTGCCCAAGCTGGCATTGATGTGAGGGATTTAAACGTTTGGTTAAGTAATAAAAAAGTACTTAACAACATCAGTATCCGCATTCCTAAAAATCGAATTACCGCCCTCATAGGACAGAGTGGTTGTGGCAAAACAACTTTGCTGAACAGCTTTAATCGTATGAATGATCTCAACAAAAAACACCGTTGCCAAGGCGAAGTGTGGATTGGTGATCGTAATGTGTACGATAAGAAAGAACAGACAGCAAATTTACGTACTCAAGTAGGTATGGTGTTTCAAACCCCCAATCCTTTTCCTATGAGTATTTACGAGAATGTGTGTTTTGGTTTGCGTATCCAAGGACAAAAAAGCCGCAGGGTACTCGACGACGCAGTAGAAAATGCGCTCAAACAAGCTGCATTATGGAACGAAGTTAGAGATCGACTATTCGATTCGGCATTACTTCTCTCTGGTGGGCAACAGCAACGTTTAATGATCGCAAGAGCACTGGCGCTCGCGCCAGAAATTTTGTTGCTTGATGAGCCTACATCTGCTCTTGATCCTCTTACCACGCTTTATATTGAAGAGCTGATTAGTGAATTAGCCAAACATTGTACCATTGTAATTGTGACACATAATATGCAACAAGCGGCCAGGGTTTCTGATTATGCTGCTTTTATGCATCAGGGAGAATTAATCGAGTTTTCAGACAGCGATTCATTATTTACCATGCCTGCTAAGCAGCAGACAGAAGATTATATTACCGGCCGATATGGCTAATTGTAGAGTAGATTAAAATGCGCAAGCCATTACAACTAGATACCCATATATCAGCCAAATATAATCAGGAATTAGAAACGCTAAAACATTCCGTGTTGACTATGGGCGGTGTGATTGAGCAACAAATTGTCAATACCTTGGTGTCCATCGAAGAAAAGATTCCAAATTTAGCGGAACGGGTGAGCTTAAATGACACCAAAGTAGACGCCATGGAATTTCAAGTTGAGCAAGAGTGTATGCGCATCATTGCTAAGCGTAACCCAACTGCGGGTGATTTGCGATTGGTCATGACAGTGGCGAAGACCTCTACCGATTTAGAACGTATCGGCGATGAAGTTGCTAGAGTAGCAAGACTGATTTCGTCTGAGCAAATGCCTGAATCAGAAATGGTTAGAGCCGGTATTATTGATATAGGCAATCGCCTAGTGCATATGATGCGTTCGACCCTAGATGCCTTTGCTCGCCAAGATGATAAGGCGGCCATACTTGCCCATCAGCAAGATAATGAAATCGATAAAATGTATAAGAAGTTGTTGGAACAAACGGCGTCTGAAATTCAATCTAATCCTGAAGATATTAACCGCTGGTTGGATGTTTTATGGTCAGTTAGAGCCTTTGAGCGTATTGGTGATCGATGCAAGAATATTTGCGAATACGTCATCTACCTGACGCATGGTAAGAACCTTAAAAATGCGTCTATGAAAAAGACAATTAAGAAATTACTGAAGTAATTTTTCCGACGTTATTACAGTTACATAAAAATTTAATATTTGGTTGTGTTGTCAACTAGAGCGTAAACGTTTATATTGCGCTCACTTTATTTGATAATTCTCGCAAGTCTATAGGCCACGTTTTTAATGGATATTTTATCAAGTTATAGCCTGTTGTTGGTTATGCTAGCGGCTATTTTTGGGTTAATAATGGCGTGGGGCATAGGCGCAAATGACGTCGCAAACGCTATGGGCACCTCTGTAGGTGCTAAAGCCGTTACGCTAAAACAAGCAATACTCATTGCTATGGTGTTTGAGTTTGCTGGTGCCTATCTCGCTGGTGGAGAAGTGACCTCGACTATCCGCAAAGGTATAGTGGACAGTGGTTACTTTGAAGAGGTTCCGCATTTACTTGTAATAGGGATGATCTCTTCTCTATTAGCTGCCGGTATATGGCTGGTGGTAGCATCCTTTCAAGGATGGCCGGTTTCTACAACACATTCAATCATAGGTGCCATTGTAGGTTTTACCGCCGTAGGGATAAGCGCTAACGCGGTAGAATGGGGCAAAATTTTAGAAATTGTTGGAAGTTGGATCATCACACCTGCAATTTCAGGCATTATTGCCATTTGTATCTTTATCAGTGCGAAAAAGTTAATATTCGATCGTGACCACCCTCTAGCTTATGCAAACCGTTATGTTCCTGTGTACATGGGCTTGGCTGGTTTTATTATGTCGTTGGTTACCATTAAAAAAGGGTTAAAACACGTCGGACTGAATTTACCATCTGATCAAGGCTATATGTTGGCGATTGGTATAGGTGTGCTCGTCGGTATCATTGGTTTTTTCCTCATTCGTAAAGTCAACCAAGGACATCTTCCTTCTGATGACGCTATCGACCATATGACGCCCGAACAGCAAAATGCCCGCATTGAAAAAGTGTTCGCAGTGTTAATGGTACTAACCGCTTGTTGTATGGCTTTTGCTCATGGATCAAATGACGTTGCAAATGCCATTGGGCCATTAGCCGCTGTTGTAAGTGTTGTATCCAATGATGGTGCTATTTTAGATAATTCCCCTCTTGCATGGTGGATCCTACCTTTAGGCGGTATCGGCATAGTGCTTGGTCTTGCGATGTTTGGTCATAGAGTGATGGCCACCATTGGTTCTAAAATTACCCATTTAACGCCATCTAGAGGTTTTGCTGCAGAACTTTCAGCGGCAACTACGGTATTGGTGGCATCTGGCACAGGATTGCCTATTTCGACTACTCAGACGCTAGTGGGTGCGGTACTTGGTGTTGGTATTGCACAAGGTGTTTCGGCGGTAGACGGGAAAGTAATTAGAACCATTATTACTTCATGGGTAATTACCTTACCTGCAGGCGCAGCGTTATCTATTATTATTTTCTACATATTGTCGTTTATATTTGGTGTTTAAGCGTTAATTTGGTATATCTATAATCAGATTAACTAAAGATTAACTTATGCGATTTCCAAATTTAAAGCATTTGTATTACCTCATCGTATTGCATAAAGAGCAGCATTTTTTACGGGCTGCTCAAAAATGTAATGTAAGCCAATCGACCCTAAGCACAGCCATTCAAAATCTCGAAGATACTTTAGGACATCAACTCTTAGAACGGGATCATAAATCTTTTGTGTTTACCGACTTTGGCGAAGCCATGGTTGAAAAATCAAAGCAATTACTCAGTAATGCCCAAGAATGGACAAGCTTTGCTGAATCTGCTGGAGATTGGAAAAGCGGAAGTTTACGATTAGGTGCTATACCCACCATAGCGCCCTTTGTGTTTGAATCCTTAATCCGTCAAATGGCAACGCACTTGCCTAACATTGAACTTCAGCTCAGTGAAGACACCACAGACAACTTGTTGGAACGCTTATCTGATGGTGAATTGGATTTACTTATTCTCGCGCTACCGATGAAAACTCCAGGTTGTAAGCAGTTAGTCGTGGGTACAGATGCTTTTCATCTAGTGACCAATAAAACCGCGGCTGTGGCATTAAAAAATCATGTCAGTATTGATGAGTTGCCAAATGAAAGTATTTTCTTATTGCAGAAAGAACATTGCTTAACTGAACATGCAGTATCTGCTTGTGGGCTAGCACATAAATCTCAAGTAAGTAGTTTAAAAGCCAGCAGTCTGCATACCTTGGTTTCCTTAGTAAATAGCGGACTAGGCTACACTTTTATTCCTGCCATGGCCCTCAAAAAAGGTATTTTAACCGGTACAGATGTGATTGCTTTGCCGGCAGAACAGGAAGCTTTCCGAGAAATTGGTTTGGTGTGGCGAAATGGAACCACAAGAGTGCAATTATTTAGGGCAATTGCAAAATTAATTGCGCCCTTGATGCCGGATCCTAAAGAGTTATAACAAATACTTGCTCTTCATCTTGCCCCAAGTTTGGGCATTAAATGCAATAAGGGCTTCATGTTTTATTGAACATTGCATCGTCAGGCACTACTATTGTCACAGTTAAAATAATAGTAAGAGTTTAAAATGACAAAACAAATTGTGCTCAGTGGGTCAGGGCTTTGGACACCAGAGCATAGTATATCAAATCAAGAACTTATCGATTCCTACAACGCCTATGCAGACTGGCATAATCAAAACTATGAAGCAGAAATCGCTAAAGGCGAAATGGAGGCAAAACCGCATTCTTCTGCTGAGTTTGTGGAAAAAGCGTCGGGTATAAAAAGTCGTTATGTTTATTGCAAAGATGGGGTATTAGATATTCATCGAATGCGTCCAGATATAAAGCCGCGTTCAGACGACGAAATTTCACATCAAGCGGAAATTGCCATTAAGGCGGCGAAAGCTGCAATGGCATCGGCAAATAAAACTGCCAACGACATTGATGCCGTCATTGTGTCTTGTGCCTACACACAACGCTCATATCCTGCAATAGCAATAGAAGTTCAGGAAGCCTTAGGTATTGATGGTTTTGGTTTTGACATGTTAGTAGCATGTTCAGCTGCTACCTTTGGTATGCATCGAGCTTACGAAATGGTTGCCGCTGGCACGGCCAAAGCGGTACTAGTCATTAACCCAGAATTAGTATCACCTCAAGTAAATTACAAAGATAGAGATAGTCATTTTATTTTCGGTGATGTGGCCACTGCGACTATCATTGAAGCCCAAGAGACAGTCACTAGTGATCACGCTTTTGATATATTGTCGACCAAAGCAGTGACAAAATTTTCGAATAATATTCGTTCAAATTTTGGCTATATGACCCATGCCACTGATGAAGATCCATATGCAGCCGATAAACTCTTTCATCAAGAAGGAAGAAAAGTTTTCAAAGAAGTCTGTCCAATGGCTGCGCAACACATAGTGGATCATCTACAAGCTCATGAGCTCGGGCCAGAAAACCTCACAAGGTGGTGGTTACATCAGGCGAATATCAATATGAATTTATTGATAAGTAAGCGATTGTTAGGCAGAGATGCATCTCTAGAGGAAGCGCCCATTGTGTTGGACCGGTATGCAAATACAGCGTCTGCAGGTTCTGTTATCGCCTTTATTTTGCATCATCAAGATTTGAAAGCTGGCGACTATGGCATTCTATGCTCTTTTGGCGCTGGTTATTCCATCGGTAGTTTGTTGATTCGAAAGAGGTAACCCCTTTGGTATTTGATTTAGGTTATGGACTGACCGCGTTAGGTTACTTTTTACTTTTCCTTCTGCTATTAACTACGCGCAAATCTGGATTTGCGCGTCATTTGCTTATGTTGTCCACCATTATTATGGTGGCTTGGGCAGTGTTGCACGTTACCTATATTAATAATAACCTCTCCAGAGAATCCATCTTAGTCTATGACAGCATCAGACAAAGTGTTTGGATGCTGTTCATATGCGCCTGTATACAAACCAGTGTAAGCAATCTATTTAGTTTCTTGCGGCAACCAACGACGTTAATTGCCTTGATTTTACCCGTCACTACTATGCTTTCAGCTGGTTTTCAGTTAATGCCGAGTAGTTGGCAATTTAGCTTGCATACATTACTTGCAATCCAAGCCTTAGTAATGACGGAGATCATGTATCGCCAAGCAGGTGAAAATAAATGGGCGTTTAAACCCCTGGTGATATATTTGGCCGCCATCAACTTAATGGATTTCGCAATTTATGCGAATGCACTGATGTTAAATACCCTAAGTTGGGATTTCTTTGCCGCAAGAGGCTACATATTTTTCACCTTAATGCCGTTTTTAGTCATTGCTGTGCGCAGAATTAAACATTGGGGTATAGAAATATTTGTCAGTCGTGATGTGGTATTACACAGTACCTTATTACTCTTGGCTGGCATCTATCTTTTAGTGATGTCACTTTTAGGCTATTTGGTGAAATATTATGGCGGTAGCTGGTCGTTAAGTATTCAATTGGCATTGGTGGTTATTTCCTTGACCTTACTAGCAGCCTTGCTGATGTCTCATCAAATTCGAACCAAGGTAAAAGTGTTTATTACGAAACACTTTTATGCCAATCAATATGATTATCGTGTTGAGTGGGTAAAACTTACCAAAACGCTCACCGAAAGTAAGACCGATAATTTGCCAAGTGTTTATGAAACAGCGTTAAGAGGCTGGATGGAAGGCATAGGTTACGATTCGGGGATTGTGTATAAAAAAAGAAATCTAGACTTTACCCCTGTGAGTCGTTTGCCAGCGCATGCAGAAGATCTTCCTAGGCTTGTAATCCAGTGTATAGCTCGATTTTATGATACAAAGCCTTGGATCATCGATGTGGATGAACTTAAATCTAAACCAGAAAACTATGCCCATCTTGATGAGAAATCAGCCTTTATTCATCACTGTCCGTATCAACTTATTATTCCCATTGTGGTCAATGATGATTTATGGGGATTTGTCTGCTTAGATGCTGAATTGCCAAACCGTAGAGCGCTAAATTGGGAATTGCGAGATTATATCAGTGCATTGTCTGATCAAATTACGTCTTTTATTATCAATGCAGAGAACTCGCTTGCGTTAGCTGAAAACGCGCAGTTTGCAGCCTTTAACCGCATGTCGGCTTTTGTTGTGCATGATTTAAAAAACGTATTGGCCCAAATAAACTTAATTATTTCTAATGCAAAAGAACATAAAGATAATCCAGAGTTTATTGAAGATACTTTTGAAACCCTTGAATACACCAAAGAACGTATGGACAAGATGCTCAAGCAATTGATGCAAAAAAATACCGAGCCAAATAAAGGGAAAAACAATGTTGAGGTCGTGTCATTAATCAATGACCTAATTGCGCAAAAATGTGCTACCTTACTTCCATTACCTAAGGTAGATGCCAACGGCGAAATAAATCTGCAAATAGATGCCGAAAAATTGTCTAATGTTTTATACCATTTAATTCAAAATGCTCAACAAGCAACTCCTGATGATGGTAGTGTTAACCTACAAATATCTCAAACCGATGCTGAAGTTGAGATACAAATTGCCGATAACGGAGAAGGAATGTCTATGGATTTTATAAAACATCGACTTTTTAAACCCTTTGATACCACAAAAGGCAATGCTGGCATGGGAATAGGCGCTTACGATGCGAAAACTTTTATTGAAGAAAGTAAAGGTATTTTGGAAGTGGAAAGCGAAGTAGGTCAAGGGACGACTTTTTTGATTAAATTACCAAAAGGACTATAGACGTTTATGGAAAAGATTCTGGTAGTCGATGACGACTTAGGTATTCAGAAGCAACTGAAATGGGCACTAAAAGACGTAGAAATAGTGTTTGCTGCTGATAGACAGTCGGCAATCACCCAATTACGTCGATTTGAACCAAGCGTAGTTACTTTAGATCTAGGCTTACCACCAGATCCGGCAAACGCATCTGAAGGCTTACAAGCGCTTACCGAAATTCTACAGTTAGCGCCAAGCACTAAAGTAGTGGTTGTTACAGGTAATGATGATAAAGAAAATGCACTTAAAGCAGTTGCTTTAGGCGCGTATGATTATTATCAAAAGCCAATAGACACTGACACTATCAACCTGATTATACAACGAGCATTGAATCTTTCAGCATTAGAAAGAGAAAACAAAGCCTTAGCTAAAACCTCTGCGTCTATGGGGCGTATTATCGGCAACAGTGAAGCTATTTTAGGTGCAGCTCGAAAAGCTGAGAAAATTGCCCAAACTGATATTAGTGCTCTTTTGTTAGGTGAAAGTGGAACCGGTAAAGAAGTCTTTGCGCGTAGTATTCACGAAGCCAGTCATCGTAAAGATAAAAAGTTTGTCGCGATTAACTGTGCCTCTATACCTGAAAACCTGTTGGAATCAGAATTATTCGGTTATGAAAAAGGCGCTTTTACTGGTGCTAATAAAACCACGCTGGGTAAAATTGAGTTAGCCCAAGGCGGTACACTTTTCCTCGATGAAATAGGTGATATGCCTATTGGCTTGCAAGCAAAAATGTTGCGCTTCTTACAAGAGCGCGTCATCGAGCGCGTTGGTGGAAGACAAGAAATCAGTGTCGACGTGCGAGTTGTGTGTGCTACCCACCGTGATTTGCATTCTATGGTCAAAGAAGAGACCTTTAGAGAAGATTTATTTTATCGAGTGGGTGAAATCAGCATTATTATTCCGCCACTTCGAGACCGTGACGATGATGTGATTTTATTGGCCAAAACCTTCTTAAATCAGTACAAAGACGAATATGGTGCCAAAGTTAAAGGTTTCAGCGACGATGCAGTTGCTGCCATGCGAGCTCACTCTTGGAAAGGTAATATTCGTGAGTTGCAAAATAAACTGAAATCAGCGGTAGTTTTAGCTGAGAGCCATTTAATTACGGCTGACGACCTTGGACTCATGGCGGCTGAAGAAGAACACAGCTCACAAGTATTCAATTTAAGAGAAGTCAGAGAAGTGGCTGAGTCAAAAGCAATTCGTCGTGCTTACATGCAAGCCGAGCAGAATATTTCAAAGACTGCCGAGTTATTAGGCGTGACTCGACCGACACTTTATTCATTGATCGATAAATACAGATTGGACGAATTAAAAACTAAAAGTTAAGCTAAACATTCGTATTTATCCAAGGAATATAAAATGTCAGACCTAAATAAACTTGAATCCCGTGAAGGGCAACGTGTTCCTGAAGTATCTTGGCCTTGTAGAGTGGGCGAAAATTGGGAAACTAAAAACAGTAGTGATATTTTTAACGGAAGAAAAGTCATCGTATTTTCGCTTCCTGGCGCCTTCACGCCAACTTGCTCTTCAACGCACTTACCCAGATATAATCAATTGGCTGGCGTATTTAAAAAACTAGGCATAGACGAAATTTGCTGTGTATCGGTTAACGATACTTTTGTAATGAACGCTTGGTTAGCGGATCAAGAATCTGAAAACATCACTATGATACCCGATGGTAACGGCGATTTTACTCGTGGTATGGGAATGTTAGTTGGAAAACAAGATTTAGGTTTTGGTGAAAGAAGTTGGCGCTATTCCATGTTAGTGAATGACGGCGTTGTAGAAAAAATGTTCATAGAACCAAATAAGCCAGGTGACCCATTTGAAGTGTCGGATGCAGACACTATGCTTGCTTATTTAGATCCTAGCGTTAAAGCCCCAGAAGAAGTCGCTTTGTTTACAAAAATAGGCTGCCCGTACTGCAAAAAAGCCAAAGAGTTATTAACTGCAAATGGCTATGAATTCGAAGAAATTCAGCTTGGTAGAGATGCAACTCTAGCGTCCTTAAAAGCTGTGTCAGGTAGAGAAACTGTTCCTCAAGTTTTCATCGGCGGAAAACACATTGGTGGAAGTGACGACCTAGAAGCTTGGTTGTCAGCTTAGTCTCTAATTTTTTTTAAAATATATCGAAGCAAAAGTTGTATCATTTGAACAACTTTTGCTTTTTTATGTCTATTCTTATTGTTGTGTCTGCAAATGGAGCTTTTGTTTGAAATCGGTCTTAATTCTGTTTTTATCCTGTTTGGTCATTCCTTATGCGCAGGCTAATCTTTCATCAAGTCAGTTAGATGAGTTTGCCGCGATTTATCAACAAGAATTGGGGTCAACACGCGTTTGCGAACAGCAACTTTCTTATGAATATAAAGTGTGTTCTGATGTGCTAAAGAGTGAAGGCAATGCCCCTTATGTCTTTCAGTCAGATACATCTAAAGGGGTAGTGGTACTGTTTCACGGTTTAAGTGATTCACCCTTCTTTATGCGTTCTATTGCCGAATATCTTTATCGCGAAGGTTATACTGTGGTTGTACCCTTGACCCCAGGTCATGGCAAGTTAGAAGCAGATGCTGACATGGAAGATAGCCAATTAAAAAGTCGTTGGTATGCACACGTAAATCAGGTTATGGGGATAGTCGAACAGCAGCCGCAACCTGTATTTATTGGCGGCTTTTCAACAGGTGGCGCATTTGCGACCTGGTATAGCTTACATAATCCGGACAAAGTTAAAGGGATTTTATTGTTTTCAGCGGCGTTAGAGCTGACGGGTGGTGCAGAAACTATGAGTAAGATTTGGGGGATTAAATTACTCGCCAAATTACTTGATGGTGACTATGAAACCCAAGGTCCTCATCCATATAAATATCCTAGTGTCGCTAGTTATTCCGGACTAATACTAATGGATGTAATTCGAGACATTCGTGAGTTTTTAAAAGATAAAACTATAGAAAAGCCAATATTTGCTGCCCATTCAATGGCTGATAACGTCACTATGGTCAGCGGTATTGAATCACTGATTGAAAAAGTTGATGGCAATCATACGTTTTTCAAAGTTGATGAAAGCTATGATGTCTGTCATGCGGATGTGGTTATGAATCAGGTGCAGATAGTGCAGTTGCAGTTTAATAAGTCTGAAGTCAATGAAAATGAACGTTGTGCTGTGCCTAAAGCAAACCCGCAACATGACAACATGTTAAAAACCTTGGGTTATTTTATGCAGCAGCATGAACAAGGGTAGGCGAGATAGTTTGATCTTGATGCGCCACTGAGATGTAAAATTAAAATATAAAACAAGCGCGAATAGGAGTCGCCAATGAAAAAAGTTCTTATCATTTTATTAGTAATAATTGCTGTGGTTGCCGGCGGTGTTTGGTATGCCCTGTCTAACGCTGGGGATATTATTAAGACCCAAATCGAGCAACAGGGAAGCAAATTTTTAGGCACCCAAGTCAGTGTATTTAATGTTGATCTAGCCTTGTCTGAGGGGCGTCTAACCATTAACGACATTGACGTAGAAAACCCTCAAGGTTTTTCTGACGAAGATGCCTTTAGTTTAGAAGCGATCACCCTAGATATTGGCAATGTCACCAGTGAACCTTACAGAGTACAATCTCTAACCGTTAACGCTCCCGAGATTTTGTATGAATTGGATGCTGCAGGTAAAGGAAATTTGATTGTGTTGAAAGATAACCTAGCCGCTAACTTAACTGCTTCAGGCGATACGCCACCACCAAGTGAGTCGAAAATTAATCCTTTGGTCATTGTAGAAGAAGTAATTATTAGTAATGCCAAGTTAACGCTTAATTTTGAAGCTGTACCTACGGGTGAATATGAAATTGAGAAAAAGGTTTATGAAGTTACCTTGCCTACCTTTAGTGCTGGCGCAGTTGGCGAACCAAATGGACTACCAGCAGACCAGGTTGGGGCTGCAGTAGCCAAAGCGATGTTAGACAATGCGATTGCAAAAGCAAAGCAAGAAGCCAAAGATCGTTTAAAAAATGCTGCTAAAGATAAAATTCAAGAAAAAGTAGACGAAGAGAAAGAGAAATTATTGGATAAAGCCAAGGATAAATTGTCTGGTTTTTTGAAAGATAAGTCTTAGCATATCTTTGTTAGACTGCGCGGGAATTTAGATCCTGACTTTCGTCAGGATGACAAAAATCTACCGTCATTGCGTGCTCAGCGTAGAATCTGCACCCTGACTTTCGTCAGGGTGTCTAATAATACTAAGACGCCGCAGCAATCTTTTCTACTTCTTTCCAAACCCGCATAAGATTTTCATTTAGGATCAGCTTAATATCATCTTCGCTATAGCCTCTTTCCAGCAAACCTTCGACTAGGTTTGGAAAAGTTGAAACATCTTTTAATCCTTCGGGTAGCGAATCACCAACACCGTCATAGTCTGAACCTATGCCAACATGCTCAATACCTACGAGTTCAACCACATGATCGATATGGTCTAGGACAATGTTTAAATCAGCAAATGGATAAGGATTTTGTGTTTTAAAGTTTTCATCAAAGTCTTTTACTTCTTGGCTATCAGATCCAAAGGTATCAACCAAGGCGGTGCGTTCTTCGGTCATACGATCTCGCCAACTTCTCGCCATAGGACTTACAAAACCTGAACCGAAGTTAATCATGATAACGCCGCCATTTTCAGCCAGTTTCTTGACCATGTCATCGTTCATGTTGCGCTCAAAGCCCGGCGTAAATCGACGTAATGAAGAATGAGAGGCAATAACAGGCGCTTTTGATATCTCGATGGCTTGATAAAAGGCTGCATCTGATACATGAGAAATATCAACCATGATGCCTAATTTGTTCATCTCAGCTACTAGCTCTTTTCCAAAAGGACTTAACCCCTTCCATTGGCGTCTAAGATCATAGCTGGAATCACTAATATGATTACTTTGCGAATGCGCTAGGGTTATATAACGAATGCCTCTGTCATAAAAATGTTTAAGGGTTTCCATGCTGCCTTGCACTGGGGAACCATTTTCCATCCCCATAGGCAATGAAATAAGGCCCTTTTTAAAGTTTCGTTCTACATCTGCAGTGCTATAAGCAAGCGCAAATTTATCAGGCGCTCTTCCTACGATTGCTTCAACAATATCTATCAAATCGTCTGCCAAGTAAGTCGATTGTGCACTATTGTCTAATCGAGCTGGTACGTAAATTGACATGAATGGCGCATCTAAGCCGCCAGCAACTGCTCTTGGATAGTCAAAATCACCGTCTTCTGTTGCTACTGTCACGTCAACCCACTGATTATTCACGCGATAGGGTACATCTATGTGGCCGTCAACAATAATATTTTCATGGGCTATGCGTTGCGCTTTTTCACTCATAGATTCAGAAGAAGTGGAAGTACAGGCAGTGGTTGCAATGCAAGCAAGTGCAAATGGTAAAATTAACTTTTTGTTTGTATTCATGGGGCTCGTTTCGTTAGGTGGTTATTATTTACTGTTATTAAACGCTTATTTATAAATTTTGGTTTCTGAAGAAACTTCTAATAATTTTAAGTAGTTAATTCTACTATACTGCACAGGCTAGAGATTGACTAGTCATAGAGTTATTCTATTGTCGTTCAAAGGGTGACATCAGAGTCACTTTGTACCATAATAGCGAACCCTGTGAAGGACAAGATGCGAACAACAAGGTTGTTCTCGAGGGCGGAAAAATTTATTACGCATAAGTCTCCGTCCAACCATAAAAATATAATCAGAGAAGTAATAATGGCAATTAACTATATTCCGCTTGATAAAGCAAAGCATGGTGCACTAAAAATTATCCCTAAAACGGACTTTTCGTTTGCAAAAGAAACCCATTTAGCGGCTGCGACAATTCGCGAATACGCGCAGTTGTCCAACACTATGCCAATTGTATTAATTCAAGATCCTACGACCAATAACATCCATTCAGTTGCTATGTTAGGGTTAGAACAAGGTAAGAATTTATTTTGGAGTGAAGATCGTTGGCAGGGTGCTAACATCCCTCTTAACATCCAACGATACCCATTCGACATTCGCCCTGACGGTGACAAATTAGGTGTATTTATCGACGAAAGTTCTGAGCTTTTCGGCGATGAAGGTGAGCCTTTATTTACTGAAAGCGGTGAGCCAAGTGAATTATTGAAAAATCGTCAGCAATTTCTTGCTGATCTAGCTAACAGCGAAGTACAAAACCAACGTTTTATAAAGCAGTTGCAAGACAATGATTTGCTTGAAGAACTACAAATCCGCATTCGTTATGTTTCAGGTCAAACTCGTAATGTGACAGGCATCTTGTCTGTAAATGAGAAAAAGCTACTTGAAATGGAAGATGACAAGGTACTAGCGATGCACAAAGCTGGTTTCTTAGGTGCATGTTATTCTCTTATGTTGTCTCTTGGTCAATTGAACCGTTTAGTTGAGTTATCAAACAAAACTGAAAATCCAATTCAAGCGATTCAAGTAGTGACTGCAGCTCAAGCCGCGAGAGAACAAGAATTAGCGCAATCTCAAGCCGCTGCGCCTCAAGCTTAATTGAAGCTTTACAAACGTATAAAGCCACTTTAAGTAAAGTGGCTTTTTTATTATCTACCTTGTATGGCCTCATAAATATTAGCCAGTAATCCTATCCAAAACAAATATACCAGAAACCAATTTTATAAAAACAACCTATCATTATGTGCTAGGCGTTTTTCTACTGGTTTGTTATTGTAAAAGAGCTTAAGAGTTAAACGGCTTGATTTTACCAAGCAAGAATATTTAATCAGGAATAATTTGACTTATCGGCGAGTCGCTCGTGTAAAAGGAAGAACATGAAACTATATATTTTGATTTTAGCAATTGCTTTAGTTGCTTGTTCTTCTACTGAAAATGATTCGAGTTCGCCAGCTCAAGATAACAACGTGTCTCAAAACCTTACTAGTCAAACCCCTGAGAGCGCAGTTGACAATGTTCCAGAGTCTGAAAGAGTATACTTTTTTCAGCATCGAATTTTACCTGAATGGACCTTTACTACTGAGGGACTATTTTTTGAAGACTTGATAAGAGGAGAGTTTAGCAAACTTAAACAAGCTGCAACTGATATTGTGTCTAAAGACTTTGCAGAAAATCTAGATGTATTACAAATTCCAACAAAAGACGCTGTATTAATTACCTTCCCTGAACCGAGGGGGCTAACCAATTGCTTTTTCGTGATAATTCAGAGAACCAACAATAGCTTTAGTTATTACACTTATGAAAAAACCATGAGTTTTGGCGATGATGACCACTTTAAAGGCGTTGTTGGAACTTGGTCAAGCGAAGGTTCCCACGGAAATTTAGGTCCGAGAACCTATACATCTCCAGCAAATTTCATTGAAGACGTGCTAGGAAAGTAAAACTAATAACGTCAGCTATTATATCCTTAAATTAAAATTTTGATAAGCAGGCGAGCCCGTCCCACTGGTTGTACATCGTCAATGCATGATTTCCTTATTTTATTTTTTACTATAGTGAAGCTTTTTAATCACCGTTCAAAAACCCTGTATGAATAAACTAGTTTTTGCAAAGGCTTCCATAGGGCAGCTAAAACGCGAAATAAACACTAGCTTTTACAATAACTTCATCTCAACCGGAGATTCCAGCTTCGAACTGGAAACCACAATAAGAGTGCAAAACTCGAAATAAAACCTTGACAAAAGTAGGTTTTAGGTCAAAAATTGCAAAAAAGTGGGTAATAGTGGCATAAAAGGGTTTTTGCAAAGGGGAAAACCAGTTTAGAAAAAAATAACAACAAGCTACTAACAACAAAAATAGGCTAGGGGAAATGTTCCGCGGCGCTAACGCAATCAATCTTGACACGAAAGGCCGATTAACGATACCGACGAAGTATCGACAAGGCCTGATGGATGATTGCCAGGGACAGCTGGTTTGTACCATAGATATTACGCAAAAATGTTTGCTACTTTACCCACTTCCCGAATGGGAAGAAATTGAATTAAAACTTCGGACTTTCTCATCCATGAACGATGATGAACGTCGCTTACAACGCCTACTGTTGGGAAATGCAGCAGATGGCGATATGGACAAAAGCGGCAGATTCTTAATCGCACCTAATCTTCGTGCTTTCCTTGATTTAAAAAAGTCAGTCATGCTAGTGGGCCAATTAAATAGATTCGAAATTTGGGATGCAGACACTTGGCAAGCTCAACTTGAAGCTGATATCGCAGTGCAACAGCAAGGGGGCTTTGAGCTTTCAGAGCGGTTGCAGGATTTTGCGCTATGACATCGGCAAATTTTGCCCATCGCTCGGTTTTATTCGACGAGACGATTGAGGCTTTAGCGATTCAACCCGATGGTATCTATGTGGATGCTACCTTTGGCCGGGGTGGTCACAGCCGAGGAATTTTAACCGCATTATCCGAAAACGGACGTCTAATTGCCTTCGATAGAGATATTGAGGCTATTCAAGCGGCTCAAGCGCTGGCTCAAGACAAACGATTCAGTATTAACCATTGTGCATTTTCAGAGATGCTGCCGGTTATGCAATCACAGGGGCTTGATGGGCAAGTTGACGGTATATTAATGGATATCGGCGTGTCATCACCTCAATTAGATGACGCAACTCGCGGATTTAGTTTTATGCATGATGGTCCTCTCGATATGCGTATGGATCAATCCAGTGGCATAAGCGCCGCTGAATGGTTAAACACCGCGAGTTTAGACGATATCACTCATGTCTTAAAAGTACTCGGAGAAGAGAAATTTGGTCGTCGAATAGCCACAGCAGTAGTTGAAAGAAGAGCTAGCAAGCCTTTATCTACTACCAAAGAGTTCGTGCAAATTATCGACCAAGCAGTGCCGGTAAAAGATAAGTTCAAACATCCAGCCACACGGAGTTTTCAAGCTGTCCGAATTTTTATTAATGGCGAATTAGACGAGTTAGAAACAGCTTTAGATTCTGCCTGTCATATATTGAAACCCGGCGGGAAATTAGTGGTCATAAGCTTTCATTCGTTAGAAGACCGAATTGTTAAGCGATTTATTAAAGCCAAAAGCCAGGGGCAAAAATTGCCAGCAAGGTTGCCTATAAGTCAGCAAGAAGCTGATAAGGGCAAAGTACTGAAATCTTTAAGTCGCGCGATTAAAGCATCGGCTGAAGAAATTCAACAAAATCCCAGAGCACGAAGTGCAGTATTGAGAGTGGCGGAAAAATTATGAGTGAGAAAACCACACCGAACTTTAATTTGCTTTTACTTATTACTGCCGACTTAAGTCGGCACACTTTTCTCTTATTGATGTATTTAGCTGTTGTAGGTACAGCCTTAGCAGTGGTGGTAAGTACTCACAAAAATCGTGAATTATTGATTACTCATGAGCAATTGATTGAAGAAAAAGACAGCTTAGATGTGGAATGGCGACATTTGATAATTGAGCAAAACGCGCTCACTGAACACAATCGAATAGAGCGGTTGGTCAGAGAGCGTTTGAACATGCGGCGACCTTCGAAAGACGATGAGGTCTTTGTGAGTGAAAATTAATGACCATTAGCGCAACCATACAAAAGCCGCGCCGTAAAAAGAAAAACGGTGGGCAAGCCAAACCTAAAGTATCGCCAATGCTCATGCATTGGCGTTTTGGCGTTGTATTGGGCACAGTATTTTTAGTCTTTGCATGCTTAATTGCCCGCGCTGCTTATATTCAAGTAATTGAACCTGATGTGTTAATTGAACAAGGTGACAATCGCACAATACGTACTCGAGATAATGTCAATTATCGTGGTCTAATTGTCGACAGAAATGGCCAGCAACTAGCGGTTTCAGTGCCTGCGCAAGCCATTTATGCTGATCCCAAGATTATCCATGACAACGAGGGTTTGGCCGACAAGCGCAGATGGATTGCTTTAGCTGAAGTATTGGAGCGAGATTTAGACGATTTGCTAGACAGAGTCAGTAATCCTAACCGACGTTTTATATATTTACAGCGTCAAATTACCCCGGCGATGGCCGATTATGTTAAAAACCTAAAAATTCCAGGGGTATATTTACGTAATGAATCAAAACGATATTATCCGTCAGGAGAGGTCTCTGCGCACATTGTAGGCTTTACCGATGTTGATGATAAAGGGTTAGAAGGTCTAGAAAGACTATATGACAATTACTTAACGGGTACACCGGATAAACGTCGCATTCGAAGAGATGCTTCAGGTCGTCAAATAGAAATATTGGAACAACAAGAAGGTAAAAAAGCGGAAGATCTTCAGTTGACCATTGATCAGCGCATTCAAGCGCTAGCGTTTCGAGAAATTAAAAAGGCTACTATTCGATATCAAGCGACCTCAGCGTCAGTGGTTGTAGTGGATGTGCATACTGGCGAAGTGTTGGCCATGGCGAATACACCTTCATATAACCCTAATAACCGTTCTACTGTGGCCAGTCATAAAGTGCGTAATCGCGCTATTACAGATGCTTTTGAGCCTGGTTCTTCAATGAAGCCCCTTGCTGTATTAGCTGCTTTAGAGTTTGGTTTAGTAAAACCTGATGACACAGTGGATACATCCCCTGGGTGGATGTATTTAGGTGGCAGTCGCGTTAGCGATCCTCGTAATTTTGGCGTACTTTCCCTAACAGAAATTATTCAGCATTCTTCTAACATGGGTACGTCAAAACTAGCCTTAGAAGTTCCTCGGCATTTTTTGATGGATACTTACTATAACATGGGACTTATGGGCGATACCGGGTTAAATATGCTAGGTGAATCCAGTGGTATTTTTCATGAAAGAAATCGTTGGTCAAAACACGAAATTGCCACCCTTTCATTTGGTTACAACATAGCAGTAACCACAGCACAGTTGGCCAGAATGTATGCCACTATTGCCAATGGCGGAATTTTGAATCAACTGTCAATTGTTAAAGTGGATCAACCTGAAGAACCGCCAATTCGTGTCATAAGTGAAGAGAATGCTGTTGCTTTGCTAAATATGATGGAAAGTGTTACCCAACAAGGTGGGTCAGGACACAAAGCAAGTGTGCCTGGTTATCGCATAGCAGGAAAAACAGGCACTAGCCAAAAAGCCGTGATCGGTGGTTATGGCGAAGAATATGTCAATATATTCGCAGGCATAGCGCCAGTGTCAGATCCCCAATTGGCCATAGTGGTTTTAATCAATGAGCCTGGTGGAGACTTGTATCATGCGGGTGATACAGCTGCACCAACATTTTCAGCCATTGCCGAAGGTACATTGCAAATGCTCAATATTCCACCAGATGCAGCTCATGCTGCCAGTGTGGTAATGAGGAAAGATCATGAGTAGTCCTCTAATAATGCCTGGCATTGCAATAACAGATGTCATGGCTGGACTAAGACTGTTGCAAGTGCCTGATCTTGACCTAGAAGCTTTGGGTGGCAAAGTGTTTAAAGATGCCACCCTTGATAGTCGTAAAATCAATCAGCACTCTATCTTCATTGGATTGCAAGGTACTCAAGTACATGGTCGTGAATATTTACCTCAAGTCGTTGCAAAAGGAGCGCCTTTAGCGCTGGTGGATGCTGAGGATTACGCAGTTGAACAACAAGATAACACCTTGGTTTTCTTCATTTGTGGTTTGAAATCCAAGTTGCCTGAATTTTTACGCACTATTTATCCATCTATCAGTCAGATAGAGCATCTGGTGGCAGTGACTGGCACTAATGGTAAAACCTCGGTTGCCAATCTATATGCTCAGGTTGCAGCTCAACTTGGGAACCATAGTGCTTCTCTAGGTACGCTTGGGATACACCTGCATAGACCACTGCAGTCAGTAGTTAAAGTCGCGGAAACGATTAATACAACACCAGATATTGTAAGTTTATATCAACAACTAGCCAATCTAGCCTCTAATCATGTGACTCATGTTGCCCTTGAAGCTTCATCACATGGCATTGAGCAGGGGCGCTTAGCGGGTCTACCAATCACCACTGTGATTTTTACTAACTTGTCTCAAGATCATTTAGATTACCACGGCGACATGCAAACCTATGCCCAAGCAAAGCGAGGCATATTAGCCAATTCTTCGATTCAATATTTGGTCTTAAATGCCAATGATGACGAGTCTGCACTCTGGTCTAAACAGGCCCAAGCTTCTGTGGAGCAGTTGTTTTTTGCTATTTCATCAGGCTCCGAGATTTCTACTTATGATGCAAAAACACATTTGGTGGCCATTGATGTCAGTTATTTACCTAACGGCATTGAATTTCGTCTAAATACTCAAGATAACCAAGACTCAATTCAAATTCCTCTTTATGGAAAATTTAATTTAGCTAATTACTTAGCTGTTATTTCGGCTTTTAAGCTGCAAGGTGTATCTATACAAGACCTAATCAACACTGCATCTAAAGTATCTGGGGTTGATGGTCGCATGGAAACATTCAACATCGATAATCGTGCTTTTGTTGTGGATTATGCGCATACCCCAGATGCGCTTCAAGAAGCATTAATCGCTACTAGAGCACATGCAGACAAGCAATTGTGGGTAATTTTTGGTTGTGGTGGCAATCGCGATACCAGTAAAAGACCTTTGATGGGAAAAATTGCTGATGAGTTAGCGGATAAAATAGTGCTGACCAACGATAACCCAAGATTCGAGCCGCCAGAAGATATTATAAAAGCTGTCCTTGATGGCATTCAAAACAAGCACAAAGTGCATATTGAGCAAGATAGAAAAATTGCCATACGCTACGCCCTTGAGCATTCAAACTCAGGTGACTTAGTGTTGGTGGCAGGAAAAGGACACGAAACCTATATCGAAATCCAAGGGAATAAACATTTTTATGATGAACGACTATATGTCAGTCAGCTAGCGGAGGAGTTCGTATGATTAGCTGTTCTTTAGGCTGGATAGCGTCCCAAATAAAAGGACGTTTGAGTACAGATAGCGTTAGTGAAATGCAAGTAAATCAGGTATCTACAGATACACGTACCTTGTCATCCGGTGATTTGTTTTTTGCATTGGTCGGTGAAAATTTTGACGGCCATGAATACCTAGTCATAGCCCTTGAAAAAGGCGCTAGTGCACTTGTTGTAAGCAAACCAGTCAACAGCCCCCTGCCTACAATAATGGTAGAAGACACCAAAATAGCCTTGGGATTATTGGGTGCAGCAGTAAAACAAAAAGTTAACCCGAAAACTATCGGCATAACAGGCAGCAGCGGTAAGACAACTGTTAAAGAAATGACCGCGAGTATTTTAAGCCAATGTGGCAAAACACTGTTTACTCAAGGCAACTTTAACAACGATATTGGCGTGCCATTAACCTTATTGAGATTACAATCCGAACACGAATTTGCGGTTATCGAAATGGGCGCAAATCATTCTGGCGAAATTGATTACACCACCCATTTAGTGAAACCAGATGTGGCTACCATCGTCAATGCCGCGCCTTCACATTTACAAGGGTTTGGTAGTTTGTTTGGTGTTGCCAGAGCAAAAAGCGAAATTTATTCAGGAATACCTAGTGACGGTGTGGCGTTAGTAAACACTGATAGCCAATTCTATGAATTTTGGTTGGGCAAAACAGATCATTGCAAAACCTTGACCTTTTCACCGTCGTCTGCAAAGGGTCAATTCTACGCTACCAATGTAAGTATTAACGAAGATGGATGTGCTGAGTTTGAATTGGTCACCCCACAAGGCAAAATACCCATTCGATTGCGAGTACCGGGTAAACACAACGTTGGAAACGCAGTGTTGGCGGCGGCATTAACAACACAAGTAGGGGCTGAATTACCTCAAATCCAAGCTGGTTTGTTCGAAATGCGTTCGGTAAAAGGACGACTTTCGGTTGTAAAGCTTGGGGCTGATGTACGTTTAATGGACGACACTTACAATGCCAATGTGGCTTCTGTCAAAGCAGCGATTGACCTTCTAGCAACCTACGCAGGTCCTAGAGTCTTTGTTTTCGGAGATATGGGCGAATTAGGTGATCAATCTATGCAATATCATCAAGATATTGGCGATTATGCGAAACAAAATAAGATTGATGCACTCATATCATTAGGCGAGCTAAGTCAGCATGCGAGTAAAATGTTGGGAAATCAAGGCACTCATTGCAAATCTGTGGATGATGTGATGCAACATTTGGAGTTACTGATAGCAGCTGCAACGCAAGCGCACCAACTACCAGTCAATATATTGGTTAAAGGCTCAAGAAGTGCGCGAATGGAAAGAGTCTGTGAAGCGTTAAAGAATAACTATAACAACAAAGCTGAAGACGGCGATGTACAGGAGTCTAACGAATGTTAATTTGGCTAGCTGAATGGTTAACCCAATATGAAAGTGCATTCAACGTATTTTCATATCTAACCATGCGAGCAATTTTAAGTACCCTTACTGCTTTGATGATTGCTATTTTGATTGGGCCAAGAATGATTACTTGGCTACAGCAAATGCAAATTGGGCAAACGGTTAGAAATGATGGCCCTCAGTCGCATTTATCAAAATCAGGCACCCCAACGATGGGCGGTGTTTTAATTTTAGCGGCAATATTAACCAGTAGTTTGCTTTGGGCTGATTTAAGCAATCGATATGTGCTAGTTACCCTGTTTGTGGTGGTGAGTCTCGGTATTTTAGGTTTTATAGACGACTATCGAAAAGTGGTTCGTAAAGATCCTAAAGGACTTATTGCCAGATGGAAGTATTTCTGGCAGTCAATCATTGCCACAGGTGTAGCGATTTTCTTATATAGCTCAGCAAATATCGAAGCCGAAACATCATTAATCGTCCCCTTTTTTAAAGACGTACTTCCACAGCTAGGTTTGCTTTACATCATCATTACCTATTTCGTCATCGTAGGTACCAGTAATGCGGTAAATCTTACTGATGGTTTGGATGGGCTGGCGATAGTGCCCACAATTTTAGTCGCAGGCGCTTTTGCCATATTCTCCTACGTTACAGGCAATGTGAATTTTTCAGCCTATTTGAATATTCCCTTTATCCCACTTACCAGCGAACTTGTTATTGTGTGCACCGCTATAGTGGGTGCAGGATTGGGATTTCTCTGGTTCAATACCTATCCAGCCCAAGTGTTTATGGGCGATGTCGGTTCCCTAGCGCTAGGTGGGACCCTTGGGGTACTAGCCGTGCTTGTTCGACAAGAGATAGTGTTAATTATCATGGGGGGAATTTTTGTGGCTGAAACCCTCTCGGTTATTCTTCAAGTAGGGAGTTTTAAGTTACGCGGTAAACGTATTTTCCGCATGGCACCTATTCATCACCATTACGAACTCAAAGGCTGGCCAGAACCAAGAGTCATAGTGCGTTTTTGGATTATTTCACTGATTTTAGTGCTAATTGGTTTAGCTACCTTAAAGTTAAGATAGGAGAGAGCAGGTGAGCATTCAAGACTATGCTGATAAAAAAGTCGCTGTTATCGGATTCGGTATCACTGGCAAAGCATGCATAGACTTTTTCACCAAAGCTAAAGCCAAGGTTTGTCTGTTTGTCACTGATATCTATCAAGTGCAACTGAAAGTCAGTGAATATTCGGTATTAAAAGAAGTCCAATTACAAGAATTCAATACTACGTCTGAATTTGATGAGTTCCATACGGTAGTCGTCAGCCCAGGCGTGGATACAAACCATCCCGCGTTGAAAAAGGCGATGGCATTAGACATAGAACTGATAAGTGATATAGAGCTGTTTGCTCGTCACAACCAGAGCCCTGTTATTGGTATCACAGGGTCGAATGGCAAAAGTTCGGTGATCGATATGCTGTATCAAGGATTAAGCAGTTTAGGCATTAAAGTAGGAATAGGCGGTAACTTTGGCGTATCTGCGGTTAAATTGCTTGACGGACAATACGATATTATTCTGCTGGAATTATCGAGTTTTCAGCTTGAACTTACGTATTCATTGCATTTACAAATCGCCAGTATTTTAAATATTACCGAAGACCATATTGATCGCCACGGTAATTTAGAAGCTTATGCAGAGGTAAAACAACGTATTTATAACAATGCAGATAAAATTATTGTCAATCGAGATGATCCTTTAACAATTCCTGTAAACAAGAGCGTAGTATACGCCTCCTTCGGACGTTCAGAAGTTTCCTCCGAGCTTGATTCTTTTCAAGATGAAGAGGGCATCAGCGTTGGTGGAAAGCTAATTTTTAATGCATATCAATTAAATGCTATTAGTGACCACGGCAGATTAAACTTACAAGTAGTCTTGCTTTGTGGCTTTGCTTTTTTAGATGAAGAAGAGCGCACCGCCTTTGCGGACGCATTGTTATTGTACAAAGGCTTGCCTCACAGATTTGAATTAGTAAAAACCTATCAAAATCAATCGAATAAAACTGTGCGTTGTATTAACGATTCTAAAGCGACGAATCCTGGTGCCACCTTGGCTGCGCTAGAAACCATAGGTGATGATGAGCATTTAATTTTGATCGCTGGTGGTGATTCAAAAGGAAGCGATTTAACTGAACTGGCAAAAGCCATAGAAACAAAAGTCGATTCTTTATTATGCATAGGTCAGGACGCTGATAAATTCCTAGCACTTCTTCCAAACGCAAAATTATTCGATCAGTTAGATGACGCAGTGGAAGCAGCCATTCGAGAAGCGGCTGGAAGTCCTAGCGATGTTTGCATTTTACTGTCTCCAGCTTGCTCCAGTATTGATATGTTTGAAAACTATCAACATAGAGGTGAGTGTTTTACCCAGTCGATTAAGCAAAGGAGCGCAAGGTGAGTAGTACCGCAAACTTAGCGCAGATATTTGCCGCAAAACATGATCAAACGAGTACTCAGCCATACAATCTGATGTTAGTACTCATATCAGTTGCTTTGCTGACATTAGGCTTTGTTATTGTGACTTCTGCATCCATTCCCGAGGGCGTGCGCATTCACGACCAGCCATTTTATTTTGCCTTTAGACATGGTGCTTATATTTGTTTAGCCCTTATTGCTGCAATGATTACTCTGAATCTACCTATGCAATTTTGGCGTGTAGGTAATCCTTATTTGCTCTTGTTAGCGGTTTTACTTTTAGTTTCTGTGTTATTGATTGGTCGAGAAGTTAACGGTAGTAAACGTTGGTTAGCCTTAGGACCCATTACGGTTCAAGCGGCCGAGCCCGCAAAGTTGTTTTTCTTTTGTTATTTAGCTGGTTACTTAGTGCGTCGTTATGAGCAAGTCACGGAAAACTTAAAAGGCTTTATAAAACCATTAATCGTGTTTTTTGTGCTCGCGTTTTTGCTCTTGCTCCAGCCTGATCTAGGCACAGTAATTGTTATGTTTGCTACCACTTTGGCCTTATTATTTCTTGCTGGCGCTAGGTTGTGGCAGTTTTTTGCCTTAGGTTTTACCGGTGTTGCAGTAGTGGTGTCCTTGATTGTGTATTCTGATTATAGAATGCGACGAATTACGGCCTTTTTAGATCCTTGGGCGGATCCTTTTGGCAGCGGCTACCAGTTAACCCAATCGTTAATGGCATTTGGTCGAGGTTCTTGGTTTGGTCAAGGGCTTGGTAATTCAGTGCAAAAATTAAATTTTTTACCTGAAGCTCATACCGATTTTATTATGGCAATATTAGCCGAAGAATTAGGCTTTGCAGGCATCCTTACGGTACTCATGCTAATTTTGGGGATGGTAATCATCGCCCTTCGCATAGGTAATAAAGCGCTCACCAATGACCGACACTTTGATGGCTTTTTAGCTTACAGTATTGGTATTTGGTTTAGTTTTCAAACCGCGGTCAATTTAGGCGCCGCATCTGGCATTTTACCAACTAAAGGGTTGACATTACCTTTAGTCAGTTATGGCGGCTCTTCACTCATCATTATGAGTGTGGCGGTGGCCATATTATTAAGAATCGACTTTGAGTTGCGCGTCGAAGGTGTCCACGCGATTCCAAAGAAACGTCGCAAATCAATTAAACAATCGACGCCACCAGAAGAGGTGGAAGATGCCTAAAATAGTCATAATGGCGGGTGGAACTGGCGGTCATGTCTTTCCCGGATTAGCAGTTGCCCATGAGTTACAAAATCGTGGTTGGCATATTGATTGGTTTGGTACTAAAGAAAAAATGGAAGCTCAGGTCATTCCTCAACAAGGCATACCAATTCATTTTCTGGATATAGCAGGTGTTAGAGGTAAAGGGGTTCTAACAAAATTGCTTGCGCCTTTTCATTTATTGTCAGCAGTTTCCAAGGCAAGAAAAATACTCAAGCGCCTACAACCTGACGTGGTGTTAGGTATGGGAGGCTATGCCAGTGGTCCTGGTGGCTTGGCCGCAAAAACCTTAGGTATTCCATTAATTGTGCACGAACAAAATGCCATTTTTGGATTAACTAACCGTATTTTGGCAAAAATCAGCCAATTTGTGTTAACAGGTTTTGATGTCAGTCAGCATCCTCAAATAAGTAAAGCGCCAACCAATACTCATTGGGTTGGTAATCCTGTGCGCAATGCATTTTTCAATGTGGAATGTAAAAGCGCAGAAAACCAAGGCCCAATTCATATATTAATTACGGGTGGCAGCTTAGGGGCAAGAGCGCTGAATGAACAACTACCGAAGATCATCAATCGACTAGCTGAACACCATATTTTGAAGGTAAAACATCAGACCGGAAAAGGTAAATTAGACGACATTAAAGACCTGTATTCAGATCAATTAAATGTAGAACCTATGGAGTTTATTTCCGAACCTGAAAAAGCCTTAGAATGGGCTGACATTGTCATTTGTAGAGCCGGGGCCTTAACAGTTGCCGAAGTGGCCGCTACAGGTAGACCTGCGATTTTTGTACCTCTGCCTATTGCCGTTGACGATCATCAACGGCATAACGCAAATAGTTTAGTAGACAATAACGCCGCATTTTTAGTTTTACAATCTGATATCAGCAGTGCCATGTACGATAAGCTATTGGCCTTATGTGATTCAGCTGAACTGAGACACGAAATGTCTTTAAAAGCAAAAGCCCTGAATAAAAGAGATGCCGCCAAACAGGTTGCTGATTTTTGTGAGCAAGCAGCGCAGGGAGGTCAGCGATGACTGAGCAACAAATTCCTTTGCATGTGAGAGATCATAAAATGCGCAGTGTAGATACCATTCATTTCGTTGGTATTGGCGGTGCCGGCATGGGCGGTATTGCAGAAGTGATGCTTAATTTAGGTTACAAGGTTACCGGGTCTGACATTGCAAGCGGTGCAATGACAAATCGATTAGCCAGTTTAGGCGCGACTATTTTTATTGGTCACCAGGGCCATAATATTAGTGGTACGGATTTGGTCGTTGTGTCCTCTGCTATTAATTATGCTAATCCTGAAATTCAGGAAGCAACAGCTCAGCGCATCCCAATAATTCGTCGCGCGCAGATGTTAGCGGAATTGATGCGTTTTCGTTACGGCATTGCGGTCGCAGGTACCCATGGTAAAACCACCACTACGAGTTTGCTAGCGACCATTTTTTCTCAAGCAAACTTAGACCCAACCTTTGTGATAGGTGGTCTGTTAAACAGCGCGGGTACTAATGCCAAGCTAGGTGCTAGCAAATATTTAATCGCCGAAGCTGATGAAAGCGATGCATCATTTTTACATTTACAACCTACAGTATCTGTCGTCACCAATATAGAGGCCGATCACTTAGAGGCCTATGATGGTGATTTTAATAAGATGCAAACTGCTTATCTGGAATTTTTGCACAATCTTCCTTTTTACGGGTTAGCTGTACTTTATGGTGACGATGAAGTTATACAGCGTTTAATTCCAAATTTAGAACGCAAATATATTACTTATGGCATTGAGCAACACAATGATTATGTGGCTGAGGACATTGTTTTTGGGCTAAATCGTTGTGATTTTAGAATAAAACGCCCAAACAAGCCCAGTTTGTCCATACACTTGAATTTATCTGGTATCCACAATGTATTGAACGCAACTGCCGCAGTGGCCATAGCCACGGACGAAGGCATTAGTGATACTGACATTCAAACCGCACTGGCCACTTTCGGCGGAATAGGGCGCAGGTTTCAATTACTCGGAAAATATCTTCTACAAAATAAGACGGGTGAATTTAGTTTAGTGGATGATTATGGTCATCATCCAACAGAAGTTTTAATGACCATTAAAGCAGCACGACAAAATTGGCCAAATAGCCGCATTGTCATGGTATATCAGCCTCATAGATACACTCGAACAAGGGATCTTTACGAAGCCTTCGTGGCGACCTTGTCTGAAGTAGATTGTTTATTGTTACTGGACATTTACGCGGCCAGTGAATCTCCAATTGACGGGATTGATAGTACCAACCTTTGCCGTTCGATTCGACAGCGCGGGAAATTAGATCCAATTTATGTTGCGAACAAAAAAGACCTTTATCAGGTACTGCCGAACATTTTACAAGCGGATGATATTGTAATGATGCAAGGAGCCGGAGACATTGGTGCTTTAGCTCAGCAAATGCAGAATATGCATTGTGATTTTGCCAAATTAAGCGAACAACAGGAGTAACCTAGGAATGGCTAAAGATGCTTATTCCCCAGAAGAATTTGGAAAAGTTGCCGTTTTGTTAGGTGGCGACTCAGCCGAGCGAGAAGTCAGTTTGGCATCAGGAAACGCGGTGTTATCTGCGCTTCAATCTGCTGGTATTAACGCCCATCCATTTGATCCCTCAATACGCTCAATTTATGAGCTTGTAACCGATGGGTTTGATCGTGTGTTCAATATTTTACACGGACGCGGCGGAGAAGATGGAGTGATACAGGGCGCGCTACAACAACTAAAAATTCCCTACACTGGAACAGGTGTCCTCGGTAGCGCGCTAGCAATGGATAAAGTGTTAACTAAACTAGTTTGGTCGGCACGCAATCTTCCTACGGCAGATTATCGCGTGCTCGAACAAACAACCTATAACCCGCAAGAGTGCTTCGATATTTTAAAAGATTTAGGCGGAAGAGTTATTGTCAAACCTTCACGAGAAGGATCAAGCATTGGAATGGCTATCGCCTCCACAGCAACTGAATTGCAAGAGGCAATTCAAGCAGCCTTTAAATACGATGACGACGTTTTAGTGGAATCATTTATTGTTGGGCCTGAATATACGGTTGCGATTTTAAATGGGAAAGCTCTACCTTCTATTCGCATGACGACTCCCCATGGTTTTTACGATTACACGGCTAAGTATCAAAGTGATACTACTGAATATTACTGCCCAAGTGGGCTTCCAATTCACGAAGAACAAGAATTAGCCCGCTTGGCGCTAACAGCATTTGAAATGTTGTCAGGAAATGGCTGGGGAAGAATCGATTGTATGCGTGATAAGCAGGGTAATTTTTATCTGCTTGAGTCCAATACTGTGCCAGGCATGACAACTAAGAGTCTTGTGCCTAAAGCGGCTAAACAAGCCGGCTTAAGCTTTGAAGATTTGGTAGTGCAAATTTTGTCCCAATCAATGAATTTTATGGAAGACTAAATGGGCACCGAACTGGCAACACAACAAGCACAACCTAGCAGAGAGCGTGTACCTCTGCCCATAGGTTTAAGCGTCTTTTTGTGTGTGATTGCAGGTTTTATCGTAGCGGGGTTTTACGCTAAAGCTTGGCTCGAAGACGAGCAACAATTGCCAGTGCAAGACATAGTGTTTACCGGAGATATAAAAATGGTAGACACCGACGCTATGGAAAAAGCCATTCGAAATCAGCATAAAGGCAGCTTTTTTGCGGTTGATGTGAATGATGTTCACGCTAATGTGGAGCGTCATCCTTGGGTATACAACGCGTCAATTCGTAAACGTTGGCCAAGTGCTTTATACATTCATATAGTTGAGCAACAAGCGGTTGCAGTGTGGAATTCGGACCTGTTATTGAATAAATATGGTGATACCTTTGAAGGGGATCCTGAAAGCGTAAATTTACCCCAATTATTTGGTCCGAATGGTAGTGAGAAAACAGCGTTAGTGGGATACAATCATATGCGTATTCTGATGGCCGGAAGTGGGCAAAAAATAAGAGAAGTATTTCTAAGCGAACGCTTTGCTTGGAAACTCAGATTAGCCTCTGATGTAACTCTAAATTTGGGACGTCAAGAATACATAGATCGTTTGCAGCGATTTATCGATATATATCCCATTATAGAAGCGCAAAATAAGCAAATTGATTATGTTGATTTACGTTATGATACGGGATTAGCAGTTGGCTGGACAGTTGCTGGTAATGATAATGCCACAGAATAAAGATAATAAAGGTGAAAAAAGTGTCTAAGGCGTCAGATAAGGAACTAATTGTTGGTTTAGATATTGGAACCAGTACCGTGAAAGCTGTGCTTGGCGAAATCTTGCCAGACGGAGAATTGAGTATATTAGGCGTCGGTGAACACAAATCCAGAGGCATGGAAAAAGGTGGCGTTAACGACCTTAATTTAGTTGTGCAGTCAGTACAACAAGCTGTCAACCAAATGCAGTTAATGGCTGATTGTCACGTAAGCTCTGTGTTTATGTCTATCAGTGGTCGTCATGTGCAGTGTCAAAACGAAACCGGCATGGTGCCAATTAACAACCAAGAAGTAACTCAAGAAGATGTAGACAGTGTGATTCACGCTGCCCGCTCAGTGCCTATGGCTGCCGAACGAAAACTGTTACATGTATTACCGCAAGAATTTGTTATTGACGTGCAAGAAGGGATTAAAAACCCTATTGGCATGTCAGGCGTAAGAATGGTTGCTGCAGCGCACATTATTACCTGTGCAGATGATATGGCCAAAAATTTAGTTAAGTGCGTTGAAAATTGTGATTTAACGGTTGATCAGACCATTTTCTCGGCTGTTGCTAGCAGTTATGCGGTATTGACCGAAGATGAAAAAGAATTAGGGGTTTGCGTTATTGATATTGGTGGTGGAACTATTGATATAGTTATTTACACCGACGGCGCAATACGCCATACTGCGGTTATACCATTGGCGGGAAACCAAATAACAAGCGATATCGCAAAAATATTCCGAACGCCAATGAATAATGCGGAACAAATAAAAGTAAATTACGCATGTGCGCTGAAAGATATGGTTAGCATGGAAGAGACCATTGAAGTACCTAGTGTGGGTGGTCGTCCTGCACGGGCCATGTCTAGACATACGCTTGCCGAAGTGATTGAGCCAAGGTTTCATGAACTATTGGAAATAGCGTATGAGCAAATCAAAGCCAGCGGATTAGAAGAACAAATAGCGGCAGGCTTAGTGATAACCGGTGGTACCGCCAAAATGGAAGGTGCTGTTGAGTTCGCCGAAGAAATTTTCCAAATGCCTGTAAGAGTAGGTCACCCACATTCTGTCAAAGGTTTGTCAGAATATGTGGAAGATCCTAGCTATGCAACTGCTGTGGGTTTGTTACAATACAGCAAGCAAAATATTAATAATAAAAAGACGTCAGGAAAAACTGGCGAAGAGAGTGTGTTTAAACGCATACAAAGTTGGTTTAAAGGTGAGTTTTAGGGGACCTTTAGGCGCTAATTAAATACGAGTCTGTGCGCGCAGACTCACAGTATCGGAGACTTATCATGTTCGAACTGATGGATAATCCAACTGATGATGCCGTCATCAAAGTTGTGGGTGTTGGAGGCGGTGGTGGTAATGCCGTACAACACATGGTTACTCACAGCATCGAAGGCGTTGAATTCATTGCAATGAATACAGACGCTCAAGCATTAAACAATTCAACTGCAACGTTGAAGCTTCAACTTGGTTGTGAACTAACCAAGGGGCTTGGTGCAGGTGCAGATCCAAATGTCGGTCGAGAGGCTGCGCAGGAAGATCGCGAAAAAATTAGGCAAGCGCTTGATGGTGCCGACATGGTGTTCATCACTGCTGGTATGGGTGGTGGAACCGGAACAGGTGCTGCTCCAGAAGTCGCTAAGCTGGCCAAAGACATGGGAATTTTAACGGTTGCGGTTGTAACCAAGCCTTTCCCATTTGAGGGGCGTAAGCGAAGCGATTTTGCCGATCAAGGTATTGCTGAATTATCAAAATATGTGGATTCGTTGATCACCATTCCGAACGAGAAACTTCTCAAGGTAATGGGTAAAGGAACACCACTGCTACAAGCCTTTAGTGCGGCAAACGATGTACTGCGTGGTTCGGTTCAAGGTATCGCTGAACTAATTACACGTACAGGTTTAGTAAACGTTGACTTTGCTGACGTTAAAACCGTTATGTCTGAAATGGGTACTGCCATGATGGGAAGTGGTGTAGGTACTGGTGAAGACAGAGCGGAAGAAGCAGCAGAAGCGGCGATTGCTTGCCCATTATTAGAAGATATCGATCTTTCTGGTGCTCGAGGCATTTTGGTGAATATCACAGCAGGTATGGATTTCGCTATTGATGAATATGAGACCATTGGTAATGCAGTCAAAGCCTTTGCGTCTGAAAATGCTACCGTTGTTGTGGGTACAGTCATCGACATGGAAATGCAAGACGAAGTCCGCGTAACTGTTGTTGCTACGGGTATTGGCGCTGAAAGAAAGCCCGATATTACGCTAGTCAACAATGAACCGACGCGTCAGCGAGCGACAGGTACTGACAATATGTCAGCTGAAGCTGCGCCTCGTCCAGAGGAAGCATCAGAACCTAATGAATTGGAATATCTGGATATTCCAGCATTCTTAAGAAGACAAGCTGACTAGTACTGGTCTGAACAGATAGAAAAAGCTTGAAAACTTTAAACCCCTTGACATTCAAGGGGTTTTTCTCTATATTTCTCCGCTGTTCTTAATTTAGGTAACCGAATGTTAAAACAACGCACAATAAAAGAGTCGGTGACTGAAACAGGGATTGGTTTACACAAAGGGCGCAAGGTTCGAATGACCTTGAAACCTGCCCCAGCTAACACAGGAATTGTGTTCAGACGCGTCGACATATCACCGCCTACGGATATCATCGCCAACGCGAAAGATGTTGGTGATACTACCTTGTGTACCTGTATTACAAACGAACAAGGCCATTCAATTCACACGGTTGAGCATTTAGCTTCAGCCTTGTCGGGACTAGGCATTGATAACATCATAGTTGAAGTTGATAGCCACGAACTGCCGATTTTAGACGGCAGTGCAAGTCCATTTATATTTTTACTGCAAAGTGCTGGCATCCAAGAACTGGACGAACCTAAGCGTTTCATTAAAGTCAATCGAACTATTCGAGTTGAAGACGGTGATAAATGGGCTGAGTTTAGACCCTATGATGGTTTCAAAGTAGACTTTAAAATAGATTTTGCTCATCCAGCCATTTCTCAATCACGTCAACACGTGGTAATGGACTTTTCTAAAGATAGTTATGTGGATGAAATATCACGTGCTAGAACGTTCGGATTTATGCGTGACTTAGAAACGATGAATTCTATGAAGCTGGCCCTCGGCGGCAGCATGGATAACGCGGTTGCGTTGGATGATTTTCGAGTTCTTAATCCAGAAGGACTTAGATACAATGATGAATTTCTAAAACATAAAATTTTAGATGCTATTGGTGATTTATACTTAGGTGGTCACAACCTAATAGGTGAATTAGTTGCATACAAGACGGGGCATGGTTTAAACAATAAATTGTTAAATGCAATATTAGATACTAAAGACGCATGGGAATATGTTTCATTTGAGAATGAAGATAAGATGCCGATAAAGTACATAGAGCCAAACAATTTAGTTGGTATAAGGTTTGCTTAGTAGTCAATAAAGTTAGAGCTAAGTGCTAGTTGAACATTGTTTTGTAGGTTTAATGCATTTTATACTCGATTATTGAGGTAAAATGCCGCTTATAAACAGGGATTAGCGGTTGATAGTCCTATTAAGTGTCAAAAATTTTACTTATAAAGTTCAATGTATCTTTATTTGAGGTATGGCCAAAAATACCAACTTTAAGATAGAAACGCTTCAATTGAGGCGTTTTTGCTTACTTAAACATTGATTTAAGGTATGAATAGTTATAATTTGGTCAGGTTGTGAGTGTACTCAGAAATCTAAAAAAAACCTATTATGACGCTACTGTTAGCGCAGAATAATAATAATAAAGATGAATTAATTGAGATTAAACCATGAAAGTCACCATTAGAGTCAACGGCAAAGATTTAAGCTACGAAACGCATTTTTCATTGCGTAAATTTATCAGTGGCTTCGTATTGCTATCACTTGTTATGTTGGTGTCTAGCCGCTCGACAGATTCCGTGTATGAAAACCAAATTCGATTAAGCGTTGTTAAAACTGGTCTCGAACAACAGGTAGCCCTTGTCAACCAACTTAAAAAAGATACTGAATCTCAAGTAAATGGAATTGTTGGTCAACTGGGGGATATGCAGTCTGAACTTAATAGGTTAGATGTCATCAGCCAAAACCTAGCTCGAAAAGCTGGCATTTCAGTTGAAGATTTCAGCTTACCAGAAACAGTCGAGCAAGAAATTGGGGCTGAACATAATCTGACAATTCGAGCTGAAAAGCTCGCTGCAGCACTAGAAACTAAAATTCAACAACTAACAGCGCTTGAATCTATCCTAATTGGCCTCAATATAGAACATCAGAGTGAGTTAGCTGGTCGTCCTATTGATAAGGGGTGGTTATCTTCTTATTACGGCATTCGAAAAGACCCGTTTTCTGGTCAACCCGCTATGCATAAAGGGATAGACTTCGCCGGAGACGAAGGCAGTGATGTAGTTGCTACTGGTGCAGGTATAGTGACTTGGTCTGGCGAGCGTTCTGGATATGGAAAACTTGTCGAGATTGACCACGGAAACGGTTTACGCACCCGCTATGGACATAATGAAGCTGTTTCAGTGTCTGTAGGCGACGTTGTCACAAAAGGTCAAGCTATTGCCCTTATGGGTAGCAGTGGCCGTTCAACTGGACCCCATGTACATTACGAAGTAATTAAGCATGGTCAGCAGGTAGATCCTTTACCGTTTATCTATAAATAGATAAAAAATCAACGCTGATATCAAGTTCACCCACTCTAAGTATGGTCATGATAGTGGAATTTAGCTATCATGACGCCCTTAAAAATTTCATAAAAAATTCGGATAACGCCTGAGCATGTTTGCAAGTATTTTTAAAAAGGTTTTTGGCACCCGCAATGATAGATTGCTTAAAAAGCTGCAAAAAACAGTCAATATAATTAACGGTCTAGAAGCCGATTACGAAAAACTCTCTGATGAAGAGCTAAAAGCTAAAACAGCAGAATTTAAAGAGCGCATTGAGAAAGGTGAAACCTTAGATGCACTTCTGCCGGAAGCTTTTGCTGTCGTTAGGGAAGCCAGTAAACGTGTATACGGTATGCGCCATTTCGATGTGCAAATGCTAGGCGGTATGGTGCTGCATCAAGGCAAAATCTCAGAAATGCGTACTGGTGAAGGTAAAACCCTAACCGCAACCTTGCCTACTTATTTAAATGCAATCACAGGTAAAGGCGTGCACGTAATCACGGTAAACGATTATCTAGCTAAACGTGATGCTGACTGGAGCCGCAGTTTATTTGAATTTTTAGATCTTACCGTGGGTTGTAATGTACCAGGCATGGGCCATGCGGAGAAAAAACAAGCCTATGCTTGTGATGTTACTTATGGTACCAACAACGAATTTGGTTTTGATTATCTGCGCGATAATATGGCATTCAGCCCAGCAGACCGCGTGCAACAACCTTTGTTCTTTGCAGTAGTGGATGAGGTTGACTCTATATTAATTGATGAAGCAAGAACGCCGCTGATTATCTCTGGCGCCGCAGAAGATAGTTCAGAATTGTATAAACGCATGAACCATTTTATTCCTAAACTTGTTCAACAAGATCAGGAAGATGAAGAAGGTCAGCGCGGTGATGGACACTATACCATTGATGAAAAATCAAAACAGGTCCATTTAACCGAAGCAGGCCAAGAGTTCATTGAAGAGTTATTACAACAAGAAGGGCTTCTAGAAGAAGGCACTTCGCTTTACAGTGCAGCAAATATTCCTCTTTTACATCATGTTAACGCAGCACTTCGTGCTCATAAATTATTTGAAAAAGATGTGGATTATATCGTAAAAGATGACACTATCGTCATCGTTGATGAACACACTGGTCGTACAATGGAAGGTCGTCGTTGGTCGGAAGGTTTACACCAAGCTATCGAAGCAAAAGAAGGTGTAAAAATTCAAAATGAAAACCAAACGCTTGCGTCTATAACGTTCCAGAACTACTTCAGACTATATGAAAAACTCTCCGGTATGACAGGTACAGCGGATACCGAAGCATTTGAGTTTAATCATATCTATGGGTTGGAAACAGTTGTAATTCCAACCAATAAACCTATGGTGCGTAAAGATTTAGCAGATTCTATTTATCTTACGGCTGAAGAAAAATACGAAGCTATCGTTGAAGACATTAAGGATTGTGTTAAACGAGGCCAACCTACTTTGGTAGGCACTATTTCCATCGAAAACTCAGAGTTGCTATCGCGCATTCTGAAAAAAGAAAAGATCAAACATAAAGTGCTTAACGCCAAGTTCCACGCTCAAGAGGCTGACATTGTTGCAGAAGCGGGTTTACCAAGTGCGGTAACTATTGCTACCAACATGGCGGGTCGTGGTACTGACATTGTGTTGGGTGGAAACCTTCAGTCTGAGATTAAAAAGTTAACTGACCCTACCCCTGCGCAGATAGAAAAAGTGAAAACTGAATGGGAAACCCGTCACGAGAAAGTACTTGAGGCTGGTGGTTTACACATCATTGGTACTGAGCGTCATGAATCTCGTCGTATCGACAATCAGTTGCGTGGTCGATCTGGTCGACAAGGTGACCCAGGTTCATCTCGTTTCTACTTATCTTTAGAAGATCCGCTCATGCGTATTTTTGCATCAGAAAAAATGGGTGCAATGATGAAACGTTTAGGTATGGAACGTGGCGAATCTATCGAACACCCTTGGGTATCTCGAGCCATTGAAAACGCCCAGCGTAAAGTAGAAGGTCGTAACTTTGATATTCGTAAGGCCTTGTTGGAATATGATGATGTTGCCAACGATCAAAGACGAGTCATTTACGAACAACGTAATGAATTATTAGACGAAGGCGACGTTAAAAATGCCATTGAAAAAATTCGTGTAGATGTAATCAACGGTGTTGTGGACCAATACATTCCTCCTCAATCTTTAGAAGAAATGTGGGATGTTGCTGGTTTAGAAGAGCGTTTGAAATCTGATTTTGCGTTGGATCTTCCTATTCAGAAAATGCTAGATGAAGATGACAAACTATACGAAGAAAAAATTCGAGAATACATTATCAGTGAAGCTGAAAATGCCTACAAAGAAAAAGAAGCAGCTGTGGGTGAAAGTGTTCTTCGCCTATTTGAAAAACAAATCATGCTTCAGACCTTGGATCAGCATTGGAAAGAGCATCTAGCGGCTATGGATTATTTGCGCCAAGGCATTAACCTTCGTGGTTATGCGCAGAAGAATCCTAAACAAGAATACAAGCGAGAGTCATTCGAGTTGTTCTCTGAAATGTTAGATAACTTGAAAATTGATGTTGTTAGTATTCTGAGTCGCGTTCAGGTGAAAGAGCAGTCTGACGTTGAAGCTGTAGAAGCGCAAAGAAGACGCGCAGAAGCAGAGAAAATTATTGAGCAAAAAGCGCCTTCACCGAATGAACAGGCACAAAGCGAAAGGGCCCAAACCTTTCAGAGACAAGGTCCTAAAGTAGGTCGTAATGATCCCTGTCCTTGTGGTTCAGGCAAAAAATTCAAGCAATGTCACGGTAAACTTACCTAGTGACTAAGCAGGTAAGGGTTGCTGTTGGTGTAGTAAAAAAAGGCGACGAGTATTTTATTTGTCGCCGCAATGCTCAGCAACATCAAGGCGATAAATGGGAGTTTCCCGGCGGGAAAATAGAATCTCATGAATCCCCTGAGCAAGCCTTATCTCGTGAACTGAATGAAGAAATAGGTATTCAGGTCAACCAATGTGAACCCCTCACACAAATTATCCACGATTATGGCGATAAACAAGTGTGTTTATTTGTGTTTGTCGTGTCATCATTTTCTGGCCAAGCGCATGGCAAAGAAGGGCAATTGAGTGCTTGGGTGCCATCTTCGGAACTTGAGAATTATGAATTTCCCGACGCCAACCAAGCAATTTTGGAAAAACTACTTAATAGTTAATTTTTTTCGCAGTTGCAAAAGCCACATTCAAGTGATTATAAGCCGCTTCCCCAATAAAATGTGGATACACTGTTTCACCTTCCCAACACAAAACTTCACCGCTAAAGGATAAGAAACAGGGATCGCCTTTATGCAAAGGATGAAAATCTTTACCATCCAAAGATGGATGAATCATGGCTGACTTCTTATTGTCGACAGTTGGGTATTTGATTTCTTCTAATAATTTAAATGCTTCGGTTGGTGGCTGCTCGAAGGCTGTTTTTTCATTCCATAGCTGTACAAACGCGAATAAATGCCTTAGTAATTCAACAGATTCTTGAAAAATACTGGCGCGTAAACAATTCTGTGGTTGTGCTCCCAACTCTAACATTAGCCCGCGTTTCCCCAAGGTACAAAAATAAGGGTGAGAGGCGTAAGGAATTTGATCTTCCACTAAAATAACAGCAGTTGGCATTTGTTGCTTAACATAGCGTGCCAAACAGAGGTCAAACTCATCAGAAGTCAATAATATGATACTCGGCCCCATGGCGCTGGTTGTATTATGAATATCAACAACCAAGTCTATTTGAGGCTGAGACTTAGGGCCATAAGTGGCATTTAATTCTTTAGCCAGTCTTTGTTCACGGTTTAATTCAGCGTCAGCTTTGATCGCATTAGTTGCAAGTCTATCGGGATCAAACTGGCGATTAAAATCTTCATCAAGATATCTAACTCTATGCTCGATTGCTGCTTTGTTCACATGAATTGCACTAACTTCGACATCCTTTGGAATATCAACTTGCGACTCAATGGTTTGCCAGTTATTAATAACCTCTACACCGGTTAATTCATTGCCGTGGGTCCCGCCGGCAAGCAAAATAGATGAAATCATAAAACTAGAAGTCTCACTGTTTGAAAAAGGTATCTTGTTGTTGTGCTAAAAGTGCTTCAATTTCTTCTATATCAATGTCAGAAGGTTTTTGATCATTGACATCTGATTCACTGGCGATTTTGTTTTCTTCATTTGCCCATTGCCCTAAATCGATCAATTGGCAACGTTTGCTGCAAAATGGACGATGTTCATTTTCACTTTTCCACATCACAGCTTTTTGGCAAGTGGGGCATTTTACTTCTAATGTCACTGTACTAGCACCTTGCTAATTCAAAGCTAATATTATTTGCAACCGCGCCTGTGGTCCCAGCTTCTGGATGCAAGCGCATAAATTTAATTCCATATCGATAAGTGTTTCCACTAAGTACTGGATAATATCCTTGTGTGTTGTCACATTGTACTCTTATTAATTCAGCTTTATCAGCCACATTACCTTGATAAAAACCATTTTTACCGATCACAGTTTCGAATCTACCGCGTTCTCTCAAAAAGGTCATAATTAAGGTTACGCTTTCTTCAACTAAGTTTAGGTGAGAAATCCAGCGGTCAATTTCTTGATCTTTATTTTCTTGAGGCTGCCTAATCCAACAAAACAGGCTTGGTAAATCAAAACTGGTGACGCCGCCAGGAATAGCAAAGCGTTGTCGAATATTGCTTAAAAAGCGTTCTTCTTTGATGCCTGAACCTAATTTATTGATTTGTTTTATTTCACCAAGTAATTTGTGCAAACTTTTTAATGCTCTATCAAGGGCATCTTTGTCGATGTCAGGATGCTGTGACCAATGCACTAGGTTGCGCTCTTGACTATCAATGTCACGTACAAAATCGGTCCGCAAATCTAAGCGTTCTATTAACTCAATTAAATCAAAAAGGGTTTTAAAAAAATATAAATGCTGATGGGCAGTCTTTGCATGTCTTGCTTCTTTAAGTTGCTGAAACAATTGCTCTAGTCGCAAATAATTTCGCACTTTCTCACAAAGTGGGAACTCGTATAAAGCGACTGTCATTCAACTCTCCCTCGGTAATTTATTATAATATTTATTGTGCAGAATATTTTGCTTCGCTCAACTGAAGGTAACTGTTATGCAAATGGGCAACTTGCGCGTTGAGATTTGAAATATCCTGACTATTATCAATAACATCGTCCGCGGCATCAAGTCTCATTTGACGATTTATTTGTGCAGCAATGATATTTTTGATGGTTTCGGGCGAAGAGCCGTCTCTGGAAAGGGCTCTTTCAAGCTGCAACTCTTCTGGAATATCTACCACCAATATGCGATCAACAAGATCTTTTAAGCTACTTTCAATTAATAATGGTACCGCTAATATACAATATTGGGACGTTGAACTTTGGCATTGGTTCAACATTCTTTGTCGAATTAATGGATGTAACAGAGAATTTAACCAATTCTTATCTTCGGGATGATGAAAAACCCGCTCTCTCATCCAGGCTCTGTCTAAGCTGCCTTGTTTCGTCAACGCTTGGTCTCCAAAACGATTATGGATTGCCTGTAAGGCTTCTTCACCAGGCATAACGACTTCACGCGCGACTACGTCAGCGTCAATCACATCAATGCCCTTATCAGCAAATAAGTTAGACACAGAGGTTTTCCCTGACGCAATGCCGCCGGTTAAGCCAACAATATATTTGTTTTTCAACCTACTCTTCCTACGAATGCCATAAAGCTATGGTATATCGAGAATTTTAATTCGCAACGATTATTGATATACCGCAATTCCCAATATCTACTACTTGGGGTACATTTAAGAATAGAAACCCTTGCATAAGAAAATAACTGAGCTAGAAGGATGGGATATCAGTGAGGATTATCTGGTTATTCGATACGCCTTTTTTTAAAGGGGGGCAAATAAGTAAAACATCTAGACCAACTTTATTGGTCGTGTCCCTGCTAACTTTCCTATGTAGTTGTCAGCCACAAACAGAAAAAGATTAGTACACTGGATATATCGAAGCTGAATTTGTCACTGTGGTAGCGCCAGCCAACGGTTGGATCGAAAGCTCTGGCGTAACTTACGGTACTATAGTTAGACCTGATGACCTTTTGGCACAGCTAGATTCTGAGTTGCAGACATATCAATTAGATGAAGCCAAAGCTAAAGTCGAATCCTTAGATGCGCAACTTTCTGATGCGCAACATGGTGCTCGAAACGAAGAAATCGCAGTGTTAAGAAGTCGTTTTGAAGAACAACAATTTGCTATTGATGAAGCAGAACTAGAATTAGAACGTTTACTGACCCTCAGAAGCAAAGATTTAGCAACAAAAGCAGACTATGACAAGGCAGTGCTAAATTTGAAGGCGCTGCAAGCAGCCAGTCAAGTTACTCAGCATCAAATCGAAGTGCAAATGCTAGCAGCAAGACCGGATTACTTAGATAGTATTTCCCATCAAATTGAAGCAGCCCAATCAGCTCAACATCAAGCAGAGTGGACAATCAATCAACGGGCTATAAAGAGTAAGATAACCGCAAAAGTAAAAGAAATTTATGCTCGTAAAGGTGAATATGTCACTTTGGGTCAACCGATTATGCTCTTGCAGCTGACCCAGACCACGAAAGTGCGTTTTTATATTCCGCAAAATAAATTATCCAGTATTCAGCTTGGGCAAGAAGTTCGTGTTTCAAGCGATTCCAACGACGTTCAATCGCTTGCCAAAATTAGCTACATTAGTCAGAGAGCAGAATTTACACCGCCAGTACTATACAGTGAAAAATCGAGAGAAGACCTAGTTTTTCTAATCGAAGCTCATTTTGATAAAGCTGTGACGCTAACGCCAGGACAACCTGTGGACGTGACAATCCCATGAGCGACGTTGCCATTGAAGTAGAAGGTTTGGTAAAAAAGTTCGGTAAAAAAACAGTGGTAAATGGGATTGATCTGAACATCAAAAAAGGCCAAGTTTGGGGCTTCTTAGGACCCAATGGTTCAGGCAAAACAACAACCATTAGGATGATTTGTGGGCTATTAACCCCTACCTCAGGCAAAGGGAGTTGTTTAGGCTATGACATTATTCGAGAAAGTAAGTTTATCAAGCAAGAAACCGGTTACATGACCCAGCATTTTTCTTTTTGGGAAGACCTCACCATAAAAGAAAACTTACAATTTGTCGCTCGAATGTACAACTTAACCAAAAGCGATGAAAAGGTAGTCAATGCCCTAGCAGAGATAGGACTACAGCAAAGACAAGATCAATTAGCTGGCAACCTTTCAGGTGGGTGGAAACAAAGATTAGCCTTGGCTGCAGTTACCCTACATCAACCAAAATTATTATTATTGGATGAGCCAACCGCAGGCGTGGATCCCCAAGCGAGAAGGGAGTTTTGGGCGCATATTCATAAGCTCTCTCAACAAGGCGTTACTGTTCTGGTATCGACCCATTATATGGATGAAGCGCAACGCTGTGATCAAATAGTGTATTTAGCAAACGGTCAACTTATTACTACGGGCACAGTGGCTCAAGTGATTCAACATTCGGGATTAGTTAGCTTCCGTCTAACTGGGCACAACATACGCCAATACAGTGAAGAGTTACAAAAAATGAAGTGCATACAAGGAGTGGCCTTTTACGGCGGGTCTTTACATATTGTAGGTAAAGATAAATCTGAAATTGAAGCTAACTTGGCTAGCTCTCGTTTTAATCAAGTCTCAGTGGAAGCTGTAGTACCAGAGTTAGAAGAGGCTTTTATCGCGCTTACTCAACAAGCCAAGTCGTCGGGAAGTGAATACCAATGAACCGGTTATCCCGATTGTGGGCAATATTGATTAAAGAGTTTATTCAGATGCGGCGTGATAGAATGACCTTTGCAATGATGCTGGGTATTCCAATTATTCAGCTCATTCTGTTTGGCTTTGCGATAAATAATGACCCCAAGCAACTTCCCGCTGCCATTTATGCAGAAGAAGATACTCACTTTACAAGAGCTATACTTTCAGGGTTTGCCGCCAGTCGTTATTTCAATTTTGAACATGTGGTCAAAGATTTAGACCAAGCTCAAACACTTATGAAAAAAGGCGAAATTGCCTTTATTGTAACTATTCAAGCCGGTTTCAGTCGAGATTTGGTTAATGGGCTGAAACCCCAATTGTTAATCATCGCTGATGCGTCAGATCCTGCTGTTTCTTCAAATGCGTTGGGACAGGCCGCAAATATTGTGAACAACGCATTGCGACATGATCTAACAGGGCACTTGGCAAATTTACAATCCAAAACAGGGCCTGTAGAACTTGTTATTCATCGCAAATTTAATCCAGAAAATATTACCCAATATAATATTGTACCGGGTTTATTGGGGGTTATTTTGACTATGACGTCTGTAATGATAACTGCTATGGCCATGACTAGAGAAAGGGAAAGAGGAAATTTAGAAAATATATTGGCCATGCCAGCACAACCCTTGGAAGTCATGTTAGGAAAAATCTTTCCTTATGTTTTGGTAGGGGCTGTGCAAACGCTAATTATTATTTTAGCTGCTCGATATATTTTCGATGTCCCCTTCATTGGGTATGTATTATTACTATTGAGTGGTGTCATTTTATTTATCATTGCTAACCTATGCTTAGGTTTTACTTTTTCTACCATCGCAAAGTCACAAATGCAGGCAATGCAACTTACCTTTTTTTTCTTCTTACCTTCAATTTTGTTATCTGGCTTTATGTTCCCATTTTGGGGAATGCCAAAATGGGCGCAGTTTATCGGTGAAGCTTTACCTTTAACCCACTTCCTGCGGATTGTAAGAGGTGTAATGCTAAAAGGAGCAAACTGGCAGCACTTAGCAACAGAGTTTTATGCTATTTTGATCTTTACTTTGGTTATGGGGTTATTAGCAATCCTACGTTACCAACGAACGCTAGATTAAATGATACGCAGCTCACATTCAGGGACTAATTCATAGCATACCAGTTATCACCGGCAATCCTGCTGGCACAAATCCAATCTGATTGTCTATCATCAGAACCAACCGCCATATAACTGTAACTTCCAGATGCATTTGCGGTGATCAAATAAGTAGTTCTAAAAGGCAAGATTCCATCTGAGCTACAATCATTGTTATTGTTGTTTAGAGCATTGCAAAACTTTGCATAAATTCGGTAATTACAGGTGTTTTTATACACCACCTTTAACTCATCATCGGTAATCCAACTGGCTGAGGTCACCGTCATGCAATCTTTTCCGCCTTTAACAAAATTATGTTTGCCGTCCCAACATCCATCACCGTCAACAGTCTCTCTATGCCCAAGGTCGGCGAGAGCGATACTGCTTACAGACGCTGTCAAAATTAACAGAAAGGTTTTTAAGCTTTTCATCCAAACAATCCTAAACTTTTCACTATCAACTACAGGTTTGTGAGCTCTTGACCTGCAAAAACTCAAATAGACTTTGTTTTTGCAGCTGCCCTTGTTTTGTATAGTGAGCTTAGGGTTTGAAATCTCTCAGTTATTTTAAAAAAAACTTATAAAATGCTAAAAACAAAAAGCCCGTTAGTGAAAATAACGGGCTTGAAAATTAAAAGCGCTAAATAATCGTTAAACAATACTGGTTATATACCAGTGAGCGATTTGGTCTCCAAATAACATGGTGAGATAACCGGCGGCTGCTAGGTAGGGGCCGAAAGGAATTGCCATGGTACTGTCTTTATTTCGTTTCAACATGAGTAGAATACCTACAACAGCGCCAACCACGGAAGATAATAATATAATGATGGGTAAATGTTGCCATCCCACCCAAACGCCTAGGGCGGCGAGCAATTTAAAGTCACCATACCCCATACCCTCTTTACCCGTAAGCAATTTAAATCCCCAATACACGGTATATAGACTCATGTAGCCAAACACGCCACCCAAGACGGCATCTTGTAGTGTACTCGGCGTGAAAATAGCCTGTACTAATAAACCAATCCACAATAGCGACAAGGTCAGTATGTCGGGCAATAGCATCTCGTCGAGGTCGATGAATGTCATTGCTACTAAAAGCCAAGTGCCAAATATAAAAGCAAGGGAAATAGGAGAAAAGCCAAGTTGCCATGCTACTAGTGCTGACAAAGTCGCGGTCAACAATTCAATGAGAGGATATCGAGCTGAAATAGGGTTTTTACATTTGCTACATTTTGCCCTTAATAATAACCAACTAATCACCGGAATATTTTCCCAAGCCCGAATTTTGTGCCCACATTTCGGGCAAGTAGAATCAGGTTTAATTAAATTAAAGGGCTCTTGGGGCGTGTTTTCTTTTTCAGCTGTTTGATATTCAGCTACCTGAGCTTCCCATTCTCGCTTCATCATGACGGGTAATCGATAAATGACCACGTTCAGAAAACTACCGACCAAAAGACTCAGCACAAATGTAAAGCCGATGAAAAAAGGTGCAGAGGTAGAAAGTAATTCCCACATGATTTAGAAATATCCTTGAAAAAAACGGTTAATATAAAAAAGGCTTGAGAGTTTTCAAGCCTTTATAGTTTATCGACCTTGTTTAGTCATGCTTGAAAAAGGTGACTAGACAACAGCACCCATTTCGAAAATAGGTAAGTACATTGCCACAATTAAGCCCCCAATAACAACACCTAATACTGCCATTATTAAGGGTTCTAATAAACTTGTTAAACCATCGACCATATCATCAACTTCGGCTTCGTAGATAGTCGCAATTTTAGAAAGCATATCATCAACAGCACCAGATTCTTCTCCTATGGCAACCATTTGTGTCACCATATCAGGAAATACATTGGTTGCACGCATGGCGCTGTTCATTTGAATACCGCCAGCAACCTCTTTTCTAATAAATAAAATCGCATCTCTAAACACTGCATTGCCAGAAGCGCCAGCCGCAGAATCTAGAGCACTGATTAAGGGGACGCCGGCAGCAAAGGTAGTGGATAATGTTCTAGCATAGCGCGCAATAGACGCTTTTTTGAGAATTTCCCCAATGACGGGGATTTTGAGTAATTTCTTATCCACATTGTCTCGTAAGGCTTGCGATTTTCGGTGTGCTCGTACAAATACCACACCACTTGCTACTAATCCTATTAAAATAAAAAGCCCATAACTTTGTACAAAGTCAGAAAGTCTTAATACCAGTTGTGTAAATGCAGGTAATTCAGCCCCAAAGCCCGCAAAAATTTCTTCAAATTGAGGAACTACGAAAATTAACAGAATGGTGGTTACGATAAATGCTACGACCAAAACTGCTATTGGATAAAATAAAGCCTTTTTGATTTTTGATTTCAAGGCTTCTGCTTTTTCTTTATACAGGGCAATTCGATCATAAATTGTTTCAAGAGCACCGGACTGTTCGCCTGTTTCTACTAAATCACAATATAAATCGTCAAATTGCAGAGGGTACTTTCGCAGGGTATCGGACAAAGGATTACCCGCTTTAATTTCGTTGGTGATGTCACCCATCATTTTTCTAACCGCGCCGTTAGAATGACCCTGTCCAATCATCTCTAAACTCTGAATCAAGGTAACACCAGCACCTAACATGGTCGCTATTTGACGAGAGATAACGCAAATATCACCGGCTGAAATTTTTTCTTTTTTGGAGAATAGGGGTTTGGCTTGTTTCTTAACTTTTATGGCGGAAATGCCTTGCCGGCGCAATAGGTTCTTGGCTTCTTGTAGGCTGGCAGCTGAAATATCACCTTTGGTTTTACTACCTCGGCGATCTGAACCAACCCAGGTAAAGGTTTCGAGCGTCTTAGCCATGGTTGTCACCCCTAAATTATTTTACTTTATAGATACTATTTTTAACTGCAAAATAGGCGTTTACTTTAACTCAATTTTTCGTGCGTTAGAGACAACAAAGCCCAGCATATACTGGGCTTTCGAAGTCGGTAAGTTTGGATTAACAAACTGTTGCTGGGTTACAAGTTTTCGCCCAAGTTACTACACCGTTAGCAAAAGTAGGAGTCAAAGTAAAAGTTGCAGCAGTTGAGCCGTCAGCTTGAACTAGAGTACCAGTCTTAGCAGTTGCAGTGATTACACCGTCAGCAGTTGTTAGACCAACAGCAGTAGCACTTGCTGTTACGTCAGCAGGGATACCGTTAGTACCGCCGTCACATGAAGAGATTGAAGTTGGGTTTAACTGAGCACAAACTTCTACAGCAGATTTTGCTGCAGCAGTTGCGTTAGTTACTTCAGTGAACTTCGCTTTATCAGTGTAGTTGTTATACGCAGGTAATGCGATAGCAGCTAGAATACCGATAATGGCAACAACGATCATTAGTTCGATTAAGGTGAAACCTTTTTGAGTTTGGTTTGCTTTAGTCATGGTACTTTCCTCACAGTGCGTAAAACGCGTTTTTGGTTACAAGTTTAAAGTTGGCGTTGAGAGAAGTTTTTAAAGTGTTTCTCTCTTGACCTCGGAATGCAGTATAAAACCGTCCGACGACTTGTGAAGTATGCAGGAGAATACCTAAGTGTAGGTTTTGACACTAAGAAAACCCTAAACTCCCTTTTAGGATTAGCTTAACTTGTTGAATTTATTGTATTAGTAGAGAAAGATCAATTGCCTTGACATTTTTTGTCAATGCCCCTGAAGATACATAATCAACACCTAAATTTGCTAATTCTTGCAGTCTATCGTCCGTAATATTGCCAGAGACTTCAAGTTTACATACCTGATTGTTTATCTCTACTGCCTTTTGGATCTGTTGATTGTTGAAGTTGTCTAGCATTATGATATCGCAGCCTGATTGAATCGCGATTGACAACTCTTCAAGGCTTTCTACTTCGACTTCCACTGGGGCCCCGGGGCTTAACAAACGTGCTTTATCGACCGCAGTCTTAATGTCGCCACAGGATTTAATGTGGTTCTCTTTGATTAGAAAAGCATCAAATAAGCCCATTCGATGGTTTTGTCCGCCGCCACAAAAGACCGCGTATTTTTGCGCATGACGGAAATAAGGTATGGTTTTGCGTGTATCAAGTAATTTGGTATTGCTATTCCCTAATAACTTGACATAGCGCTGTGTCATCGTTGCTGTGCCGCTTAGCATTTGTAGAAAATTCAAAGCTGTGCGTTCAGCGGTTAGTATGGCCCGAGCGTTTCCGATAATTTGCACTAGGGTTTGATTTTCACTAAAGGCATCACCATCATCAACCAACCAGTTGATTTTTAAACTGCTATCGACCATTGAAAAAGCCATTGTTGTCCAAGCTTTACCGCATAACACACCCGGCTCTCGGGCAATAATCTGTGCTTGGGCGGTTTTTTCTTTATCGATGAGCATGGCGGTAATATCGTTATTAATATTTAGAGAACCACCTAAATCTTCAATCAGGGCTTGTTTGACATCTTGTTCTACTGTCAACTGATACTTTGCTTGCATTCGTTTTGTTCTTTTTATTGAGGTCAATGAATATTGACTTAATTTTTGTGGAGAAAACTTCACCACCAAGTTTCGCTTTATATTATACTTTATTTATTCTAATAAATAAGAGCATATCCATGACTTTATTTGCCCTTCTTATCATTATGGCAATTGAGCGTGTCACCACAAAATCAAAGCAATTTCACATCGCGACCTTATGCCAGCAGTATTTTTCCTTTTTGCGCGACAAAAATCTAATCAAAGATGAAGTTTCCCATTTGACAGCAATTGCTATTGCCGCTGTACCGGCAATAGTAATCTATGCCGTTTTCTGGTGGGTACCTTTATTAATAGAGTTCGTGATAATTTTGGTTGTTCTGTGGGTTTGTATTGGATGCCCAGTAACAAGGGCTACCTATAAAAAGTATCTTGCAGCAGCCAACCGTGAAGATTTTGAAGCCTGTGCATTACACAGTATTTCGTTTGGCAATCAAGGTGGCAAACTCGACAATGTGGGTAAACAACTGGTTCTTGTAAATTACCGACAATATGTTTCAGTGGTTATCTTTTTTGTACTCACTGGAGTGGCAGGATTAGTGTTTTATTCCATAATTAAAGAATTAAGTTTACAAACAAAACAGCAAGAACAAAGGATAGAAGACAAAACTCCGACGGATACCATTTTATTTATTTTAGATTGGATACCTGTGCGCATTACCACCTTTGGGTTTTTAGTGGTGGGGCATTTCAGTAATGCATTTTCTTATTGGTTAACAGTTTTGATGACCCCAGGCATTCAAAGTTATGATGCATTAGGATTAGTGGCAAAAGCTGCGGAAGATGTTAGCGAATGCAACACTGTAATTGATGAGCCGCTGCAATTGGTAAAATTGGTAAAACGCAATTTGGTGTTTATTCTTATGCTTACCGCGCTAGGGACCATGGTCGGACTAGTAAGATAAAAACTTTACCTTAAGTTATTTATGAACTAGACTGTTTGGTAAATTGGTATTACCATTGTGTTTGGGCGCTTAGTCACAACTATAAAAAGGTGGCAATAACTTATGATAAAACAGCCAAAGCTGTCAGACGTAATAACTGAACGTTTAGAGTCAATGATACTTGACGGCACTCTTGCGGCTGGTGAAAAACTATTGCCAGAGCGCTTGTTGGCTGAAAAGTTTCAAGTTTCACGTCCATCACTCAGAGAAGCTATTCAAAATTTATCTGCCAAAGGACTCATCGAGCGTAAGCAGGGCGGCGGTACTTTTGTATCACGTAGCTTAAATGCACGTATGACAGATCCTTTATTGGAATTGATTGGTTCTCGTCCAGAAACTCAATTTGATTTGTTAGAATTTCGTCATTCACTTGAAGGTATGGCGGCCTTTTATGCTGCGTTAAGAGGTCAAAATCATGAATTTGAAGATCTAAAACAGGCATTAAGCAATATCTATAAAGTAAATGACGATGCTGAAAATGAAGCGCAAGCCTTATCAGAATTTTATCTGGTGATGGCCGAAGCTTCTCACAACATGGTGTTGTTGCATGTCATGCGCACCATGCAGCAAATGTTAACCGACAATATTAAACGCAACCTTGCAATGTTAAGAAGTGGCGCTGACGTTGAAGATAAAATTGTTCTTCAAAGACAGGTAATTGTTGATGCCATAGTTAATGGGGATCCCATTAAAGCAAGAGACGCTAGTCATCAACACCTGGCATTTGTTGAACAAACCTTATTAGATATCAATAAAAGAGATGTGAAAGTCCAGCGTTCGCTGAGACGTATAATTACAACCGAATAATAATCTGTCACCAAACAGAAGAAAACAAGCCCGATAAGCAACGCTTATCGGGTTTATTTGAACAAGAGAATAGGAAAAAACTATGGCTGAAATGAAGCAACCTGATGTGGATCCAATTGAAACACAGGAATGGTTAGATGCATTAGAAGCAGTGTTAGAAGAAGAGGGCGTGGATCGAGCTCATTATCTTCTTGAGTCATTAATTGAGAAAGCGCGTTTGAATGGAGCGCATTTACCTTATGATGCGACCACCGCTTACATAAATACTATACCTGCTGGTCAAGAACCCAATATGCCGGGCGACCAGACCATTGAAACTAAAATTCGTAATGCTATTCGATGGAACGCGTTAATGATGGTTCTTAGAGGGTCTAAAAAAGACCTTGAACTAGGCGGCCACATTTCAAGTTTTGCCTCATCAGCCATGTTATACGATGTTGGTTTTAATCACTTTTTCAAAGCCCCTACCGAAGATAACGGTGGTGATTATTTATTTATTCAAGGTCACGTATCCCCTGGTATTTACTCTCGCGCATATGTTGAAGGTCGTTTAACAGAAGAACAACTAGATATGTTCCGTCAAGAAGTTGATGGAAAAGGTTTGTCTTCATACCCTCACCCTAAATTGATGCCTGATTTCTGGCAATTTCCAACGGTTTCCATGGGCCTAGGTCCAATGCAAGCCATCTACCTCGCGCGTTTTCTTAAGTATTTGACTAACCGTGGATTAAAAGACTGTTCGGAGCAACGAGTTTGGTGTTTCTTGGGCGACGGCGAGTGTGACGAGCCGGAAAGTTTAGGTGCTATCGGCTTAGCGTCCCGTGAAAAATTAGATAACTTGACCTTTGTCATTAACTGTAACTTGCAACGTCTTGATGGACCTGTTCGCGGTAACGGTAAAATTATTCAAGAACTTGAAGGTACTTTCCGCGGTGCAGGATGGGAAGTAATTAAAGTTATCTGGGGGCGTTACTGGGATCCACTATTGGCCCGTGACAACACAGGTAAATTATTGCAGCTAATGAATGAAACTGTAGACGGTGAATATCAAAACTGTAAAGAAAAAGGCGGTGCTTATACTCGCGAAAAATTCTTCGGTAAATATCCCGAGTTGAAGGACATGGTTGCAAATATGTCTGATGAAGACATTTGGCGCTTAAATCGTGGTGGACATGATCCGGTGAAAGTTTACGCAGCTTATAAGCGCGCAACTGAAACTCAAGGTCGCCCACAAGTAATCTTAGCCAAAACAGTTAAAGGTTACGGTATGGGATCTGCTGGTGAAGGTAAAAACATTGCCCACCAAGTGAAGAAAATGGATCTGGATTCAATTAAGCAATACAGAGATAGATTCAATATCCCATTATCAGACCAAGCTTGCGAAAACTTAGAGTATTACAAGCTAGAAGATGATTCTGCAGAAATGAAATATCTTCGTGAGCGCAGAGAAGCCTTAAATGGTTATATGCCAGTCAGAAGACCTAAATCTTCTGAAGAATTACCTGCACCACCGCTGAAAGCATTTGAAGCCATCACTAAAGGTTCTGGCGAGCGTGAAATTTCAACCACAATGGCGTTTGTGCGCGTATTAACCGTGTTGTTAAAAGACAAACAAATTGGTAAGCGCGTTGTACCTATTATTCCTGATGAAGCTCGTACTTTTGGTATGGAAGGTCTATTTAGACAAGTGGGTATTTATTCTAACGAAGGTCAAAAGTACATTCCGCAAGATAAAGACCAAGTGGCTTATTATCGCGAAGATAAAAAAGGGCAGGTATTGCAAGAAGGTATCAATGAGTTAGGTGCTATGTCGTCTTGGTTAGCTGCCGCGACGTCTTATTCAACCAATAACTTCCCAATGATCCCTGTTTATATTTACTACTCTATGTTTGGTTTCCAACGTGTGGGTGATATGGCGTGGGCTGCTGGTGATTCACAAGCAAGAGGTTTCTTGGTTGGTGGTACTGCAGGTCGAACAACCCTAAACGGTGAAGGTTTGCAACACCAAGATGGTCACAGTCATACTCAAGCTGCCTTGATTCCAAACTGTATCAGTTACGATCCTACTTATGGTTATGAAGTAGCGGTAATCGTGCAAGATGGTGTTCATCGTATGATGGATAATCAGGAAAATGTGTTCTATTACCTCACGGTAATGAACGAAAACTACATTCAACCTGAAATGCCCAAAGGCGCTGAAGAAGGGATCTTAAAAGGTATCTATAAACTCGATACGCTTGGCAATGCGCGCAATAAGAAAAAAGTAAAACTACTAGGTTGTGGTACCATTCTTATTCAAGTCAGAGAAGCTGCCGAATTGTTGCACGATGAATATGGCGTTGGCGTTGAAGTGTATAGTGTAACCTCATTCAATGAGTTAACTCGTGAAGCTTTAGATTGTGATCGCTACAACATGCGAAACCCAGAAGCCAAGGAAAAAACACCTTGGATCACTGAAGTGCTTAGTGATGGGTTTGAAGGGCCAACGGTTGCAGCAACTGACTACATCAAAAACTATGCGGATCAGGTTAGAAATTATGTTCCTGGACAATACAGAGTTTTAGGTACTGACGGTTTCGGTCGTTCAGATAGTCGCGAAAACTTACGTCGTCACTTTGAAGTTGATGCAAAAAGCATTGCTTATGCTGCTTTATATGAGCTTTATCGGGCAGGTGATTTGGATAAGAAAGATTTGTTGAAAGCGCATAAAGCCTTAGACATCGATCCTAACAAAGTCAACCCGTTAAACGCATAAGGAGATAAGCTATGGCAGATCTTAAAGATATCCTAGTGCCTGACGTGGGCGAGGACGAAGTTGAAGTTATTGAGATACTGGTCGCTGTAGGTGACCAGTTGAATGAAGAAGATTCGATTCTAACGGTTGAAAGCGATAAGGCCAGTATGGATATTCCTATCCCATTTTCTGGCACCATTAAAGAATTGACAGTTGCTGTTGGTGACAAAATCAAAAATGGTGACGTGATTGGTAAAGCTGAAGTGGGTGCAGGTGGCGAAGAATCATCTGCAGAAGAAGCTCCCAAAGCGGAAACACCAGCAGCTGAAGCTGCACCTAAGGAAGACAGTGCGCCAGCAAAAACAGAATCAAGCAGTCAATCAGGCTCAAGCACTATTGAAGTGAAAGTACCAGACATTGGCGATGCCGCTGAGGTTGATGTTATCGATGTACTGGTCAGTGTGGGTGATACGATAGCCGAAGAAGACGGTCTTATTACCTTAGAAACCGACAAAGCCACTATGGATGTTCCGGCTCCACAAGCAGGTAAAGTTGTCGAGTTGAAAGTGTCAACTGGAGATAAAGTGTCTGAAGGTTCTTTGGTGTTAATTCTAGAAACCTCTGGTGGTGCTTCTGATACACAAACGGAATCAGCGCCTGATTCGACAGAATCAGCTCCAGCAGAGGAAGAAGCATCTTCTGAAAGCAAAGTCATTGAAGTAAAAGTCCCTGATATTGGTGACGCTGGAGAAGTTGACGTTATTGATGTGCTTGTTAGCGAAGGTGATGAAATCAACGAAGAAGATGGTTTGATTACTCTTGAAACTGACAAGGCAACCATGGATGTTCCTGCACCTGAAAAAGGTAAAGTTGTTTCTATTAGCGTAAAAGTAGGGGACAAAGTTTCTGAAGGTTCATTGGTATTAACCCTTGAAGTAGCAGGATCTGCACCTAAAAAAGCGCCAGCTACAGAAAGTAAGCCTGCGCCAAAAGCTGAACAAAGTGCACCTAAGCAACAATCAGCACCACAGCGTTCTGCGCCTGTTCCACATCATCCATCTGCGGGCGAGAAGAGCAAAACAGGAAAAGTACATGCTTCACCTTCAGTGCGTCGTTTAGCCAGAGAGTTTGGTGTTGATTTGTCACAAGTGACAGGTTCAGGTCGTAAAGGTCGTATTCAAAAAGAAGACGTACAGTCTTATGTGAAATATGAGCTTTCTCGTCCTAAAGCAACTGCGGGTGCGAGCATTGGTAGTGGGGAAGGCGGTTTACAGGTTATTCCGCCACCTAAGGTGGATTTCAGCAAGTTCGGTGAGATAGAAGAGAAGCCGTTAACTCGTATTCAAAAACTGTCTGGACCAAACTTACATCGCAATTGGGTAACCATTCCTCATGTAACCCAGTTTGAAGAGGCCGACATTACGGATTTAGAAGATTTCCGTAAGCAACAGAATCAAATTGCGGAAAAACGCAAATTGGGCGTTAAAATTACGCCATTAGTGTTCATGATGAAAGCGGTTGCGGATGCGTTAAAAGCTTACCCGACCTTTAATACCAGCTTATCTGAGTCTGGCGAAACTCTGATTCAGAAGAAGTATTATCATATTGGTATTGCGGTAGATACTCCTGGAGGCCTTGTTGTTCCTGTCATTCGTGATGTGGACAAAAAAGGCGTAATGGAAATTTCAAAAGAACTAATGGAAGTCAGCGTTAAAGCTAGAGACGGCAAATTGAAATCTCAAGATATGCAAGGGAGTTGTTTCACTATTTCAAGCCTTGGTGGTATTGGTGGAACTGCATTTACGCCTATTGTAAATGCCCCAGATGTCGCCATATTAGGTGTATCTAAGAGTGAAATAAAACCAAAGTGGGATGGAAAAGAATTCCAGCCTCGTCTAATGTTACCTCTATCATTGTCGTACGATCACAGAGTGATAGACGGTGCACTAGCAGCTCGATTCGCTGTGCATTTAAGTGAAGTGCTGTCAGATATTAGACGTATTATTTTGTAAAAGACTTATCCTTCATTTATGAAGTTAATAGGTTAAAACAAATCAACATTTGCCGTACAATAAGCGGCAAATGTTTACTTTAAAAAGGTAATTTGAGGTCATAATGAGCGAAATAAAAACACAGTTAGTGGTTCTTGGTGCTGGTCCTGGTGGATATTCTGCAGCATTTAGGGCAGCTGATTTAGGTATTGAAACCGTATTAGTGGATGCCCGTGAAACCCTAGGTGGCGTTTGTTTGAATGTTGGTTGTATTCCATCGAAAGCGCTATTGCACGTGGCGAAAGTCATTCAAGAAGCTAAGCACCTATCTAATCATGGTGTAACCTTTGGTGAGCCAACATTCGACCTTGATAAAATTCGTGGTTACAAAGACGGCGTAGTGGGTCAATTGACTAAAGGCTTAGCGGGCATGTCAAAAATGCGTAAAGTTAAGCACGTACAAGGCTACGGAAAATTCACCGGTAAAAATACCCTTGAAGTGGAAGGAAGTGACGGTAAAACCACTATTTCTTTTGAAACAGCAATTATTGCCGCTGGTTCTGAGCCTGTAGCATTGCCTTTCATTCCTCATGATGACGAGCGAGTAATTGACTCAACCGGTGCATTGGAAATGAAAGACGTTCCAGAGAAAATGCTAGTGCTTGGTGGTGGTATTATCGGATTAGAAATGGGTACGGTTTATCATGCCCTTGGTTCACAGATTGACGTGGTGGAATTCTTAGATCAGTTAATCCCTGCAGCTGATAAAGACATCATCAAGATTTACATGAAAACCATCAAAGATAAGTTCAACACCATGTTAGAAACAAAAGTGACAGCAGTTGAAGCTAAAGATGATGGTTTGTATGTAACTTTTGAAGGTAAACAGGCGCCTAAAGAACCGGTACGTTATGACAAAGTACTAGTTGCAGTTGGTCGTAGACCAAACGGTGGTCTTGTCGATGCTGATAAAGCTGGCGTAAACGTCGACGAAAGAGGTTTTATCAAAGTTGATAAACAAATGCGCACTAACGTTGATAACATCTTTGCTATCGGTGACTTAGTCGGTCAACCAATGCTTGCTCACAAAGCTGTACATGAAGGTCATGTTGCCGCTGAAGTTATCGCGGGTAAGAAGCATTACTTTGACCCTAAATGTATTCCTTCAGTGGCTTACACTGAGCCAGAAGTTGCATGGGTTGGTTTAACCGAAAAAGAAGCTAAAGAGCAAGGTATCAGCTACGAAACTGCAAGCTTCCCTTGGGCAGCTTCAGGTCGAGCAATTGCTTCTGATGCAACTGACGGCATGACTAAGATGATATTTGAAAAAGACACAGGTCGTGTTATTGGTGGTGCCATGGTTGGAACTAACGCTGGTGAAATGCTAGGTGAAATTGGATTAGCCATCGAAATGGGCGCAGATGCAGAAGATGTAGCATTAACTATTCATGCTCACCCAACACTAAATGAGTCTATTGGTTTAGCATCAGAAATCTTCGAAGGAAGTATTACTGATTTGCCAAATCCAAAAGCGAAGAAAAAGTAACTGAGTTTCTGTTTTAGTGAAAAGCGCCTTTAAGGCGCTTTTTTTATGCTATGAAATCAGTAAATTAAATCAAACTTAACCACATGCTAATAACGCTTAACAAGGATATTCTTCAAATCCAAATAAATTAGTGTATTGAATAATCTTATAGCAACGTGATATATGTAGAGTTTTTAACAATAAACTTGTATATGCATCACATGGACGTCTGATACTTATATGTTGAAGATTGCAAAGCTACAGCCTGATGGTTTGACATCAGTATCACTAGATTACATTCGATTTTTTGCTGCTCTTGCTGTGGTATGTGGACACGCCGTTGGCCGAATTTTCGGCCCTTATGCTGAAGTTGTTAACCCTTCTATTGCTGAAAAGATATTTCGCGTTTTATTCAGTGGCTACAGTTCGCCTGCTGTTATGGTATTTTTTGTACTCAGCGGTTTGTTTATTGGTCGCTCTATTATCAATCAAGTAAACCGTCAGGGGTTTAGTTTTAAAAATTACTTGTCCAGACGTTTAGTTAGGCTGTGGTTGGTGTTAATTCCTGCATTGATTTTAACCTACCTAATCGACATGTATGGGCTTACATATTGGACTTCTGACGGCGTATACAATGCCAATACTTTGTATGGGTCTATTAATCCAGAAAACTTGTCCTTCAGCATTTTTATATCAAATTTGTTTTTTACCCAAACTATATTGACTCCGACCTTAGGAACCAATGGCGCACTTTGGAGTTTAGCCAATGAATTTTGGTATTACGTTCTTTTTCCTTTGTTGTTTTTACCCTTGGTATGTAAAAGCGCTCCTCATATAAAGCTAATTCAATTGATGACGGCAGTTATCATTTTTTATTTTGTTGGATTAGATATTTCGATTTTATTTAGTATTTGGTTGTTAGGCGTTGGGCTATTATTTTTGCCTTATTCTGTTGTTAATAACAAACATTATATTTGGCTGTTGAGTATAAGTTTTATTGTCTTCATTGCGGCTTTGCTTTTCGTCAGACTCTCAGGGCAAATGGACTCCAAACTAGTTGAGCGAGTCGTCTGCGGCGTTAGTTTTGCCCTATTTTGCTACGCATTGATTAACAGTGATAAGCGTATAGTCCCTTCTTCAACCAACAAAAAGATTTCTCATGAATTAGCGGGATTTTCTTATACCTTGTATTTAATTCACACACCGCTTCTGTGTTTGGGAAGAGCAGTGTTGATTAATAGTGACGGTTATCTGACCTTCAGTTTTACTAGCCTGTTGTTATATTTCGCTTTGATTATAGCTATTTTAGTAATCGCCTACGCTATGGCAAAACTGACCGAATTCCAGACGCATAAAATCTATAAATGGTTAAAAATTTAAGCGTTATTCTTGAATAGACTGAACAACTGTACAAATACTCAGAGGGAAGAAATTTACGGATTGATTATAATGTGAGCATTAACTCTTATTGGTGGTCGCAACATTACATGCAGCAGCTTGAATTTTTTGACATTCCCAGTCCTTGTATTGGGGTATGTGAATCTGGTCCAAGAGGCTATTGTATTGGGTGTTTCCGTAGTCGAGAAGAGCGCCAACACTGGCACAAAGTTGACGATCAAACGAAACGAATAATTATCAATGCCTGTAATCGTAGAAAGAAAATGTATCAGGCGAAAAAGAATAAACAAGAGACCCAAAGTACCCACTTTAACCAACAAAATCTCTTCTAAACCTCTCGTTTTAGTTATGAATTGCCAAGTATTGGTATAAATTTCACCAACCTATGGCGCAATTGTTTTTAGTAGTATAACGATGTGTTGAATTATAAGAGTAATACCATGTCGTTGGAGCCAATCGTAAAGTTTGCGAGTAAGTCGTTTACTTTGCCTGATACCTGTACAAAGTTGCGAACCATGCTGGATGATCCTCGTGCGTCAGTTGATGATATAGCGCGAATCATGTCGGTCGACCCATCTTTGAGCGCAAAAGTACTTAGATTGGCCAACAGTGCTTTGTTCAGATTTCAAAACCAAATTACTACAGTGCCCAAAGCCCTTGGTGTGATCGGTGGTGAAGCTGCGTATAACATTTCCATGGCCGAAACTGCCAACCTAGCGTTTAAATCATTTGCTAGTGAAGCAATAGATTTTAACCAATTTTGGGAGAAAGCGGTATTAGGCGGTTTGATTGCCAAATCTATTGCGCAACAGCGTCAAATTCGAGGTAGCGACAGATATTTTGTGATTGGTATCTTACATAATTTAAGTGAACTCATCTGCGCTACTCGTTTGCCAGAAAAATATCTTAAATATAAGGATTTATTAGACGAGTATCCCCCTCTTGAAGCACAAATGACGGTGTTTAACTTTACGTTTGCCCATTGTAGTGGATTGATTCTCAAAAACTGGCAAATACCGGAGTCTATTTACGAGGCTTTATTGAAATTTTCTTTGAGTGAAGACAGCTTAGGTAACTTTGACTGCGCAGTTGTATACGCATCATCAGGTATGGCCCATTACAATCTTGGTGCAGACTTTATCCATCAGTCAAGTACACCAGAAATCCTCATCGACACTATTGGATTAACGGATGATGAATATGATATCATTTCCGAATTCGCGCGTGTCGAGTCGCTAAAAATAGCGTCAGCTCTAAATTAAGATTAATAAAACCAAAATATATAAGCGCGAATATAACTATTTAGAATTCGCGCAAATGAAAAAAAGCTGTTTTCTCATATTACTATTAATTTCTTGGCCCTCGATGGCAGAGGAAGTTGCGCTTGCTTATCAGCAAAAAGCCTACGAATTTTTTCGCAATGCCCACCAAAAAAAGCGGAATCTGCTCAAGATACTAGAAGCTAAAAAACAAAAAGAAAGCGAAAAGGCGTTAGTATTAGATGGCGAGTTTGGATTCTTAAAAACCACTGGGAATACTGACACCAGCGTATTTATGCTTGCTTTTGATTCCAGTCATAAAATGGAAAAATGGATTTCTCAATATTATTTGCAGATACTTAATCAATCAGGTGACGTGTCTGGAGTAAGCAGCGATACTAGCCGAGTGCAAGTGTCTGGGGAGTTTGACTATAAACCTATCAAAGGTAAAAACCGATTATTCTTGTATGCCGAATATGATGATAATGAATTTTTACAGCTAAGGGATCAGTTCACTGCGGTAGTGGGTTGGCGTCACATACTTTGGGAAGAAAAGAAAAGTAGTTTTAACTATAGTGTAGGTCCAGGATACGCCACCTATCGCCAAGAGGATGACAATGTGAACGAAGAAGGCCCTATCGTTCGAGGAACTGCTAACTTCGTTTATGAATTTGAAAATGAAGCAAGATTTAAACAAAACTTGTCGGCTGAAATAAGCGATACCAATAATAGAGCCACAGCTATTTCTTCATTATCCGCTAAAGTGTTTGAACGATTGGCAATGAAATTCAGTTTTGAAATGACGGTAGATGAAAATGTCGGTGATAATGTCGATCAATTTACCACTAGGACCAGTGTTTCTTTAGTTTATCAGTTTTTTTAGGTTGGCAACTACTCACGTATTTTGTACTATACGCGCATTCTGCTAAAGGATTTATTCCGCTTGTATTAGCATGGATTCAATTCTAAATTTTAGGGAAAAGCGCTATGAAAATTACAAAAATTGCAGCCATGGTTAGTTTAGCGACCATGTCAATCGGTTATGCACAAGCTGAAGATGAAAAAGATTTTACGATGGACGGTGAGTTTGGCTTTATCGTCACTACTGGTAATACTGAAACAACTTCTCTAAGTGCAGGTTTATCCGCTAAACAAGAATTAGAACAGTGGAGTAACGATTACGCTATCGAAGCTCTATACAAAAAAGATACAGTGACTGACGATGACACTGGTGAAGAAGTCGAAAATACAACTGCGCAGAAATTTTTTGCTTCAGGTCAAGCCAACTACAAACTGGAAAATCCAGATTACCGTTTATTTGGATTTGCTTCTTATGAAGATGATCGCTTCAGTAACTTTAAATACCAGTCAACAGTCGCAGCTGGTTGGAACCATAAAGTTTGGCAAAACCAGGGGAGTTCATTCAACTACAGTATAGGTCCTGGTTACTCATTCGCTAAAGATCAAAATGACGAGAGCGTCAACGGTGCTATCTTACGTGCGGCTGCCGATTACAAATGGCAGATCTCAGAAACGGCTAAATTCACTCAAACATTTTCAACGGAAGTGGGTTCTGACAACACCAAAACAAGAGCGGAGTCAGCACTAACGGCACAAATTTTTGGTGGTTTATCTATGAAACTATCCATTAAATTTGACCACAACTCTGATGTAGCAGATGGTGTTGAAAAACTCGACACTGAAACTGCTGCTACCTTGGTTTACAGCTTCTTTTAAACCAAGCTATAGAGACAAAAAAACGCGCTGATAGCGCGTTTTTTTGTCTATTACAAGTTTATTAATGCAAAATCCGAGTTTTAATAGTACCTTTAATCGCTTTCAATTCTTTAAACGCGTCTTGAGCATGATCTTTTTCTACGTCAATAACTACATAACCAATTTCTTGGTCGGTTTGTAAGTACTGAGCCGCGATATTAATGCCTTTGTCTGCGAAGGCTCGGTTAATTTGCGTCAACACCCCTGGACGGTTTTTGTGTATGTGCAACAAGCGTGAACGATCGGTAAACTGCGGCAAGGATACTTCAGGGAAATTCACCGCAGATAAAGTCGACCCGTTATCTGAGTATTTGATTAATTTGCCTGCCACTTCTATGCCAATGTTCTGCTGCGCTTCTTGAGTACTACCGCCCACATGAGGCGTAAGAATGACATTATCAAATTTACGCAACGGTGATTCGAATTCTTCGTCGTTTGACTTAGGTTCAACTGGGAATACATCAATTGCAGCCCCATTTAATTTGCCTTGTTCCATTGCTTCGCAAAGTGCATCAATGTCAATCACTGTGCCGCGCGCGGCATTAATAAGAATTGCACCTTGTTTCATTTGGGCGAGTTCTTCTTTTCCGATCATGTTTTTAGTATGCGCGGTCTCAGGAACATGCAAGCTGACAACATCTGAAGTGTTTAATAATTCTTTCAGAGATGGTACTTGAGTAGAGTTACCTAGTACTAGCTTGTCTTCAATATCATAAAATTGCACACGCATGCCTAAATGCTCAGCAAGGATACTTAACTGGGTACCTATGTGACCGTAACCTATGATACCTAAGGTTTTACCTCTAGCTTCATATGAATCTACTGCGCTTTTTTCCCACTCGCCTCTGTGCGCTTTAGCATTCTTACGGGGAATGCCTCGTAATAATACGATGAGTTGTCCAAGGACCAATTCTGCAACAGAACGAGTATTTGAAAAGGGTGCATTAAATACAGGAATACCACGAATTTGCGTTGCTTCTAAATCGACTTGGTTTGTGCCTATGCAGAAACATCCAACCGCCACCAACTTTTTCGCTTTTGCTACCACTTCTTCGCTTAACTGAGTTCTTGAACGGATTCCAATAAAATGAACATCTTTCACTTTTTCTATCAGTTCCTCTTCAGGAAGCGATGTTTTAAGTGATTCAATATTGTGGTAACCCGCGTTTTTAAAAGTTTCTAGGGCGCTATTGTGGAGTCCTTCCAACAAAAGTATCTTAATTTTATCCTTAGCTAGGGACGGTTTATTCATGGAAAAATAGATTCCTTACTTTGGCAAACTACTGAGCTAGAATTTAGTCTTAATAAAAGACATCTAGACGTCTAAATGATGGAGGCAAAGATACCAGACTTTGCCCAATATTCAAACAAATAAATTGATAATAAAATCAATTACCATCTTTGAACACCGTCACCTGAGGCACTTAATACTATGTCCGCGCCTCTGTGAGCAAATATTCCATTACACACAACACCGGGAATTTGATTTAACTGAGTTTCAAGTTCAGGCGGATTTAAGATTTTCAAATTATGTACGTCAAGTATTACGTTTCCGTTGTCAGTGACCACGCCTTGTCGGTAAATTGGGTCGCCACCCAGTTTGACGATTTCTCGAGCAACAAAAGAGCGAGCCATTGGAATCACTTCAACCGGCAAAGGAAAGCTGCCTAAAACACCCACTTTTTTACTATCATCGACAATACAAATAAATGACTTGGCGACCGCTGAAACTATCTTTTCTCGGGTCAAAGCAGCACCACCGCCTTTGATCATATGTTTATGTTCAGTCACTTCATCAGCGCCATCAACATATATGTCATAGGTATCGACTTCGTTAAGATCGAATACTTCAATCCCCAAGGCTTTTAAACGCTCAGTAGAGGCTTCTGAACTGGAAACCGCTCCTTTGAGTAAATGCGCTTTACTGGCCAAAGCATCAATAAAATAGTTGACGGTTGAGCCGGTGCCAACGCCAATAATAGTGTCCGGTTGTACGAATTCTGCGGCAGCTTCGCCTACTAGGCGTTTTTTATCATTCTGGTCCACGACCTTATCCTTATATTAGGTAAATGAAAAATGTTGTGTGGGAGTAATTATAGTAGGTAATGGAATATCCCATGCTTCTGTCGGCAAACTTAAGGTTTGTTGAATATCGTGGGCTAGTCCAATTAATTTTGGTTGGTTTTGTTTATTATTGTGTAGAAACGCCAATGTACGATCATAAAAACCACCACCCATGCCTAATCTGTTGCCTGAGGCGTCAAAAGCCACCAAAGGCGTAAAAAGCACATCTAAATTGGCCACTGGGCAAACGTCTCGGCAATCCAGTCTAGGTTCTGCAATACCGTAATGATTTGCTGTCATCACTGAATTAGGATGATAATGAAGAAAGAGTAAATAACCATCACTGAAAGGATGTAATACGGGCAGATATACCTTAACGTTTTGCTGCCACAAATGTTCAATCAGAGGTTGAGTATCCAACTCACTGTCATTGGTCATGTAAAGTGCAACCTTACTAGCACCTTGCAGTACATCTAGAGATTGAATTTGATCTACTAAACCAAGGGCAGCAGTGTGCTGCTCTTGGTGGGACAACGACTTACGACGCTCACGAAACGTTTGTCGAAGCGTATTTCGTAGTTGTGTCGTTGTTGGCTCTTTCATTTATTTTGCGTAGGTGTCTATAAAATGTTGGGTCAGTTTTGGGTGATCAACTTTAGTCGCCACTTTAATCAAAGGCATGTCATTCCACAAATCACTTGGCGTACTGCCTACAGGCGCGAAACTTGTTTGACCTTTCATTAATGGGTCAGTCCCGATTCGCATATGACCTTCTGTCAGCTCAAACATATCAGGTGATGCAATATAAGCGAGTGGAAAGGCATCATGGAAAAAACATACTCTTTCTTCTCGATTTTGAGAATAAAAATCCATGTAAAACTGTGATGATTTGGCGACAAAGCCACCTAGCTTAGGATTTTTTTCCGCTAAAATATCCACAAAACCACCGTCGAAGGGTAAGTCGTAAGTAACATCCAAGCCAAACATAATAAGGTCCCAACCTGCAGAAAAGACAATATCGGCTGCGATAGGATCATTCCATATGTTGGCCTCAGCTACTGGGGTTACATTACCCGGTACTAAGGCTGCCCCACCCATGATATAGACAGCTTTGATTAACTTAGGTAACTCAGGCTCAAGTTTAAGTGCGAGCGCAATGTTACTCAAAGGGCCAATAGGCACTAGGATTATTTCCCCAGGATATTTTCTCGCTTGTTGCACGATAAATTCAGCCGAGCTGAGGTCGTGGAGTTTTCCTTTAGGTGCATGATGTCCAATATTGCCAAAGCCATCATCACCATGCACAAAATGCGCGAATGTAGATTTAGGACCGTAGTGCGGAACGCCTGTACCTTTGCACACTGGGATATCAAGTTCTGCAAGTTCTACCAATGACAACGCATTTTGTGCAGCCATTTCTACTGGTACATTACCAAAAACAGTCGTAAGGCCTAAAACATCAATTTCCGGTGCTTGAAAAGCATAGAAAATTGCCATTGCATCATCAATGCCGGGATCAGTGTCGAGTATTATTTTTTGTGTCATTGGGGAACTCATTATTAGAATTGTTGTAAAAAAGTATCCACGTCTTGTTTGGCGGGAATAGAGGGTACGGCACCTTTCTTGGTCACCGATATTGCGGACGCTGCGCAAGCGCTTTTCAAGGCAGTTTGCACATCTTGAGTAGCATCATAAGTCGCGAGAAAATAACCGATAAAAGTATCACCAGCAGCAGTAGTATCTACAGCATCGACCTTAAAGGCTTCGCATGTATACTCGGTATTTTGGTGAAGATAACAAACACCTTGCTTGCCTAAGGTTAATACCAGCTTTAAATCGGGATAAGTAGTCGAAAGTGCCGCTTTGGCATCTTCAACAGTCTTAGTATTAGTAAGTTGCATGGCTTCAATTTCGTTAACAATCAATAGTTCTAATTTTTCTAAGGGTAACGAAACCACGCTTTGGGTCATAGGCGCTGGGTTGAAGGCTATTTTAATGCCTTTTTCATGAGCAGTTTCGATGATGTCGGCAATACAATTAGTTTCGTTTTGTAATAATACCCAATCCTCTTTATTGGCGTTGGCCAATGCCTGCTCGATACGTTCTTGATTTAGCTGATGATTTGCGCCAGAAAATAATAATATGGCGTTTTCCGCGTCAGGGGTGACCTGAATAATTGCATGCCCACTTGGAATATCATCAAAGGATTGCACATTATCCATATTCACGCCGGCGTCATGCATTGGCGAAATCATTGGTAAATCGCCAGAGCCTATTCCACCTACATGATAGGTAGCTAGACCAGCTTTGGCACATGCAACTGATTGATTAGCACCTTTACCGCCTAGAATGGCATTAAAACCAGTGGAAGAAAGGGTTTCTCCAGGTGCGACAAAGTGTTCTACGTTATACACGTAGTCGATATTAATAGATCCGAAATTGAAAACTGCCATTTAGCTACTCATAGAAATAGGGCGCCCCCCAAAATGCCGCCGCATACTTATCGTCCGTGCGCCGAAATGGACACGGTGGAAATATCATCATTGCCGTAGGCTTCTCGATTCAAGTCGAGCTTGCGCAAAAGCAATAGAGTCAAGATCCTAAGTTTATAGCATCGGCCAGGAACATGCAGTATACAAGCAAACATTCCAGGAAGCATTGAAGCTTTGTGCTGCAAGTCCGATTTGCAAGAATCGCAAAGTTTAACGCATCCAAGAGTCGGTTTAAAGTCTATTTCAAAGGAATAGACTTAAAAACCAAGACAAACTGAACGCAGTAACCCCAATCGCAGTGACCATAGGGGTCCAGGTTTTAAGTGTGGTTTTTTCATCCATCTGCAAAAGACGTCCAACTAACCAAAAACCCGAATCATTGAAGTGAGATAAAACCGAGGCGCCTCCAGCAATGGCGATTACAATAAAGCATAAATCAGCCGAGGATAAGCTTGTGTCCATAGCCACAACTGGCGCAATAATGGCTGCTGTTGTGGTCAAGGCGACAGTGGCAGAGCCTTGGGCTATGCGTAAAGAAGCTGCAATAATAAAAGCCGCGACTATGGACGGTAAGCCTATATCTGACAAGAGAGATGATAAAGAATCGCCAACGCCAATAGCGCGCAGCACACCGCCAAACATTCCGCCAGCGCCAGTCACTAGAATGATGGCACAAATTGGCCCGAGAGATTGGTCACATAATCGTTCCAATTCTACTCGGCTAAAACGACGAGAAAATAAGACTAAACTCAACAACAGGGTTATCAATAATGCAATGGGTGTTTGTCCAATTGCCATTAATAATTCCACTAGTGGTGAATCCAAATCATGATTAAAGCTTGTTTGATAGGCATTTAAACCCGTATTTAAAAATATTAAGCATAATGGAAGTAGCAGAATCCAGAGTACAGTAGAAAATTCAGGTGGATTTTCAACGCTTTGGGCCGGTTTAAAATAATTAGGCAAGGAAATCATGAATTTTTGACTGATAAAATTAGAAAATAAAAAACTTCCGACATACCAAGTTGGAATTGCAACCAGGGTGCTGTAAACCAGCAATAAACCTATATCTGCGCCTAGTAAGTCGCCGGCAACTACAGGTCCTGGATGCGGGGGAACTAGGGCGTGAGTGACAGCAAAAGCCCCAGCGGCTGGCAAAGCGTAAAATAGTACAGAGCCACCAAATCTTGCCGCAACACTTAAAATTACTGGCAACATCACAATTAATCCAGCATCAAAAAATATCGGGAAGCCAAATAATAAAGAGGCTATGCCTAAAGCAAAAGGCGCATTTTTTGCGCCAAATCTACTTACCAAGCTGTCGGCTAATACTTGAGCGCCGCCAGTAATATCAAGTAGTTTTCCTATCATGGCGCCTAAACCAACTAAGAGTGCAACGGATGCTAGGGTCGAACCGAATCCAGCGGTCATTGTGCTAACGATTTTATCGAAGGGGATGCCCCCTAAATAAGCTGTGAAAGCGCTTACACAGATGAGAGAAACAAAAGCATGAATGCGAATGAAAATAATCAAAATGAGGAGCGCGGCAATGGCTATCAATGCGACCGCTAAGGGATATTCTTGCAACATAAGTCTTCCTTTTTTTCAAATACTCTAAAAGATCAAATGTGTTATTACAATCAAAATATTTTACATTTCGTTCACAATTTAACTGGCTAGTTAATTTGCCCCGTTAGTGCTAGGATTGCAGGCGAAATAACTTTGAGACAAAATTGTGAGTGATACAGATTTACAATATGACGAATTGAGTAACCAATTTGCCCAGCAGAAATTACTCGTCGATGTGGCTGAAGTGCATGGTATACTTTGCGGCATGCTCGCAGGCGGTATGAGTGTTGATAATCAAGATTGGATTACCGCCCTTGAAGATGTGGTCAATCAAGGCGATGTTTTTTCTTCTCAAACCAAACAGATAATGGTGGGTTTATTTAACCGAATTTGCCAAGAGTTCATCGAACCTGATTTTGCGTTGACTCTTTTCTTACCAGATGACTCGGCACCAATCAATGACAGAGGTAAAGCTCTAGTGCTTTGGGTGCAAGGTTTCCTATTAGGCTTTGGCTTGCATCAATCTGACTTTAAAACCTGCTCAGATGAGGTAAAAGAAGCGTTGGAAGATTTCAGCCAGATTGCCAGAATGGACGAAGATATGTCGGAAGGCGAAGATAACGAACAAGCTTTGTTTGAAGTGGTTGAATATGTGCGTATCAGCGCCATGCTTTGTTTTAATGAATTAGGCAAGTCTTTGCTTGATAGTCGTCAACATCCTTCTTCGGTTATCCATTGAACACACAGATACCTTTATCAGAATACATTCAACGTCGACAGACGTTACTGTCAAAATGCGAACCTGACAGTTTAGTTGCTATTCCTGCGGCGAGTTTAGTGACACGTAGTAGGGATACAGAATACCAATTCCGACAAGACAGTTATTTTTGGTATCTCACCGGATTTAATGAACCCGATGGATTACTGCTGTTATCGAACAAAGATGAATCTGAACAAGGCGCTAGTTATATTTTTGTCCCCCCCAAAGACAAACAAGCAGAGATATGGCAAGGAAAGCGACTCGGGGTTGAACAAGCAACCACAGATTTAGGTGTAGACCAAGCGTTCAGCTTAGAAGAGTTAGCCGAACTGCTACCAGAATTCATAGACGGTCATCAACATTTGTATTACTGCCTAGATTCTCATCCCCATATGGATGCTGAAATTCAAACTGCCATTGCGACTTGTAAAGCTGCACCTAAGCAATCAATGATAGCGCCTCGCAGTATTTATGATGTGAGTCAATTATTAGATGAGATGCGTTTGATAAAATCCGCGAATGAAATTGCTGTCATGCAAATAGCGGCGGATATTTCAGTCGATGCACATTTAGCGGCAATGAAGAAAGCTAAATCAGGGATTTGGGAGTATCAATTAGAAGCCATCATTTTGCATGAATTTGCGATGCAAGGTGCAAGGTTCCCAGCTTACAACACTATAGTGGGCGGTGGCGAAAATGCCTGTATTTTGCATTACACTGAAAACAACCAAGTGATAAATGATGGCGACTTAGTGTTAATTGATGCTGGTTGTGAATATCAAGGGTATGCGGCAGATATTACCCGCACATTTCCAGTCAATGGTAAGTTTAGCAAGCCGCAAGCTGATATTTATCAACTGGTGTTAGATGCTCAGTTGGCTTGTATCGATTACTTTGGCCCAGGCGCAACCTTAGCTGAGGGGATGAAAATCGCAGTAGAGATCATTGCCGGTGGATTACTCAAGTTAGGCATTTTAAAAGGAAGTCTGCCTGAGATCCTTGAAAATGAAAGTTGGCGAAATTTCTTCATGCACGGTTTAGGACACTATTTAGGGCTAGATGTGCATGATGTGGGTAATTACAAAAAGAACGGACAAGATTTACCATTACAGCCTGGCACAGTATTGACGGTAGAGCCGGGTATTTATGTCAGTAAAGACGCAGATGTACCTGATGAATACAAAGGCATAGGCGTAAGAATTGAAGATAATATTTTAATAACAAACAAGGGCAATGAAGTGCTTACTATAGGCGCAGTGAAAGAAATCGCTGCTATTGAAACACTCATGCAAGCCTAACATTTCTAAAATAAAGACAACAAAAGCACAAATGTCAGAGTTTGAACAAGTCGATATAGTTATTGCGGGTGGTGGCGTTGCAGGCTGCGCGGCAGCCTTGGCTCTTGCTAAAAACACGGATTATTCCGTGGCAGTGATCGAAAAATATGCTCCTAGCGCATCTGATATTCATCCTAGTTTTGATGCTAGGGTGATTGCTTTGGCGGCTGAATCTATCAAGCATTTGCATAGCTTTGGTATGGATATCTCAGATATCCCATCATCTAGTATCAAGCATATTCATGTATCAGATCGCCATCATTGCGCCCAAGTAGCCTTATCTGCCGATGAGTTAGGCGTAAAGAGTTTTGGTCAGGTAGTGCGACTGGAAACACTTGGATTATCATTGTATGAGCAGTTATCTGGGACTAAAATCAATTACTTTGCGGATGAAAGTATCCAAAGTCTGCAACAGCACAAAGACTCAGTGTCGATTAACACCTCAAACCGCAAATTAAACGCAAAACTCTTGATTATTGCCGAAGGAGCCAACTCCCCTACACGGGAAAAACTCAATTTTGTGGTGGAACAAAAGGACTATCAGCAAACCGCTATTATCGCTAATGTGCAAACTCAATTGCCGCATCAAGGCAGGGCGTTTGAACGTTTTACCAAATATGGTCCTATTGCCTTTTTGCCCATGGAAGTGGAACAAGGTCAAAATAGCCAGCATCTAATGTCTGTGGTGTGGAGCCTTGGTGATGAAATGGTAGAAGAAGTAAAAGGCTTATCTGATGAAGATTTTTGCCAACGTCTACAAACTTTATTTGGTTCAAGACTGGGCAGTATCCATAGTCCTTCACCTAGATTTCAGTATCCTTTATCACTTAAAGTCGTGCCGGATTTTGTGCAACACCGTGTGGTTTGTATTGCAAATGCCGCTCAGAGCTTGCACCCCATTGCTGGGCAAGGATTTAATACTGGTATACGTGATATATCTGACTTAGTGAAAAGCCTTCGAGGACAAGATCCGGGCGTGTTCGGTAATTTATCTGAATATAAAAAGCGTAGACGCAAGGATAAAACCTCTATTATTACCGCGACAGACAGTTTAGTGCGAGTGTTTTCCAATCATTATCTACCAACAGTGGTGGGAAGAAGTGCAGGTTTACAACTAATGAATCACTCATCTTTACTGCAGAAAGCCTTTGTTCGTTACGCCATGGGAGAACGCTAATGCCAGCCAAAAAAATGCAAAACACTGATGTGTTAATCGTGGGTGGCGGTATTGTTGGCGGTTCACTTGCTATTGATTTAGCTGAAGCTGGATTTTCCGTCACAGTAGTCGATTTTGCCAGTGCAGTTACCACTGATATCCAGCCTAAGGTATTTTCGGCAAGGGTAAGTGCTATAAGCGCAGCCAGTGAAGCTTATTTCCGCAAACTGAACATCTGGCAAAATATCCAACGCAAGCAAGCATACACAGATATGCAAGTGTGGGATAAGGATGGTTTTGGGCAAATCGAATTTAGCGCTCAAGAAATGCAAAGTGAACATCTTGGTCATATTATTGAGAACGACCTTATTGTGGCCGCGTTAAATGACAAGATGGCAACAATGTCTAATATTCAGCTGTTACTAGGGGTAAGTGTTGAGCAGATTCAAGAAATCGATGCTGGATATTCTTTGCAATTGAGTAATCAACAACAAATTACGGGTAGTTTATTAGTTGGCGCCGACGGCGCGAATTCACAGATCAAAGCACAGATGGGGTTCTCGGAAACATTTTGGGATTACGAGCATACAGCTATCGTTGCCAATGTGCGTACCGAAATAGCTCACGATAATACAGCGCGACAAGGGTTTACACCTTTTGGGCCTCTCGCCTTTTTACCCCTTGCCGATCCATTTCAGTGTTCAATTGTGTGGTCACAGAAGACAAAACGCGCTAGCGAATTGCTGGGGTTGAGTGAGGATGAATTTTGCAAAGCGCTGTTAGTTGATATCGACAACCAATTAGGGTTAGTATCCTTAACAACTGAGCGTTTTTCATTTCCGTTACGCATGCGTTACACCCGACAATGGACCAAGCTGCATGTGGCATTAGTGGGAGATGCCGCACATACCATTCATCCTCTGGCAGGACAGGGTGCAAACTTAGGTCTCTCTGATGCGCAAACGTTAGCGGAGTTGTTAATTCAATCGAAAGACAAATACCCCGTTGGCCATAATAAAATTTTACGCAATTATGAAAGAAAGCAAAAAGCCGAAGCGATGAAAACAATCGCCACTATGGAAGGTTTTAAGCAGTTGTTTGATGGCGATAATCCAATGAAAAAATTGGTAAGAAACCTAGGCTTGTTAGCGGCTAACAAAGTATCTCCAGTGAAAGAATTTTTTATCAAACAAGCTGCTGGGAATTAGTGGATTTTAAACCTAACTAATTGAAAATTAATATAAATAAATCTTAATATAATTTAATGTTATTAATTTGGCATTGATTATGCCAAAATCATCTTGGATTTTTTCCGCGCAGAATAGATATTAATACTGTGAGTAAACCGAGAATTTGTTATGGGAAAAGATTACAGATATTCAAAAGAAGACGATTATGAAGATGATGATTATCATGCTAGTAGAGGTGATACATCTGATGCAGTTAAATCAAAGCTTCATAAGCGTAAAGAACAATCTGCACGGGATCGTAAACAACGAAAACAGCAGTCTCACTCAGACGATTAGTCAACAGTGATGTGTTTTAGGTGCTTGATCTACTCACATAGAACAAGCACCTAATAAAAAGTGGTTATAGTTTTGCCTCTGCCACAATCTCACGTACATCTTTAAGTAATTGCTTAGCATCATACACAATGCCGTCTTTAATGGTGTATTTAACACCACCTACACGCTCTGGCTGATTATTTTCGTTTAAACGATAATGCCCTGTACCATAGAGTGTTTTAAAGTTTTGAAGTGGGTTGTATTCCAACACCACCATATCAGCGAGTTTACCCACAGCAACAGAACCAATTTCATCATCCATACCTAAGGCTTGCGCTCCGTTTAAAGTGGCTGATTGAATCACTTCATAAGGTGAAAAACCTGCCTCTTGTAACAGTTCAAATTCTGCAATGTATCCAAAACCATAAATTTTGTAGATATAACCCGAATCAGAACCCGTTGTTACGCGACCGCCATGGTTTTTATAGTCATTGATAAATTGCATCCAAATACGAAAATTCTCTTTCCAGGCTATTTCATCAGCGGTTGTCCAATCAAACCAATATGATCCATGAGCATATCGACTAGGTGTAAAAAAGTCCCAAAGGGTAGGCAGGGTGTATTCTTCATGCCAGATGGCGTTTCTTTCGCGCATCAGGTCGCGACTCGCCTGATAAATAGTCATAGTGGGATTAATAGTAAAATCCAATGATATGAGTTCATCTCTCACTTGATTCCACTTTTCGCTGCCGGGTTTACCTGCCTGTTGCCATAACCGGCCGGCTTCTTTAAATCTGTGGTATTCGTTATTGTAATTATAGTCGGTAGGGTAATTTTGAAGTGTGCGGTCGGTAAATAAGGCTTCAGGTAGTCCGTACCAATGTTCCATAGAAACCAAGCCTAAACGAGCTGAATCCAGAGCATCTGTTCCCATTACATTTAATTGGGCATGATGCATCATGGTGCCTAAACCTTGTTTCTGAGCTTCGTCTAATGCGGCTTCCATAATTTTGGGGCTAGCACCAAAAAATTTAATTCCTTTTGCCCCAGCTTTAGCAATTTTTTTTACCCAGTCTCTTGCTTGCTTGGCACTAAAAATTGGCTCTTTTTGGCCCATTCCAAAGCCAACGTAAGGAATAATGCGAGGCGCTACTATGGTATTTTTTTTACTACGTTCTACGTGATCAAGGACCCAGTCAAGTCCGTTGAAGCTGCCAGGCTCTCGAACCGTGGTAATGCCATGTGCCATCCAAAGCTTAAAAACATACTCTGCAGGGATGTTATCTGCCGACCCGCCAATGTGACCATGCATATCAACGAAACCGGGCACTATAAAGTGCCCGGTTAAATCAATTTCTTTGCCATTTTTAGGAAGCTTAGGTCGCCTGTCTGGCCTTATGGGTACTTCCGGGTACCCAACACTAACGATATTAGTTATCTTGTTGTTTTCAATAACAATATCAACAGGACCTTGTACGGGAGCTCCTTCCCCGTTGATCAGATTTGCGCCTCTTAGAATAAGAGTTGCGTATGGACCTTCGCCTTCATTTGGCGATTTCTCAGGCGCTTTTGCACCTGGTGCGGCTACTGCCATAGCACCTACGAGAAATACGGCTAACATAACAGCGATCACAACAAAACGCATGATACGAGTTACAAAAAAGTAATTATGCTTATACATGACTGAATATACTTAAATCTACTTATTATTATTTTTATCAGGTTTGAACTAAAAACACCCTGTTATCATTACAACTACGTAATATGAAATGATGATTAAATTATATACGTAAAAAATGCATTTGTTAATAAAATATTATCGAAATATACATAAAATTGACATAAATGAATTTAATTTTAGGTATTCATTTTATCTATTAGTTGATTCTAGACCTGATGTACCCGGTTAAAGTTTCACAAACTTGTGGATGTTGGCCTTCTTGCTTAATTAAACAAATATTTATTTGGCCTAATTGAGGTAGCCGATTATCTTTAATAATGCTCAATTCTGGGGGCACACTTGAACGAGCCAAAGCGGTAATGCCCAAACCTTGGCGCATGGCGGCTATCAAACCATAAAGGTCGGCATTGGTATAAGTGATTTTCCACGCATGGGTTTGTTGTTTAAGTTTTTCAATGATTCTACTGCGATAAACACAGCCATCGGGCGCAACCACTAAATTAATGCTTTGTTTAGATACCGCCTGATTGCTATCGCACACCCAAACTAATTGATCTTTTAATAATACTTCCCCTTCGATTGGCAACTCTGGCGGGATTAACGCCAAAATTAAATCAAACTGATGGCGAAAATTAGGCGATAATAATTGCCGGCTAAGAGCCGACGTAACATCTAAGGACACATCTGGGTATCGTTGGCTAAATTCGCCCACAATACTGGGCAGTAAGGTAGAGGCAAATTCTGATGGAATGCCTAAACGCAAGCGGCCACTTAATTTGTGCTCGGTAAATTCTCTGAAAATGCCATCATTTAACGATAATATTTTTCTAGCTTGCTCGTATAACCACTGGCCATCGGGATTAAGTTGGTAACTCTGCCCTTTTTTAGTAAACAGCTTTTTTTCTAGTTGGCTTTCTAGCTTCTTCATTTGTAATGAAATGGCTGGTTGGGTTCTACCCAACAAATCACCTGCTTTTTGAAAGCTACCTAAATCTGCAATGGTGACAAAGGTTCTTAAGTTATCGATAGATAGTTGTTTCATAATATAAATATTATATAATCTAATACTGTGCCAATAATACATTAAAAATTTTTATGTAACTATTTGTACTTTTAATTTGTTTGCTGCATAGCCTGTTTCTATACTGGTTCAATATTGACTAAAAAGAGAATGCTATGAACAAAACAAACCTGCACGCAGCCCATGTTACTGCCGGTGCCAAAATGGTGGATTTTTTCGGTTGGGAAATGCCTATTAATTACGGCTCACAAATTGAAGAACACCATGCAGTAAGAAAAGACGCAGGTATGTTCGATGTTTCTCATATGACAATAGTGGATGTCACTGGCGCTCAGGCTAAAGATTATCTGCGCTACTTGTTGGCCAATGACGTGGCTAAGTTGACCCAAAAAGGCAAAGCATTATATAGCGGCATGTTAAATGAAGCTGGTGGCGTGGTTGACGATCTTATTGTGTATTACTTTGACGATACCAACTATCGCTTAGTGGTAAATAGCGCGACTAAAGAAAAAGATCTTAACTGGCTAGCTAAAATCGCAGAAGGTTTCGATGTTCTGATTAAAGAACGTGATGAATTTTCCATGATTGCCGTGCAAGGCCCTAATGCTAAAGAAAAAGCCCACAAGATTTTTTCCGATGCACAAGTAGAAGCAGTAAAAGATATGAAGCCGTTTTTTGGTGTGCAAGCTGAAGACTTATTCATCGCTACTACAGGTTATACCGGCGAAGCTGGCTATGAAATCATGGTGCCAAATAACAAAGCTATCGATTTGTGGAATTCCTTATTAACCGCCGGCGTAAGCCCTTGTGGTTTAGGTGCACGTGATACTCTTCGCTTAGAGGCAGGTATGAATTTATACGGCCAAGATATGGATGAAACAGTATCGCCATTAGCGGCAAACATGGGCTGGACCATTACGTGGGAACCAGAAGACCGTGACTTCGTTGGTCGTAGCGCTTTAGAGCAACAAAAAGCAGAAGGTACACAAAAGCTTGTTGGCTTAGTAATGAAAGAAAAAGGCGTACTTCGAGCGGGCACTTTTGTGACAACCTCAGACGGCGAAGGCATTATTACTTCGGGAACATTTTCTCCAACCCTAGGTTTCAGCATTGCAATGGCAAGAGTACCAGCAGGTGAGGGAGCTAAACCGGGCGCTACAGCAGAAGTCGCTATGCGTAAAAAGAACATCACAGTTGACGTTGTAAAGCCTAGCTTTGTTCGCAACGGCAAAAGCGTACTTTAATAACACTTATATTCACTAACATTTACTCAATTAGGAAATATTATGAGCAATATCCCACAAGAATTACGTTACGCAAATACTCATGAATGGATTCGTTCAGAAGGTGATGGTGTATTCACCATTGGTATCACAGAACACGCGCAAGAACTCTTGGGTGATATGGTGTTTTTAGATTTACCAGACGTTGGTGATGCAGTGACTACTGGCGACGACTGTGCTGTTGCAGAATCTGTAAAAGCCGCTTCTGATATTTACGCGCCTATTTCTGGCGAAGTAATTGCAGTAAATGAAGATTTAGAAGATTCACCTGAGCTTGTAAACTCAGACCCATACGGTGATGGTTGGTTATTTAAAATTAAAGCGGACGATGCTGAAGAAGTTGAAGGTTTATTAGACGCTGAAGGTTACGCTGGCGTTATTGAAGAAGACTAAGCGACACAACAATTCCTAATTAGCAGGCGGACTTTTGAGTTCGCCTGAATATTTTATATTCTTTTTTACAGGTTACCCGTTATGAGTCATGTTACCAATACCAGCACTGAAATGTCGTCAGTGAGTCTAGATACACTAGAAAATAAAGACGAGTTTATTCGACGTCATATTGGGCCCGGCCAACAAGAAATCAGCGAAATGTTAGCGGATATTGGCGCTGATTCTCTTGATCATCTAATGCAACAAACTGTGCCACAAGGCATTCGATCTGATCGTTTGCAAGTAGGTGAAGGCGCACGTGAAGAAGAAGCCCTAGCAGCGCTTAAAACCGTTGCAGGTAAAAATAAAGTATTAAAGAGCTTTATTGGCGCAGGTTACTACGACACCTTAACGCCAAATGTGATTTTACGAAATGTGTTGGAAAATCCAGGTTGGTACACAGCTTACACACCTTATCAGCCAGAAATTGCTCAAGGCCGTTTACAAGCGATTTTAAATTTCCAACAAGTCACTATTGATTTAACAGGCTTGCCTTTAGCTTCTGCGTCCTTATTAGATGAAGCTACTGCAGCGGCCGAAGCCATGGCATTGGCAAAACGCGTATCTAAAAACAAAAAGTCGAATAGCTTTTTTGCCGCCGACTCTGTGCATCCACAAACACTCGATGTATTAAAAACCCGTGCTGACATGTTTGGTTTCGAATTGATTATTGGCCCAATGGAAGCAGCCAGCGAACATGATGTGTTTGGTGCCTTATTGCAATACCCAACCACCACAGGCGAAGTGGTCGATATCAAAGGACTAATTGAAACCTTACAGGAAAGCAAAGCAGTAGTGGCAGTTGCTACCGATTTACTAGCATTAACTATGTTAACGCCTCCAGGTGAGTTAGGTGCCGACGTTGCGCTAGGCAGCGCTCAACGTTTTGGTGTGCCTATGGGCTATGGTGGTCCACACGCGGCGTTTTTTGCGACTCGCGACGATTACAAACGTTCATTACCGGGCCGTATTATTGGTGTGAGCCAAGACACTCGCGGACGCCCAGCATTACGTATGGCACTGCAAACACGTGAACAACATATCCGTCGTGAAAAAGCCAACTCCAATATTTGTACTGCTCAGGTGTTATTAGCCAACATGGCAAGTTTTTACGCGGTGTATCACGGACCAAAAGGTTTGTCTGCCATCGCTAATCGCGTGCACAGATTAACTGATATTCTAGCTGCCGGTTTAACTGCTAAAGGCGTTAAACTAGCTCACACTACTTGGTTTGATACCTTAACTGTCAAGGTAGATGACAAAGCCGCGGTATTAGCCGCAGCTTTAGAAAAAGGCATTAATTTACGTGCAGATTTAGACGGTGCTGTGGGCATTAGTTTAGACGAAACCACTACTCGTGCAGATATCGACACTTTATTTAGCTTATTCATTGGTGATAACCACGGTTTATCTGTTGCTGACCTAGATGCCAAATTACTGGAAAAAGGCAGTGATTCAATTCCTGCAAGCCTAGTACGTAGTTCTGAGTTTTTAACGCATGAAGTGTTTAATAGCTATCATTCAGAAACTGAAATGTTGCGCTATATAAAAACATTAGAGAACAAAGACCTTTCATTGAATCACTCTATGATTTCATTGGGTTCTTGTACCATGAAATTAAACGCAACAGCTGAGATGATCCCAGTGACCTGGCCTGAATTTGGTCAACTTCACCCGTTTGCGCCATTAGACCAAGCTGCAGGTTACCAAGAGATGTTAGAAGAGCTAAGCGATTGGTTAATTAACATCACGGGTTACGATGCCCTTTCTATGCAACCAAACTCAGGGGCACAAGGTGAATACGCTGGTTTGTTAGCGATTCAACGCTATCACCAAAGCCGTGGCGAAGGACACAGAAACGTGTGTTTGATCCCACAATCGGCTCACGGTACTAATCCAGCATCTGCGCAAATGGTGAGCTTAAAAGTAGTAGTGGTCAACTGCGACTCAAAAGGTAACGTTGACCTTGCAGATTTACGCGCCAAAGCAGAGCAAGTAAAAGATAACTTAAGCTGTGCCATGATCACTTACCCATCGACTCACGGTGTATACGAAGAAACCGTGCGTGAAATTTGTGACATAGTGCACGAGTTTGGCGGTCAGGTGTATATGGACGGCGCCAACATGAACGCCCAAGTGGGTATTACATCACCGGGCTTAATTGGTTCAGACGTATCTCACTTAAACCTGCACAAAACCTTTTGTATTCCACACGGTGGTGGCGGCCCAGGCATGGGACCTATAGGTGTTAAATCTCACCTTGCGCCATTTTTACCAAGCCACAGCATGGTAAAACTAAAAGCTGCAGGCACCAATGATGAACTGAACGACAACAGCGCAGTATCAGCGGCGCCTTGGGGCAGTGCATCAATTTTGCCAATTAGTTACATGTACATCAAAATGATGGGTAGCGAAGGTCTGAAAAAAGCCACCGAAGTTGCCATCTTAAATGCCAACTATGTAGCCAAGAAACTCGAAGGTCATTACCCAGTGCTTTATAAAGGCACGCAAGGTCGCGTGGCCCATGAATGTATTATCGACTTACGTCCACTAAAAGAAGCTAGCGGCGTGACTGAAATGGACGTGGCAAAACGCTTAAACGACTACGGTTTCCACGCGCCAACCATGAGCTTCCCAGTAGCGGGCACTTTAATGATTGAGCCAACAGAATCCGAAGCCAAAGCCGAGCTAGACAGATTCATCGAAGCCATGATTTGCATCCGCAATGAAATTGCCAAAGTGCAAAGCGGCGAATGGGACGCAACCGACAATCCATTGCACAACGCACCACACACATTAGCGGATATCACAGACGCCGATTGGAACCGCGCCTACAGCCGTGAACTCGCGGTATACCCAGTACCAGCAGTCAAAGACAACAAGTTCTGGCCAACGGTAAATAGAATCGATGACGTATTCGGGGATAGAAACCTTATTTGTAGCTGTCCAAGTTTGGAGAGTTATCGGTAGGGTGGGTTGAATTAATTTGAATAGTGAATTTAGAGTGTTTCGTCATGCTGATGTACATCAGCATCTACTGAAATATCCAACAGATTCTGACATTCGTCAGAATGACGAATGAACCCTCAGAATGACTAAGTCTCCATTTTAAAAAAACGCCGCTTAATCAAGCGGCGTTTGGGACTATTACTTATAGTAAACGTTGAACAATCGGGCAGTTGATAATGATGCCGGTTGAGCCGTAGGGTGCTCCGCCAGGGCCGGTCAAAAATCCGCGTTCTACCATGCCAAGAATGGCGAATTCTTCGGTCATTCTGCTGTGATAGTTGTTATCCACGGCTTCTTGCGTCCACTCACCTAAGTTCAGATCCCAAAGTGGGCTGTAGTCGGTAGCAATGGTTGGAATGCCGCCTAATACATTCAATGGGCCGCCTTCACCGAGAATTGCACTATTGAAACCTTGCCTTTGTGGATTCACTTCTCCAGCCTGCTGATTTGTTTTGCCGTTAGTAAAGCCAAAAATTCGCTCCACTGAACTAAACAATGAATCATCACGGCCTACAGGAATGTTTCCAAGTGCAGGAGTATATACTGCTCCTTCCAATGCAGATGCAATTTCTGCTGAAGCGTCAGTAGATAAGTAAAGCACAGGTCGGCCAAAGCTAAATCCTAGTGTCAATTCTAAGGTAACTGTGCCGGGTTCTCCGTCCTCACCTGGACAGATACTAACAACTTTGTCATGCAAAATAGAGCGTGCTTCTTGCATCTCTTCCATGCTGATGCCGTCACAGTATGCCGCAAAATCTTCTTCATCAGTATTAAAGGAAACAATAGGTGCGTTATAAATGTGACCTCTGGCGTTTTCTATTTTGACCAATGGACTGTAAAACCCGTCTGCATCGTCCACGCCAGTGCCAACTGCACCCGGAGCAAAAGTTAAGCTAGCGAGTAAGTTACTGGTGCCATCGTCATTAGTAGAGCCGGCATTCACATTTCTCATTGGAGAGAAGTCCACTGCACCACCGTTAACTATTAGTGTACCATTCTGATCATAAAATCCGCGTCGAACTGCATTGGGGTTAAAGCTATCACCTTCTTCACTGACGTCAGTAAAGGCTAATTTTGCGCTGAAATTCAGACCCAAGGCTTCGGCATTTTCAGGGTCAGACGTGTCGGTAACCACATACCAAAAACGTTGGCCGTCACGAGGTCCGCCAGAAGCAAGACGACCTTCATATAATGGCAATGTGATGGTCGCAGTTTCGGACTCTGTGTCTACAGTACCAGCAGTCAATAGTTGCAATGGGCCAATCAAATTTGGATTCACTGAAGATGGGGCTGGTCCAAAGTAGGTTACCGGAATATCGGCGCCCACAGAAGGTGGTCCAGGTCTTACGTCATCTTCATCTGGATCGAATTCCAAAGGATCGCCTGAATTAGGCGTAAAAGCATTGGTTTCTGCTTCCGTCGCGTCTGCAAAATCCTGCGCAAGTCGGCCACCGACCACAGTAATTGGAGTAGGTGTAGGAACCGGTGCATCTTCACCAGCAGGGCCAGGAGGACCTGGAGGTCCTTGAGGACCAGTGTCGCCGTCACTCCCACAAGCTGCCAACGCCAGCGTAAATGCCGTCACCAACAATATTTTAGAGGTGTTAATATTCATTTTAAAATCCTTACTATTTAAATTAATCGGTGCTTACAGGAATCTGTGTACGATTGGACAGTTGATGATATTTCCAGTCGAGCCATACAAAGCGCCACCTGGACCGGTAATGAAGCCACGCTCAACTAGGCCGAGGATTTGGAACTCTTCGGTTAGGCGTGATGGATAACGCTGGTTCACAGCTTCAGGCGTCCATTCGCCCAGATTTAAGTCCCAAAGCGGGCTGTAATCTGTGGCTACCGTTGGAATACCACCTAATACATTCAATGGAGGACCTTCACCGCGTAAAGCACTTTCAAATCCTTGACGTTGAGGGTTCACTTGTCCTTCAACTATGTTTACAGGACCATTAACAAAGCCGAAAATACGTTCTACTGCGCTAAACAAGGAATCATCAGCACCTACTTCAACATCTCGTAGGCCAGGCGCAAAAATAGCCCCTTCCAGAGCAGCTGGAAGTTCATTATTAGCGTCTGTAGACATATAAAGTACCGGCTTGGCGAAACTAAAACCTGGGGTTAGTTTCATGGTGACAGTGCCTTCTGAAGGACAGATGTAGGCCACATTGTCATGTACCAAACTGTAGTCAGGTGTGGTATCACAGAAATCAATTTGTTCTGCATCCACATTAAATGCCACCATAGGGGCGTTATAGATGTGATCGCCAGAACTTATGATTTTCACTAAAGGAGAGTAAAGTTCGTCGCCTATAGCGCCAGGTTGAAAACTCTCAGGCGGGAAAGCTGGATTCTCGGCAATGGTAGTGTTACCAGGAACCACTGAACGCTCAGGAGAAAAGTCTACTGAACCCCAGTGAAAAAGAAGAGTACCGTCGAAACTGGTTTCAGCGATTCTTACGGCACGTAAATTGTCTGCAAATGCTAGCTTAGCAGCATGGTTGATACCCAATGCTTCTGCAACATCTTTATCCGTAGTATCTGTGATAATGTACCATACAGATTCCCCGGTTTCTTTAAGGCGTCCTTCATATAGAGGCAAGGTTATTGTGCCTGCGTCTACGTCTAATTCACCCGCAGTCAATAATTGATAGGGGCCAATCAATTCTGGCTCAACCGATGACGGTGGTGGACCAAAATAAGTGACGGGTATATCTGTGCCAATAGAGGGCGGGGAAGGTTGAACATCGTCATCAGCTTCCTGAGCCATTGCAGATAGGGTAATGGCCATTAACCCCACTGATCCTATAAGTTTACATAGTCGATTTAATTTCATTATAGTGCCTTTTAGTTTCCTTGAAGATAGAGGACAATTTGCCTCTAATTACGCTTAAGTGGTGTATAGCCCCGGTCGAGAGAGTTTTAAGTGATAAGCCACTTAAGCTTGTTGCACACTATCAATGAGAAACTTCACAGAATCGTGGAGAGTTCTAACAAAAAAAACATAAAACTTTACTAAATCTATAAATTTTAAAAATTGGTAGCTTGATGACCTCTCCGTCATGCTAATGCCTCTACCGTCATGCTGATGCCTCTACCGTCATGCTGATGCCTCTACCGTCATGCTGATGAATATCAGCATCTCCTAAAACATCCACCAGTTTCCGACCTCCGTCGGAATGACAAAGCTACACGTCATGCTGATGCATATCAGCACCTCCTAAACGTTCCCGTCATGCTGATGAATATCAGCATCTCCTAAAACATCCACCAGTTTCCGACCTCCGTCGGAATGACGATGTTGGGACGGAATGACGAGGGTGAGTCGGAATGACTAGAGAGGGATTAAATGGCGGCGTAGTGTCGGAATGGTGATACTTTACTCATACCCGTTAAATGAGTTAGAACTTAATTTATTGGAAGCCTAGTAGTTGAAGTAACTTCCCTCAAAGATAGACTGGATCTAATAGATGAGACGCCTTTTAGCTTCCTTAAAACATGTTCGACAAACCTACTGTAGTCATCGAGGTCTTTTGCAACAACTTGCAATAGAAAGTCTGCATCACCCGTTGTATTGTGACAGAACAGAACGTTCGGAGAATCTTGAATTACTTTTTCAAACTGCTTCGTAGTTTCGATACCATGCTCCACATAAGTTATCTGAACAAAAGCGATAACGCCAAACCCTAGTTTGCTGCGATCAAGATTGGCCTGATACCCCTTTATATACCCTTCCTTCTCCATGCTTTTGATTCGTCGCCAGCAAGCTGCTTCGCTAATAGAAAGATCTGCTGCAAGTTTTGCATTAGATAATCGACCGTCGGATTGTAGTTTTTGTAAAATAACAATGTCTTTTTTATCTAGGTTTTTCAAGTAAATATTCCTTTAAAAGTCATGGTAATTATGCAAGATGCTTGCATAAATGTAGCGCAAATGACAGAAAATGGAAAAGTAATTTCAAGTCAATTCTGTAAACTAAAATGAATAAACTAATGGTTTTGAAAGGTGGGTATTAATGAGAGCTGTAGTATTTGAAAATTTTGGAGAGTTGCCAAAGATTATGCAGGTAGATGACCCTTCTCCTAAAATTGATGGTGTTGTAATAAAAGTGGAAGCTACTGGCGTTTGTCGCAGTGATTGGCATGGTTGGAAAGGGCATGATCCAGACATAGTATTGCCTCATGTTCCCGGTCATGAATTTGCTGGCGTAGTTGAAGCTGTTGGTAAAAATGTCCGAACATTCAAAGTTGGCGATCGCGTTACATCTCCGTTTATAAGTGCTTGTGGTAGTTGTAGTGATTGCGCCTCTGGTAACCATCAAGTTTGTGCAATTCAGACGCAGCCGGGTTTTACCCACTGGGGCTCATTTGCTGAGTTTGTTTCTATAGATCATGCTGATGTAAATCTGATTGCCTTGCCAGATAACATGGCATCTACGACTGCTGCTAGCTTGGGTTGCCGTTTTGCTACCTCTTTCCGCGCAGTAGTTGATCAAGGTAAGGTTTCTGCTGGGCAGTGGGTTAGTGTTCACGGATGTGGTGGCGTAGGGCTCTCTGCAATTATGATAGCGACAGCTATAGGGGCAAACGTAATTGCTGTTGATTTGTCAGAAGAAGCATTAAAGCTGGCGGAGAGTTTTGGAGCGGTTGCAACGATTAATGCAAACAAAGTTGATAATGTAGTTGAAGCTATTCACGAAATTAGCCAAGGTGGAGCACATGTTTCACTGGACGCACTTGGTCATCCGATAACAGCAGTCAATTCGGTTAAATCGCTTAGACGTTTAGGGCGTCATATTCAAGTTGGACTTTTATTGGCAGATCAATCAACCCCGCCGATTCCTATGGATAGAGTTGTTGCCCATGAATTAATGATTCTTGGTAGTCACGGAATGCAAGCGTATAGATATGACGCAATGTTAAACATGATTCTTTCAGGAAAACTTGCTCCAGAAAAACTGTTAAGTCGTTGTATTTCTCTTGAGGAATCTATCTTAGCTCTTACCTCACTGGATAAAGCAAGTTCTCCTGGAGTAACAGTCGTAACGCAGTTTTAATTCTAATGTTAGTAAAGCTTGTGGGTCTGAATGACGAAGCTACACGTCATGCTGATGGAAATCAGCACCTCCGGAAATATCTGGGAGATTCCGACTTTCGTCGGAATGACGAGGGAGGGGCGGAATGACGAGGGAGGGGCGGAATGACGAGGTGGGGTCGGAATGACGAGGGAGGGGCCGAATGACGAGGGACGGTCGGAATGACTAGAGGGGACGAATGACGCCGAAATTAATCACTTAACAGGCTCAACATCCACCGGGAATGTATGAACTGGAACCATGCCTTGTTTTGTAGGCTGGAATAGCTCAACATTCTCTGAAACTAATTTATATCTATATTCTCTTGATGTGAGTTTTTTGTCGTTGAGAATTCGTTTTGCGTAATCATCTATGTTTTCTGGGATAAGCTCAATTGTCATTATAGCTGCTAGACGTTTTTGGTTTGCGTCAGCCTGTTTTAAAAACGTTTGAGCTGCGTCTATATCCATAGGTAATAATGCGCCTGTAGAACCTGCGCCTGATAAACGATCTTTCGATCCAATGTACATGGTTTTGAATACTGGATAACTTTCTTTGAATTTCCGTGCAAAATCGCTAGCAGATTCAGTAACAACGGCACCATAAGGTGTGAAGGTAAAGTCACTGAATAGGCTAACGACAAAACCTTGTTGTTCAGAATCGTAATTTGATATTAAAGCCCAGTTTACAACCGAAACTTTGTTAACCTGTTTTAAGGGCTCTGCATATTGCGTTAATTCAGGAATTGTTTCGTTTAAAAATACGCTTAGTAAACGTTTTTGTTCATTGATATCTCCTTGGAAAGTGCTACAACGACTACGAGTAAATTGCACACTTTTCTTATCCATTTCAGGGCAAAAGTACTTATGAATATGGTCAATTTTTGCTGCGGTTAAAAATGCCTTGGTGATGATATTGAGCATCCAATCAGCACGGCGTTTGTCTAAGGCAATTTCATAGGTGGATGCACCGCTATTCCCTTCTCCGGGGGAAGTCTTATACCACCTTACTAATTGTTCGTTATCAATCATGGAAACAATATCAAGAAAGTCCCGTAGCGCTGTGTAATATTGTTGCCAGTCTTGTTGATTTGATGGAGAGAAATTTTCTTGATACGAAGGTGATTTCTTAGAACCCGTCGATAACAGCCCGTTGCTGACTAACGCTGGAATGCCGTCATATACTGGTATGTAAAAGGTGTTGAAGTTAGGGTGTTTAAGTGTAAATGCGTTGTCTTTGTAAAACGGCTCTTCGGTTGATTCGACTTTGGGGGCAGATTGTTGAGAATTTTTCGGCGGTTTTGTCTTTGTTAGTTTATCATCCTTGGGATTTATCTTATTTGAATTAACGTCCTCTATAGCTGGTTCAGGTATATTAACTGAAAATAATTCAGCGTTCTTTGCGACTATATTGACACTACCTAACTTTAGCGAAGCCCCGCCTTGAGGTTCAAACAAGGTGTGCACAACATCACCATTTTCGAACCTTATTATGCCGCCCAAAAGCTTTGGTTTTACTGCATAAAAATCAATTCCATCAAGGCCAATAGCACGGCATCGTTCCAATGCTTTTTCATTACCTTTTATTTTTCCTTTTTTGTTCACTTGATAAAAAGGGGAGAGCGAAACTGCAAGTTTAACGTTATTACTGTCGGCAATAGCACTAACAACTTCAAACGTGCAGGTTTTACCTTGTGAATTTAGATTTACAGATCCAAATTTTGATTGTTGTTTATACGGAGGATTATTCGCTTGTCGTGGAATTTTCAACGACATAAGGTTGATAATAGTGTTATCTGCAATGTTTTGGTTCGCTTTAATTCGAGTTACCCAAAAACCTCGAATGCCTTTAGCAAAGGGTTTTACTTGATTTTCTTCGGCATTTGCTAAATTAAACGCGGTAAAAGAATAGAGAATTACTGAGAGTAAGCATACCTGACATAAAAGTTTATTCATTTTATCTTCCTTGATGATTTTTTAATCAGCGCTGCGTGATTTATAGCCTAACATATTCAAAAAACCTTTGCCCATTCGTCATGCTTACACTCTCACCGTTATGCTCATGCCTCCCCCGTCATGCTGATGAAAATCAGCACCTCCTAAAAGTTTCTCGTCATGCTGATGAAAATCAGCACCTCCTAAAAGTTTCTCGTCATGCTGATGAATATCAGTATCTCCGGAAACGTCCACCAGATTCCGACTTTCGTCGGAATGACGAAGCAAGACGTCATGCTGATGAATATCAGCATCTCCAGAAACATTCACCAGATTCCGACTTTCGTCGGAATGACGAGTGCGGGTCGGAACGTCGTAGGAGGTGACGAAATGACGAAGAAGGGGCTAATCCTCTTTCGGCCTGCAGGTAGGGAGTTCTACCCGTTGACTTAATTGCTCACCGGTCCAAGAAAATTCAGAAACGGGGTCTTGCATTTTGAATACATAGGGCGTTTCGCTGGCGGGCATAGGACCGCTAATAGTCGTCCCCCACAAATTCATTTTGTTGCACACATATAGGAACTCAACTTCGCTGTTTTCACCATTTTTATAGGATTCAAAGCCAGTTAAATTTCCGCACAACACTTGGCTATCACTTATGTTGGCTTGGTCTGGATCAAAAGCTGCCACATAAAACTCGGCCGGTTTCACTAAGCTCGCAGTATCAGTGGGCGAGTAGTCAAATTGAAAGGAATCATTGTCACCACCTTGTTTAATGGTGATGGTGTCTGGCTTACCGTTTTTGTTTAAAAACCAAGTAGTGTCATCGGAATAGATTTTAGCTTCGCAAATGCGATTATCTGTGGTTTCGTATTCCAGTGCGCCTTGATAAAGATGGTTTGTGCAAGACGTGAGTAATAATATGCCAGATATTCCAATAATGCGTTTCATAATCATTCCCTTCAATTAACGTTTAACCAATGACAGCAGACCCACAAGGCCATCACCTACCTTTATATCGTTCCAATAGGCAATATGAGCAAGTAAATGTGCTTTGCCTGTCACGACTGGAAAGTCTCGGATAAACCAACCAAAATCATCCCCATCTTGACGGTAATTCCCTGCGATTGAGAGATCTGTTAGCTGTTTACCAAAGATATTTCCGGAAACTATGGGATCATTGGTATCAAAGTAATTTAACCACTGAAATGGGACTCGACCTGTACCAAGTTTCTCTGCAATATTGCGGCCGGTCGCTTTGAACATATCTAACCCCAATGGACTTCCAATGGTTACCAAACCTAACGCAGGAAAGGTTAGGGGCGCGTTTCGTTTAAAATATGGCCCTTCTTTGATTAATTCGTTGATAACGTCAAATGTGTAAACGCTACCTAAACTATGCGCCACAATAAATAAGGGGCGTCCGGCTTGATAATAGCTAAGAATTTTCTGTTTCAGCCCCTCACGAATGCGATTGGCTGTTGAGCCATTTCGCAGTGATATGACCACGTCAAACACTATGTCGATTACTTTAGGCGTAAGAATTTGGCCGACAGTGGATCGAATGAGAATCCTTGAAAGGTCTTTAAGTTTTGCGACGGCTTGGTCATTCACGTTTTCATATTTGTACGCGTCAACACTAAAGGCTTGGGGGGCTACTTGCCTAGCTTTAACTAAGGCTTCAATATCAAGATGTTGATTGGCATCGTCATCTTCACCAAGTTGCACGCCATGCACAACTAAAACAACAGGATCAGCATTGGGATTTATTGGCATCTTGAACTCCTTTTCAATATTGTTGATTTTGCTGTTGTTCAATAATTCTACAGTAAAGCCCAAAATCTTGCTGTTGGCAAACTCCAAAAGTATCCATTTATTTTTGTTTTAGACCTAGTTTGCTATAAATGGGATCAAGATAGCGTGAAGCTTTATGATCCCGATGGTCGCCTCGAAAAAGTATTTGGTTCTAAATACATAGGTTAGAAAACGGTTTATTTGCGCAGTAATTAAAGATCTTGTTCCAATTTAAGCTGCCCCAACTTTTTTTGCAGTTCGACAGCTTTTTCTGAGTCAGTTTTTTGAGCTTTTTGAATAGCGGTTTCTAAGGTTTTCAAGCCTCTAGAAAAATCTCCTTGGTTCAGATAGGCTTCGGATAAGCCTTCTAGTGCAGAAAGTGATTCAGGATAGAGCTCTAAACAGTATTCAAATGTCGCAACAGAAGTTGCAGGTTTGGTCCAAAGTTGATGAAACGCCAGATCCAGTATGGAATTTTCGGGAATTTGATTTGGAGCACCAATATGATGCTTTACACGTTCGAAGTACGAAATTAGACCATCCAGCCCTGAAAAAACAACAGATTCAGGTATTCGATAACCTTCATATAGCGCTCTCAGGCCATTAATGCTGCCAATAAGTGGAATGCTACCATGACTTTCATTATCGAGATTTTGATGGACCCAGCGCAGTTTTTCTCCGGCGTTGTTTCGCAAAATGTCTTTTAATGGCGCTATAAAACGGACCTCATCAGGCATGTCTTGGATAAGGTAACTATTGTTAAAATATAAAAATTGCCTGGGGCGATCTGATCTTTGTAAATATTGAGAAAGCTCCTTTTCAATGACCTTATTGTCCCAATCCAAACTTCCGTCATTCACTAAATAGGCATCGAATGAATTTGGCGCTGACATCATATGATGCATTACATAAAGTCCAGCTGCAGAGTGTCCCCAAATTACCTTATGTTTTTCTATACGATATAAACCTTGCAATTCCGGTAATAATTCTTGAGTGACAAAGTGTAAAAACTTATCGGCGCCGCCATCGCCTACCCAATCGTCGGAGTCGGTTGGCGTGAAGTCTCTAAGACGATTGGTAGAATCCAACGCCACAACAACATGATAAGGGATATCGCCTGCGTCAGATAAGAAAAGCGCATTATTTGCCACCAGGTCGCCATAGAATTGACCGTCTAAAATTAAAAGTAGTGAGTATTGTTTGTCTGTATTCTCATTGTAGTCAATGGGCAGTGAGACGCGGTAATCACGGGGTTCTTGAAGTACTTTAGATGTTATTTTTTTGGGCGTTTCCCATGTTATTGACGCACTAGTTATGCTTGAGAAAGTTATTAGAAAAAGAGTTAGCAAAAACATCCTCATTCCATGGTTCCTTGATAGTTTTATTGCCATTGATTGATAGAACATTGGGGATTAAATCGGAATTTCAATCCAAACATAAAGTATAGATTGTGCAATGGTAATTAATCTTTCAAAAAATAATGATTTTTCAAAAAAAGCGAATTCAGGAATAGCAAAAACTAGCATTAAGTATATATTAATATACTTATAAGCAGAAAAAAATACGGAAAACGGAGCTACTTTGTATTATCCTAAAGTAGTAATTTAAGGAAGATTTTAAATGATTGAATTAGACGAAACTCTGTCGATGACAACCGTCGCTTGCCAAGGTTGTGGCTCCCGCGTTGGTTTAACCGCAAAATATGGACGTTATGGTTATTTCGTAGAATGTGATTTTTGCGCCACTGAAACCCCCTTGTACTCTCAATGTCAATGCTGCGGTAGCGAAGAAGCCCGTATCATAAAACGAAAAGAAAAGTATTATAATGAATGCAGAGACTGCGGCATTGAAAGCTTACGCTTTTCAGAGAGATTCCAACCTGTAGAACGCCGCAGTTATTCCAATAGTCATTTGTAATTAGCGCTATGTAAGTATTATACCGCTTACAAGGTTTCTAAAAATGCAACTAAGTCTGCAATCTCTTCATCATTTAACTTGAGTTCGTCAAGCAGATTTGAGGTCACAGGAAATAAAGGGTCGTCAATTTGATGTGCCCTTGGCTTAGGTCTTGCTCCGCCTGCGTTATACAAGTTGACGATGCCTCTTAAGTTATTAAATAGACCATTATGCATCCAAGGACGAGTTTGCTGCAGACCGACTAAAGAAGCCGTCCGAAAACGTCCTACATCTTCTTTATTTCCAGTTACTTCGTATCTACCAAGATCTTCAAACCGGCGACCATAATAGGTCAGTCCTGTATTATGAAATTGATTGTCACTGAACATAGCGCCTTCATGGCAGGTCATACATTTAGCCTTTGTCCGAAACAAATGCAAACCTTTAAGTTGCTGCTCAGAAAGCATGTTTACAGCCTTGGAAGGTGAGTACTGATAGGCTTGAAGCGCCTGCTGAAAAAGCGTATTCGGCGGTTCTATGGTAAGTTCAAAGGCTACTATTGCATCTGCGAGCTGCTGTGAATCAATCATGGGCGTTTTATAGACGCTCTTAAATAATTTTTGATAATTAGAATTTGTATTTAATCGTTCAAGGGCTAGGTTTAACGGTAGATCCATTTCTTTATGGTCACTAATAGGCACTAATGCTTGAGCTTGGGCAGAAACAGCACGCCCATCCCAGAAGAAGCTTTGCCACTGATCTAGGGCAAATAAAGCTTGAGTATTGCGGCGACCAGTTTGTCCGTCGATACCTATTGCCTGTTGACGTCTATCCACGAAAGCAAGTCTTGGCAGGTGACAGGAGGCGCAGGATACACTGTTGTCTCTAGATAAAATCGGATCATTAAATAATTGTTTACCTAAGGCTATTTTAGGGGATTCTAATTTTGTTGGTATTTTTAGCGGCGCAAGGGCTATGGGCTTTACGGCATCAGCCGTTTCTGCCATAGGCCATTCAGCGATAGGTTTTGCGTATAAAGCACGGAGCTGCAAAACCTGAGAATCAGAATCGGTGGCTTCTTGTGCTCTAGTTAAGGCTAGATTACAAAACAAAACCAATACACATAAGATTTTCATTACCAATCCCATTGTGCACCTACCCAGAGCGTTCTGCCTGTTTCTATTCCGTTATTTCCTGGAGATACAAGATAAGTGCGACTGTTAAATACATTACTAACATCAACAGACAAAGTGACTGTACCTAAATTATTAGCATTTAGACGCAGCTTAGCCGCTAGGTTAACCATCCATCGAGCGTCTATTTCGGCTTTGCGGAAGAGCGGAACTTCAAGTGAATCTACTTCACATGTATCGCACAGCCAAAGTATATTTGATGCTCGAATGTAGCTACCTGTATCGACAGCGGTATCATAACCGCCGGTATAAGTACCATTCATGCTGGTAGAAAAATACTCTGTCCAATCAGCATGCCAACCAAAATTGACTTTTAAAGGACGAGCAAAATTTGTATTTAGATTATTTAAATCAGAACGGGTAGCTAAGCGGCCTATCTCATCGCCAGATTCATACCATACTATCTCGTCCAACCCGACATCGCTTGGCACTGCATCATAAGAATCGCTACTACTGAACGTTTCTGAAAAATCAGTGTTTGCCCAAAATGAATGATTTTGCCAACGACCATTCCATGCTAACGACAATCGCTTGCTAGTTCCGTAACCAGTGTTCTCCTGATAGGCATATCGGTAGCCATCTTCACCTAGCACAGATTCACCTGCTCGGGCTAATTGATCTCTTTGCCATCTATACACACCTCGTACAGATAAATAGCCAAAATCTCCTAGATGTTGTTTCCAGGCTAGAGTGATTTCGTCGTTGTAGGGAGAATCTACGTCATTAAATAAATAACGTAAATTTGCATCTCGGCTTGAGCGAACCCAAGCTTGCAAGCTATTATTTAAAATTGGGCGAAATTGAGTGTAATAAGGTTGTTGTTCTTGCTTCAATTTATAAGTAGCTAAACCAGCGTCATAGTAGCGATTAGCGCCAAACACCAATAAAGTACTATTATCATCAAACCAATCCCAACTCCCGCTAATTCTTGGGGCAATCGTATGGTTTTGGAAAAAGTCATCATAGTCATAACGTAAGCCTAGGTTTAGGGTTAAATTCTGCCAAAGAATTTGATAATTTGCCCATGCTGATATCTGATTTACGTCTACCTCGATATCTTCGACGGGATAAACAATGCGAAATTGAAAGTATTGAGGACTAACTGCAATGTTGTCACTGTAGAGTTGCACGTGTTCAAGGTTATTAAAATCTAAAGGACCGCCAATTTGCGCCTCTAATTCATCTAGAGGTCGAATATAAACGAGTTCAACACAGTCAATGGTATAGCCGCTACAGTTGAGAGTAGGCGCTCCTAGCTCAGTACTATATTGTTTGGCAGAATTATAATAGTAGCTATCAGTTGAACGTTCTCTGGATAGTTTTTGCTGTGATAAACTTATCCCAAAATCAAAAAAGTGTTGGCTGTCACCCAATTGCCACTCTTTAAAAGATAAACTGTTCTGCCAATTTATATGTTGTTGAGTTTTGTCCAGATTTCCGTATCCACCTTCTCTTGATAAAGTGTTATCTTGGGAACTTGCATCAGCATTTAATTGACCCCATTCTTTTCCTCTCAATGTATTCCACAAATAAAAATGTTGGGGCGCGGCGCGACTATTTTCACTTACGTTTGCACTAAATTTACTGCGCCACTGGGCAAAATCAACCTCTTTTTCTAGGTTAAGTACAGTTCCGTAGCCGCCACCGCTGATGGTTAAATTACTATTGAGGGTATCCCGTAGAATATTCAAATTTTCATAGGGTGCATAGGTGGCACTGATGTCAAGCTTATCAAACCAGATATCTCTAATAGAGTATTTTATCAGCAGGTTTACGTTATCGCGCTGAGTGTTAACATTTTCACTTAACGAATACTCAGTTTTAATGGATTTTGTATAGTTGGCAGATAAAAGTAGCCCTTGGTTGTTTGAAATTGGGGTGTTCAGCATGACATTGTAGCTGTGTTGAGTAAATTGAGGCGGCGTATTGGTTGAGGTTACGCCGTATAAATCACCTTGTTGATCGCCAATAATCATATTGTAACGATTCCAATCGCTTCGCGATGAGCGATAGCCAAGAGATATTTTGGGCTCTTCTACATCAAAGGATGAGCGAGTTTCAACTTCTACCACGCCGCCAGAAAATCCCCCGTATTGCACAGGAATGTTACTGTCATAAACATCAATTGTTTGCACAATTTGACTATTTATATTGAAGGTTTGCACACCGCCTTGCACATCATTTACACTGGAAACCGATCGACTATTTGCCGCAGGATCTAAACGACTGTTGTAATTCATTCCATCGATAAAAAATCCAGTTTGCCAAGGTTGGGCGCCTGAAATTGAAATCGGCTTTGCTTTTATTTCACCAGCTTGACCAATTGCGAAGGCATCTTCGGATAACTGCACGCCAGGTAGCAATGCGATTAAATCGTTGATATCGCCCGTGGTTTTTGGGGCATTTCTGACAAAAGATTCCGAAAGGGTAAAACGACCAAAGGCTTCGGGAACTTCAATTCCAATGTATTCGCCGACGACTAATACATGTTCAACCTTGTCGTTAGGTTCAGTCTTGAGTTTCTCATCGTCTGATGGTAATTCAGAATTTTCTTGTGATTCAGTTTCCACTTGCTGCGCGTATATTTCTGTTGAATACAGAAAAAACAACGCAGCCAGTGTAAACCACTGGCTGACTTTATTTTTCATGGGTACTTAACTAGACCTTTTATTCACCTAATGGAGTGCTATCTTCAGCATCCAAAATGCCATCGTTATCAGCATCATTATCTGCAACCAATCCTGAAGCATCGATATCGGCTTGACTTGCGGTCAATAAGAAAAAGTTTGGCAAACCATCATTGTCGGTATCTACATTGGCAACGGCACTCCCCGGGAAGGCATCTTTTTCAGCTAAGTGACTCGCCAAAATAGCACGTAATTCATATTGCTCTGCAACGGCATTTATATCGCTGTCAATCCAAGCTGATGCTTGGGTATACAAATCAGCGCGAGCTAGGGCCAAAACCAAAAACTCGACCACATCTTGTTGCTCATTCACGGTAAGCATTTGTACTTTATCTGCAATGGCTAACGTTAGGTTTTGTAGATGACTCAAAAATGCAGAATATTGGTCAGAAAAACCTTCACTTGTTGCTTGAAGTCGCAAGGCCGTTTTTACATTTGTACTGAACCAAGCATCATTTTCGGGCAGGCTAGTGTCTCCCGCTAAAAACGGCAATACATTGCGAGCAAGATCTTCTAATGCGTCTGCTGTTTGTCCATCTTCCGTCTCCAGATAAGCCTGAATATCAGTGCTCAACTGAGTTATAATGCTATTAGCGGAGCTTAATAAACCATAGCTGGAGAGCAGTGCAGCCGCTTCAGCTCTTGCCTCAAATCTTTCCTGTAAATCAGTAAATTGTGCCGTTTGCGCGATAAGGTTATCAGCTACTGCTTGCATTTTGGTTTGGTTGTCATTCAACGCATACAAACCAATGAGTGCTTTATAAGCCTCCGCTATTTGAGCTTCAGTGAAGTTTCCATCTTCTGCTTGATAGTAACTTTCCGCTATAGATTCACAGGCTTGGATAATTGAGTCTGCATCACCGCCGGCTCTTACATAAAGTTTATTTAATCCAAAGCAACCATAGGTTCCAAACGTACGCAAAGCTGTTTCTTCGGTGATATAGGCTTCTTCTTGAATTAAACTGGCGGCGGTTTCTAGTGCTTCTCTAGCATAGGCATCATACCCACGATTAAGTAATAAACCGGCTAGACGAATGCCGCTAGCGCCCTGTTGCACTAAGAATTCGTAATAGTCTCTTAAATCACCATTTTCTTCAAAAAAGGTTCTTACTTCTGTGAATAATGGCGTGAGATCTTGACCAGCTTCAGCTAATTTTAGTCCGCGATACATATACATAAAAATGGTAGCATCAGCATAATCATTTGCCTCAGGCGCCAATAAATCTCGCGCTAAATTTGTGTCCGCATCTGGGTAATAGTACTCAAATAATCCAGCGAGGTTTTCAATGACCGCTGTATAACTTGCTAGGGTAACTTCAGCGTCAGCTGATACTGCTACCACATATTCAGGGTCGTAGTTGGTTACACCATATAAGGCTAACGCTTCTGCTAAATACTGTTTCGCTTTATCTTCTTGGTCTAAATGAAAATAGTGCTCTGCTAACCAACCAAGATAAAGCCCCCGTAATTGGTAACTGTTACGACCTGAGAATTCACCTCTAGTAACAACACGATAGCCTACGTTCATTGCTAAGGGCTCAAGTAACCGAGCTGCATCCAGAGCAAGGACTTTATCTGCATCTGTTCCTGAGTTGTAATAAGCTTCTTGCAAGTCAACAAGATTAATCCGAGCCGCCGATAGGAGTCTGCCATAGGTAGTACTGTATACTTCGCTATTAATGGCCTCTGCGTAAATTTGTACGGTGCTAATCATATTGTTTTTAGCATCCGCATTATTCACATTGCCATAGTCATTGATAATACTGATGAAATAGCTGGCATCATCCCTGTTCATATTTTCCAATCCCTTTTCTGCTAGGAATTGGTTGTATAGCGCTTGGGAACGATAACGTGCATCGTTACCTGCATTTACCTTTCCTAATTGATCAAGTCTTTCACCTACCGCTAAAAGTGCATTTGCTTTTCTGTCCAGCGTGGCGATCTGATCTAGGTAACTTTCTGCCTGGTCGTCAAATTCTGCGGTGGTATAACCAACGGCTAAAGATTCTCGTACATCGTCTCTATATTCATCCGAGCCAATAGCTTCAATCATTGCATCAGCTTGCTTTAAATTTGATTTAATCGATGTGTAATAGTAACTAAGTTTATCTGCATTAGTGCTATACGAAGGGGTAAGGTTAATTTCAGCCTGAATTGGCGTACTTATAATTCCGTCGGTGAAACTGATAGTGAAACTACCATCAATTTGTTCAAGAGAAGCTGGGGTATATTCAAAATCACCTGTGGTTGTATCTAGTGTTAATGAGCCATTCGCAGGTTGATTTACCAAAGTAAAAGTTACAGTGTCACCATCGGGATCACTTACCGTTATTGACCCCGTCGAAGTTCCTTGACTACTGACGGTAACGGATGTTGTTTGAATAACGGGCGCATCGTTGATATTGGTAACGGTAATATTGACTGTCGTATTGACCGAACTTGTGCCATCGGAGACAGCAATTTGCGCGCTATCCGTGCCAGCGAAATTCATATTTGGCGTATAGGTAAAGTTACCATTGGCATTAATCGAAATTGTGCCATTAGTCGGCGCAGAGGCTAAGGTATAAGTCAAACTGTCGCCATCAGCGTCGCTAGCAGTTACTTGGCTGGTGACAGCTTCTTCTTCTACAGTGGTTACTGAATAAACTGAGTTATTAAATTGCGGTGCACTATTGTTGTCGCCTCCACTTCCTCCACAAGCAGACAAGGCTAAACTGGCTAAGCTCAAAATTATTATCTTATTATTTTTATTCATTACATCCTCATACATCTTGGTGACCAAACTTATTTATTAGCCTACACGTTAATATAAATAAAAACAATTATCATTTGCATTAAAATTTCAAGTGAGCTAGTATTCGTCTTGTTGGTCTACTGGTCTTGGCCAATATCTTTATCGTAGTAGAAGGCGGGTTGCCCCCCGCCTTTTTTTACGTGATGTAACTCCGTTTAAAGACCAGCCAACTAATGTATAAAGCCATGTACCTTAGTGTATTTAGCAGGTCTTCGGGCCTGCTGAATATCTTCTAAAACGCATATCGTTTGTAAATCTCTTGCTTACAGATAAGCAGATCTTTCGCAAAACTAGTGGTATCTTAACCTTGTATCGAAAGACTCAAAGGGAATTTATGCGAAAGTTATTCAAAGGATTGGTCAAAGTCACATTGTTGTTCATAGGCATATCTTTGCTAATGGTGGGTGCATTAGCATCTTATATACTTATTGATCTTTCTCCTGAATACACAGCTCCTACACCTATTCCCGAACAAGTAAATGACATCACACAGCTCAATCCTATAAGGGTCGCACAGGTAATAAGACCAACTAATACCGACGAAATACGCCAAGCGATAATGTCATCAAAAGGGAAAATTTCCATTGGCGGAGGACGCTACAGTCAAGGTGGGCAGATAGCACTAGAAGACAGCTTGCATATTGATATGAGAAGTTTTAATCAAGTACTCTCATTGGATGTAGTCAAGCGTGAAATTACCGTGCAAAGCGGAATACGCTGGCGAGATATTCAAGAAGTAATAGACCCACAAGATCTATCTATCAAAATCATGCAATCCTATTCCAATTTCACCGTGGGCGGTTCTCTTAGCGTAAATGTACATGGTCGTTACATGGGGGAAGGGCCAATAATTCGTTCGGTAAAGTCGATCAAAATGATATTAGCCAATGGTGAAATTATCGAAGCCTCTCCCACCATAAATTCCGAAATATTTTATGCTGCCATTGGTGGTTATGGCGGTTTGGGCGTGATTACTGAAGCAACCCTTAAGCTAGTGCCTAATGTAAAAGTAGCAAGGGAAACCCAATATATGCCCATTGGCAACTACAGCGCATTCTTTCAAACGCAAATCAAAACTAATGAAAACATTGTGTTTCATAATGCAGATATTTATCCTCCTAATTACACCCAGATAAACAGCGTTAGTTGGGTGCAATCCGAAAAGCCGTTAACGGTCACTGAAAGACTGATTCCCAAACAAAATGACTATTGGTGGCAACCTAAAATTGCCAAATTTGTTGCTGATTAAAATGTTGGAAAATGGATGCGACAACCGAACAGTTCTTGAAAGCCTATCCTAAGGCTGTTGACTACTTTGAATTAAAACAAAGCCTTGACCCTGAAAATAGATTTAGTAATAAATTATGGGAGCAGCATTATACAAGCAAGGGGCAAGCTCTCTAAAGAGCCAATTAAACATAAGAATAGGTTTAAGTTCGGCAAATTTAGTATTAGTTATTTTTCAGTTGCCTTTAGGCCAAAGGTTGTGATTTACTAATCAATGGATGGTAAAAAAACAAAAAATCAGATGTATTAAAAAGGAAGTTCCATGATTCGTATTTCATTTGTACTACTCGCACTATATTTACTCACAGGATGTGTCACACATTCAGTCCAAACAAGCAATCAAAATCCAGAATCTAGCCAAAAAATAAAGTCCATGACGTCGGCAGTTTTAATCCCAATTAAGGTCGAAGTTAAAGAATCAGGTATTGGTAGTTTGGAAAAATTACCAGAAGAATCTGCTGAAGCGAATCGCATAGTCAAATCTGAAGTAATAAAAGCATTCAGTAATATAAATAACGTAGACATAGTCGAATATTCTGTAGAAAACGAAGACGAACAGTTGTTGTTTGATGATTATGTAGGACTCTATCAACGCGTAGCAGTTTCTGCAGAGAACATCCAATACATGGGACCGGCTTGGTCGGATAGAAAATCTTTTAACTATACTTTGGGTAATGGGCTTTCATATCTCAAAGATAAGACAGGCAGTGACAAAGCTATCTTTATTTATGGCGAAGACATTGTAACTTCAGGCGGAAAAAAGGCGCTTGCGGCGCTGGCCATGATCGGAGGTATAGGTGTAAACCCTGGCGGCATTGCCGTTTTGCACATTGGTGTAGTTGACTTAGATACTGGGCACTTACTCTGGAGTAATTCATCAGCTAGCCAAGGTTTGAGTCTAGACAGTGAAAAAAGTGTAAAATCAGCAATCGCTGAGATTTTATCAACAAGTCCGTTAACTACAGGGAAATAAATTATGGGTTTCAAACAGACCGTTAGTGTATTCGCACTTACAGTAGGTTTGTGCGCATGCGGTTCGACTTCAAAATTGGTTGAGTTTGAAGACGCGAGTCAAACCTCAAACTTAACTGACGGTGAAAAACGCCTCTGGAGTCAATCCGAAGATGCAGTAGATATGATTCGTCGATCTGGGAAAGTGTTACCAGGATACACTGCGAAACAACACATTAATAATATGGCCGCAAATCTTTACCCTGAGTTTGCTAATGAAGTTTCGTTAGAAATTGTAAAAACCCCAATTCTGAATGCCTTTGCATTTCCCAACGGGAAAATATATGTGCATTCGGCGATCATCGCGGCTGCAGAAAATGACTCTCAACTAGCAGCTGTAGTGGCTCATGAGGTAGCGCATTTTACCAAGCGGCACTCTGCGAAGAATCGAATCAGTCATGCGCAAGCGACTGGGTTCGCTGTTTTAATGAATTTGGTCGGCATCCCTCTGTTAGGTGAGTTCATCGGCGCTTCTTCTATCGCGGGATTTAGTCGCGATCTTGAGCGTGAAGCGGACATGGAAGCTATTCAGAGAATGCAACTAGCTGGCTATGATATTCGAGAAGCAAAAAAAATATTTGAATTTATGGCCTCAGATGCGCTGGCAAACGATATAGAGGCCTCATGGTTTTTTGCCTCACACCCTGATCTATTAGAACGTATTGAGAACTTTGAGCAATATGTTGCTAATAATTTTGATGATGACAATATCAATCCAATTTATAACGACAAAGAGGTTTATAAAGCCAATTTTGCAGAGGTACGTAATTTTGCTATCAGCGAAAAATTAGAGCTGGGCCATTATAATAGTTTGATAAATGAGTACGAAACTCATTTTGGTAATAGCGTTTATAAAAATAATGTAGGTGAGTTGTCGTATTTTGCCCAAGCATATCGAATGCGCAAACAAGAAGATGATCTAGAAACTGCCTTATCGCTCTATGACACCTATTTTAAACATGTTGAAAATGACCACGAATCTCTCATGCATGCTGGAATTGTTTGCATGGAATTAAACGATAATGCATGCGCTCGAAAGTATCTAGAAGCAGCTAACCAAGCCGCCGAAGGTAAAAGCGGTTACGTGAAAATGTATTTAAAAAAGCTAAATAAAAAGGAAGTAACTAGTGAACATTAAAAGAATTCTTGTTGTATCTTTGACCATTGTATTATTGAGTGGATGTGTAGCTCAATGGCAAAAGGTTAATTCAAAAAATGCTAAAGTTACCCAGCAAGGTATGACTATAACACTACCGGATGGTTGGGTGACGATTGCCGTTAATAAGAACTTAACAATCGCGTCTAAAGATGGCCCTTCGTTGAATAGTATGCTGATTGAAACTATTCCTTTTTCAACGTTGGAGAAAGTGCTAGAAACCAAAATTAAGTCGGATATGGACGTATTAGAAGCTTCAAAAACTTACATAAGTTATTGGAGTAAAATGAATAACGTAACAGATTTCGATATAGTGTCTGAGGATTATCGAGAAATGGATAGTGTAGGGCATTATTTCGTTGAATGGACTCATCGTGACTCCAATGGCACAACTATGCGACATGTTACGCAAGGAACTATTAAAGGCAAAAATTTAGTTAAAGTGTCCTTTTCTGCGCCAAATATTCATTATTTTAACGAAAACCTTCCAGCCTTTAATCAGGTGGTCGAACAAATAGAACATGCTGGATAATCTAAAATAAATGCTTCAAGCCCTCTTTATGAGGGCTTTTTCATGAAGCAAATGAAGGCATACCAATAGAATGATTTTCATCTACTGCTTGAATTTGGTTTCGGCCATTATGCTTGGCTTTGTATAGCGCATCGTCGGCAGCTTTATATAAATCTTCAAACTTATTGTAGCTTAAATTATGGTTGGCTAATCCCACGCTAAATGTCAGTTCATCGATTGCTAGATTACTTTCTGGGAATTTCCTCTGAGTTTCTTCCATTAGTCTTTGCGCGAGCTTATATCCGTCTTCTTCATTACTGTGCGGCAATACCATCAAAAACTCTTCACCGCCGACACGACCGATGGAATCAGATTTACGCAAAACACCTGTAAATACCTCGGTGAGAAATTTAAGCGCTTTGTCTCCTACACCATGTCCGTGTGTATCATTGATCTGTTTGAAGTTATCTATGTCTATCATCAACACACACATATCATGTTTATATCGCTTGCTCAGAGAAAATAAGCGTTCACCAATCTCAAATATCGTCCGTCTATTAGGCAACCCTGTTAGTGAATCTTTACTGGCTAGTTTTTTATTAGTCAGATATAGGCGGTATATAATGGACAAAGAAACTAAAGTGAATAGGGTGGATACAGACAGCATCCAAATTGTAGAGTTCTGTCGAGATTGAAGTAGCTGTTCTTTTTCAAGCTCACGTTGTAATAAGTCGTTTTTTTCGTCAAGATATTGATTATTTAATTTTTCTTTTTGTAAATTAAATTCAGTATTTAATCGCGCTGTTTCGGCCGTAATGTCCAACCTAGCCTTTGCAAGCAATGCGCGCTCAGATTGGTGCATATATTCGTAGGCTTGTTGATAGTCACCTTTCTCAGAAAGTAAATGTGCATAATTGCCAAAGGCATCCCATTTCCCGGATAAATCATCCGTGTCCTTTACGATGTTAGATGCTTTTTCGGCATACTCTAGCGCCTTTTCTAGTTGTCCATTGTCAAATAGAGTTCCGCTGTAATGTACGTAAGCATTGGCGATATTAGCGCTAGTACCAATTTTTTCTCTTAATTCTACTGACTTGGATATCCATACAAGAGATAAAGGATAGTTATTATCTTTACTGTAAAAATACGATTTGAGCAAATACCCAAACGCAAGTGAACTTAAATCCTGATAGTTTTGCAGCGTTTTAAGAGATTGATCTAGACGCTCAAAGGCTTCCCGCCTATCACCAACAATATTTATCATTTGAGCTTCAGTTAGTAATGCCAAAGCTTTGAAGTGTTCAGCCTCAGGTGGAAAAGCAAGTTGAGCTTGGTGGTAATATTCTAGCGCCTGTTCGTAGTTTTTAATTTCATAACTCACCATTCCAAGAAAATAAAAACTCAAACCATATATGATTGGCCAGTCCAGTGCTTTTGCAGTGACATTGATTTCAGAAAGTTGGAAGGTGGCGTCAGAGTATTGCTGTAGATAGGCGAGGTTTAAAGAGGAATAAAGTTGCAATACAGTGAGTAAATATTGGCTTTCTTTAAGTTGAAGTACCTCATCGGGCACCCGTAACATTTCATTAAATGCTCGTTTGAAACTGTCATTCGCCATACCATATTTAGTTTGATAATAAAGGGCATATCCATTAAACAAATACCACTTGGTTCGGTTTAAAATATTGGTTTCATTCTCAAGGGTTTGCTCAAGTCTGCTAAGTAAGGGGGCTAGTAAGTCTATGCGCTCGTAAGTCAAATAAAGAGAAGCAAGTTGGTACTGTAAAGCAATTTTATCTTGTAGATTTGAATTGGCAGAAATTTGCTGAATGATTTCATTTTGTAAAGCAGGAAAGGAAAGTTTTGATTGGGCGTGAGGGAAAAATGAATTTGCATTGGCCATTCCCATATATGTTAACAATAGGAGTATCGGAAACAGGTATTTAATCGCTATCCATTTGCTACACTGCATTTTCATTCGGGTCCTTAAAGCAGAATTTGTCAATAATAATCTAAAATTCTCGACTCGTGGTTATCCCTTAAACCAACAGATCGAACAGTATTTTACGAGTATTTTCAACACTATATCAAAATTAAACACTATCAATTGTTGGAAATCTAATGCTTTCATTAAGAATAATAAAATATCGGCGTTTTTCCAACAATACGCCGAAATCAACCTAGGGTATAAACAAAAATACTTAGATTTTTACATGTGGAGAACCTTTGTTCAGTTTGACTCGTCTTTACATAAAAGAAATACATATTGGAAACCACATGCACAGGGAAAATGAACCATGAAACAAGCTAAGATCGACCTCTTGGTGCTTGAAGCTCAGGAGGGAAAGAAAAGGGCCTTAGCGTTACTTTATGGACATTTTGTTACGCCGATGCGCAGATTTGCGTTGATGCGGGTCAAAGACATCATGGTGGCTGAAGATTTAGTGCAAAACGTGTGGCTGAAAGTCGCAAGACGTATTCAGCGTTTAGAAAACGTAAGCTTATTTCGAAGTTGGTTATATCGAGCTTTACGATGGGAAATTACTGATTACATGCGTGCAAATAGCAAGTGGCAACAAGATGATAGCGCACAAGATGAATTAGCAGAAACCCCCGACATGGTTAATCTTCTTGCTCTGGCTCCAATGATTGCGAGTTTGCCTGAAGATGAGAAAGATGTAGTAGAACTATTTTATTTAAATGATTTGAGTTTACTCGAAGTAGCGCTTGTGCTTGAGGTGCCAGAAGGCACTGTGAAATCAAGGCTTCATAGAGCAAGAACAAAATTAAGAAAATTGGATTAACAATGGAGATTAATCACCATGAACAGCGATGAAAAAATAAAGCAGGATTTACAGCAACAAGCAAAGGCGTTAGATGATTTGATGCGAGATCAAAGTAGTTTGGCGGATTATTTAAAAATGGGATTTGCTTCAAACTTTGGTTGGTTAGTCAAACTAGGTTATGGCATCGCCATTATTTTATCAATTTTGATGTTTTACTGTGGATACCAATTTTTTAATGCATCTCCAGATAATGAGCTTTTTTGGGGAATTTGTTTGATGTTAAGTTTTAATGCACAAATAGCCACAAAATTATGGGTTTTCATGCAAATTAATCGAAATCATCTAGCCAAAGAAATTCGCTATTTAGAATTGAGATTAAAAAGTTAAGACTGACTAACTGCAAATGCTTCATAAATATTGAAATTTATGCCGCCAGTCATTGAAAATAATGTTAATATCATGCCCCTACAATTCATAGGGGCATTGTGCCATTAGAATGGGCGTTTAATAGTATGCTCAGATGATTGTAGGTAACTCATTTTTTAGCACTATTTGTAAACGGAAACCCGAGATGTCAGCACTTCCTCCTTGTCCACAATGTAACGGCGAATTCGCCTATGAAGATCGTAATTTATTAATTTGTCCAGAATGTGGTCATGAATGGGACCCAAATGCCAAAGCTGATGATGGTTATGATATTAAAGATAGTAACGGTAATCAGCTTGCGGAAGGTGATAAAGTAACCTTAATTAAAGATCTAAAAGTAAAAGGCAGCTCACAAGTACTAAAAGTAGGCACCAAAGCCGTAATTAAAAGGTTTGCAGACGGCGACCATGACATTGACTGTAAAGTCGATGGCGCCGGCAACATGATGCTGAAATCGCAATTTGTGAAAAAAGCCTAATTAACCTGAATACTGGTTAATAGCACTCACACATTAGTGCGAGTGCTCTCCAACGGCATGCAGTTGTTGTTTGTCGTCCATGTGGTAAAAGCCAGAACTCGATTTTTCAATGAAACCAAGGTTTACCATTTTGGTTAAAAATGGGTCTGTATGGTCATCTCCTATGTCCGCGTAGTCTGTGGTTTGGTAGGTGTTTAATTGGGATAAAAATACGCTGGAATCAGTTGCTAGTTCAGTTGATTGCAACTCCCATTTTTCTAACAAGTTTCCCTTTTCATCAGTAATTTCAAACGCTGTGAGTATGTCTTTAGCAGTGTCAATGGTAGCAACAAAAGTGTTGTGATCTTGGGTGATACTATATGCAATTACATCACCACAATCATTGGTCTGTTTAATTTGCTGGCTGGCGTTATCAAGAAAGTTCTTACCCATTAATTTGTATTTTTGTGCCCAATCTAAGTTTCTGATGTTATTTAGTTTGTCATTGGGTTGATATTCGATACCACGTTTATGATCATTAAAATATTTCGTGAGTTTCACTTGTCCCGCTTTATTAAGTTCATAAAGCTCGGTAATTTGATTTTTGGGATAGTAGTGAGCAACGGTATTTTTGTTGCGATAAAGTTCAAGAATTTCGGTTTTATCCAATCTAGGTTGATAAATTTTATAACTTGCCACAGTTACCGCGCCTGAACATTGAGATTCTTCGGCTAACCCTTTACTTGCTATGGTGCAAAGTAATAAGAAGGTCAAAATTAAACTTAGTACAATTTTATTTTTCATCTTATATGTTTCCTGAAATACAAAAACAGCGGCATAACCTTTGGTTTGCCGCTGTTTTTAGTGCAGATTTATTTATTTAAATCACCAGCGAAGTTCATGATGTGGAACACCATGTTTTGCTCATTAGTACCAGTGACCAAGAATGCACCTGGACCTTTGGCAAAAATACCGATGTCTTCACCTGAGTGGGTTTCAGATGTAAGTGGTACTAAGCTTTCTTGGTGGAATCCAGGAGACTCAGTGTTAACGTCAGTTAAGTCTTTACGACCTGCATCCGGCGCTGCTGCATAGCTTGCATCGGCATCAAACACCATGTCACCTAGGTTTCTATAGCCCAAACCATTGGTATAGCCAAGTGTAGTGTAAGGCATGCCGTCTGCATCGGTTGCTGGCTCTTCGCTTCCGACACTTACTACTTTACCTAAGATTGGGTTACCGCGCTTAGGATATCCAGCAATGGTAAACACATGACCGTGGTCGGCAGTCACTATGATAAGCGTATCGCTGTCATCGGTCATTTTGTCTGCAACATCTACGGCTTCTGCAAGTGCAATAGTGTCAGTTAAAGCACCATATGCACTTCCAGCATGGTGAGCGTGGTCAATACGGCCAGATTCAACCATTAAGAAAAAGCCATCTTCGTTGTTATCTAGAATATTGATAGCGGTAGCTGTCATTTCAGCAATGCTTGGTTCGCCGGCAATGTCATTACCGCGATCCGCTTCGTACTGCATGTGTGATTCGTTAAATAAACCAAATACACGCTCTACAGTTTCAGTGTTAATGGCATCAAATCCTGCTTGATCATATACGTATTGACCTGCGGGATATTGCGCCATCCATTCGGCAGTCAGGTCTCTGTTGTCAGTACGATCACCTTCTACAGAGCTAACAGCGTCAGGGCTGTTAAATGCGGCGTCTCTTGGTAAGAAGTGACGACGACCACCACCAAATACTACTTCGATGCCATCTACATCTGAATCAGCTACGCGAGATTCTAAATAAGCTTCAAAATTCACTAACTGGTCCGCAATATCTTTACAGCCTGCATCAACAGCTGCTGTTGGCATGTCTGATACATCTTCCCAGTTGCGATCAGCTGATTTTGCGTAGGTTGCTGCTGGCGTTGCGTGAGTTATACGCGCTGTAGAAATGATACCAGTAGACTTACCTTGTAATTCGGCAAGTTCTAACGCAGTAGCTAATTCATTTCCTGTCACTGTGGAGCAGTCACCACGGACGATATCTTCATCAACACCAATAACGCCCACATCTGTTTTAAGCCCAGACATCATAGCTGTCATTGTACCCGCAGAATCAGGCGTTTGAGCGTCAACGTTATAAGTTTTCGCTAAGCCGGCAAACGGGAATTTATCGAATGAAAGTTGATGTTCTTCACCGTCTTTGCCTGCCATTTGACCATCTAAAATTCTGGCAGAAGTGATAGTAGAAACACCCATGCCATCACCTACAAATAGGATGACGTTTTTGGCTTGACCTTTTAGGCTATCTACTAAGGCTTGTTTTTCAGCGGCTGAATTAGTTTTATAACTGGTGACTTGAGCTGTAGTTGCATTACCAGTTTGACTAGTGCTAGTCGCTTGTAACCAAGTAGTTCTCGCTTCAGCGATTTCTTGTTGAGCTTCAACAAACCAAGGATTGTTTAAGTTAGTGAGTAACTCGCTAGAATTCACCGAGGTTACGCCAGGCTGACAAGCATAGCTTGTTTCATTTACTTCAGAATCCGCTAGTGAACCATCACCGTCAGTATCTAAACCTGAGTCAATTTGAACACCGCCATTTGGGCAATTTGCATTACCAACAGCTAGTTGAGTTTGACGGATAAGTGAATTTAGGCCAGATTCCCCTTGAGGGCCTGTTTGACCTCTTACACCTTGTGCACCATCGTCACCGTCATCAAGACATCCAGATAGACCGATTATTGCGGTCGCTAGCAATGTAAGTTGCAATTTTTTCATTGTTCTAATTCCTTATTAGTTGCTAGTCAAGTTAAGCGCTTGGTCTATTAGATGAAAGACCATGTTCTGTTCAATGTTACCTTGTGCTAATTGAGCGCCAGGTCCCATGGCATGTAGACTGATATCTTCACCTGAGTGAGTTTCAGAACCTAATGGCACAAGGGCTTCTTGATGATAGCCGCTAGTAGTAGTATCGATTTGGGTAATATCTTTGCGACCAGTATTAGGTGCAAAAGCATAAGAAGCATCGGCATCAGTTTCGTCGCCTAAATCCATCATGCCTAAACCGTTAGTGTAACCAAGGGTAGTGTAAGCAAGGCCGTCAGCTGCAGTTGCTGGTTCTTCACTACCTACATTTACTACTTTGCCTAAAATTGGATTACCACGTTTTGGATAACCTGCGATAGTGAATACGTGACCGTGGTCAGCAGTAACGATAATCAAGGTTTCTTCTGGGTTTGTCATTTCCATTGCTGCACGTACGGCATTAGATAACTCAATGGTGTCAGTCAGTGCGCCATATGCGCTACCCGCATGGTGGCCGTGGTCAATACGACCAGATTCAACCATTAAGAAAAAGCCTTTTTCATTGTTATCTAGAATATCAATGGCTTTTGATGTCATTTCAGTAAGTGAAGGCTCACCTGCAATGTCATTTGCGCGATCAGCTTCATATTGCATATGACTTTCATTGAATAACCCGAACACTCTTTCGGTAGATGCTGGATCAATCGCATCAAATCCAGTCTGATCCATTACATAAGAACCTTGTGGGTAGGTAGTTTGCCATTCTGCTGTAAGGTCTCGATTATCAGTGCGATCACCTTCAACAGAACTAACAGCATCAGCGCTATTAAATGCTTCATCGCGCGGTAAGAAATGACGACGACCACCACCAAATACAACTTCAATACCATCTACATCAACGCCGGTAAAACGTGCTTCTAAATTGGCTTCAAAGTTAACTAACTGATCAGCGATATCAGTACAAGTAGTACCTTCTGGCATGTCTGAAATATCTTCCCAGTTACGATCTGCAGATTTCGCGTAGGTCGCTGCTGGCGTTGCGTGAGTTATACGAGCAGTAGAAATAATGCCGGTGGATAAGCCTTTAATTTCAGCTAATTCAAGTGCTGAAGTTACCTCGTTACCAGCGACGCTAGCGCAATCACCTCTAACAATGTCTTCATCAACACCAATAACGCCAACGTCTGTTTTAAGTCCAGACATCATAGCTGTCATAGTACCTGCAGAATCAGGGGTTTGCGCGTCAACGTTATACGTTTTCACCAATGCAGAATAAGGAAAGGTTTCAAAACTCAATAGGTTTTCTTCACCCATCATATCCTGTTGCTGACCTTCGAGAATTCGAGCTGCGGTCAGGGTAGAAATGCCCATTCCGTCACCAACGAACAAGATGACATTTTTAGCTTTAAAGCTATTATTTACATCCAGTTTTTGCATCAACAGTTCATTTGCTGAGGTATACCATGCATTGCTTGTTTGATGTTCCGGTAACGAGTTTGCTAGTGCAGAAGATGCACTTGAAATAGCAACAGCAAGTCCGGTCCATGCAACATATTTAGCGACATTAATCTTCATGTTGTAATCCGTATGTTATTAGTAGTGAGTAGTTAAAAAACTATGATTAACGCTAGCGTTTGAAATTTGAGAAGTGGAATAATCGCTCAATCAAACAGGCGTTAATGAGCGACAAGAGTAGAAATACAATGTGACGTTTGCTTGTCAGGAAAATGAAATTTTATTGGCAGAAATGTTGCGTTTTGTTGAAGGAAATGTTGCAAAGACTATGGGGATGCTTTTTATATACACGCAAAATAGTATTAAAAAATTTGGTAATCATGGGGTTACAAAATAAATTAAAGATTATCCTGCGCGTTTTTTGGGCGCTAAGTATTTATTGATTTGTTGGAAGGTCAGGGGTTTACAAAGATAAAAACCTTGCACCATTTCTGCGTCAAGCTTGTTCAAAGCATCGAGGGCAAATTGAGTTTCAACCCCTTCAGCAACTACTTTTAAGTCAAGGGATTTAGCAAGAGCAATAATGGATTTTGTAATTTTCGCGTCATTACTATTCTCAGATAAGTCATCAATAAATGTCCGATCAATTTTCAAGATATCGATTGGAAATTTCTGTAAATAGCTTAATGAAGAATACCCAGTTCCAAAATCATCTAGGGCAATACGAACCCCATTTTGTCTAAGAATGTTTAAGATCGACTTTATTTTTTCCGGCTTATTGATAAGTACCGATTCAGTGATTTCCATCACAATGCAACGGGGGGGTATATCGTGACTTTTGATACAGTTTAAGAAGTGAGTGGTAAAATCTGGATGTAGCAACTCTTTTGCCGAAACATTAATAGTGATGTAAGCACTGTCTGGAAAACTAGAGGAAGCTAAAAACTCTTTCAAGCGTTCACATAATTTCACCACTACCCAGCGACCAACATCAATTATCATGTTAGTTTCTTCCAAAATTGGGATAAATTTGTCTGGTGATATGTTTTCATCTTGATGGGTTTTAAATCTCAGTAGGGCTTCGGCCGCTACGAATTCGTTTGATTTACAATCAAAAATAGGTTGGAAAACCAAGTTGTATTGATCATCTGACAGGCCACCTCTGAGTTCATTTTGTAGCATCACGCGCTGTCTATTTTCTTCATCAAAACTTGAGCTATAGACCTCTAATTTGTTTTTTCCACTGCGTTTAGCGCGATATAACGCAGAATCTGCATATTTAAGTAATTCATTTGCGCTAATTTCTTCACCATAGCCTTGCGCTATGCCCACGCTGGTGGTGAGAAAAACGGTCTGGTTCTTAATTTTATAAGGTTGCGAAACCGAATTTATGATTTTATCTGCGACCTTAATAATGTCTGTTGGTGTATCATTGTGCCCAATTAGAATGACAAATTCATCACCACCGAAACGTGATACTGTATCCGTTTTACGCAGTAAATTTATAAGTCGTTCGGCAACTGCTTTTAATACAAGATCACCAGCATCATGGCCCAAGGTATCATTTACATCTTTAAAGCCATCTAGATCCAAGAAAAATACGGTTACCAGTTCCTTGTCTCGGGCACTGGATTCTAATGCCCTTTCTAATAATTGATGAAATTTATTACGATTGGTTAAGCCTGTGAGGCCGTCATATTCAGCCGCTACTCGGAGCTTTTCTTTATTTACATAACGGTCGGTAACATCAGTAAAAGTACCAATAAATCCGGTGATATTGTTATTGTTATCAGATAAAACGCGGATACTAAAATCCACCCAAGTGACTGATCCATTGACGTTAACCAAGCGAATTTCTCTATTAAAATCAGCACCGTCATTTAGATGATAATAAAGTTTTGCAAGGGTATCTTGTATGTCATCAAAATGAATAGCATTAATCCATCCATGGTGTTCACTCTCAGCTTGATTAAGCCCAGTGATTTCAGACCATTTTTCGTTAGTTAAGGTGCAATTCCATTGGTCATCCACTTGAATAATTCCAACCGGCACTAAATAGGTTAATGCTTGAAATTGTTGAGACGCTTGTTTGTAATTATTGGCGGTATTTTCGTATATCGTTATATCTTGTATCTGTAGTATCGAATATAGGCGCTTACCTTTACGAAACCGAAAAACGGTCAAATTTAAAATTCTAGGTTCGCCAAATTTGTTTTTGGCCACTACACGATTCCATATATTTGGGATGATGGCCTTTTGCTCTAAACCAGTTTTATCAGGTTGATTTGACCACTGAAATAAATCATCGAAGTTGGGAATGAACTCTTTAATGTCAATGTTTTCAAGAGAACAATTATGGTCTTCATCGACATTATCTTTTATGTGATAAAAAATATCTTGTGCTATTGGGTTGCTATTGACTATTTTGTTGTCTTCACCCACTACTATGATACCAGAAGGAGACGATGCTAATAGGGTATCGACAAATTCTCTTCCAAAAAGCTCCTGATTAAGACCTAAGTAATCGGAATCAACTGATTCACTACTATGAACTGCACAAGCAGTTGAGGCAATGACGGGTTTGATGCGTTTAAGCACATAGGATGAAAAAGTGCTCTGTGTTTTGGTTAATAGAAATACCGCTCTTAATTCTAAATGCACAAAAATAGGCACTATCATTAACGAATTTACTTTAGTATCAGGCGCGAGCAACCCTTGCCAATGTTCAGACATCGGAGAATTAATGAAAACAGGATGTAACAATTGCCCTGTATTGATCCATTCAGTGAGCGCTTCTGTGTTAAAAACGTCTTTGTCTTCAGTGGTAGAGATGAGTTTTTTTAACCGCAATTGGCCTAATTCAGTAAATTTTTGTGCATTGTCAACTGTAAAACAAGCAGCATAATCACTGATAGTAACGCCGACCAAATAGTTAAGTGTTTTGGCATAAGCTCGTTCTGTACTATCAGGGTCATAAAAACAGACCTGAAGTTCATTAATGGTTTGGCGAGTAAAACTATCTAAACGACGGTTTTTATTGTCAGAAGATAAATTTAAATTCTTATTGACCATATTACCTAATATGTTTCATTGTACGCAAAATGACACTTATCATTCATAATTTACGCTTGAATGTGCAAGTGACTTTGGCAAAGTTATTATACTATTGTATAAATACAGTATTAATCTATACTGCTGAAAAACAAGAAATTCAAGTAAAAAGTGTTAAAAAAATTATTCTATTTCTACTCGCTCCCATGGTATTTTGTTAAAAATAGGGGTAAATACTGTAAAATATTGTTAGATTAATTTTTATAACATTTTGACTTCGCCTAGGATAAATGGAGTTAATGTGAACGATAATCAAAATAATAAAATAGAAGTGCCCGTTATAGGTGTAGGGGCTTCAGCTGGCGGATTGGAAGCCTTGCAGGCTTTGGTAAGCAATTTACCAATTGACCTTGGGGCTTGTGTGGTGATTGTTCAGCATTTGTTTCCTGATTACAAAAGCATGATGCAAGAATTACTGCAAAAACATACCGATTTAGAGGTTGAAACTATTGAATCAGTCGCAGAAATTTTGCCAAATAAAATATACTTACTGCCGCCGAAGAAAAATGTCACTATTTATCAAGATTCACTCCATCTAGAACATAAAAATCAAAACGATGTGCCAAATTTTGGCATCAACAAGTTTTTCGTATCCTTAGCAGAACAGAAAAAAAGCAACGCCATAGCAATTGTTTTGTCAGGTACTGGTTCTGATGGCAGTAAAGGGTTGAAACATGTTAAAGAGTTTGGCGGACTAACCCTTGTGCAAAAACCTGAAACCGCAAAGTTTGATGGTATGCCGATGAGTGCTATTCATACCGGTGATGTTGATTTTATTCTAGCACCGGATGAAATGGGTGAGAAACTCCATGACTACTTTGAAAGTCATGAGGATCTTAGTAAAGGCGTACTCAAGAATATTGATGTCGAATCTTTTAAAAACAAAAATGTTTTTGCTGAAATTCTTGAATATATTCATGAGAATTTCGCGATTGATTTTTCAGCCTACAAAAAAAATACGCTTATTCGTCGCATGCAAAGGCGTATGTACGTGTTTAACTGTGACAGTATGTCAGAGTATTTCAGCATTCTGCAAAAAGACGATAAAGAAGCCGAGAAACTAAAACAAGATTTTTTAATTGGTGTGACCCAATTTTTTAGGGATAAAGAGCCTTACACTTTTTTAACTAATCACGTTATCCCTAAAATTGTGCGAGAAGCAACAGGTGATGATCCCATTAGAGTCTGGTGTGTTGCGTGCTCAACTGGGGAGGAAATCTATTCTTTGGCAATATTATTCCTAGAAGAATTGGAGAAACAAGGAAAATCTAATTTATTAAAATGCTTTGCCACCGACGTTAACAAAGATGCAATTTTATGGGGATCGCAAGGTCTTTATTCAAAAGATATTGAAGCTGATGTTCCTGAGCACTTGCTCAATAAATATTTTGTTCAAGTTGACGAGGACCACTATCAAGTTGTCAAAAAACTGAGAAAAGCAATTGCCTTTGCCGAACATGATGCATTACTTGACGTGCCTTTCTCAAAGGTTTCGTTTATCAGTTGTCGAAATGTTCTTATCTACTTTAATCATGAGTCGCAAACTCGGATATTATCATCTATTTTCTTTTCCCTGTGTAAAAATGGCTATCTATTTCTAGGGAAATCAGAAAATCTAGGTGAAATTTCAACAAAATTTTCCGAAGTGTCTAGAGACCTTAGAGTATTTAAAAAAATAAGTTCTGAAAGAATAATTTTAAATCAGCACCAAACTGGTCAATCTAATATGGAAAAAAATTACACGGCGAATAGTAAGATTCCTCCCATTGAATCTTTGTTAAGTGATTACCGGAGACGACCTAATACCCAATCGTTGGGATTCGCAAATGAAGCCTTAATTTTAAATTGCTTTCACCCATGTTTATTGCTGAGTGAGGATTTACACATTCTACAAATACATGGTGATATAACGCCCTTTGTAAGGAGTTTGGTGCCGAATAAATTGGGCGGGTTAATCGATGATATTATTCATGAAGATTTACTTATAGCGACAAAATCAATAATCGATAAAGCCAAAGAGAGTAAATCGCCAGTGACATTTACTGACCTAACAACCTTACATCAGGGTGAATATGTCAATGTAAACATTCGGGGATTTTATTTAAAGGAACATGATATTGAATCTGAGTTAGGTTATATCTGGTTGGTTTTTGATAAAAAATCCGAAGTTGATGATGAAAATATACTTAAATATGACCCTGAGTCTCATGCAAATCAGCGTATTAAATTACTCGAAGCTGAATTGTTAGAATGCAAAGAAGCGTTAAAGCATGCTATTGAAGATCTTGAAACGACTAACGAAGAATTGCAATCAGCGAATGAAGAGTTGATGTCATCAAATGAAGAGTTGCAAAGTACAAATGAAGAGCTGCAATCCGTAAATGAAGAGCTGTATACCGTAAACTCTGAGTATCAAGACAAAATATCTGAAATATCGCAAACCAATGCTGATTTGGATAATGTGCTTGCGTTGTCACAAATAGGAATTTTGTTCTTAGATGACGAATTTAATATTCGATTTTTTACTGAGGAGATCAAAAAGTACATCAACCTTAGGCAAACAGATGTATCTCGCCCCTTACATCATTTATCAAAAAGCTTTTCATACGATGAGATGATCAATGACGTTGAAAACGCATTTAAAAATGATGAAAAAATAGAGAAAGAAATCACCATGAAAAGTAAGCATATTGTCAGGGTGAGTATTTATCCCTATAAGTACAATGACTTGGCAAATAGTTCAGGTGTGGTAATTACTTTCAATGATATTACCCAAGCGACTTATGCGGAAAAAGGGTTAGTTGTCGCCTATAAAGAGTTGTATAAAATTGTCGATTATTCTTTGCATCAGAATACGCAGTTCGATCCATCAAAAATCAATCTACTTTTAATTGAAGATAATGATGCCTATATGGAAATTTGCCATGTTGAATTATCTAAAATAACGGATTTTGAAGTTGTTGTACATTCAGCTAAAAGTGTAGAGCAGGCAAGCTTTATACTTGCAAATATCCCAATTGATGTCTGTCTATGCGATTACTATTTAAGTAGTGAAACAGCAATCGATTTAGTGGAGAAATTTGACAATGAAATTTCGCCAGTCCCTACAATTGTAATGACGGGAGACTTAAATGATGGCATAGTGCCGCTTCTTATTTGTCATGGCCTGTTAGATTTAGTTGAAAAAGATGACATTTCATCCGAATTTCTAGCTAAACGTATTAAGAGTGCTATCCAACGGTTTACTTTGTCAAAAACATAAAAAGTATGATGAACGAAAAAGAAGAACTTAGTCAGTTAATGCGTCATTTATCTCATGATCTAAGAAATACACTTGGATCAAACGCCAAATTACTTCAACTTATGCGAACAACTTACGCCTCCAGTTTAGATGAAAGGGGAAATCGTTGGCTATCTCTAATAGAAGATGAAGCGAATTCTGGATTAAATAAACTCAAACGATTTTCTGATTTGGTAAAGTTATTTAACCAGAAACCTATTTTGAAAAGCAGTAATTTACAACAATTAATTATAAATGCAGTCAATGAATTGGCTTCTGAATTACAAATATCAGCTTCTCAAATTGAAGTAGATGTGCCCGAAGACCTAACCGTGAAAGTGGATGAAGGGCTAATCAAGCAAGCTTTAAAATACATAATTACCAATTCATTCCAACATAGTTTAGAAAATTCTGAGGATGTCAAAGTTCAAATTCAATGTGAGGAATCAGAAAAACATATTTCAATTATCATTCAAGATAACGGCAATCGTTTTCGTTCAGGCTCTATCAATATTATTACTGAAGCCTTTAGAAGTGGTGCAAGTAATCCTGAAAATACTGGACTGGGATTAAACTTCACAAAACAAATTGCAAAATTGCATAATGGGTACATGGAGTTGACCGAAGAGGATGGACCTAGGCTTATGGTTAGCTTAACCTTGTCAAAATAGTGATGGCGCTCTTATTAACAAGATGAAAAGCGCCACTGATATTTAGAATAAAAAATCAAGCCGAAGGATATCGAGCGCTTAGTCCAGCATAAACAAGTTTGCTGTAATCTTCTTGCGATATGTCCAACTCATCAAGCACGTCAACTAAGTGTTCGTTGTCTTCTCGGCCATTCCAAATTTTAATGTAATTACCAGTTTTGTAGCCCTTGTCTTGGCGGAAAAAGTTCAAAATGTTTTTACCCACATATTGTCGATATAAGGATTCACTGGTCATTTCTGCTTGCGTCACTATGTGCATAAATAGTGCTACACTGAATCGATTAGCCGCACACAAGCCAGCCATCAACTGCAAATTATCCAAGATATCCAACTGTTCAAATTCGTAATAGTTGCCATCAAATTTGATTTTGTTTTCATTGGATGCTAATTGGTCCGCAATGGTAATAGCAGACTGCTTAATGTCGCCTTTAAAGTCGATAATGATTGCTGATAATGCAAAATGCCAGATGTCGACCAGTTCCATTTGTAACTGAGGAAGATCTTTTTGTTGATGTTTCCACCATTTCCAACCATGATGTTCAATACCTTCCACAGACTCAATCATAGCGGCGCGTAAATATTGATATCCAGCATCTAACCACTCTGGATTGACTTTTTTATTCATAGCGTCTTGTAAACTCAACATAGTGGCAAGTTGAATAGATGTGAGCATTAAAAATCCTTAATTTCTTGTTATCTGTCTATTGTAAATTGACTTAGTCACAGTGCAAGAGTTTATCTACAAAAGCCGGCACTATTTCACTGGCTTTGCCATAGACCTTTTCCTCGAAAAGACTATTTCCAACGCTTGGTTCCATATTAAGCTCAACAGTTTTAGCCCCTACTTCATTAGCAAGTTGCACAAAACCAGCGGCGGGATAAACATTTCCGGATGTACCTATGGAAATAAATAAATCCGCTTGTGTTAATCGTGTTTCAATCACATCCATAGAGTAAGGGATTTCACCGAACCATACTATATCAGGACGCATGGATTGGCTGGGGGAGCAACATTCACACTGATACTCATGGCTAAAATCCATTTTGGCCGTTTCTGATTGATTACTGACAGGGCATTTAGCAGACATTAGCTCACCATGCATATGGATCACTTCTTTGCTACCAGCACGTTCATGCAGGTTATCGACATTTTGCGTAATCAATGTCACTTGATGCGGCCATTTAGCTTCTAGTTTCGCCAGTGCAATATGAGCAGCATTAGGTAAAATATTGGCTTGTAGGAGTTGCTGACGTCGTTGATTATAAAAACGGTAGACAAGTTCTGGATTTAGATAAAATCCCTCAGGCGTTGCGACTTCTTCTATACTGTGATTTTCCCAAAGACCATTATTATCTCTGAAGGTTTTTATTCCAGATTCTGCCGAAATACCTGCCCCAGTTAATATTACAATTTGCATAAAAGCTTTTATCCCCCGTAGATGTTATCTTATAACAAAAAAACACTTTGTTATAACTTATAGAAAATAGTTTCAGAAATGTTAAAAAATGTAATAAAATTACAGAAAATATGTATAAATAACGAAAAAACTAAAAATAACCCCTTAAAAATGTAATTTAATTACAGAAATTGCTTGATGTTTATTCAGTTGTGACGATAATTGAAAGTGATGACAGTCAATTATCTAATTTAAAAACACATTGGGAAATATTATGAAACTTTCAACTACTATCGCAGCAACCGCGCTTACTTTAGCAACTATGACAGCCTCTGCAAATACTGTGGTTTTCAAACCTCTTGATAGCGCTTTCGAAACTCAAGCTTGTCAAATTGCAGGTGCACAAGGATTAGAAGCAGCAAAAACATTTATTGTTAACCAGGGTGAAAGCTATCGTCGTTTTCTAGTTTCTGTAACTTGTAACGGTGTAAGTATTTCAACTTTTGCAAAAATGCACAAAGCTGCTAAAGAAGAAAAAGTACAACAAGTGGCATTGGTTGCAAAAACCAATACAGTTGAATCTCAACTATGTATGGATGCAGTTATTATGGGTGAAGCTCAAGCAAGAGCAAAACATGATGTATTAGAAGCGCCAGTACTTTGTAACGACAAACCACTGACTAAGTTTGTTGAAAAATTTGCAAAGGCTGATGTTGTACTAAAAGACTCTGCTGAATAATTAAGTTAAAGACTTAGTTTTAAAAACGCCCTTCTTCGTAAGGGCGTTTTTTTATGCGTTATGCATTTGTTTACTAGTTTAGAAGATTATTATTATTGCTTTTTTTGTTAACAAATTTCGTTATTTGCGACTTGTTGAATTTTGTTTATTTACACCAAACCTTAATTCATAGACACTGTTAACAAGCCTATAACAATAATCGGGAACATAGAGAGTGAGTATAGAAAGAGAAAATACGCTGTTTATCGTATTAGTCAGTATTGTAGCTACCATTGGTGGCTTTTTATTTGGATTTGATAGCGGCGTTATTAATGGCACCATTGATGGTCTGCAAATCGCGTTTAATTCTGACTCAGCCGGCACAGGGTTTAACGTAGCGAGCATGTTGATTGGTTGTGCAGTTGGTGCATTTTGTGCAGGTACTTTAGCGGATAAATTTGGTAGAAGAAATCTGCTTATCGTTACCGCTATTTTGTTTATCGTAAGTGCTTGGGGTTCAGGCATTGCGACGACCTCAACAGAATTTGTATTCTATCGTTTTATTGGCGGACTAGCTGTGGGTGCAGCATCCGTTATGGCACCTGCCTATATCAGTGAAATAGCACCTGCTCGTTATCGCGGTATGCTTGCTACCGTGCAACAAGTTGCGATTATATTTGGCTTGTTTATGGCGTTTCTAAGTAACTATTTCTTAGCTGACATCGCTGGCGGCTCTACCGAAGCTTTTTGGTTGGGGTTTGAAACATGGCGTTGGATGTTTTGGGTGGAATTAGCGCCTGCTATATTGTTCTTACTCGCGCTATTTTTAATTCCAGAAAGTCCGCGTTATCTTGTCATTGCGCGCAAAGAAGCCCAAGCCAGTTCTGTGTTAGCCAAACTATATGGCAATAATATTGCTGATAGAAAACTCAATGATATTAAAACCTCTTTAGCTAAAGATGGGCATAAACCATCATTTAGTGATTTAGTCGATAAAACCACAGGTAAAGTGCGAACCCTTGTTTGGATAGGTATTGGTCTGGCGACATTCCAACAATTGGTGGGTATTAATGTCGTGTTTTATTACGGTGCAGTACTTTGGCAAGCGGTTGGTTTCTCTGAATCTGATGCATTACTGATAAATGTTATCTCTGGTGCAGTAAGTATTGCAGCCTGTATCATCACAATGTATCTAATTGATAAATTAGGCCGTAAACCTTTCTTACTTATTGGTTCAATAGGTATGACAGTTTCACTTGCGTTGATGGTTTATGCATTTTTAAGTGCAGATGTAGGCGTCGATGGAAAATTAGACCTAGGAAGCAATGGTACGTTGGCATTAATTTCAGCCAATGTTTATGTGTTCTTCTTTAACCTGTCTTGGGGTCCTGTAATGTGGGTCATGTTAGGTGAGATGTTCCCTAATCAAATTCGTGGTTCAGGCCTTGCGATTAGCGGATTAGCACAATGGTCTTCAAACTTTGCGATTACCTTGACCTTCCCAATTATGCTCGCAAGCATAGGTCTTGCTGGTGCTTACGGCTTCTATACTGTTTGTGCCGCAATTTCTATATTGTTTATTGCGAAAATGGTAAAAGAAACCAAAGGCATTGAACTAGAAGATATGCAAGGCTAGTTAGCTTTTATCCCAAGATGACTGTCTGTTATAGTGCGGGCAGTCATCACATTTTTAATTTTACTATGTCCTCTTGTCCATTATGTGACTCAGATCACAGCTCCCATTATCATCAAGACAAAAAGCGCGAATATTTACAATGTCAGCACTGCGATTTAGTCTTTGTTCCTAAGCTATTTCACTTGTCCAACGAACAAGAAAAAGCCGAATACGACCAACATGAAAATCAACTTGATGATCCTGGTTATATTCGATTTCTTTCAAGAGCGATAAATCCTTTATTGGAAAGGTTACCAGAAGATACAAGCAATCTTCGAGGACTCGATTTTGGTTGTGGACCAGGACCTGCACTAGCTACCTATTTAAATAATCACGGTATCGATACTGAAAAATATGACCCTTTGTATTTTCCAGATAATCAGCTTTTACAAAACACCTATGACTTTGTTACCTGTACTGAAGTAGTAGAGCACTTCAATTCACCCAAACAAAGCTGGCTGCAACTATTTAAACTATTAAAACCTAACGGCATTTTAGTGGTAATGACCAAACTAGTCATTGATCAAGCGAGATTTGCTAATTGGCACTACAAGAATGATCCAACCCACATTTGTTTTTACTCCTACAAAACGTTGTCGTTTATTGCAAAGGAGGCGAACTATTGGGTTTCATTGGTAAACAAGGACGTTGCAATATTTGTCGCTAAAAACGAGTCGGAGTGAATGTAAAAGGTTAAATTAAAATGGGGCAATTATCGCCCCATTTGATTTATATAAAGCTATAGATTAATTTAAACAGGATTCAAGTTAATTTAGCCCTAACACTTCTTTGCCTTGATTAAAACGAATGTCCACAGGAATGCCTGCTGTGGTTAACCTGGCTAAATCTTCAGCCAGTGTATCGCTAACAACACCCAGTTCATTCACCAAGCTGTCAACGCCTTGATAATCACCATCGCCTTGTAACATCAATATCTTGTTAGACAATGAATCAATCGCTTGGCTCATTTTTTCCATATCTACTTTATATTGACCTTGCTCATTGCGACTAAAAGCACCAGCTTCTTGAAAATAGTTAAAGCGAACCATGTTGGCTTTACCATGAGCTGAACTTGCACCAAAACGCACTGATCTGAAGATGCCAGCTAAGAAAGTCACATAGTAGTCTTCTATCATGGCTTGAGTTATAGCGCCTTTTTGCAGAAGTTGTCTCACCATATATAAACCTAGGATATCAGCCTTACCTTCTTCTAATGCAGAGGCATGTTCTTTTAATGCTTCACGAACGGTTTGTTCTGAATCTAGGACATTTTTGATGCCCAAACCGTGGGCAACTTCGTGAAACATGGTGTTACCGAAAAAGGCTTCGAAGATAACGTGATCACGCTGCTCCGGCACAATTAACTGTTCAGCAATAGGTAACATTATGTGGTCAAACTTAGCGCGCATTGCATTTTTAAGTTGCAAGCGACGTGTGCCTTTACTTAACTGTACTTCTTCGTCGTTGGGTAGGTTTATCGCGATAGTTTTACTGCCAGCGTTAGAATGGCCAGCGTAATAAATTACATCGTAGGCATTCAAGTCGGCATCAGTGCCCGGCATTTGCGCTTTGTAGGCAGCGTCAACCGGTAATCCTTGCTGAAGTTCAGGTAAGTAAGCGGCGTATTTTGCCAAGCGCTCACTCCATTCCATATCTTTAAGTAGAACATAAGATTCAAAACCAGCTTTATATCCAAACAACTGATCTTCGTAAGTTTCAATGGGGCCAATTACTACGTCAATAGTGTTGTTCTTCATGTCCATCCACGCCATATCTGACGCTTGATATTGATCAGATACAAACGCTTGGGCTCTTAGCTGTAAGTAATTTGCAAATTCAGCATCTTCAGCAAATTCAGATGCTTGATTAAGCAAGTCAGCAGCCGCTTGCAACTCTTCTTCAAAATATTCTGAATAAGGAATGGCAACTAGTTTGCCTTGTTCATCCCGACGCAGCATTGTATAAAGATCGGCTTTCCCCTGAGCTTCAGACGCCTCAAATTCATCTTTGGTCATGTCATGAGGATAAAACTCTGCTCCTTTGGCTTTCTCTTCATAACCAGATAAGAAAGGTGCATCACCGTTTAATCTGTCCCAAGGACCATAATTAATATCCGCAAAAGCGTTCACTTCGTTGTTGGATAATTTGGCTAGAAATGCTGTCTTGTCTTCGCCAAAGGCTTGTTGCCAAAACAAATCGTCCATAATCACAGAAGCATCAATTAACAACGACAGCATTGTCTTTTGGTTCTCAGAATAGCCTGAGATATCTGCTGTTAAATCAACCGGGTGATAAATATTTAGTCGAGCTTCATCTACTAAAAGTTCTGATGAGGTTTCTGGTGTAGGTGTTGGCTCAACCTTAGGCTTTTCTGCTTCAGAGCATGCACTGATGAAAACGCTAGCGGTTAAGGTAAGTAAAATGGGTTTAAGTGTCATAATACCCTCTGTTTTTAAATAAGAATTATTGTTTTAGTTATCAAGCAAGCACTATAGTCAATTCCTGAGCGTTGAACAATCTTTGTATCTTAAGGATGGCAGAAAAACCTGTGCTAAGCCTATGTAACGCTTAACCTTAGTTATTAAAAGCATTAAACACAAATTGTTCATAAGCAAAAGGCATTACACTTTTATACGGTTCCGGCTTACACTCGACTGATGTCAAATTCCTTAGCTCTTTCTGCCGCCTGTCCTTGTGGTTCAAGTCTGTTAACCGCAGATTGCTGTGCGCCATATATACGACAAGAAGCATTACCGAAAACACCGGAACAACTTATGCGTTCTCGCTATGTCGCTTATTGGTGTGGTGACTATAGTTACGTGCTAAACACCTATGCGCCAGAAAAACGTGCAGAATTAACCGTAGACGAGTTAAGACGCTCTGATCTCAGCGTTCACTGGGTTGGCTTACAAGTGCTCAGCAGTGAAAACTCAACTGTCGCGTTTAAAGCTTATTATCGTATTGATAAGCAATTCTTTATGCTACATGAGCTCTCATTTTTTAAACAATACGACAATCGTTGGCTGTATAGTTCTGGACAAATTCAAGCAGACTCAGGACCGTTCAAGCCAGAACGTAATAAGCCATGTATTTGTGGAAGTGGACTGAAATTCAAACGCTGTTGTGGTAAAAACTAAGCGTCATTTAGCTATACACAGATATCACTAGTCGTCGAGCGCCGCCATGATCTCTATGTTCGGCCAAATAAATACCTTGCCAAGTACCTAATCCCAATCTTGAATTGACTATAGGGATGCTAATGCTCGGTCCTAAAATCGATGCTTTTAAATGCGCCGGCATATCATCGCTACCTTCGTAAGTATGCTCATAATAGGGCGCGTTTTCTGGCACCATCTGGTTAAAGTGGCGTTCAAAGTCTCGTCTAACACTAGGATCTGCATTTTCATTGATGGTTAATGATGCTGAAGTATGCTGAATAAACACATGCAATAAACCATTTTCTGGAAGTTCATCAATCGCATTCATCACTTTATCTGTAATTATGTGAAATCCACGTTTATATGCTGGAAGTGTTAATCCGTAATGTTTAATCATTTAAGCATCCAAGGTTATATATTCACGAGAAGTATAAAATGATTGAAAGTTACAATGCAAAGTCAGTCTTGATTTTATCGACAAAAATAGCGAGGCTAACGCAGACCTTAGAAAAGGAACACGTATGATAAAAATTATTCTGTTGGCTGTATCGGTTATTTTTAGCTCAAGGCTATTAGCGAATGCTGGATTGATTGACTATCCAGACGTTGATCCAGCGCCTTCATATACAAGTTTACTTGAATTAGATTATTCCCAATCAACCAAAACCATAGATTATGGGAGTGATCCGCAGCAGTTTGTGCAGTTTTATAAGGCTAAAAAAGCCGAAGAATCGCAAACCATGGTAATTTTTGTGCATGGGGGGTGTTGGCTATCAGAGTATGACATTCAACACTCAAGCGCTTTTGCTACTGCGCTTAGTCAAAAAGGAATGGACGTTTGGAACATTGAATACAGACGCGCGGGCAATGGCGGAGAATGGCCAGTAGCTTTAAACGATATAAAAGCGGCTATCAATATGTTCACTACCGAATTCAATAAAGAGGGTAAGTATAAGAAGGTGTTTTTGCTTGGACACAGTGCTGGTGGGCATCTCGCTATGCGAGTTGCTAGTGAGTTAAATCTGCCTAATTTACATCTCATTGGATTAGCCCCGATTGTTGATGTTCAGGCATACGCTTTCGGCGACAACAGTTGTCAGACCGCGACTAAGGCATTTATGCAAGGCATGCCGAATGACATTCCCGAGGCTTACGACAATGCTACCCTCGTAAATAAGTCGTTGTCACATTTACCATCGGCTTATATTTTCCACGGCGGTGAAGATAAAATAGTACCAATAGCGCAAACCATTCATCCTGATACTGGCTTTATGCAAATTCCTTATGCAGCGCATTTTGACTGGATCTTCCCTGGTACGCCTGGTAATAACCGGTTACTCCAATACATGGAAAAAATAGTCAATGAATAGGCTGTTAAAAGAGCAAGCCAAATCGCTAGATATCGCTGATCCTTTAGCGAAATGTAAACAGCAATTTAGTCTACCCACTCAAGTTATTTACTTGGATGGCAATTCATTGGGCGCCTTACCTTTAAGTGCGGAAAAACGTGCTCAAGAAGTAGTGAAGGAGCAATGGGGAAAAGATCTCATTAAGAGCTGGAATTGTCATCAATGGATAGATTTGCCCGAAATAGTCGGCGCTAAATTGTCACGGATAATTGGCTGTGCTAAAGATGAGGTTATTTGTTGTGATTCTATTTCAGTTAATTTGACTAAAGTACTTTGTAGCGCACTATCGATAAACTCTGAACGCAAAATTATAATGTCAGAGAGCGGCAATTTTCCCACGGATTTGTATATGGTTCAGGGACTTCAGGCATTGCTAGGCGAAAAAAGGTGCGAACTGCTCACTGTGGATGTTGATAATATTGAATCTGTAATAGATGCACGAGGAAACGAAATTGCCTTGTTGCTTTTATCCCATGTGGATTTTCGCACAGGGAAAATTAAATCCATGGAAAAAATTACCCAGATAGCCCACGACAATGGTGTTTTGGTCTGCTGGGACCTAGCCCACAGCGCCGGTATTTTACCTGTATTGCTGAATCAAGCAGATGTGGACTTCGCTGTTGGTTGTACTTATAAGTATTTGAATGGGGGACCTGGAGCTCCTGGGTTTGTGTATGTGAAACGTGCATTACATGAACGCATTAAACAACCCCTTACCGGTTGGATGGGGCATGCAACACCTTTTGATTTTTCCAACAATTATGAGGCTTCTGAGGGCATCAGAGCCATGTTAGCAGGCACGCCATCGATAATTTCTATGAGTGTATTGGATGCTGCGTTAGATGTATTTGAGCTTTTGGATATGCATCAGGTTTGGCAAAAATCCCTCGCATTGAGCGACTTTTTTCACCAGTGTTTAACGCAACTTTGTCCTAACAATGGATTAGAATATCTTTCACCGGACAACGCACATCGGGGCGGACAACTAGCTTATACGCATCCCCATGCCTACCAAATTTGCCAAGCGTTAATTGCACGTAATATTATTGGCGATTTTCGAGCGCCTAATATTCTAAGACTAGGTTTTTCTCCTCTGTATTTAAGTTATAAAGATATGGTTACTGCAGCCAATATTCTGGCTGACATTATGCAAAACAAAACTTACCTAGCACCCGAATATAGCCAAAAAACCAAGGTGACCTAATGACAAAATCTGATTATGTACGTATTTGGGACGTTATTGATTTAGTTCCAAAAGGCAAAGTGTCTTCCTATGGTCAAATTGCTGATTTAGCGGGCTTGCCAGGTCGGGCTAGGTTAGTAGGCAAAGCGTTGGGACATGTCCCTAAAGATCGCAAGGTAAATTGGCATCGAATTTTACGCAGCAATGGACAAATCGCCTTTCCTAAAGGTTCGGAACACGCGCAAAGGCAAACCGGATTATTACAACAAGAAAATGTCGCTGTGTTTAACAATCGGGTAAAAATGAATGACTTTGGGTGGCAGCCGGATATATCTGTTCTACTGCATGAATTAAAATTTTAATATTTTTTGAAAGTATAGGATAAATATTTAGGTCATATAGGTAAGTTTTTACCATCCGTTAATTTTACAATTGGAACTTTGACTATGACCAACAAACTATTATCCGTTATTGTGATCGGCGTGACATTGACGCTCGCATCATGCGGTATTATTCCAACACAAGCGAATTCTTCTATAGAAGCTATTAATGTAGATGAATCTCGATTAGCAATTAAAGGTTATGATCCAGTGGCATATTTTACGCAATCTATGCCAGTGGAAGGAAGTGCATCCTACACAGCTGAATACAAAGGTGCTATTTACCATTTTGCTTCAGCGGAGCATCAATCGTTATTTAAAGCAAATCCAGCAAAATATGCGCCTCAATACGGCGGCTATTGTGCCTTTGGAGTCTCTAAAGAAAAGAAATTTGATACTGACCCAACTGCTTGGGCTATCGTAGATAATAAGTTATATTTAAATCTGAATGATAAAGTACAGGGTCGTTGGGTACTCAATAAAGAAGAGCTTATTTCTGAAGCCAATGAAATTTGGCAACAAATTGAAAATACGCCAGTATCAGAGTTATAACTCGCATGTGGTAATTTATTTTTAAGAAAGTAATTTAGTAAAAGAGGCAGAATATACTGCCAATCTGTACCGTAAATTTAAATCAAGGAATCATCATTATGAAAACAAATATTGCTGTTGCAGCGGCTATCGCTTCGGTTATGACGTTAGGTGCAATTGATGCAGCTGAAGCTGCCGATAAGAAAAAAGAGAAATGCTATGGCGTTTCACCTGCTGGTCAAAATGACTGTGCTAACCTAGCTGGTACTCACAGTTGTGCAGGTCAATCAACCGTTGATAACGATATCGGCGAATGGCGTTTAGTACCAGCAGGCACTTGTAAAGACCTAGGTGGATATAGCCGTAAAGAAGCTAAAGAAATGTGGAAAAAAATGAAAAAAGATAAGAACAGCTAAATCATAAATGGCGTTCCATTCTTTTGATAAGCCCAACCCATTTATTGGTGTTGGGCTTCGTCATCCTCACTATCAACAAGCCTTAGATCACCAACCTGAACACCTGTCTTTTGTTGAAATTCATGCCGAAAACTTCTTTGCTTCTGGCGGTATTACCAAGCAACTATTAGCGGATGTTCGCAATCAATACGAGATAAGTGTGCACGGGACTTCTTTGGGGTTAGGTTCTCAACAAAGAGTGCCTCCCGAAGTACTGGAACAATTTTCTCAACTAGTTGCCTTTTCACAGCCTTGTTTAGTATCAGAACATCTATGTTTTAATCGCGCGCTTATCGATAATAAACTTATGCATTCGGGCGATTTATTACCGATACCTTACAATAAAGCATCGTTGGAATTAATTTGCGGACATATTAATGAAGTACAAGATGCTATTCGCAGGCCACTTCTGATAGAGAATTTGTCTGCCTATTTACAACCAACTGAATTAGCAGCGCATGCTCAGGATGATATGACGGAGGTCGAATTTTGGCATGCAATGTGTCGTCAATCAGGTTGCGGAATCCTACTTGATATTAATAACTTGATTGTGAATGCACTAAATCAAAAAGTAACCAATGTAGAAGCTGAAGTGACGCGCATACTTGAAGCAGTTTCACCAGAATTTGTGGGGGAAATTCATTTAGCTGGTTTTACAGATAATAAAGTAAATGGTTTTATCGTGGATGACCATGGTGCACAGGTGTCGGAACTTTGCTGGAAGTTGTATCAAAAGGCATTGAAGCTTTTTGGTAATCTTCCTACCCTAGTTGAATGGGATACACAATTACCGAGTTGGGAAACACTAACCGCGCAAAGTGATAGAGCCTATAAATTTGCCAAAGAGAATGGTTAATGGACTATCAACAATTATTAATCAATTCCATATTCAACCAGCAAGGTGGAAATTCGTCTGCGTTAGAGATTTATCAAAATAATTATGTGGAAAATGCCATAAACGCTTTGAGCATAAGTTTCCCTACGTTATTAGGCATAATAGGGGAACCAGACTTTCGAAAAATTGCATTTCGCTATGCTAAACAATTTCCAAAATCTAGCTTCGATTGGGCGGAGTTTGGCACTTCTTTGAGTGAATTCTTGCAGCAAGAAGAAATGTTTGAAAATTTACCTTATTTAAGCGAAATAGCGGATTTTGATTGGCGAAGACTGTGGATTGAAAGAGCCCCAGATGAAACCTTTAGTGCAGATAGTTTTGCCTTGCTACAGCAATATCCTCCCAGCGAATTAAGGTTTCGTCCAGCGGCGGGTCTGCAAAAGGTGGAATATTTTTTTCCAATCGATACTTTTTATGATTTTTGCCAACTAGACGATCAAAATTCTGAGCAAAAACAGACACTTTTACTGTCACTAAAAAAAGCCATAAATGATGCAATAAAACAACCTCATCTTAGGTCTTTTGTACTGTGGCGTCATCAAGCAAAAGCGCAATTTGAAGTTCATTCCCCTTTGTACTGCAATGCTTTTGATAAGTTGCTTGATGATGCCTCCGTTGAAGAGGTGTTAGCCACCTTAGAAAAATCGCCTGAGCAAATGCATCATTGGTTACAAAGTGTTATTGCTAAGCGTCAGGTAGTCGCAATTGAAAAGCGTTCAACCAGCGCTGATGAGTGAGAGTAAGTCATGAATAAGGTAATAAATTGGTATAATCTGGTGTTTGCTAAATTAGGATATTTAGAGTCGCCAGCATTATTGGGTGCACGTTTATACGTTGCTTGGGTGTTTTTTAAATCGGGTCTTACTAAAGTAAACGATTGGGAAAACACCTTGCTACTTTTTGAGTACGAATACGCAGTACCCGTTTTGAACTTTGAATTTGCCGCTTATCTTGCAACCTTTGGTGAACTTGTATTGCCGATTTTATTGTCTTTAGGACTATTTGCCCGTAAATCTGCCATAGGCTTATTGATAGTTAACTATGTAGCTGTTATCAGCTTAGAAGACATTCCAACCGCAGCCTTATATTTGCATCATATTTGGGGGCTAGCACTAGCCGCTGTCATCATCTGGGGATCTGGGATTTTATCTTTAGATAAGTTATTAAAAATAAAGTAATTCTAGGTTTATGTTGGGAGTGATATGTGAACCCGTAATTACGGGCTCACTTCTATCTGGATTTCAGGCCTTTTTCCCTCTAATCAATCAGACTCCGAAATATCGAGTTTTTCTACTTTTGAGAAGTACATATCCCGATATTCATGGTTGCTTTGTTGTCTAACTGAGTATGGGTGCAAAGAAGCGCCTGTGATCATGTGGCTAGCATTGAGATCAAAAATAATAAAGGCATCGGACTGAGCATTTTCGTTGTCCCAGTCGATTTTAAATCTATTGTCTTGGAAAGGAGATAAAGTACCTGTTAAGGTTTTCATTCTTGAGGACTTAATCCTCAATTCATCGTCTTCCCTGTAGATAGTCATAGACCCAAACCAAGTATCTTGGTATTCACCAATCACATCTTCTGCAGAGATAGCCATTTTCGCTGTAATCTCAGGTGCAACATAGCGTTCTAAAGACCGCTTTTGACGTTCTGCTCGATATTCTTGATAGGCAGTTATCCAAGTATTATCAAACGCAGAAGCACCTAACATGGCTTTTACGATAGTTTGCATGATCGAGCCGCGAGCACCGTAATTAGAACCATTGTTTAGCACTACAATGCCAAGCTCTAACTCCGGTAATATACCAACATAGGCTTGATAGCCAGAAAGCGTGCCTGTGTGAGAGATAAATTTGTAAGGGCCAATATTAGAAATGCGCCAGCCTAAGCCATAACTATTAAAATGTGTACCATCCCATTCATAATCTGTATCTGAGACTGACAATATAGTGTGACCTTGCCACATTTTTTCTAGTTGCCATTGGGAAAAGGGTAAATTTGTTTTGGTGGCAAGTGCCTTTGCCCACTTTGCCATGTCGTAAGCATTACAGACCATTCCTCCAGCCGCGGCCGACATAAGCGCATCCCCTGTAATAGCGTTGCGAGGAATGGCATAAATGCCTTTTTCATCATCGTAACCATATGACATAGCACTATGTTCAACCGCTTCTTGATTAACCGCGCCGACAAAACAATTCATATCTAGAGGAGCAAAAACTTTGCTTTCGATAAATTGATCAAAGGGTACTTTTGCAACTCTTTCAATCAGTTGACCTGCGGTAATATACAACACATTACTGTAGGCATACTGTGATTTAAACGCGTATTCAGGTGTTAGGTATTTTAAGTTTTCTACCACTTCGCTTCGGCTAAAACCGCTGGGTTCGGGCCAAATCATGCTGTCACCCGCACCACTGACAAGGCCACTGTTGTGGGTTAATAAATCCATAACGGTGAAATGTTCAGTGGCGTAGCTATCTTTTAATCGAAATTCCGGTAAATAATCGATGACTTTATCGTCCCAATTGACCAGACCTTCATCCACTAAAACAGCTAAACCTGCGGCAGTAAATGCTTTGCTGGTGCTGGCTAAACGAAAATAAGTATGTCCAGTAACTGGGGTTTCTTGTTCGACATTGGCAAGACCATAACCTTCTGCGTGAATGATTTCACCGTTAAGGGTAATTGCCACTGACATCCCTGGGGTATTAAAAGCCTCAAGCGCGTTGGTGACAGTATTCGCTAATGCATCTTTGTCCAACTGCAAAGGCGGCATTTGCGCGTTTGCATTGAATAATAAACTGGCTAGGGTGGAAAAAAGGGCAATTCGCCAACGAACAGACATATTTAGAACTCTTGTTATTTTTTTATAAGTCTGCTGGATAATGAATTACATTGCAAATATACAAAAAGATAAACAGGCGCTAGTTAATAGGTTAACTCATTTTTGCTAATAACGATAAAGGCGCTACACGCAATAGCAATTGGACAATAGACCAAGGCCAAGAAGGCACATAAGCATTGGCAACCTCCTTTTCTACTGCTTTGACAATGGCTTTGCATCCGGTTTCTGTGTCAACAATAAAAGGGACTTTTTCTACTTTGTCATTAATTTCGCTGCGAATGAAGCCAGGGTGTACTGTGGTGACATTGATAGGTGTTTTTAACAAGTCCACTCGAATGCCTTCGGTTAAACAGCTTAATCCTGCTTTAGTTGCGGCATAGACGTTTAGCGCGCGTCGAAATCCACGAATGGCACTGATAGAAGAAATTGTGACTAGATGCCCTGCATTTTGCTCTCTAAAAATTTCAACTGCGGCTTCACATTGTGCCAAGGCTGATACAAAGTTTGTGATAGCCGTTTGTTTGTTGGCTGCAAAAAGTCCGGTTCCGACCGAGCCGCCTTTGCCCATGCCAGCGTTAACGATAACTCTGTCAATGCTTCCTAAGCGAGTTTTAAATTGCGCAAATACGTCAAATACGGCCTGGTGATCATTTACGTCAAGAGACAATATTTCTACCTTGATATTAGGATTAATATCGAGCAGTTTTTGTTTTAAGGTTTCTAATCTATCCAAGCGGCGGGCGCAGAGGGCGAGGTTTCGTCCTTTTTTGGCGAATTCTATTGCCATTCCTTCACCTAGTCCTGAACTTGCGCCTGTAATTAATATGTTTTGCCGCATTGACTATCCTTTTTGTTTGATAATTTTTTTACATCGATAGAGTAGGTAGTGCACGAAAACCCATAAATTTTTATAGGCAGGATTGCGCGTCTGTTTATGATGATATCGATAGTAAATTTGTTGCACTATACCAGCCAACCTAAATAATCCATACACCTCATAGAAGGCAAGGTCACCGGGATCCAGTTGTTGTTTACTACAATAATATTCAATCACTTGATCTCTTGTCATCATGCCTGGAATATCAGTGGGTTGACGTCGGGTTTTACGGGCAAAAAAGTCATCATCGCTTTGCACCCAATAGGCCAGACTGTTACCTAAGTCCATGAGAGGATCACCCAAAGTAGCGAGCTCCCAGTCCAATACCCCTAGAATTTTTGCAGGATCTTTTGCATCTAACACTAGGTTATCAAATCGGTAATCATTGTGGGTGATGCAAATAGTTTCTTTGCTTGGAATACGTTCTTCCAACCAACTAATAACCTTATGGGCTTTGGGTACGTTCCAAGTACGGGCTTTTTGGTACCGACTAATCCAGCCAGAGATTTGGCGCTGGGCATATCCAGCACCTTTGCCGATGTGATCAAGGCCTGCTGCCATGTAATCGACGTTGTGTAACGAAATTAGCTCGTCAATGGCAACTTCACATAAAGTTCGCGCCTGTTGCGGTGAAATATCTACGCCACGGGGAAAATATTTGCGCGGGATTATGCCGTCAATTTTCTCCATGACATAGAATTCCGCCCCGATAACAGATTCATCATCGGTATAGCCCAACATGGTAGGAACTTTATCGTAGACAGGTTTAAGACTTTTTTGTAAGCGATATTCTCTACCCATATCATGGGCCCCTTTGGCTTTGGTGCCTTTCGGGGGGCGTCTTAGAATCAAGGAACGATTGTCAAACGCTAAACAATAGGTCCAGTTTGACGCGCCTCCAGAATATTGACTAACTTGCATGGCGCCTTCTAAGTCGGGGACATTAGCATCTAACCATTCTTTTAGGGGCGCTATGTCGAGTTCTTCGCCAGGCCGGACTTTTCCAGCTGTATCTATGATTTGATTTGTCATGTTATTTATATTTCTTTAATTCTAGTCGAGACACCATAGCCATATGCACTTCATCAGGACCGTCTGCTAATCTAAGAGACCGGGCACCAGCGGCAAATCTTGCTAATGGAAAATCGTTGCAAACGCCTCCGCCACCATGAATTTGAACTGCGAAGTCGACAACATCTTGTAGCATATTGGGTACAACTACCTTAATAGCCGAGATATCTACCATAGCGTTTTTCACTCCGAGATTGTCTATACGCCAAGCTGCTTGCATGGTGAGTAATCTGGCTTGTTCTATTGCCATTCTAGCTTTGGCTACTCGTTCTTTATTGCCGCCTAATTCAATCAGTGGACGACCAAAAGCAACTCTTTGTTTGCCGCGTTTTATTGCAAGTTCTAACGCTTTTTCTGTCATACCTATGGCGCGCATGCAGTGATGTATTCGTCCAGGTCCAAGTCGGCCTTGGGCAATTGCAAAACCCTTACCCAATCCCACGAGTAGATTTTCCTTTGGCACTTTTACATTGTCTAGCTGAACTTCTCCATGCCCGTAAGGGCCATCAAAGTCACCATAGGCAGTTAACATGCGTTTGATCGTTACACCATCAGTATCCAGGGGCACAATCACCATGCTGTGTTGATTGTGTTTATCATTTTCTGGATTTGAAAGACCCATAAAAATCATCACTTTTGCCTTTGGGTGTCCAAGTCCAGTAGACCACCATTTAGTGCCGTTTAATAGCAAATGATCGCCTTTGTCTTCGATAGTTGCCGCCATGTTGGTTGCATCTGACGAAGCAACCTCTGGTTCGGTCATGCCAAACACAGAACGAATTTCACCCGCGAGAAGGGGTGTTAACCACTTGGCTTGTTGCTGCTCATTCCCAAAATGGTAAAGGACTTCCATATTGCCGGTATCGGGTGCGTTACAATTAAAGATTTCCGCACCAAATAATATTCTGCCCATGGCTTCTGCAAGTGGCGCGTATTCTACCGTTGTTAACCCCTTACCCAACTTGGCATCAGGTAAAAATAAGTTCCATAAACCAGCGTCTTTTGCTTTTTGTTTTAACTCTGTGATTTGAGGAATTTCTTGCCATTTGGTCCAGTCCCCCGAACCATTTACTTCATGGTTTGTGTCATAAAGTTCTTTTTCGATGGGAAAGATGTGAGTGTCCATAAAATCATGGACGCGTTTGATATAATCTAGTGCTTTAGGTGTGTGTGCAAAATCCATTACTGCCTCCGACATGACTCCAATGTAATGAGTAAAATCATTGTAGCCAAGGCTTTTTTATAACGGAAATTGCTTTTGCTATGGTCTATTAATCACTAATTTTTATAGAACCTATTTATCTTTGTGCGTTAGCAATACCTTGTTTTCACCAATTTTAGACGCCAACACAATTAATGAACAAAGATAAACACCTTCTAGTTAAGAGGTGGCATCATTGTCGATAAAGCCAGTTTTTTCACTGTAATGTTTACGGCACAATGACACATATTTATCATTGCCACCTATATCTACTTGCGCGCCGTCTTTAATTACGTTGCCACTACTGTTTAGTCTCGCTACAAAATTTGCTTTACGACCACAAAAACATACTGTCTTTAATTCACTCAGTTTATCCGCCCAAGCTAATAAATAATGCGAGCCTTCAAAGGTTTCGCCTTGGAAGTCAGTTCTTAATCCGTAAGCTAATACTGGAATATCTAATTGGTCTACGATCTGCAAGCATTGTTTTACTTGTTGACGAGTTAAAAACTGTGCTTCATCAATGAAAACACATCCCAATGGCGTTGAACTGTGTTGTTGATTAACTTCAGCATATAGATCTGTGGACTTGTCGAATAAAGAAGCAGGGGAAGATAATCCTATTCTTGAAGCAATTTTTCCTTTTCCAAACCTGTCATCGAAAGATGCAGTAAAAAGAGAGACTTGCATGCCGCGCTCTTTATAATTATAGGCAGACTGTAATAAAGACGTAGATTTTCCTGCGTTCATCGCAGAGTAATAGAAATATAATTGGGCCATTGTTAGGAAAGGTCCTGCAGTAGTTATTGTTATTTTTGTCGACTAAATTTAGCGCCTGTGTATCAATGTTTATGAATACATACAGGCTCTAGTCTGTATCTTTGTATTGCCAAGAGGTTATTCTATCTGCTTCCATCGGCTTTGCAAAATAGTAACCTTGGAAAATATTAATGCCTAATTGCTGTAACTTTTCCAACTGGTCCTGACTTTCAACCCCCTCCACTATGGTCGAGGCGTGCAGCTGTTCAGCGATAAAATAAGCTGCTGAAACTATAGCGATATCTTTGGTTTCTAATCTATTGATAAAACAGCGATCAATTTTCACTGTATTAAATTCAACTTTTTGTAATTGGCGCAATGATGAGTATCCAGTACCAAAATCGTCTATGGCAACTATAACTCCCATGCTTTGAATTTCACGCACTACATCTTCAATTTGCTCGTAGGACTGAATGACTGAGGTTTCAGTAATTTCCAGCTGAAGACAAGAGGGCGGCATCTCATAAATCGCTAATGCCTGTTTAATATTTTCGACAAAGTAGTCATCCAGCATTTGAATCGCAGATACATTTACCGAAAGGTACTGAGACGTTTTGGCAAATTGCATAAATTCTTTACAGGCTTGCTGCAACACCCAAAGCCCAATTTGATTAATACGTCCGGATTTTTCCGCAATAGGAATAAATTCAGTTGGCGGAATAAATTGTCCCAAATGTTGCCATCGTATTAGCGCTTCAAAGCCAGCGATTGATTTAGTTTTAGTGTTTACTATAGGTTGGTAGACGAGGTGAAACTCACTTTGTTTAATCGCATTGGGTAAGCCTTTTCTTATGCTTTGTTCACGAATATGCTTGGCTGCTATCTCGCCATCGTACACAACTGGTGCCAAATGATGATGTTTTTGTTCATACATTGCCAAATCGGCCATTTGAATAAGTTCTTCGGCTGATGCTCCATGTTCTGGGTAACAGGAAACACCAATACTGGCTTGCATGTTAATAATGTCGCCATTTACTGATAAAGGCTCAGTGACAATGTCAATTAGTTGCTTGGCTAAGGCCAATGGCGAGGATTCATCCTTAAGCAAACTGAAGACTATGAATTCATCACCGCCCCAACGGGCGCAAATTTCGAATGTATCTTTAGGTAAATTGGATAATCGTTGGGCAATTTTTTTCAGTACAGCATCACCGTATGCATGACCGAATCCATCATTGATATCTTTAAAACTGTCTAGGTCGATGAAAAAAATTCCTATTCCTTGATTATTTTTTTCAGCCTGTTTGATTAATTTTTCGCTGTGTTTTAGTAAAGCAGTTCTATTAAGTAGTTCAGTTAGCGGGTCCAAATTAGATAAGCGATAAATTTCTTCAGTGCGCTTTTCTACTTTGTTTTCTAGCTCTTGGGTGTAATTGTCTAGGGCGTTATTGGCCACTTCTAAACGAAAATTGTAATGCTCTATTTGTTTTTTCTCGTGTTCTATAGCATTCGCTAGTTGTTTATTTTTTTCGGTTAACTCAATGGTACTGGTGATAAACTCACTGGCCTTTTTCGCAGATACCAACATAGAAGCCCAATAACAAATACCAAGAATACCGACTAGCCAAAAGCCATCAATGGATAAATTAATTGCCAAAACGGAATAGGGCAGCAATATCATTGACATATACATGGTAGCAATTCGTTGAATTGCCCCCAGTACTGCAATAGCGCCTCCGGCTAGAGCTGCCAAAACGATAGCGGTAATGGTTAGTTGGATAATTTCCATTCTTGCCATAAAGGTAAGTATGAAAACTGCCCATAGGAAACTCGAAGACGTTAGTCCTATACCAAATTTTGCGAAGTGCTTGTACGGGTGTTTGGTGATATCGCTGACATTGCTCATAGTGGTGTAGATATCTACCAGTCGCCCCAAACAAATGACCAACATAATAATGCCCATGGAAATGGCATAATAGCTACCAGATGAAACAAATAGCATGTAACAAAGCGCTGAGAAGGTAATTATGGTAACAAAAACGCCCGTGTAGGCATTTGCATAGAGTAGTTGTACTCTATCGGCGAGCTGTTGACGTTCTATTTTTGATAATAACAATCGACCTACCATTTGGTGTCCATAAAAAAAGGTGCGACTAGAGCGCACCTTTTTCTTAGATTCCGTTAGCAGGCATTTTAGGCCGCGTTTACAGTTTCCTCTTGTGTATCGAGGTGGTCTGTAACTAACTCCATGTCAAAAGTGAACTCATCTACTCTCACCGCTAGCTTACGTTTTTCATTGTAATCTAAAAGAATATCTTTCTCGTTATCGGCAAGTTCACCTCTTTCATTTAATTTTTCTACCGCATTTTCAAATGAAATGAATGGTACTACAGGCGCACTTCGTAATGCTTTTTGAACCTTAGACAGTAGTGGTAAAGCCGCATGTTTTGCTTTGAAAGCTTGCTCGTTGATGTAGTTTCCATCGCCCTCAACCGGCTTAATCAAATGGGTAATTTGCGCTTTAATGCTTGAATCTTCTAACGCCGCTTTAGACAATTCACGTACTAAGTCATCACTGATCTTGCTAGTGGCACCAGTATAAGTATTTGTAAGAACTCGCATTAATACTCTTGTTGGTGCATTTGGGAAGTTGGAAACAAAATCAACAATCGCTTTTTCAGCTTGGCTTAGTGTCCATTCCATTGCATATTTAAAGAAAGGCAGTGCTTGCTGTCTATCTTCAACTCGCTGTTCGTAAAAACGAATAGCTGCCATGCCTGCGTAGACGTAGCTGATAACGTCACCTAATCTAGCAGATAGTAATTCTGCTTTTTTCAGATCGCCGCCCAACACCAATAATGATAAATCAGCTAATGGAGCTAGTTTAGCAGACATAGCATGTAGTCTTTTTTCATACGGCAATACTTCGTTCATTGCTGAATCTGAAGAACGTAAGAAAGGTAAGTAGCTATTTACCATGCTTCTTAACGCATTTTTTACGCTGAATTTCACAGTTTTCGTCAATACTTTATTGAATTGAGCATCAGCGTTTGAATCATCGCTGTGAATAAGATCGACCATGTCTTTAAGGTATGGGTGACAACGCATAGCACCTTGACCAAAAATCATCAAATTACGCGTTAGTATATTGGCACCTTCTACTGTAATTGCGATTGGCAATGCGCTGTAGCCGTTGGCTAATGTATTTTGAGGGCCACGTTGAATAGCCTTACCAGCTTGAACATCCATTGCAGAATTACATACGTCTCTACCTATTTCTGTCATGTGGTATTTGGCAATTGCTGTCACAACAGAAGGCTTAATACCCTGACCTAAACCTTCAGTGGTTAACACACGCATAGCTTCTAACAAGAAAGTTTTACCCGCAATATCTGCAAGTTTCTCTTGAATACCTTCAAAACGGCCAATTGGCAAACCAAACTGTTCACGCACGAATGCATATTCAGCGGTAGATTTGAATGCTGACTGAGCAGTTGCAACACCCATGGCTGGTAATGAAATGCCTCGTCCTGCACCTAGACAAGACACCAGCATTTGCCAACCTTTACCAATGTTCTTTTGACCACCGATAATGAAGTCCATTGGAATGAACACGTCTTTACCTCGGGTTGTTCCGTTGTAGAATTTCACGCCCATAGGATCATGACGGTTGCCCAATTCAACTCCAGGGTGAGATTTTGGTAATAATGCACAAGTAATGCCTAGCTCAAGTTTGTCGCCAAGCAAGTGTTCGGGATCAAATACTTTAAATGCTAAACCAAGTACTGTAGCAATAGGAGCAAGGGTAATATATCGCTTATCCCAAGTGACACTAAGTCCAATGACCTCTTCGCCGTTCCACTGTCCTTTGGTAACTATGGCTGCGTCTGGAATTGCGCCAGCGTCTGAACCTGCTTCAGGACTTGTTAATGCGAAACAAGGGATCTCTTGACCCACAGCAAGTTTAGGTAACCAAAAGTTCTGTTGATCTTCTGTACCATAATGCATCAGCAACTCACCAGGACCTAATGAGTTAGGAACCATAACGGTGACGGCAACAGCGCCACTTCGCGCAGCAATGGTTGCCACTATGGTTGAGTTTGCATAAGGGCTGAACTCTAATCCACCGAATTTTTTCGGAATGATCATAGAGAAAAACTTCTCTTTGCCCAAAAAGTCCAGCACATCCTTCGGAATATGATTGCTATTGATCAATTCAAAATCATTGATCATTTCTAATAAAGTTTGTACAGGACCATCCATAAACGCTTGTTCCTCAGCACTAAGTTTGGCTTGAGGTAATTGTCTAAGCGCATGCATATCAGGATTTCCCTGATAAATACTAGATTCAATCCACACGTCACCAGCGTCTAAGGCTTCTTGTTCGGTGATTGAAATGGGTGGTAATACTTTTTTAAGGCTTTTTCTGATGCTCATGTTAACTTATCCGCTCATCTGACCAGTTGGTATTTGTATGAAAACACATTTTGTCCTTCAGGTCAAAATCTTTAATTGATTAAAAAATGCACTAAACTTTACGCCAGAGTGAACTGATTAACGTTATAATGTTCTATAACGCGTTATTCATTTAATATTTATGGCTTATTGCCGTTAAAACAGCTAGACAGTCTTAAATTGCAAAAAAAGGTTTAATAATATGCGCATGTGGCGAATTATTTTTCTATTTTTCTTAGTAAACACGATGCTAATTTCAACGCCAGTCATTGCTAAAGATCCAGAGAAAGGGTTGGAAATAGCAAAAGAAATGAAAAAGAGAGATCAAGGTTGGGGAGACTCTGTTGCAGACACCATCATGATTTTGCGCTCTCCGGATGGTCAAGAATCGGAACGTGTTTTACAGGTGAGAACGCTAGAAATCGAAGATGATGGGGATAAATCTTTGACTATCTTTTATGAACCAAGAGATGTTTCTGGAACCGCTTTTTTAAGTTTTAGTCACGCCATTGAGCCTGATGAACAATGGATTTATTTATCTGAAGCCAAGATAGTAAAACGTATTTTGTCGCATAACAAATCTGGCCCTTTCATGGGCAGCGAATTTGCTTATGAAGATATGTCGTCGTTTGAAATCGAAAAATTTACCTATGCCTATTTAAGAGATGAAACTTATAATGGGATGGAATGCTTTGTGGTAGAACAATATCCAGAATATGAAAATTCTGGCTATACCAAACAAGTTGTTTGGGTTGATAAAGCGCATTATCGAGCACAAAAAATAGAATTTTATGATCGTAAAGATGCCTTACTGAAAATACTTACCTTAGGTGACTATGAGCAATACAATGGTAAGCATTGGCGAGCACTACGATCAGATATGGATAATGCGCAGACGGGTAAAAGTACCACCTTGCTAATAGAAAACATCAAGTTTAAAACTGGTGTAGACGAGAGTGACTTTAACAAAAATGCGTTAAGACGTGTTAGATAAAAAAACGAACTCAATGCGTAAACTAAATTAAAGATAAAGGGACTATTTTATATGCGTTATTTGTTGGGTTTTACCCTAGTAATAATAGCAACAGTTAGTCATGCTGAACTACGCTTCGCGGGTTCAGCTTCAGTGCAACAGCGGTTTTTCTTCCAAGATGCTGCTTACGAGTTTCAAACCAACAGTCAAGTGTCATTGGCCGCTAAACCTCAGTTTGAATTAGACGTGGGTGATAATGGCTATTTTACCTTCACTCCCTTCGCAAGAATTGATCAGCGAGACAGCGAGCGTACTCATGCGGATGTGAGAGAAGCATTGTACTCAGTGTTTTTTGATAATTGGGAGTTCAGGGCTGGTATAGGACGAGTGTTTTGGGGCCAAACCGAATCTGTCCACCTGGTTGATATCATTAATCAGACAGATTTTGTTGAAACTATTACAAACGAAGAAAAACTTGGACAACCATTGTTAGATGCTCGATATCTGTTGGATACAGGTTATATTAGTTTTTATGCCTTGCCCTATTTTCGTGAACGTACCTTTCCAGGACTTGATGGTAGATTGCGAGGTCCATACAACATAAGTGACGACGCCTTGTACGAATCTGAAGATGAAGAGACTAATCTTGATTTTGCTGTGCGATGGCAGCAAAGTTTTGGCAATTTAGAATTCGGACTGTCTTATTTTGATGGTACTGATCGACTACCAGATTTTGTTCCACAAATAACCGATGGCGATATAGAACTTGTGCCCTTTTATCCACAATTACAACAAGTGGGTTTAGACGCTTTATATGTATTTAACGGTTGGTTATTCAAATTAGAAGCTCTTACTGGCTCACGCATGGATGAAGATTTTTCTGCGGCTGTCGCAGGTTTTGAATTTATGCATGTGAATGTGTTTGATAGTGGCTATGATCTTGGCTATCTGGTTGAATATCAATATGACGAAAGAGATCAAAATCCCTACATATACGGTCAGAATGACATTATGGTGGGTGCTAGATTCGTAGTGAATGATTTTTCAGGTTCAGAAATTCTAGTGGCTTTTATTCAAGACATGGATGAGAGCTCTAGTTATTCAGCAATGATTGAAGCCTCCACGCGTTTAACCTCAAATTGGTCAATAGAAGTTAATGGATATTTCTTTTCAAGCGATAAAGAAGATGATCCTCTGTTTTATATGCGCAGAGATGATCATCTTATGATCCAACTTGAATACTTCTTTTAGGTGTAAACATGAAAAATTGGTTTTTCGCGACTAGCTTTGTTCTTCTTATTACGCTTTCTTATAAAGCTGAAGCTCAACCTGAGTTTTACGGTATTGCCAGTGCAGGATTTGCTCAGACAGAGGTTGAAAGCTACGAGTTAGATAGTTTTTCATATAAAATTGGTTTGGGTTATGAGCTTACAAAGCAGTGGAATATTGAATTTGGTTATCAAAGCTTTGGTGAAGAAAACCCAGCTGATCCTGTGGTCAGTATCAATGAGCCGAGCGCTGAATTATCTGCGCTGTATTTAGCAATGCTGGGTAATGCTGAAGGAAACTTCGGGCAGTTGTATTATAAGGTGGGGCTGCTAGCTATCAACAGTCAAGTTGACTTTATATCTGGTACGGTTTGTGATGCAAGTTTTGAAACTGTATCCACATTAGCAGGTACTCTTTGTTCTATGGATGATACCCTGATTGCTGGGCAGTTAGGCTTAGGATTTGATTTCTATATTCACCATTCAACTATGATCCGTACTGAAATTGAGTGGACTAAAGGGCAAAATGGATTTGAAAGTGCGGCTGTCTATTTAGGTCTACGTTTAAATTTCTAGTGATCTACACATCTTTACTCAACGAATAAAAGGGTAGAGGTGAAAAATGAAAAACGAACTAGATTCAAAACAACTATTACGTGTTTTTGATAAAGTCAGACAACATGGTGAGCATGATGGCGACACATACATGCTCAACGGCGTCAAAGCCTACACTGATTTTGATGGCTATACCGTTTTTATGGAAGATGCCAAAGTCAAATTATCCTTTGGTTTTCATAACCAATACCATTTTGATTATGAAAAAGAAGAACACAGAGAAGACTTCGAGAAAAAACTCAAATCCATAGATCAAGAATTCTAAAGGTTGTCTTTTTCAGCCAAGTGAATGTTATACTTGCAACTTTGTGAGTAACGAGATTATTTAGTGTCAATAAAGTCTGTCAAGCCTCCACACTTTGAACTAAGGTTTTTACTTCCTCAATTTTGGTTAGTGTGGTTAGGTGTGTTTTTTCTTTACCTCATCACTTGGCTCCCTTATCGAATAATATTACTGCTTGGAAAAGGCGTAGGCCGGCTGATCAAAAAGTTAGCGCCTAAACGCGTTGCTGTAGCTAAACAAAATCTACAATTAACCTTTCCCGAATGGAGTGATGACAAAATTAATGCCGTGTTCGAAGCAAATGTTTATCGCACAGGTATGGCGTTGTTTGAAACCGCTATGGGCTGGTGGTGGCCATCTTGGCGGGTTAAGAGACACATTGAATTTGAAGGTATTGAACACGTTGAACAAATCTTAAAGAGTGGAAAAGGTGTTTTTGGTCTGGCTATTCATAATGTGAATCTTGAATTTGCCTGCCGTGGTATAGGATTTTACCATCCAAGCATTGCTTTTTATCGTAAGCACAATAATCCACTCATAGACTATCTTCAATACCATGGGCGTAATCGATCTAATAAGTATATGATCCACAAAAGAAATGCAAAGGCATTGATTCAAGCATTAAACGACAACGAGCTGTGCTTGTATCTACCAGATCAAGACTATGGTCCAGCACAAAGTATTTTTGTGCCCTTTGGAGGCGTAGTTCAAACGGCAACCACAACAGCTACCTTGATGTTTGCTGAACGAGCCAATTGCGTGCCCTTATTAATTACTCCCATGTACACCAAAACTGGCTATAAAATAAAATTTTGTCCAGCAATTGAATATCTTGCCGATAATAATAAAGAGAGAGCACTGACTAAGCTAAATCAAGATATTTTAGAATTAGTCGAGATGCAGCCCGAAAGCTACTTATGGATGCATAAAAGGTTTAAAACGCGTCCGCCGGAGGCACCCGAATCTCTTTATGAGCAATTCAAGTAATGTAAAATTTTGGCTTAATAGAATTCTAGTAATGCTAGCAGTGGTGCTAGCAGCTGTTCTGTTTCTAATTTTTAATCCGGAACCGGGTAATCAAACAACAGCCACTGAAAGCTCCTCCTCAGGCAACGCAGTTGCTGATAATGTGAGCAGGTTTTATTCTGAGTTTAGAGCTAGTTCTAGAGATCCCATTAAAGAAAAATTCGGGGACTTTGTTGTACCTCTCGATAAAGACGACACGCCAATTGACGAACTATTATCAAAATCTAGTAAGACGACAAATAAGGATGTTGATTGGCAAGGAGATTTTAAACAAAGAGCCTTTCCCCAAGGAAGTACTTTGATGAACGAGTCAATGTCCTATTTTGAGCAAGAAGGATTGAGGCTTGTTTGGCATTTAGATCAAGACTTCATTGTGAAAAACCGTTTTATTTCTGAAAACACCTTGGTTGGTATGTTAGAGGAAGTCGCTCAAGCTATTGATGCCAATTTTCTATTGGATGTACAGATTTATTATTGTGAAGCACAAGCAACCATGGTGATCACAGATAAACTAGAAAGCTATCTGATTGACAACTGTCGAATTTATCAAGAATATTAGTTGTCATCTTCTTCTCCACCTGAAAACAAACAACTAAAACGTCTCACATTATTTAAATATTTTGATAATTCAGTACTGGGTTGAACCTGCTTTTTATCTGCGAGTTGCAATCTATGTCCTTTATGCCTTAACCATAAGTAACTCTCTTGCAGACGCTGCATTTGCTCATCATTAATAAACCCAAGTTGATTGGCCGTTTCTAGAATACGTAAATTATCAGACCACTGTGTAAGCTCAGGTGATTTGTGGGCGTTTAACAAGACTATGTATTGAACGGTAAATTCTATATCTACTATGCCACCGATGCACTGCTTTAGATCTACCGCCTCAGCGGTTGATTTATCTAGGTGCTGGCGCATTTTTTCGCGCATCTCCAAAATTTCTTGTTTCAACGTAGCGGGCTCTCTAAATTGACTTAGAATTTGCTTTCTGACTTGAATAAATCTTTGTTCCAAACTTGGTTGACCGCAGATGAATCTGGCTCTAGTCAGCGCCTGATGTTCCCAAGTCCAGGCTTCTTGTTGTTGGTACTCGGCATAGCTGTCAATGTGAGAAATTAATAATCCTGAATTTCCCGACGGACGCAATCGCAAGTCAATTTCATATAAAATCCCTTGATAAGTTTGAGTCGAGCAAAGGTGAGAAATGCGTTGCACTAGTTTGGTATAGAAATCTTGATGGCTTATAGGTTGTCGATTACCTGAATCATCGGTTTTTTCTGTTCTATCAGCATCGTATAGAAAAACCAGATCCAAATCAGAGCCATAACTTAGTTCGATACCACCGAATTTCCCATAGGCGATGATTCCCAGACCTTTTTGATTATCGGCTAAATTAGGCCGACCAAACTTTTCGCATATTTGATACCAAGCTTGTTCAACAACTTCTGAAAGCAATACTTCCGCAAGAACTGTGAGACGGTCACTGACTTTATTGATTGGCAAGGTCTTGCTGATATCCGCCGCCGCAATTCGAAGTTGCTGCGCATGTTTAAATTGGCGTAATGCATCCATTTGTGACTCCACATCCTCAAGAGGAATGCGTAATAAAATTTGGCGTAAATCGTCAGCTAATTGTCGTTTAAATTCATCTACCGATAAATCTTCTGGGGTTAAGTAATTTGGATGGAGCAACTCATCTAGCAAGATGGGGAAGCGAGCGATTTGTTTTGCGACCCATGGGCTTTTACGGCATAACAAGTAAAGTCTATTACGTACATCGGGTGTTTCATTGAGTAAGTCAATGTAAGTAGTTCGCCCCAAAACTGTTTGTAAAATTGCAAAAACGCCGGAAATACAATTTTGCACACCATTCGCTTCTGGCTCCGGTGTACCCTGATCATCTAACACACTGATTTCTTGAATTAATTGAGGCATCAAACGTTGCAGGCTTTTTTCACCTTTAGGCGACACTATACTGCGATGAATTTTGTCCTTTAGTTCATGGATTTGCTCACACAACAGAGTTTTAGATTGATCTTGCATATTATCTGGTAACAGTGACAATTGCTCATCAAGGTTCAAATCTAAACGCCAAAGATCGATATAATTTTCGTCAACTTCTTCGTTTTCTTGATTGTCTTCAGACGTATCAATTAGATCACTAAAAATGCTGTGGATTCTCTGCATAGATGCATCTATTTGTGATACACAAGAAGTAAAATCCGGATAGCCTAAAACATAGGCTAAGCGCTGCTGATCTTTTTCATCTTCAGGCAGGGTTTGGGTCTGCTCATCATTAAAAATTTGCAAATACTGCTCAACCAAACGCAAAAATAAATAATCATCACGAAGGTTCTTGGCCGTATCATCTGTAATAATCTGGCATCTGGATAAATTTTTTAAACTTACTAGTAATGATTGTTGTTGACAGTCTGGTTGTCTACCAGCGTGAATTAATTGCTGACTTTGCGCGAAGAACTCAACTTCTCTAATCCCGCCTTTTCCCAGTTTTATATTATTTTCAATTTGTTTGCGCCTGACTTCCTTTTCAATTAGCAGTTTCATTTCACGTATCGACTCTATGGTCGTAAAGTCTATGTATTTTCGATATACGAAGGGTTTAACAATATCAATTAACTCTTGGGAAAATGGGTTAGGGTTTATTATCCGCATTTTCTGCATGGCAAATCGTTCCCATTCGCGGCCTTGCTCTTGCAAATAATGTTCGAAGGCATTTAGAGGTAACACAAGCGGACCGCTGTCACCCATAGGGCGTAATCGCATATCAACCCGATAAGCCCGGCCGAATTGGTTAACTTGATCAAGTGAGGCTATTAGTTTCTGGGCCAGTTTGGTAAAGAATACCTGATGTTCTACTGGCTTTCGGCCTTCTTGAGTTTCACCGGTAAAAGAATATGCAAAAATCAGGTCTATGTCGGAAGAGAAGTTTAACTCTTGTCCACCAAGTTTCCCCATGCCCATAATTTGCAGATGTTGCTTGCGTTCAGGATAGCCATAGCGTTTGGCAAGGTTTTCATAGTGCCAATAATAGGCCGAGCAAATTATATGATCTGCAAGCTTTGAGACCTGCAAAAGGCTGGTCTCAATGCTATGAAGTTGCAACAAATCTGCTATTGCTATTTCAGCCATGCGGATTTGACGATATTGTCGGATATGATTGTTGAGTTCATTCTCAGTTGTTGAAGTGTCTACCAAATCTGAAAAAGCCGCGTAATGTGAAGTGTCTACTTGTTTGCTGTCGAGCAAATTGAATAACACTGGGGCAAACAATGCTGGAAACTGTTCACAAGTGCGCAAGACAAAGTCACTTAGACTTAACACGCGATAAATTGCTGGTTCAAAAGTCGCAATTGAAGCTAGTTCTTGCAATAGTTGTTGGTACGCTTTAATTACGTGCTCAGTGGGATGTTCGGGATTAAATAATGCCATTGATCTATGTCAGCCCATAAAGATGTTGGTATACTATAAACATAAGGACAAGTTGGCAATTATCTTCGATTCATCAATACATTACGGGACACTGCATGGAACAGTTAGTAAAGCTTCTGCCTATCTCGCAAGACACACCTATTTACTTGGCTATAGATGTAGGTATAGCAATTATTCTTTTATTTTCAATACGATCTCTGTCAGGTTTTTTTAGCAAAAAAAGCGTGCGTAAAGAGTTAGGTGAAAAAGATAACTTTGCATTTGGCATCAGCATGGCTGGCCGCATGCTGTCGTTAACTATAGTGCTTTCTGCTGTAGTAGGCAGACACATAGGATTAGGTTACGACGTTGCAGCAATTGGCATGTTGTTATTTGGTGCTAGCGGCCTATTTCTAGTGAAAGTTGGGCGTTTTGCGCATGATAAATTGGTACTGAATCGTTTGGACAAAGACGAAATGATAGACCAAAAAAATGTGTCCGTAGCCTTAGTTGATGCCGCTAGTGCCATTGCTTCGGCATTGATTACTAAGAGCATAATAGATTGGGCGCAAGGCACTGATACAAAAGCCTTTGTTGCGGTATTTTCAGGTGCCTTAGTGACGTTATCAGTTTTGTTATTTGCGACTCGACTGTATGAATACAGATTTAAAGAAAGCAATCAAAGCCATTCATTTCAGAAAACCTTAACTAAAGGACAGGTAGCGCTCGCTATTCAACATTGCGGTAACTTAATTGGAATTGCCATCGCAGTGTCATCCGCCAGCAAAATTCTACAATACGATCCTGATGGTTATGTGAGTAATCTTACAGGTTGGCTGATTGTTGGTTTGGGATTAGCAGTGATACTGATGGTAATGACTTCTATAACTAAACGAATCGTGTTACTTGGCGTCAAATGGCAATCTGAAGTGGTGTTACAGCACAACATTGGTGTCGCCAGTATAGAGGCTGTGTTATCCATAGGTATAGCCTTATTGTTTAGCCAGATTTTTGTTGTGGTCTAATTAAAATAGATACAAAAGTTAAAATGCCGTTGGCATAAGCAATTGTCTATTTACCAAGGCCCACTTTTGTTTGGGTCTTAGTTTTTTCACCCAAATCTCAGCTTTTAATGCGGTTGATTTATTTTCCAGTTGAGTTTGAAACACTAAAGATAAGGGCGATTTGCCTCTTAGCGCTTTTGCGGATTTATAGTTTTGCGCGCAATGCTCATTAAAGCGTCTATCTACATCAGTGGTTATGCCACAATATAAGCTGTTATTCGACGTTTTTACTAAATAGAGAAACCAAGGAGTTACTGCTTTTTGCTCATTCACTGGTATACTCGGCGTCATCCAAAAATACAATCATACTTATCTCATATGCAATTACCAGACTTTAGCAAAGCAAACATTCTGATATTAGGTGACTTGATGTTAGACCGGTATTGGACCGGAGCGACAGCCAGAATTTCGCCGGAAGCCCCTGTGCCTGTTGTCAATGTAAATGAAGCTGAAGATCGACCTGGTGGCGCTGCAAACGTAGCGGTGAATGCGGCAGCATTAGGGGCACAAGTCACTCTTTTGGGCTTTGTTGGAGAAGATGAGTCGGCCAATATTTTAAAAAATAAACTTGCGGCTCATGGCATAAACACAGATTTCATCTCCGTTCCCGGGTTTGACACAATTACTAAATTACGCATTATGAGTCGGCATCAACAATTAATTCGCTTAGATTTTGAAAAATCTTTCGCTTCGGTCGATAAACAAGAGATAACAGAAAAGTTTGCGCAACAGGTTGCACAGGCGGATGTGGTGATTTTATCAGATTACGCGAAAGGTGCTTTAACTCAAGTTAATCAACTTATCACTTTAGCCACGGAACATCAGGTACCTGTTGTTGTTGATCCAAAAGGCAGCGATTTTAGCAAGTACGCTGGCGCTAGTGTTATCACCCCTAATTTAAGCGAATTTGAATTAGTGTATGGTGCGGCCGATACTGAAGATGAGTTAGCAGAAAAAGCCTTTAAGGCCTGTGTGTCCCATAAGGTTAAGAATATCTTGTTGACGCGTTCGGAAAAAGGCATGAGTTTATTTAGCGATGGGCAGGTTTTTCACAATCCCGCATTGGCTAAAGAAGTATACGATGTGACGGGGGCGGGAGATACAGTGGTATCGACCCTTGCTTGTGCTCTCGCGGTGGGAAGTGAATTAAAGGTTGCTTGTCAATTAGCTAATCATGCAGCCGGCGTTGTGGTTGGGAAATTGGGTACTAGTACAGTTACTAATACTGAGTTGGCATTGGCAATCAATTCTCATAAATCTGTGGATGCTGGCGTGTTAGCGGAGGCTCAATTAATACAAGCGGTTCAGCAAGCGAAAGATAGAGGCGAAAAGGTGGTGTTTACCAATGGTTGTTTTGACATTCTTCATGCGGGACATGTGAGTTATTTGCAAGAAGCAGCGGCATTAGGAGATAGGTTAATCGTAGCGGTAAATAGCGACGAATCGGTGAGAGAGCTTAAAGGCGAAGGCAGACCGGTAAATAATGTTAACAGGCGCATGGCGGTGTTAGCCGGTTTACAATCGGTGGACTGGGTTGTTGAGTTTACCGAATCAACTCCACATAGGATTATTACTGCACTTATACCAGATATTCTGGTCAAAGGTGGAGACTATAAGATTGAAGATATTGTAGGTGCAAAAGAGGTGGTGGATAACGGTGGTAAAGTCTACTCATTGTCATTTGAGGACGGGGTATCCACAACGGGGATTATTACCCAAATATTGAATCAACAAAATTCACTTAAAAATTAGTCAATTTGTGCCAAATAAAAGCTGCTTTCAGCTATAATACCAAGCTATAAAAGTTGGGCTCAGGCAGTAAAAAATAAGGAAATTGCCCATGCAAAGGACAATAGGAATTTAAAATATGTACGAAAGTTATTACGGACTAAACTCTAAGCCTTTTCAATTAACACCTGATCCGGCGTTCTTTTATCAAAGCAGATTACACCAAAGAGCAATGTCTTATTTGCAATATGGGCTTTCTCAGGCAGAAGGGTTTATTGTTATTACTGGTGACATAGGTACAGGGAAAACCACCATTGCCAATAGCTTGTTGGACAATATTGAAGACGATATTTTAGCGGCCCAGATAGTAACGCCGAAATTAAGTCCAGACGAACTTGTCAAAATGGTAGCCTCAAAACTGATGATACCTGTAGAAGGCAAGTCAAAATCTGAAATTCTGGAAGTGCTAGAGCAATTTTTGAACCAGCTGGCAGCCAACGGCAAACGTGCTTTATTGTTAGTTGACGAAGCGCAGAACTTACCTCTAGAGACCATTGAAGAGTTGCGTATGCTGTCGAACTTTCAAAAAGACGGCAAACCTCTGTTGCAAAGTTTCTTGTTGGGACAGGCTGAATTACAACAAATATTGCGCGCGCCTAATATGGAGCAGTTTAGACAGCGCATAGTCGCCTCTTGTCATTTAACGCCATTGAGCCGAGATGAGATGGAAGAGTATGTGGTTCACAGATTAACCCATGGTGGATGTGAACGACACGATCTTATATCTAAAGAAGCGTTTGATGAAATTTACAAATTTACCAATGGCGTGCCTCGTAAGGTTAACACTCTTATGGATAGGGTGCTGCTTTACGGATTTCTAGAAGAGCTTGAGAGCATCCAATTAAAAGACGCAGCTCAAGTGATAGATGAAGTGAAAGCTGAGATGTTTGTGCCTGGTAAAATGCATGAATCCTTTGATCAAGTTTCTGATCATATGAGTGCGACTTCAGTGCCAGGTCAAGAAGTACCGGAACATCTAACACCCAAAGGAAATCGTATCCAAGATGCAAATTATTACAAAGCCATTCTAGAAGAATTGGTGGATGCATTGGACGACGCAATTAAGCACAAAATAAAACTTACTCAATACATTGATAAGCTATTGAAAAAGCGCTACCAAGCTTATGTTCGTTTAAAAACGGATGATGAAAGGAAGTAAACAAAAGCCCTCATATTGAGGGCTTTTTTGAAGACAGTAGAAATTATTGTTTATTCGAAAATTCGTAACGAATACTTAAGGATATGCGGTTGTCAGTCAAAGGCCCTTCTAAGCCTATGAAATTACCACCGATTCCAGCATTGGTAGCATCGCCTTGGCGGTCAAGGTATTTGTAACCAATAGATGCAAATAAACGCGTTCTAAATCGTCGTTCGAAGCTCACCCCAAACTCTTTCACTATTGAAGACTGGTCTTCTCCATCTTGTACTCGATCATAGTTGGTGTATCTAGCGTTAAGCTCTAATGTGGTTCGACTTACCACTCTAAACGATGCAGTCAATTGTGCTGAGTCTGAGGTTGTATTTAAATCGCTTTCAAGATCTTCATTTTTCGTTCTGCTTAAGTTTAACGAAACATTTGTTCGACGGCGTTGAATGCCGGTGGTGTACTGTGCTGTCTTTAAAATAATTGCATTGTTATTTAGCTGGAAGCGAGAGTCTACAAAGGGCACTAAATTAATATCGTCGAGACCATTGTTTGGTACATTGGGAGTATCTAACAACTCACAATTTTCAATATTAGTGTCACCATCCGGACAATTGAAGAGTAAAAGTTCTGAATTATCAATAATTTGAGCATTTGTTGTCACTACTTCCTGATAACTAAACCTGTTTCGCCAGTGTCGAGTGTTATGGGAAAATGAGATATTGCTAGAATCACCGTAGAATCGTTTACTCACATTGGCTTCGAGACTCGTTCGCGAGGTGAAGCGCCATCTGATGTTAGCGCTGATAAATGTATCGTCGTCATCGAAGTCGCCATCAATGTCTAAATCCTCGGTGTCTCTAAAGGACTTATTCAATGCCACCCGAATGCTTCTATCACGACTAGGACGCCAAGTAACGCCTAGGCCATATGAGTAGTACTCTTGAAGTTGTAAAGCACTTACATTGGCACTGCCAATGTCATTATTTTCATAGGTGCCTAGTATGGAGAACAAGAGGCTATTACTAATGGTGGGAATATTCAACTCCGCATTGACCATTGATGACTCGAAATCACTGCTACCGGAACGTTTGGTTTCTCTTATAGAACCTTGGATTCTGTAGGTGACAGGTAATATGTCGTCGCCACTTGTTAAATCTAACCCAATATCATAGGTCTCACTATCGAGATTTAATGAGGAACTAATTTCTTGCTCATAGTCAGTGGTTAATTTTCGGTAACCTATTTGCGAACTAAGACCGAATAATTTTCGATTAGGTAGGTCAAATCCAACTTCAGCACTTTTTGTAGTCAACTTCGCAAGGTTTTGCGCGTCCACTAGAAAGTCTTCAAAGATGAAGGAGTTTTCAAACGGATTTCGATAATTTTGTTGCCAACCAGCTTGGGCGTACATGAGGTCTGGCACAATATTTAAACGTAAAAGACTATTAAAAGTAGTGTAATTATTAGTGACGTTCTCGTCGTCTAGAGAGCGCCTCACGTGATTGTGCTCTGCAGAAATTACAGCTCGAAGTAACTTAGCCTCGTATTGTGAATAAATTCTTGGCGTCAAGACTAAATTATTCGAATCAATATCACGATTTTCATCAATTACTTCGATATCTTGGTGGACATACTTCGCCTCTATATCTGAACGCAGAGTCACTTTTGCGTCTGTTGTTTCAGCGAAACAGAGCATGAGCAAAGTTGCAGTAATCGAAAGTGGTATTGACTTTATTCGAGCTTCCATTGCTATTTTCTACTATTCCTTTTCTGGTTCGTGACCGTAGTAATAATAACCATAATAACCTGCTGAATCAGAGGTACTGATGGACTTATTCATCACAAAGCCAACCGCCATTTCAGGATTTAACCTTTCAACAGCATTTTGTATATCTGAAAGCTTAGACCGGCCTTCTTCAGCTACTACTACCGCTTGACCAGCAAAACTTGCTAAAATTGCAGATTCGTTAATACCAATAATAGGTGGCGTATCAATAATAACGATTCGGTCAGGATATCGAGTTGAAAATTCGTTAACAGTCGCGTGCATGGCATCACTGGCTAATAACTCTGTGGATAAGTGATGAGAACTACCCGCTGGAATCAGGCGGAGCTTATCGACATTGGTACGATAAATAAACTTGCTTAAAGGCTCATCTTCTAATAAGTAGTCCATTAAACCTTTCTTGGCCTCAAGCCCTAAGGTTCTAAGCACGTTTGGTTTTAACACATCAGCGTCCACCAGAAGCACGGTTTTATCTTGTTCAGCGGCAATACTCAAAGCTAAATTCACCGCTGTGAAGGTTTTACCTTCAGAAGGTCGTGCACTGGTCACCATTATTATATTGCTATTCGGCATTGTTTTTGACAAAGGACCAAAAGCATTAAGTAATAGCTTACGTTTTATTTCACGATATTCTTCGTTAATGCGTCGTCTGGCATCAGTTGTGGTTACGAACCCAAGTGATTCAAGACGAGCAAGATCAATTTCGTAGAAATTATCTACCGGAGATGGTGCTTCTATGGAATTTTCATTATCAACTTTTGAACGTGTTTCTGACGCTGCGGTTGATAGTTCGACATCAGAAGCGCTTTTACTGTCAGCTTCTTGAGGTTTTTCGATTTCTGTTGGCGCTTCGCTGGATGTGCTTACTTCTTTAGACGATTCTAGCGCCGAACTCGTGTCTTTATCATCACTACTGGCAGTATCAAGCTGGTCATTCTCTTTTTGATTTTCTAATTCATCAGTCTGCTTAGCTTTCGCTGCTTTTTGCATTTGTAAAGCTTTTTCAATTGTACTTTTCATTAGAGGACCTTGCTTAATAAATTAACATTCATAAGGTCTGCAGCGACCAAAACCCCGTACATAAAAATTATCGTGCCTGAAGAGACTATAAACACTAACATCCGGAGTCTATTTTTTCGTTTTATGCTATCCACATGAATATGGGTAACAGCGCCTAATACAGGAAATCCAGTGATAGTCGTAAGTTGTAGTCCTCGCACTAAAATTGGGTTTAACTGAGAAATCACAAACGCCAATGCAATGCCAGAACCAAATCCTAGTATCAGTACAGCTGTGTAATTAAACAGACGATTAGGACCTGTTGGCTCATTAGGTACCAAAGGTGGCTTTATTATTCTAAATTGAAGATCTTCAGAGGAAACTGAAGCACGCTCTGTGATATCAGCCGCTTCTTTTCTGGCTAATAATTCTTCGTATTTTTGTTTTACGATGTCATATTCACGGTTCTTAGAAATACCTTCAGCTTCAATTTGTGGCACAAGATCAATTTTGTTTTGAAGATCTTCGATTTTCTCTTTAAAGCTGGTTTCACGCACTCGTAAAGACGCAATTTGACCTTCTAACTTACTGATTTCAAGTGTTATTTCTTGGTTTAATTGATTTAACACTGGTGAAGCATCATCATCAGGTTCGCTGTTGAGATAAGCTTGAATCTCTTCTTCTCGTGATTCCACTAAGCTGTCAAGCAGCGTTTGGGTTTCGATCACGTCAGGGTGCTTGTCGGTGAATCTGAGTTTTAAATCATCTAATTTAGCTTCTAAAGCCAAGATTCGATCGTCAAAACGCGTAGTAATGGTAGGAGCTTCACCACTGCCTCTAACGGAAAAACTGTCGGTTTGTCGTTGTTTACCAGAAAGGCGGGCTTTTAATGCATTTACTTGCTGTTCACTTTCTTTAATTTGAAGTCTAATACCGGATAACTCTTCCTTTGCATTGGCTAAATTACTGTGAAAGGTTCCTTGGAGCGGAAGAATGTCTGCATGCTTTCGTTGAAAGTCTGCTTTTTGCTGTTCCGCTTCTGATAATCGAGATTCATATTCAGCGATCTGCTCATCTAAAAAGCGTGAAGCACTGTTAGTATCTTTTCTATTATTCCCTAAAGATCCTTCAACAAAAATATCCAAAGTCTCTTGAACCACTGTGCGCGCCATTTCAGGACGTTGATGTTCGTACGAAATAGTAAAGATATTTTCTCTGCCAGTATTTCCAAGGATAATTCCATTGGTTAGCTGTTGAATAAGTTTTTCATAATCAGCGTCTGTAGATACCGTAATATCTAGATCTGACTCCCTAGCGATTTCTTCAATATTGGCGCGGCTTTTAAGCGTTTTCGCCATTATTTGTACTTCTTGCTCGGGATTTTGGTAAATAGAAATGCCTGACAATATTGGCGCCAACATAGACCTTGTATCTACATATACTTGTGCCTCAGATCTGTAAACATCTGGTAGCGACGCAACGTAGGCGAATCCGATTGGGCATATAAGCCATGAACAAATAATGAGGTAGCGTTTTTTTATCCAAATGCCTCGCACATAATCGAGGATCATTTGGATTGTTTGTTGTAATTCTTGCATATTCGTTACTACTAATTAAAACCATGCTTCAGGAATAATAACGACATCTCCTGGCAACATATCAACGTTCTTAGTTATATCGCCATCTTTTATTAAATCTTCAATGAAAATACTGTAAGTAATTTGTCGACCGTCAACGACTCTAATTAATTTCGCATTGTTGCCATTGGCAAATTCTGTGAGCCCGCCCACGGAAATCATAAGGTCGAGTAAGGTCATATGTTGAGTGTAATTAATAGCTTTGGGATTTGTTGCTTCACCAATAACTCTAACTTGCTCGCTGTAAGGACCATCAAATTTGGTAACTGAGACTGTCACTCTTGGGTTATTGATATATACCGACAATTGTTCTTCCAACTCACGAGCTAACATGGTGGGAGTTCTTCCAGCCACTTCGATATCTTCTACTAAGGATGTTGTCACTTTGCCATCAGGTCGAACCACAAAACTTCCCGAAATTTCTGGGTTACGCCAGACAAATATGGAAAGCTGGTCGCCAGGACCGATGAGGTACTGGTAGTCATTTACATCTGTAGTCAAAGACGCTCTTGACATAGCGCTAGGGAGTTCAGAGGTGGCGCATCCGTTCAATAGGACACTAAGCACTGCTACAACTAAGACTGAAAAAAATGCATTTAAGCGTTCCATTATATTTTCCTTAATACGAACTTTTACAAAGCTTAAGCTAAGCATTGACGTTAAAATAGCACAATGCAGGATTATGTACCATTGTTGAATCATTTTCACTAATTCCTGCTAAATTCTTATGTTTACCAACCGATATAAATCTTTATAATGCTTACAACTTTCGATACTTATCGAAAATAAGAGTGTAAAAGCTCTATATGAAGGGAATATTGTATTTTCATGGCTAAAACAAAGCAGACCCCAAATAGACGTTCATACAAACTAGTAATTTTCGAAGCACTAATTATTGGTTATGTTTGTTATTTTGCCGCTTTAAGCCTTAAATGGCTTGATATAGTGCAAAACGTAAACAATTTAGTTACCTTTGTTAATATCTTGGTATTTACTATATCGGTCGTAATTGTAAATTTATCAGTCGGATTGTATGAATCTAAATTAAGAGAGTCTTTCCGGGGGATTATTCGACGTATTTTCGTAAGTGCTATACTTTCATTTTTCGTCAACGCTATAGTCACTGGCGTACTTTTCCAACAATTTGCTGCACATCCTTTATATGCGCCAACAACAGTGCCAATGATCATCTTGGCTTTGGTTATTTTTCGCTATTACATCTATTCTCTGGATATTTTTTATAGCAAACCTCGAATTGTTATTATGGGAGCTGGGGTCAGAGCTTCCGTCATTGAGCGACGCATGCGTCGAGACGTGGACCGCGCGGGATTTGAATTAGTTGGTTTTATTCCGGTCAATGGTGATGATAGAGATAATGGTGTTAAAAATGAAAATATTATTGAAATCAATTTAGAAGAAGAGTTTCAAGAATTTATCACTAACAATCAAATCGCAGAAATTGTAATTGCCTGTGATCAGCGAAGAGGCACAATGCCCACTGCAACCCTTTTTGATGCAAGGTTGAAAGGTACAATGGTTACCGACTTGCTCGATTTTATGGAACGAGAAACGGGTCAAATAGTAGTGGATCTAATGTATCCAAGCTGGGTTATCTATAGTAATGGTTTTCAATCACAAAACTACTTCCGTGAAATTGTCGATTATTGGATCAATGTAACCCTGGCGATTTTGATTCTCTTGGTTACCTGGCCAATTATGCTAATTACCGCATTGATCATTTATATCGATGACGGATATCGCACGAAAGCGCCTATTTTATACAAACAAGAAAGAGTAGGATTGAATGGCGCTACGTTTAATATTTTAAAATTCAGAAGTATGCGTCCAGATGCGGAAAAAGACGGTGCTAAATGGGCGTCTAAAAACGATTCAAGAGTTACCTCCATTGGTGGCTTTATCCGCAAATACCGCATTGACGAACTGCCACAATTACTTAATGTTCTAAGAGGCGACATGTCCTTTATTGGTCCCCGTCCTGAGCGTCCTCAATTTGTAGAGCAGTTAATTAAAGAAGTCCCATATTATGCTCAGCGACACAATGTTAAGCCGGGCTTAGCCGGATGGGCGCAACTTAATTATCCTTACGGTGCTAGTGTCAACGATTCTCTAGAAAAGTTGAAGTTCGATCTCTACTACGTAAAACATCAAAGTTTGTTGTTGGATTTATTGATTCTCATTAGAACAATGGAAATAGTTCTGTTCGGTAAAGGGCGGTAATAGCGAACATGAGTGATATCAACCAAAACAAAAATGCCATACATGCGATGACAGTAGATGTAGAAGATTATTTTCACGTGTCAGCATTCGAATCTGTAATTTCCCCGGCGGATTGGGATAGTCTTGCTCTTAGAGTTGAGCTCAATACCAATAGATTGATCGATCTGTTTAACAAGCACGATGTTAAAGCCACATTTTTTACCTTAGGTTGGGTGGCTAAGCGTTGCCCTGAACTCATAAAACGAATAGTTGCAGAAGGCCATGAACTATCAAGCCATGGATTCAACCATCGCAGAAATACTGCTATGCAGGAAAAAGAAGTCATTCAGGATATTACTGAGAGTAAGGATTTGTTAGAGCAAATCAGCGGTGAGAAAGTGATTGGCTATAGAGCGCCTAGTTTTAGTATCAATGATAGCAATCAGTATATCTACAGCTTGTTGGTCGATTTAGGCTTTGAGTACAGTTCCAGCACTTATCCAATACAACATGACCTTTATGGTGTGCCTGACTGGCCTAGGTTTGCTCACAAACGAGAAGAAGGGATCATTGAGATACCAATTCCAACAATTCTTGCTGGTGGTGAAAATAAAGGCATTGGCGGAGGTGGTTTTTTCCGACTTTTCCCTTATTGGTTATCTAAAAAACGAATTGAAGCTTATTTAAAAGAAACAGACCAACCTTACAATTTTTACTTTCATCCGTGGGAAATAGATGCTAAACAGCCAAGGATTAGTAATGCGCCATTTAAATCAAAGTTACGGCATTACATTAATTTAGCATCCATGGAAAAGAAACTAGAAAAACTTATGTTGGATTACCGTTTTTCATCCATGAAAAATGTGTATTCAAATCTACTATAAAAGGATTTTTAAGTGGCAATTTCTGGCGTTAGGAATGTAGTACTTGCATTCATAGTTATATTAGCTTTCTGGTTATTCTTAGTCTATCAACCACTATTTAACGCTGTCGATATTTGGATTAATAACGAGATTTATAATCATTGTTTGGTTGTGCTGCCTGCGTCTATTTATTTGATTTGGGAGCGGCGGAATCAGATTAAATGGGAACATAGTCAAACCTCGAAGATAGGCCTTATTTTTCTTGTTTTAGAGATACTCTTTTATTTGTTGTCTCGCGCAGCGGAAATTCAACTTTTTCAACATGTCGCTTTATTTGCCATGTTACCTACCCTGGCTTGGAGTTTGTTAGGTAATGCAATCGCTTGGCAACTGAAGTTTCCCTTTATTTTTGTCATATTTGCAGTACCCGTAGGGGAAGAGTTGATTCCATATTTGCAAGAAATTACAGCGGACCTCTCTGTAGAGCTGCTGCAACTGACGGGTATTCCATTATTCCGTTCAGGTTTATATATTGAAATTCCTCAAGGCAAGTTTTTAGTTGCGGAAGCCTGTTCGGGCGTTAGCTTCCTTATTGCATCCATAGTATTGGGCAATCTTTATGCCTATATGAATTTGAAAACCACTAAAAGACGTGTATTTTTTGTCATCCTATCGATCGTATTCCCGATTATTGCAAATGCATTACGGGTGTACGGCATTATCTTAATAGGTTATCTAAGTAACATGGAGCACGCAGTTGGTGCGGACCATTTAATATATGGTTGGTTCTTCTTTGCATTTGTACTGATTTGTTTATTTTGCATTGGTGAATTAATCAGAAAAATGGAAGCGAAAAAGCTTGCCACTAATAAAGATTCTCAAACTGAACCAACAAGCGAGAAAAATGTTGGAGGAAAAGTTTCTGTTTCTAAAGGGGTAACCATTGGCATCTTAGTGCTCTTGATAGTCGCATCCATTCAATCGATGAATATGGATTCAACCGGTGAAGATAGAGTCGTTGAAATTAATCATGATTTGCCCTTTGTTGAAACCAACTCCTCATTCAACGTGGTCGGTTGGGAGCCTCAGTTTGACCATGCTATTGAGCAATCACTCAAGCACTATAAAGTTGGTGACGTCGAATTTTCCGTTTTTGTCGCTGTATATGATGACGCTACTGGAGAGTTGGTATCTTCATTGAATAGGTTATATATTCAAGATAGATGGACCCTAGTAGAAAGCAATAGCGCTGTTTCTGAAGGTGAAAACATTCGAGCAGATATGATTAGTTCATCAGTGGCGGAAAAGCGGACTATTTTCTACTGGTACATGGTTGATGCTAAAGTATATAGCTCGTTTAGAGAGGTGAAACTGGCGCAACTAGTGAACAAATTTCAAGGTGAACCAGGGTTTTCTACCATAGTTGCGGTTAATTTCCCGATGAAAGATTCAGCTTTGGTAGACGAGCAACAAACCCAGCAAATTATTGCCACAATTAAGCAACACTTTACGTCACAAATGAGCAGTTATTAGAGCATGAAAACCGTATTAGTTTTGACTGAAAATTTCCCCCCGATGCATGGTGGTAGTGGTCGTTGGTTCGATGAGTTGTATTCACGATTAGGTGATTGCAAGGTCATTATTTTGGCTGATGACAAAGTTGATACTCAAGCATTCGACAAAGACTACAAATTGACCATAGTAAGGGCCAATTTACGTTCTTATGAATGGGGATTTAAAAGCTTAACGGGCATTAAATTTTATTGGAACGCAGTTAAAGCTCTACACAAGGTCGTCAAACAATATAAAGTTGACGAAATTCATTGTGGGCGGGTAATACACGAAGGTGTTACTGCTTGGTTGCATAAACTCATCTGGAAAACGCCTTTCATCTGTTATGTGCACGGTGAAGACATAAAAACTGTTGCCATGAGTAAAGAGCATTCTTTGATGGTCAAACAGGTATGCAAGTCTGCGAATTATTTGGTGTGTAATAGCGTCAACTCAGCCGAATTGGTTGAGCAATTAGGCTTTGCAGAAGCGCAAAAAAACAAGGTATTGCACCCTGGTGTTGATGCAGAACGTTTTATACCTGTAGCTGAAGATTTAGCGTTTAAAACTGACAAGGGATGGCAAGACAGATTTGTAATTATTACCGTTGGAAGACTGCAAAAACGTAAAGGCCATGACATTATGATTAAGGCGCTTCCTTCGATAAAACAACAACACCCTAATGTACTCTATGTAGTAATTGGTGATGGCGAAGAAAAGCAATATCTTGAAGGTTTAGTCGACCAATTTTCTTTAGAATCCGATGTGCAATTTTTAACCGGCTTAAACGATCTTGAGATGATCAAGTGCTACCAACAATGTGACTTGTTTATTTTACCCAATCGAACAATTGAAAACGATATTGAAGGTTTTGGCATGGTGCTTTTGGAAGCCCAAGCTTGCGGGAAACCTGTGATAGCAGGTGACTCTGGAGGGACAAAAGAAACTATGCTAATTGGCGAAACAGGCTGGGTTTTAGATTGTACTGAGGCGCAAAAACTTGCGAATAGCATGATCCCTATTATTGAAAATAAGGATCGTTTGCAAGAGATGGGCGCTAAGGGAAGAGAGCATGTCCTAAAAGAACTAGAATGGAACGTCCACGCGCAAAAAGCTAAGCAAATATTCTTCGGAAATTAGCACCTGTTTATCTTTGTTCAGCAATCATCGAGCAAAACTTAACAGGCTCTAATCAGTAGTTTTGCGAATCACTTTTCCAGGATTGCCTGCTACTATACTATTTTCTGGCACTTCATTAACTACCACTGCACCGGCAGCAATAACACAATTTGCCCCGACGTTTGCCATAATGATCGCACAATTTCCGACCCAGGTATTGTTGCCAATGGTGATTTTTTCATAATGACCACCTTGGTCTTTAATCGGCGTATTCGGATCATTAAAATTATGCTGATTTTTCCCGCTTAATACATGCACGCCACTGCCTAATAGGCAATTTTCGCCTATTTCACACATCCCGATATTTGACTGAGGACCAATGTAGGCTCCGCTATTGATGCTAGTATCTTTATGAGAAAAAAGAGTGCCAAAGCCAATCACTGCGTCTTGAGAGCAGTTAGTAAATACTAGGCGGTAAAATGCGGTTCGAAAGTAACTCCCTAATTTGCCCGGAAACAGGCTTAAAAATTGAGAAAATGCAGTGACAAGCGTATCTGGATTGGTAACAACCCTTAGTACAAAAAAGAGCAAAGCCAACGGTAAGACCAACAACAAAAAGACCAGATGTAATATTCGTTTGACCGCTGAACGCATATGTTAACCTATAGACTCTTTAAGCGGGAGCAAAACAGCATCCCAGGAGTAATGATTTACTATAAGCTGATGAGCAGCCTCACCAATAGCTTTTTTTGCATTTTCATCTGTAAGTAGCGTTAAACAAGATGCTGTAAAATCAGAAGCTTGATCAGAGATGAGTATATTTTCACCCTTAATACAATTGATGCCTTCGGCACCTAAACTAGTTGAAACTACCGGCAGAGCGCATGCCATAGCTTGCAATACTTTATTTTGCACACCTCGCGCAATTTGAAAAGGAGCAACAAAAAGGTCTGCACTATCAAAATAAGGTTTAATGTCGTCGACAAATCCAGTGACTTCAACACCGTCAATATTTTTTAATGCCAATATGTCTGAGGTTGGATTCATTCCACCAATAATAAATTTACAATTGGGTTTAGCCTCTTTGATTTGCTTCCAGCAGTTACTAACGAACCATTTTACCGCATCAATGTTAGGTTTATAGTCCATAACACCGGTAAATAGTATTTCTTGACTTTTCTTTGGTTCACGATGCACTGGGAAATACAAACCAAAATCAATACCGTTGCCTAAAACTTTTAGCTTTGAGGTTTTCGAAACGGTTTTTTCAAACAGGTTAACCTCAGCCTCAGCAATTAAAAACAGATGGTCAAAATTGGCCACGGCTTCCAATTCAAGCTTTCGAATAAGTTTATTCTCTCGCGCATAAATGTATTTCATTGGTAGCTTAGCACTAGCAACATACTGCGCCCATTTATCGGAGTCTACATCCATAAAATCAATTAACACCTGTGTTTTGGTACTGACTAATTTTCGGGCATATCGGGTCAATGATGAGGCTGTCAGTAATACGGCATCAGCGGACTCGGCTTTTTGTAAGAATAAGGTTTCTAATTCAGCAGAATAAAAATTGGCTTCGCTCATAGAGCGGCCAGTGAGAATGGCTTTTATAAATCGTACGTATTGATTACCTAGAGCTAAGGTAGATACCTCGATCTTAAAATGCTCGGCGAGATCAATCGCATATTGCTCGTCTTCACGATTAAAAACAGGGCAACAAACGCTAACCTTATACCCATGTTTATGGAGATATTCTATTTGATGGAAGGTTCTTAATTTCTCACCCTTGTTGGGGGGGAAGGGGACCCTATGGGATAGAATTACGACTGATTTCAATGTATTTTTCCATAAATGACCGAACATCCTATGCTAATTGTGCAACTTCCAATCACCATAGCTTCTTAAACGTCAGTTTAACATTAAAAAAAAATGAGAAAAGTCCTTGTTTCAACAAGATTAATCTAAAGTTTTCAATCTATGATGAGATATACAAACTAATGCTTAATTAGTTTATGATGGAACGAATGGGCAAGTAGCCATTCTAATTGAAAGGAATTGTGTAAGTGAAAAAAATTGGGTTTGTGCACAGTGTGGCTAAAATAGGCGGTGCTGAGCGAGTATCTCAAATGTTAATGGATGGGTTGGATCCAAAGCGCTTTACGCCATTTCTATTCTGTCCTACAGAGGGCGACTTAACCCAATGGGCCAAATCTAAAGGAATTGATTATCAGATTCTCCCAATGCAGCAGCCGTCTGCGAAGCACCCATTCGCGACACTTTCACAAGTGCTTATATGGAGAAAGTTTTTAACAAAACAAAATATTCAAATTCTGCATACAGCTGATCCTTATTGCACAAGAGCTATTCTAATAGCGGCTAAGCTTTCAGGCGTTAAAGTACTCTGTCACTTTCACTTCCCTTTTTCTGAGTCTCAGCTTGCATGGTTATTTAATCGGCTTCCGACGCCCACAGCTTTTGTTTTTTGTAGTCAAGATTTATCCGATGATGTGGGAGGGAAGCTAAAACGCGTATTAGCCAATCCTGATTTGCATACCATTCATAACGGCGTGGATACTGAAAAATACCAACCTAAAGCAAAGCCTAGTTCCCCAGACATTCACATTGGTATTATTGCAAATTTACAAGAAAGAAAAGGCCATCTAGATTTTATTAACATGGCAAGCATACTGATGCCTGAGCATGACAATTTAATTTTTCATGTGATCGGCGGAGATATCTTAGAACAACCTCGACAGCCTTTATTGGAAGCCAAAGTAAAAGCACTTGGATTGTCTGAGAAATTTGTCTTTCATGGCCAGGTACCCGATGTGTTAAATGAATTAAATGCACTGGATATTGTAGTTTGCGCATCCCATGAAGAAGCTTTTCCTATTGCAATCCTTGAGGCTATGGCAATGCAAAAAGCCATTGTTAGTACAAACGTTAATGGAATACCTGAAGCCCTTGAACAAGAGTTAAGTGGTTTAATGGTCGCGCCTCATGCCCCTCAGGCCTTGGCTACTCAAGTAAAGCGCTTGATTTTGGATGAAGGCTTAAGACAAAAACTTGCAGAAAATGCAAAAAAACGTGTATCAGATAACTTTGGACTAACCGTATTTTTGTCGAAATTTGAAGATTTATATGAGCGTATATAAACAGGCTCTAATTACCACTATGGCAAACTAGCAAAATGAATAGATTAACGCGTAAAGAATGGTCATCAATTTCTTTTAAATTACTTTGTTTAGTCGCTTGTTTCTATTTGTTTTTCCCAAATGCAAGATTGGACTTTACCGATTTTAATAGTCACGATTCGGAAGGATATTTAACACTTTCATATAATATGCTTCATCAAGGGTATTACAGCTTTTCATTTGATGAAAATGAATATTTGCCACATATGCTCTGGCCGCCAGGTATGCCCATAATATTATCACCGGCAGTTTATTTAAGCGGCGATACGTTAAATTTCTATTTGGTTAAATATACGATGATTTTGATTGGAATTGTCGGCATTTTTGCCGTACGCAAACTTCTGATTGAATTTAATTTGAATCGAACCAAGGCTAATATTGCTGCCATCTTTTTCGCACTTAATCCTTTTTATTGGCATTTTAGCCGCATTAGTATGGCTGAAGTTCCTATTATCTGCTGGCTTTTAATTTCCCTGATTTTATTGAGCCAACTTTTTAGTAAAGACAACTTAACGTATCGAAGGGCGATATTCGCAGGAGCGTTTGCTGGTTTTGGAATGCTAATTAAAGGCATGATGATCGGCATAGCCGCAGTTCCCTTGGTGCTTATTTTTTACCGAAAACTTGATGTTAAAAAAGCTACTTCAAGATATTTCGTTTTTATGCTGATTTTCATCATTCCTTTCGCAATTTGGAATTTGAGGAATGCGCAAATTGATCGTACTGGTTTGGGATTTGATGGTGTAAACCAAATTCAAATGATTACCAAAGAAGTAATTGAAGATCCTGAGAGTCCAACGAAAACAGTACCGCAGATTTTACAGTCGGTTAAAGAGAACTTTCTTTGGCATGCTATCTATCATATTCCCAATCATACGTTACCCTTGATTCGTATATTGGATCTTAAACAGACTACTTTTGGGAATTTTGTTGCCATAGGATTATGCGTATTAATTTTACTCCTATCCCTGCGAGGTCCGAGGCTGTTAACCCTTAGCTTTTTAATTATGATAGCGCCAATTGTTTTATTAATCTTACCCATGACAATAGGTGGAGCTGAAAGATATTGGTTTAATATTACGACATTTATTGGTTTGTTACTTTTTATCGGATTTTTACAATTATCCAATGCTTCTATTAAACGACTGCTTATTCCTAGTTTATTTATTTTACAAATAGTCTCGCTTTCTCTTTATATCGTTAAACTGGAAAAGGATCCTTATTCACACACGGATTATCGTAATGAATTAGTTCAGGTATTTGATTATTTGTCTGATTTTTGCGCTGAACAACCGGTAGATATTTATACCGGCAATGCATATTCATTAGCTCTGACAACAAATTGTACGAGCGCTCGCATTAACATTAGAAGGGGACTGAATCCTTCGTTTGATTATATTGTGAAGGAAAAGCAGAATATTGATGATTTACCACCTTATAAGGTGTTGTTTGAAACAGAAAATTTAGCATTTGTGCATCTGGCTAGCCCAATTACGGGAAAAGAAATCATGGAACAGCATAACGCAAGTCATTAGGAATTCTTTCCAAAAGTAGCGTTATTTTTGTGATGGTGTAGATTTTTGTGTATGAATTCGAACCTGTTCTAAAGGACTAGCCAAAACGCCCATCAAGGTTGTTAACACTACCGCTATTATCCAGACAAGATAATTATTTAATCCAATTTGATTTTGCAGTTGGATGGCGAGGTAATAACCTATTCCTTGCCACAAATAGATAGAGTATCCATGCTTTATAAATAGACTAACCAAAAATTGATTGGAGAGCTTATCTATAAAGCGGTTACTGACAAAATAAGGTAACAATAAAGCTAAACAAACCCAAATGGCGCTAAAAATTAAAAATGTAATGTTGGGCGGAAATTTGTTCTCTTGCATATCAATGTTGGCATCAAACAGGATAATGCCAATGGTCAAAATCAGAAAAAACACCGCAGCTGCCATCAGAAGCGTTTGTTTTTGCGGATAAGATTTATCAGCAATTACAAATCCTAACCAAGCCCAAAATAAATAAAATGTAGGATCAGCGAGTTTCAGCTGCACAGCACTAAAAATAGTGAACCCGATTAAAAAACTTATAAGTAACAAAAATGTAGGAAGTTTTTTTAACGGGGTATATTTAAATAACGGAAGGCAAAGAGTAACCACGATAAACTGAGGGATAAACCACAGGTGCCAGTTTAATGTAGACTCAGTAGCGCCGGCTCCATATTTGATTGGATTTAGCCACTTTATCGCAGTATGCAGCACACCTTGTTCATAGGTACTACTAAATAAAAGCAATAGTATTGTGGCTATCGCAAGGCCGAAATAAGGGACTAGTATTCGAGTTAGTCTAGATACGGCAAAATTTAAGTAAGAAAATCTTGAGTTGGTCCCAGAAGTTAGCCCGAAAGTGTACCCAGAGATTAAAAAAATCAAAGGCATTTCAAGTAATAAAAATCCAGAAAAAGGCGCTGGCATTAAGCCTAGCCAGAATACACCATGGATGATTACGACAATGTAAATCATAAGCAGCCCACGGGATAAATCTAAGCCTAGGTTTCTCATGACCGTAGTTCGTCAGTTAGTGTAGTGAGCATGAGAATAATCCTTTTGAATCGCTGTAATGGCCGGTGGCGTTAATGATTCTCTATTTTTTTATATTGAAAGAGGTCTAATAGCAATTTATGGCTTAAGTAGGTAGCCGCGTCTTTATTCAAATGACCGTAATCAAAGGAAATCAAACTGCCGTCAAAGTCAACTTTACACTTAAGTGTCGACTCATCTTCTAAACATAATTCATTGATAATTGAAACATAATTGACATCTTCTACGCGAGTGAATTTATTACTCATGATTTGATCTGTTTCTACTACATAAGGGTCTAGCTTGTTATCAGACAAATATTCTTTTCCAAAGGACTCTCTAACATACACCAATGGAACTGAGGGGTACCATTGAGGCGTAGGGCCGATAATAATGATATTTTTAACCCCGTTTTCTTTTAAAAATGCAATATTGTTGTCCCAATCGGTTTCTTCATGCTTATCTTTCATTGCTATAATGACAGTCTCGGGTTGTGTCTGCTCAACGACTTGTTTCGCCAAACTATTTGCTTCGTCACAAGCTCGGCGCAAGCGACTAGACGTCCCCACTTTATTGGTAATCGTTGGTCTACAGCCTGAAGAAATAACTATGTTCACTCCCGTTTCACGTAACACATCTTCTTCAAACCCTTGAGTAATGGCTTCTGCGTGAGAGTCTCCCCACACCATTAAGCCATTTTTAAACTCTAAATTGATGCATCTTTCTGGTAGCGCATAACTATTGTCTGAGTTCATATTGGCACTGACTCGACAAGACTGGTTACTCGACTCTTGCTCTGCTTTTAAACGCTCTTGATTGTAGCGAGCAATTAATTGATTACCAGGATTGCTTGACATGGTACGGGCTGAATCTGTACCTATTGAAAAAGCATATGCGAAGTTAGCGAACAAGAGCGCACCAGCAAAAAGTGTAAACTTGCCGATGAAAAACTTACTTTGTTCAACAAACTGATAAGATAAGAAACCAAGAAAAATAGACACTAAGATGCCTATAAAATTGTGATACCACTCTATACTGAAAGATTGATTATTCAAGAATACAACGATTGGCCAATGCCAGAGATAAATTGAATACGACCATTTGCCCAACTTAACAATGGGGGAAAGATTGAAAAAACCGAAGGTTCCTGAATTATTGGGTATCATCACCAGCGCAGCGCCAATAATAGGTAAAGCGGCGTAAACGCCTGGCCATCCAATGCTAGATGAGAAAAAGACGGCGCTAAAGCATATACAACCTAATCCAATGTAAACCAAAAAGTTCGATTGATATTTAGTGGGAATGGGAAATAAGAAAATAATGGCGCCAGTCAACATTTGCCAAGCACGAGTGGGTAATGAAAAATAAGCTGGGTCGGGCCAGATATCTGTCGCATAAACGCCTAAACCAAAACTGGCGACAGTTGCAAACACAATCAATGCCTTTACTATTTTCTTGCTGAGCAATAAAAGTAGGGCACTTATCACTACCGGATAGATAATATAAAACTGCCATTCTACTGAAAGAGACCAAGTATGTAGAAGCCAATTTTCATGGGCATTTGCTGAGAAATATCCAGCTTCTTGCCAATAAATGATATTGGAGTAAAACAATAAAGAAGAAAATAAGTGACGTAAATAGGCTTCAAATTCAACATCAAATAAGTTAAACCAACAATAAATTGTTACCACGGTTAGCATCACGGTTAGCGCAGGGATAATACGCTTTGCTCTAGCTTTATAGAATTGAAGAATACTAAATCTATTATCTTCAAGTTTATCGAAGATAATTTTAGTCATCAGAAATCCTGAAAGAACAAAAAATATGTCAACCCCTACGAACCCGCCAGGTAGCCAGTTAGCATTGAAATGAAAAAATACCACTATCATCACTGATATAGCACGTAGTCCATTAATGTCCTGTCTAAATTTCATTTTTAGCGGTAACCTTTATATTTGACTTTCAATAAGCAGATAAACTACTTAGTTAGTAATTTTTGCAATCTTTTTTTTACCAAATAAGTTTTTATTATTCCTAGGTGTGAGGTTAAGTTATCAAAATCTGCATCAATCTTCATGTTAATTTCGCGCATATTCTCTGGCCAGTCTTCGACAGCTAAAGCATCTAAAAATGTTTCTTGGATTTTGCCAAGTTCATATCTGGCAATGCGATTTTTATAGAGTTTGATGTCATCAATTTTAAATGGAGAAAGGCTTTCAAATTCAAATCCAACCCCTTTTTGATAAATCACTCTGTTGGGTAAATTGTAGGGGTGAAATTGTATGTCTGTGTTTGCAGCTTTAGTTAAAAATGAGTCTATCCAGTTTAAACCCACAGGTAACGAAAACTTTTTGCTGCGAACCATCTCTAAATATTGCTCACTAGCGCCGTATAAATTCCCAAAAAAACAGCTTCGTTCTTCGACTAGCATTTGATAGAAAGGCAGATTTCGACCGCTAAGCGGGTATCCTGCAACAATATTTGGTGTAGGGGTCGCATTTAGTAATAAAGCGTGTAGTTTTGGAAAGCATTGCTCTGTAAACACAACATCTGAATCAACAAAAAAATGACAGTCAGCGTTAGCATCTGGACTAATCTTATGCACATAATGATTCCAAGCATTACATTTATCACCGATTTTAATCGTTATTATGTTTAAAGAATCAAGCTCATGGGTTTGTTTAAACTTTTCAGCTAACTCAACCGTCTTGTCAGTGCATCCATTTGCCAGCAAATAAACCGCATTTAGATCTTTGTCGACATTATCGTATATCGTTTTTAGCGACTGCTGAATGTGTTTTTCTTCGTTATATGCAAAAACGGCGATATTGTAAGACATTTTTGTTTCCTATTTTGAATGGGATATAAAAACAATACCGGACACGATCAACAAGGTGCCAATTACTTTATATGTGGTCATTGATTCTCCTAGGAACCAATAGGCAAATAGCATAGTTAAGATAAATCCTAGACCAACAAATGGATATGCCTTACTTACATCAAGTTTTGACAACACCACTAACCAAACACCAGCGCTTGCGACATAGGCAAATAAACCGGCCAACACACTAATATTGGTAAATATTTGAATCATCATGTTAAACAGGGTTTCAGACGATGATTTATATAAATTAACCCGCGTCATGCCATGTTTTAGTAAAATTTGTGCCACCACAGATAAAAATACACTGCAGAAAACTAAAGCTAAGGTAAATATGTTCATAACAATAAGGCTAATACGGTAGTTACAAAAACGAAAGATAAGGCAACAATACTGCCGTGATCTTTCAGTGAATAGACGATTGGATCGTCATGCATTTCTCCGCGAAGGGTTTTTACCCACATTCGCATCAACCAATAACCTAAGGCTGGAAGACTTAACCATAGCAAATCTGGTTCTTGGTATTGATCGGCTAATACGCCACTTTCCATATAAAAACAATACATTAGTAAGGACATCATGGCCGAAGTAGCACCAAAGGATGTAAACACCGTAAGGTCGGTCACGCTGTAGTCTCTACCTGATACATGGTCTTTATTTTGTTGTTTGATGGCGACTAATTCAGTGCATCGTTTAACTAAGGCTAGGCTCAAGAAAATAAACATAGAAAAACTCAGCAACCAAAAGGATACATTGACACCTATAAGAGCTGCTCCAGCAAAAATCCTTATGGTATATAATCCTGCTAACGCAATGACGTCCATAGCAAAATAGCGTTTTAGCTTTAATGAATAGGACAAGGTTAAAAATAGGTAAGCGAGTAGAACGACAGCAAATTTCAGACTTAACAAAAGGGCGCCAGCAAAGGCTATGAAGGTCATCAAAAACGCAACCATTATGCCGGAGGGGATGGATATCTTACATGCCGCTAAAGGTCGATCTTTTTTGGTTCTATGCACTCTGTCATTATCAAGATCTAATAAGTCGTTAACAATATACGTAGCAGAGGCCAACATACCAAAAAATACAAACCCTAAAATGGTCGCCACAACTAATGAGATTTGAGTAAAGTTGCTGGACACCAATATTGGCACAAAAATCAAAAAGTTTTTAACCCATTGATGCAGTCTTAATTGTTTCTTCCAAACTTTCAAAGTACTAATTGCTTCGCTTTCTAGAACTTCATCTACAGGGTGTTTTGCATGTAGTCGCTTGGCTTTTTTTGTCGGGTTTACCAAAACACTATGCTGAGCCTCGCAAAACACCTCAAAGTCCTCGCTACTGTTCCCCATATACGCAAAATCAGGGTCTATACTTTGAATCTTTTTCGTCTTGTTTTTACCCTTGAGGTTATGTTTAGGGTCTGATGCAACGTAATCGTCGAATACATCGTATTGGCTGACAAATTTTTTCGCAATACCTTGGTTACTCGCAGTCGCTAAAACAACCTTTCTCTCTTCAAGCTTGGCTTTTTTAAGGTAAGCAAGGGTTTGCTCATTCACAGGAATACTACTGATATCAATATCAATACTTTCATTAATTTTGTTCTTAAGATGAGCTTTGCCTTTCAGCAACCAAAAAGGGACTGAAAATAGCTTTAACGGATGTTGCTTAAGCAGGCAGAATAAGCTTTCAAACAACATGTCTGACTTGATGAATGTACCATCCAAATCAACATAAAGCGGTAGTTTAGCACTAGGATTCATTGATTTTGTCTCTAATAAATTTTAACAACATATGGCCGACTGAAAAAAGGACCAAAGGCAAAGTAACATAGGCATACCTATATTCACTATGTACGATGGTATGCATAGCCCAATGAGAAACGATCGCCAAGGTAGCGATATAGAAAATCAGTTGGCGATTCTTGAAAAGGCTGACAAGCCATAAGATCAAAAGCGGCAGGCCAATAATTAAACTCTTGTTTGAAGGTTTCCAAGAATCACTTGGAATGTACATCCAGTACTTAAAGGCTTTTCTCACCAAGAGTTGCGCTGATTCAACTGGATTTGCTATCGCATCTTTGATTGCTAATTGTTTAAAATATTTGTCTTTTTCTAATGCATTAAGGTCTTTGGCATTTTCTTCAATTTGTCTGAACTCGGCAAGCTCCCTGGCATTTCCCGCTGGCGCACCTTGGCTCGGGATATGGTTTCCTAAAAAAAGTGCATAACCGCCTTGCAAGGTAAAGGGAATAAAAGTGTTAAATTGCTGATAATTCAGTATAGGTAAACTGGCATATACAATTAAAAATCCAGCAGCACATATGGCAATTAAACGTTTCTGGTGTCTCAATATGAAAAAGGAGAAGATAAAAAGTCCTGCTATAAAGAATAATGAGGACGGCCTCACGTTAATTAACACCCCCATTAAAATGCCAAGGGCAATAGCGAGAACATAGTTTTTTGCTGAAGTTTCTTTTTCGGTGAATATCTTGTGGGTTAAAAAGGTCAAAAGAATAACCAAAAATGCCCCTATAGGTTCTGAAAAGTAATAACCATACAAATAAGAATATGCCGGCCAGATCGTCCATACGGCACTGACGGCGAGGGCTAATAATATTGAACGCGATATTTTACTGATGAAGAGTATCAAGGCGACACAAGTTAAAAGATGAAATAACGCATTAATTATTTGTACCGATTCAGGAATCCCCATTAAACAATAGGAGCCTGCAAACAATAGACTAAGCAAATAGCCACGCTCAGGGGAATAAGCGCTGGTCGCGGAAATATTACAACCAAGCTCTTGTTGCGCTACGAGTTTCTCTACTAAATGGCCCCATCCATCGAGGTCATAGGGTAAAGATTTAAGGCTAACCTGGTACTGAGCTTGAAAATAAATGTAAATACCTGCCAACACGAAAAAGCCGATATTAGCGATCAGCTGGAACTTAGCTGATTCTGAAAGCTTGCTGTCATAGTTAATAATAGGCGATAAAATGTTCGTCAAAGTGGTCAATTCTGTACTGCTCCCGTTTGCCGAATACGTCTATTCATGGGTGAATTAGGCACAGGCTTCTCGTTTTCTACTTCTGATGTAAGATGTACTTTCTTCAATAAATAGTTAACACTTACCATTAAAATAAGAAGGAAGTAGAAAGGTTCAAAAATGATTAAATCTAAAAACATTGCCCCTACAAAAAAGCCGATAAGACTTACAAAAGTCGCTTTATTTAAAAACTCATAACTTTCATCAAACTTTTGTTTCAATATTTCGTTGTTTTCTTTATACAATCGCCAAGATTTATAGAAAAAATACAAATAAATAAAGGCGGCTATATATCCCAGATTAGCTAAGAAATTAATCAAGGTAGAGTGAGCAACGTGAGGTGTTCTTCCTGGGAAATAAAAGCGGACAGCCTGTTGAAAGCGTTCTGGTCCCACCCCTAGTATCGGATGTTTTAATGACAGATCGAATCCTGCTTTCCAAGAAATGAGGCGAGGGTTAATAGGTTCTTCGCTTTCAGTCTGAGCTACCGCAATAGTATTGGAGGTTCTTGCTGTAAGCTGTGCACCTTGATCTATGATAAACAAGCAAACGCCAATACCAATGAATATGTTAAAGACTTTAGATCTCACCATAAAGGCTGTGGCTAGACTTGCAACGCCTGCACTTAGCAAAGCTCCCCGCGAAGCACACAAAATTATGCCATGCCAAATGAAAGGAAGGGAAAGGATTAAAAGGGCTTTGAGCCAAACTTTTTTAACCGCAAAAATACCAAATAAAATAAAAGGTAAACCAATCACAAAAATGATGGAAAGGGCGTTCCCATCCGCGTAGGGACTATTAAATGGTCCTAATAATCTTCCGTTTTCAAAGTATGCCCAATTATAAGAAAAGTATTTATCATTCGCCCAATACGCATAATAAATTGTAATCGCTATGATAGACCAAGCCAGCCCCATGGCGGCACGCTTGTTATTAATTAATCCCAGCACCACGAAAAACATGATAACTATGGTTAAGTAGATTCCAATTACCAAATCAGAACTTACAGAAGAGGAGAAGCTTTGAAACGGACTTACCATATCTGAAATATAATATAAAACCAGTAAACCCAGTAATCCCCAGACAATCCCATTGTTGTAGACAGAAAAATCCACCTTCTTTTTTAAACCGGCGAAGATTACCGCTAAAATCGCAATACCTGCAGAAATTTTGAATATGGAAAACCCATCAAAAACCCAGAACCAAACATATTGGGGTTGAAGTATACTCACTATGGAATACAGTAAAGCCGAAATCCATGGCTTTGAAAACATATAACCAATAGAGGTAAGTACGGATAAAATTATCAATAACTTAAACATTTAGTTTTTGCTTCCGTAAAGTATTTGATATTCAGATGCCATTTTTTGACTTGAAAAATAGTCGTCAAAACGTTTTTTAGCCGCTTGTCCATATGCTTGTATTAACTCAGGTGACTGTACAAGTTTGGTTATTCCTTGAGCAAACAAAACGCCATCTTCATTTGGGGTGACAAAACCTGTTTCACAATCTTTAATCACTTCAGGATTTCCGCCGGCATCAGTTACAACGCAAGGCTTAGCCAACGACATTGCTTCTAATAATGTCATGGAAGTTCCTTCACTGAGTGAGGAGAGTAAAAACACATCAATTGCCATTAAAATATTGATTGGATTATTAATATATCCGGTAAAGATGACTTTTTCTTTAATTCCCAAAGATTCTACTTTTTTTTCTAGTGCATCTCGCATTTGACCATCGCCAACAATTACCAACGTCATCTTTGAAAATTCATTAGATGCTAAGGCAAAGGCTTCTAACATCATTAATTGGTTTTTAATGGGATCTAGCCTTGCGACTGTTCCCAGTAAAATATCATTAGGGTGAACCTGGTGATCGAGTCGAAATTTTTCACTCTGCATTGGATCAGGATATAGCGGGTCTATACCGTTATAAATCACATTAATCCGCTCTATTGGAATATTTTCGAATTCTACCAATGCTAACTTGGTAGCCTTTGATATCGAAGTAATATGGTTTGTTGCTCTCGCCAACCAAGGATTGATTAGGTTACGTTTCCAACTGCTGGAATCTGGATGAAAGCGGCCATGCTCGGTAAATATGACCTTGGCTTTTTTACCTAAAGCTGCAAGGCATCCATACACCCAAGGAGTGTATTGATGGCAGTGAACAACATCAATCTTTTCTGAAGTTATCAATCTACGTATTTTTTTTATGAGTAGACGATCGAATCCTGGTTGACGATTTCCCATAAAGACAGGAATACCGGCTTCATTGAGTTCTCTTCCCCATGGTCCCATTTTATCTTCTATACAAAAAATAGAATGGGAATACTGATTACTGTCAGTGCTTGAAATAATATTTTTAATTACGGTTTCCGTGCCGCCAATCTGCATATCATAAGTGACATGAAGTATGTTTACTTTATGCATATGTCGGTAGTTCCCTTTTTGAGGAGACTGGGATTTTTTCTCTCAAATTGATGAAAGTTATTTCAACAAATCGATAGAGGATTTCAGCCATTATCAAAACGATCAAAAATGATAATAGATAAAACGGAATCCAATCTGTAGGGGACACTAACTTTTTGGCTATTGCAAAAGCGTCTGGGTGTAACAGGTAAATACTGTAGGAGCGAGTGCTGATGTGCATAATACTCTTATGAGCAAAAGGTAATTTTTGCACTGGATTTACAACGGCGTAGATAACCATACAAGCGAAAATGACCGCTAGTATCAATTTCGATGGGTCTGAGTAATTTTCAACGGGTGGGAACCAACGAAAAAGATAACATACCGCATATGCCAATATTGCAATGACCAGCAGTGCGCTCGCCCAAGATTTAATTCGGTTCCAAAGGTTTTGAAAATTGGCATGTAGATTTGCCAATATTATACCCATAATACAACAGTCCCACCTGACGTGAGTTTCAGCTAAGCTACCGTATAGGTTAAAATATCTGAACACGCTAGGAGAAATCAATAAACACAATAAAATGATTAATTGTAGATGCTTAGACGATAATCTTGATGTGAGTAATATCAAAGGAGCAATAAACAAATAGAACTGTTCTTCTAATGCAAGCGACCAACTGATGCTGAAATAGGGTAAAGGAACATAATAGTTTTGAATAAATAAGAAATAGGGAAGTGGATTTTCTACGGTATTTTTGCTCAGATAGAGTTGGGTTAAGGTCGCTGCTAACACCGCAAAATAAGCTGGCATAGTTCGCATCCATCGTCGGATCCAAAATTTCACTAAGTTGATATCGCCAAACTTTTTCTGTTCAGCAAATAACTGATAACCAATCAACCAGCCGGAAAGTAGAAAAAATAAATCAACGCCTGTGCCACCAAAGGCTAGAGGCGCAAGCAAAGTGCCATTAAGGGCAAATACCGAATGCCCCGTAAATACCAGCATAATGGCAAGTGCGCGCAGTAGGTCTAAATAATAAATACGCTCCCTAAGCATCCAACATGTACCTTTGATACCACATTTCAAACATCAATAATGACCAAAGTTTGGTGCTATGATCTGCTTTAAGCGCTTGATGTTCTTGCCAGAACTGTTCAATAGTTGTCTTTTTGAAATACTGTTGCAAACCAACGCTTTCTTCCAATAAATAGCGTTCTGCTATCGGTTTTATCTCATTTCTAAACCAATCAGCCAAAGGAACGTTAAAGCCCATTTTTTTGCGATAAAGAATTTCATCCGGGAGTAATTTTTTAAATATGTTTTTAAGGATGTATTTCTTTTCCCCATCCTTAAATTTTCTATCTGAAGGCAGAGTAGCTGCATATTCAAGTACATTCATATCAAGCAGGGGAGCTCTAACTTCTAATGAATGTGCCATGCTCATTCGGTCTACTTTCACTAGTATTCCGCCAGTCATGTAAGTTTTGATGTCGGTATACAGTATTTTGGATAAATGATCAGGCCCATCAGCTTTTTGATAGAAGTGCAGCGTACTTTCTGATGGATGATAATTTTTTAGTTTCTCTGAAAGTTCTTCGGTCGCGAGGTTTTGCCATTCATCATCTCTAATTTGAGAGTTAGTGATGTAAAAGCCCATTGCAGGATCAACAGATAGACTTTTTAACAGTGAACCCGCTCTACGAAATGAATGAATGCTAGAGTTTAATAAAAACTGACTGAGTTTGGGAAAAACTTTGGTTCTAATGCTTTGAGGAAATTTTTCACGTAATTTATTCTCTAAATCATCATTATTATATTTCTGGTAGCCAGCGAACACTTCATCACCACCGTCACCCGATATGGCTACTGTCACAGCGGACCTTGCCAGCTCAGATACAAAGTAGGTAGGTACCAATGATGGATCGCCAAAGGGTTCATCAAAGAAGGATACTATGTGCTCTAAATTATCTTGAACATTTTGATGAACTAAAAATTCATGATGGTCAGTAGCGTATTTTTCGGATACTATTTTTGCAAATTCAGATTCGTTAAAAGCTTCTTTATCGAATGCGATATTACAGGTTTTTACTGGGCTTTCAGAGTTTTTAGACATCAATGCCACTATACCGCTGGAATCTACACCACCACTTAGAAACGCACCTAAAGGTACATCTGCTAGCATGCGGCTGGTGGTTGATTGTTCGATAATCTTGGCTAATGCCTGTTCCTGTGAAGATTCATCCTGGTTAGACACTTGGGCAAAAGAAAGATCCCAATATTCACTAATTTGAATCCCCTGTTCTGAGGCAATCATATAATGGCCTGGGGGGAGTTTGTGTATATGTTTAAAAATACTTTTTGGGTCTGGTATGTACTGATAAGCAAAGAAATCCCAAACCGCATCATCACGAATTTCTCTGGGGACTTCTGGCAACGCTAATAAAGACTTAATTTCCGAAGCGAATGCAAATCTATCCTGATGTTGTAGGTAATATAAAGGCTTCTTGCCTAGCCTGTCTCTCGCTATGAAGAGTTCTTGCTTTTGTTTATCCCAAATAGCAAAAGCAAACATACCATTTAATTGGGCTAGACAATCTGTCCCTAATTTTTGATACAAGTGGATGATAACTTCAGTGTCTGTTCCGGTAACAAAGGTTATACCTTCAAGTTCCAACGCGGCACGAAGTTCTGGGAAATTGTAGATCTCACCATTAAAAACGATGACAATATTGCCATCTGGAGAAAACATGGGCTGATTCCCAGCTTCACTTAAGTCCAGAATGCTTAATCTTCTGTGGCATAACCCAACCAAGTCATCTAGATATTCACCATGGGCATCGGGACCACGATGGGCAATTTCATTTCCCATGGAAACTAATAAATCTGTATTTTGACAGTTAAATCCTTTATTCAGAAAACCCGCTATACCACACATGATGCATTAACCCTTTATAAACTGATACGTTTTCGAACCGGAGGACCTAGTTTTTTAGTCACTTCGAGTGGTAAATTTCGCCAAATTCTTTCGACAAATTGACGGGCATTTTGAGATTTTTCCGTTGCGGGCTTTTCTTGTTGGCCGTTAACAAAGCTTAACCAAGTTAACTCAGCAGGTTCTGCTCCCCATTGTTTTTTAAACTTGTAAGTGCCTTCGCCAATGGTCGAGCGCCCAAAATCAAACTCAGACAAACCTAGATTACATGCCTGCTCTAATACCGCCCAATACAACAACATATTAGGGGCTAGACGGTTGTATTCGCCAATTGTACTCGCCCAAGGAATCGAAGCTTTATTTGCGCAAGTAAGTACAATCCCTGCCGCTATAACTTTATCTTCGAGCATTACCAATGCCATATAACAATGGTGAGCATAGTTTTCGATAACTTCTTTATACCAAGCGAACGAGTGGACCGGAGAGCCTAACGCTCGCATGTTATTCGCTATAACCTCATAAAAGGCGTTAAGTTCTGTGTTGGTTACAGACTTTCCATCGACTACTCGGTAGGTCAGGTTGTTTTTTTCTGCTTTGCGAATTTGGCTTCTTAGCTTTGATTTGAACTGGGCCATCAATTTTTCAGAAGTTGAAGGCAGTGGCAACAACATTCTAACCTTGGCGGCAGGAGATATTGCCGACTCATCAACTTTTTCACCACAAGTTCTGATTTCCACTATTTTGATACTATGTTTTTGAGCAAAATCATGTAAGTGCGCGGTTAAAAGCTCGCATGCATTCGATTGGCCTATAGGCCCTGCAAAATCGCAATAGGGTAAAGAGGTTAGGACTTTTTTGCCACTCAGGGTTTTCATCTCAACCACTGGTAAGATCGCGACTATCTTGTTATCCACAAGACAGGTAAATCGATAAACTCTATATCCGTAAGCCTTGTGTACGGCTTGTGTCCAAGCGAATAGATGATAAGGCGAACTAGCGGGTTCTGATTCTATAAAATCATCCCATTGCTTACTCTGAGACTGATCAAAATCGACTATTTGATAATTCTGTTGCCCGTCCATAATACTAGGCCGCCATATATTCTTCGTTTATTGAACAATGGGTTTTAGCCTCAGATAAGGTCAAACATTTCACATCATGGGTTTTGGACAAATGTTCGACTACCCCTTGGATTCGGCTAGTAATAACTTGGAATGGGTCATCTGCTTTTAATACACCTGTGACGTCACTGATTAAACTTGAGCTATGGAAATACATGTGAATTATAGGACAGCCATTGTGAATAATTGAATCACAAAGAAGTTTGAGGTTATTTAAATCAGTTACCTCTGGGCTCATATAGATTTTCTTCAAAAGACCTGTATGCCACATGATGGCATTTGCTTTTAATTTTTGCATAGCCGGCGTATCTAATGTGTTGTAGACGGAGTTTGCGATACCAAAGGATGCTCTATTGAAGCCTACTGATACTGGAATTTCCAGTAAATTACGTTGCACGCCAGCACCAAGAACGTCGTCGAAGGAAGGCCAATAAGGTTTGACAGGGGCACCCTGACATGAAAAGTACTCATTTTCGTAAAAGGGGTAAACACTAGAATCGATCTCGAAGCCTTTTTTAAACAATAACTTCATGATATCTCCAGAAATTCCCCATCGGCCTGTGCGAAAACTCTTAGGATGTGAGTGAAATTTTGTGGTTAAAAGCTCAATTAATAAATCGAGTTTTTCTTCTACTTGGTGTAGTGGCAAATTAATAACATGTGAAGTAAATTCGTCGGGTTTACCAAAGAAAGGCGGGTTTGCCCAAGGATGCAAATGAGCACCAATTTCAGCTTTGTTGCTCAGGACTGACTGAACAAACTCACCATTTGAAGGAATTGCTTTAGCCGCAGCATAATCGACCAAATAGGTGGGTTTGACTGAAATACTCTCACAAAACTGTTGAAAACGAGGGAGTTGTTGAGTGTTTTCAGTGTCAAACTGGTCCTCAGGAAAAGGGCCGTTCCAATCCCATTCCTCTTCGGTATCTATACTGAGTAAGAAAACTAATTCTGGTTTAACCATGTTCCCTCATCTTATAGAAGGTTGTTAAACAAACGTTCATATTCCTGCGCCATCCTTTTTGCTGAATAATGTTTATTTACATACTCAATCCCAGCATTTCCATATTTATCGGCAAGTTCACTGTTATCTAAAAGTCTAGTCCAGTAATCTTTCAGTTCAGCCTTGTCGCCAAATTTCGCTAATAGTCCATTGTACTCATGCTTTATCAATTGATCCACACCAGGAATATTATAAGCGACTGTGGGGATTCCCATGGCACAGGCCTCCATAAGACACCTTGGTATGCCCTCGAGAGACGACGTCATTACAAAGAGGTCGAAACTTCGAAGATAATCTAGTCTATCGTTTCGATAACCCAAAAAGGATATATTGTCAGCTGATTTTAGTGTTTTGGCCAAGGCTTCTAAGCGTTCTCTTTCATCTCCGTCACCTAAAAGAATCAATTCAACGTCATCTCTTTGGGCACTGATTTCATCAAATACCCACAAAATATCATCGATCACTTTTCGGCTGATCATCTGCCCAATAAAGCCTATGCGTTTCTTTTCTTTAATTAACTTTGCTGGCGCGTCCCTGAATGCTTCAACTTCAGATAGATCAACGCCATTTTGAATATATTCAATTTTTTTAGGGGCGACACCGAAGGCCGTAACATCCTCTACTAACTGTTTGGACAAAGGCACAATTTTATCTGCAAAACGCATGGCAAAATTGCCTAGCTTAATAAATAAAGATAATTTCAAATCATTAGAGTTTTCAAAGCCATGTGGCGTCACAACCACGGGAATTTTGGCTTTTTTCGCCGCTAGTATGCCAATAATATCGGATTTGTACCCATGGGTGTGAATGATATCTATGTCATTTTCTTTAATTAAGGTGACGAGTTTATTAACCACGCCTAGATCAAACCTACCTTTCATAGGTACTTCGAATGCTGTTCCACCTTGTTCTCGGAACTGTTTCACTAGTTCTAAATCTTGCGAGTTTTGTTCTAACGTTATCGCCAGAGAATGCTGTGATTTATCTGGATCTGAGTTTCGAAAAAGTGCAAGAATCCATCTCTCAGCACCATAAAATCCAGTGGAACAGATAAATTGAAGTATTTTAGGGGCTTTTTTATCCATAAATTACCGAAGAATTAATTAAGTATTCCTTTGATCGTTCCCCAAGTCCTAGCAGGGAAATAAAGGGAGTAAAACGTGAGTATGGTTAAAAATCCCGGTTTTCCACCCGTTAATCTCCTCAGTCTGACACAGTAAGACAAAAAGACAACCAATGCTGAAAATACAAAGGTATTTGCAATTATACCTAAGTCTGCAAAATAGAATGGGATGGCGCCTAAAAGGCCAAAAGTTATAATTAATGGCGCAATAAAACTTGGCCATTCAGAAAAGGGAATTCGTCTACCTTTTATTGATTTGAAGTTAGATAAACCGCGCCAGACTTCCTTTTTCGCCATTGGGATAAATTCTTTGTCTTCTCCAAGGTGAACATACCAGGTGGCCGACGAATAATATAAAGTGCCGAGCTCCGCGACTTTTTGGGTAAAGTAATAATCTTCACAGGTAATTAAATGCTCGGGAAAACCTTCGACCTCGTAAAAGGTTTCCTTGAGCATAACTAGGTTTCGGCCGGGTAAAAACTCGACATTTTGATCTAGCACTGCATTACTGAGCTTAACTCTTAATAATTCAAGGGGAGAAGGTTTCTCACTGGCTTTTTGAGAAGCGCTGACAATTTTTCGATTTTTATCTTTGTCCAGCTCGTTTAACATTACCTTGAGCCAATCGGGTGAGAGCCCGATATCAGCATCTAAAAAGCAAAAAATTTCTCCACTTGCGGCTTGAGCCCCCATATTTCTTTGATACGAAATAGTTTTATCACTTTTTGAATGCAAAAATTGAATACTCAGCGTTTTTTCAAAGGCTTTTAGGTTAGAGGAAATTTCCTGGTTTTTTGTAACCACAATCACTTCAATAGCGGTCAAGTCAAAATCAAGCGATGTAATGGAGGCAATTGTCTGATCCAAAAGCTCTTCTCTGCCCATATGTGGAATAATGAAACTTATCTGAGTAGCCATTAAGGTTTACCTATCCATTTCTGTAATTTAGGTATACGTTTTTTCAAATGAGAAAATTCTTTAGATACGCTGTATTCCCGAAGAAATCTGAGACTTCTTTTGAAAAGGCTTTGATTGAGATCTGTATGGGTTGTTAGATGCTTTTTGCAATCCAAGGGCCTGCCGTTAGGATACTTCTCAATGAGGCTTAGACCACCGTAATTTTGCATACATAATGCGAGAATTCGGGTGTAAGATTTTTCTTCACTATGTTGTAATTTCTGTGCAATGAAGCTATTAAAGTACTGCGCTTTTTGTTTATAAACTTCTCGTCGCTCAGGGTTAGAGGTGTATAAGTAACCTATGCATAATAATTGCTCTTTTCGAAGATCTTGTGCAGTCCAGGTGTCGTTGGCAAACTCCAGTTTATCCGCTGAATTTAAATAGGGTTCCTCGTGATCAGCAATATAATCTATGTAGCGTAAAAAGCTCTCTATAATGCTGTAACAAGCGTCTCTTTTTAACGAAAAATGTTCTATGAAGTGCAGATATTTGGCAACTGATTGAAGAAAAACTGTGTAATACCATGTATTTTCAATGTCTTCAAAAGCTTCTGTTGTTGGGGCAGGTCTAAATCCTATGGTATTTAAGATGACAAATTCTGCTTGGCTTAAATAGGAATTTTTTCTGGTCAGTTCAAATGCATCTAGCAGAGCATTGACATAATTACCGGTTCCTCGATCGAGAGGATAAGTGTTAGTAATAGGGTTTCTCACAACACCTGTACCAAAGCCAAAAATTAATTTTTGGGTAAACGGGATGTTTAAATAATTGGCGTTTTTTAGCTGTAAAAATTTACCTAATAGCGTGCCATCACTCTCATAAACCTTGGTTAGCCATTCAGTCAAATTAACCACGGTTTCTAACGCGTCATTGTTCTTGGTGAGTTGATAATACAACGCCAACCCTGAGGTGTAACAATGGTGAGAACCAGGTCCACCACCGCCAGCATGATCAATGTAGATATCTTTTGCTTGATGTTTAGAATAGGTTCTATGGGTAGCTGTTTCTGCTTGGGTATAATGATCAGTGTGCCAGAACAGACCTTGGTTATAGTCAGGTTTGTCTAGTAACGTATGGTATATGTCAATGTCGACTATATGCTGAAAAAGATCCTCAGCTAATTCATACCATTGTGAATTGCTTGACAATATCCACTGTTTTAGAAAACCTAGCAAAGGGTCATATTGGTTATTGTAGTGAGAAACGAAAGGCAATGGGCCTTTGAAATTGTGCGCTTCATGATCAGCATAGAGATCACCAAAATTCCTCCATCCATACTCGTCTAGCAGTTCTCGTTTCATAAAAAAGTTATTTTGGGAAGTGAGTCCTAAATCGACGATTTCTTGGATGGGATCTCGTTGCATGCCAAGTTCATAAAAAGGCAAAATATTGGTGTTTTCAAATAAGGTTGCGTCGGTTGCTAATCTAAGCTTACGTGCTGGTTGAGTTGCTAAGTTAAATACAAGCTTGTGTGATTTCCTTTCCCCAGGCTGCAATTCTTCCAGCTGTTCAGCATCCTTTAACACATATTCCATACTTAAAGATTGATCTTCAAAGTCAATTTTAGCGGGAAATTTTTGCCAGAATTTCAATGGTGATATTTCGACTTTATCGCCGTTGACTTTACATTGAAGGGTAGGTGAAATTCTTGCTTGTTCCCTACGTTTACTGTCAACTTCAATAAGCGAACCTTTATGTTGTAGTTCAACTCTGTTATTGGCAGTTTTATGAACTGGACTTTGCCAATTTTCTCCACCACTGGAATATTGCGTAATACTCAACCCATGATTGGTATTAATCGATTGTCCTGTGATGTCATCGACCACAACCAGCTCGTCAATCGGCGTCATGCATTTAAAGCCAAAGCGAGTTATGTGTAAACTATTTTTATTGCCTAAATCCCATTGGCCGCCATCGTGATCAAGGGGGCTTTTATTTGTCACACTGAGAGACACTTGCGCTTGCTTAATAAATAAATTGTACGTGAAGGTCAGGTCTAGGCTCGCCGTTAAACCATTTGAAGTGGCAAGCTCGACATTTAGGATTTCTTTTATCTCGAACAGTTTTTCAGTGTTGGTGTAACTTAGAAATTGTTGGCGTGACAGTGTTTGAGAGCTAAGTGATTGGGAAAAACTCACGCCGCAGTGTACTTGAGTATGTTGATTAAGCGTTAATTCTAAAGCAGCGTCAAAGGCATTATCCGAAGACGTTGGCAGTAAGCTTACACAACTAGGATTTTCAGTGGCGGTTAAATCAAACGTTAGGGTGCTTTTATCCCGCACGGGTGACTTGCGTAAATATATTGCCGCTGTAGTTTGTTCAATATTCAAAATCTGCAAATGCAACCATCGGATGCTGGTGTCATTCCATCGGGATAAAACGTTCGCGCAATTCTCGTAAACATTTCCTGTATCATCAACAATTTCAATGTGTTCAACATGCGTTACAAAGGACTTAGGAAGTGGCACACTACAAATGCCTAGTTGGCATTCTTGTAAGGATGCTTGAGGTAAAATCAACAACGAATTCTCGCAGATTTGGTTCGCTGACACTTTATTATTTCCCTATATTTGCAATGAGTGCGTGTCTAATCTTATTTGCCGTATACAACATTCTATTCACCAAGGAATTTTTTACTAGTTCAACGGAGTACATTTTATAACTGGCATTAGATAGCGAAGTTTTATATCTGGCTTCCCCACCTAAAAAGTCGTACTTGTCATACCCCTGCGATAAAAAATAGTCAGCGGCTAAATTATGCATCACAAGTCCTGGATTAAATTTATTATCCGAATCAAAATAATCAATGGCAGACAGATAAAAGTTGCATGTAGTGGTAGAATTCAAAAAATATAGATACCCCAAAATAGGGTATTGAGCATTGTCTAATCTAAATTCCAATATTTCAGGTTTTATTTGATCACTAGTTTGAGAACAGATTGACTGATGGAATTTACAGAAAATAGGGTTCGTAAATCCACTTTCTATCCCTTTTGGTTGCCACTGCTTGATATGCATTGGTGCAACTTTGTCTTGTAATATCTGTGCACAGTTTTCTTTATGTCTAATTAGGGTGATAGAGCCAAATTTTTGCTCAATGTATTTCAAAGCGCGACGTATACTTGCTCTTGTGTTCTTACTTAACGCTTGAATGTGAGTGCTACTTTCACTACGAAGTTTTGCCAAATCGATAAAATTCACTGGCTCTTCAATTTTTGACCATTGAAATAGCTGCTCATTATACCAAGCATCAGATGTTGACATAGACACTGTTAGTTTAAAAAAACGCGACTGTTGTAATAGCCAAGCAAGAAAGTGCTGTCTACATTCTACTAAACTGTCTTCTTCAGCAAGAATATCGTTGTTTTCAATCCACATTTGATCGTTTTCAGTTAATCCTTGCTGATTTAAAAAATATGTTGTGCCCCAAAAGCCTTTTTTATTCCCTATAAATGCGATGCCTTTGACTATATCGGCATCTTTAAAAATAACGCACTCAGGCTGATTGCTAATGCAGTTAAGCCAAGATTCAAACCATGATCGAGACAAGAATATATTGTCACTAGATCCTTGTATCGTCTTAATCAAGTTAGCAACTTCAGATGCATTGTAACTTGTTAAGGCAGTGATATTCATGACTTATGAAGATTCCGAGACATAATAAAAAAGATTAAAATTATTAGATAGTTATCGACAGTTTCTGGCTTTTCAAAAGCAAAATTTTTCATTTTTACGCTATCCATGCTTACAACCTAATCGGTTTGTTTAAAAATATGTTGCATTAACATTTTCAATAGTGCCGCGTATTCATACAGAGCTTCAGCACTTTTTTCAAGATTATAATAGGCTGTTAAAAACCAACCTTGATCACCTAATTCCAATGGTGTTTGTCCAACTGAGCTAAAGCTATACTGATAATCTGTATTATGTTTGAGTAAATAGTCAAGACGCTTGATGTGGGAAGCGTTTGAAATAACAGTCAATTTTATAGATGAGTCGATGTGTGTGGTTAGTGAAACAATTTCCTCCAGTGAGTTCGTACCTTCATCAATGCTTATAATTTTTTCTTTAGGGACCCCAAGAGAAATTAAAAATTGTTTGGCAAAGTATGCGTAGCTTTTATCTGTGGTACCTAAAAAATAGCCCCCAGTGACAACAATGGAGCATCCTTTAGCTTTAAAGAGTGAATAAGCATGGACTAAACGTTGCAAAGAATTCGGACTAAAGTTGCTAGCTTGCGGATAATCTGGGTAGTTGGCATAGTATCCCCCAAGCACAAATATCATTTCTTGTTTAGAATTGTGATTGTTAGTTACTTGATGATTTTCACTGTATCTTTGCAAAGGAACCATTAGTATATGGCTAAACCAAGTTTGCGAACAAAGTGATAGCCAAACAAAAGCGATAGTAAAAAGCCAGATAGGTTTTTTACCCACAGGCGTCTTATTTAATTTATTTTTTAAATAGATGATTAGACCCGCAGCAAGTAGCAGTAAGACCTGATTTACAGGATCCATCAATTGAATTATAAGACTTTTAAACATGAGAAAATGAAAATGGGAACATATAACCTGATTCTTCACTATTTATCCCAAACATTCAATAAAGGCTTCAACACAGCAATATTGCTCTTTGTATGTCTTTTTTTTCAAACAGATGCAACGGCATCTTTAGTTGAAAAAGTAAAACAAACCTCATCATCAGTGGTCGCCATAGGGCTATCGACGCCAATTGAAAGTGATAAGCCGGTATTGCTCGGAACTGGCTTCGTCGTTGGAAACGGTAAATATGTCGTCACTAACTATCACGTTGTTTCCAAAGAGCTGGAGACGCAAATTGTACAGCGATATGTCGCCATGAGTGGCAGTGGGCAAATTATTGGCGTTCACCCGCTTGAAATTCTAGGCATCGATCCTGTGCATGATCTCGCTATCTTGAAAATTACTGATAATTCAAAGTTACCCAGTCTGGAACTAAATAATAACGACTTATTGGATGCCGGGACTGATGTTTATTTTACAGGATTTCCAATAGGCGCCGTTCTAGGGCTTTATCCAGCAAGTCACAGAGGCATGATTGCGGCAATTGCTCCTGATGTGAATCCGGCTAGAAATGCTAATGAACTTACATTGAAGATGCTCAAGCGTCTCAAACAGCCCTTTATGATCTATCAGTTAGACGCGACTGCATATCCAGGCAATAGTGGAAGTCCGGTTTTTAATGTCGATACCAATACGGTCATTGGCATCATAAATAAAGTCTTTGTTAGCGGTGGAAAAGAAGCCGCACTTTCGAATCCTTCGGGTATAAGTTATGCTATTCCCGTGAGGCATTTAAGGAAACTAGCACTTGATAACGGTTTACGCTTATAATGTGTCAATAAATTTGTCACTCGTAAATTTTGTATCTAAGAAAACCCATAAAATACAAGGTTTTAGCGTATTGGATCAGAAATTGCATTGTTAATGGAAGAATATTCCGATGGATTGATCTCGTATGTTGTTTCAGCCAAAGTGGGTAATTAAATTGGTAGGTAAAAATGGAAAATAAAAATGTAAGCTCTGACAATCAAAACCAGTCAGCAGAAGGTCGTCGTCGATTCCTGAAAAAAGCAGGTGTGGGTGTAGCCATTGCAAGTTTACCTGCTAAATCAGTTTGGGCCACCAGTGGTTTAAATGGCTCTGTCGTTGCTTCTAATAACGCTTCAGCCAACACTAGTACAGCTGATTATCACCTCAAACACCCTGATCATTGGCTAGGTATGAATAAGCCTGAACTTGATCACAAATATTTTGATTGCACGGGTGGATATGCCAATATAGATTGGTGTAATTATAAAGTGCCTAATGACGCGAAAAAACATATTAAAATTCGTCATGTATTGGGTGATGTGCATTCAATAGTACATGACCTTTCTTATGTCCCTGGTGTAGTAATAAAGTACAAAAAGAATGGCTATTGGCGCGGACTAGATAGAAGCAATTTTTATTTGATTGGCTCTTCTTTAAGCCTTTATAATGTTAAAGCGGTATTCACCAACAGTTACAATGCATCTAGGTTAGTTTCTGATATCGTAAAAGATTTTACTGGCCACGATAACATGAACAAATACATTGCCAGCGCATTTTTGAATGCTTGTTATCATAATACTCATGGTATCGTTTTCCCGATCTGTGGTTACGAAAACGGTAGACAACTGGCCTATGTAAATCCAAAAGCTTTTGCTAAAGATATGCATGACAGACGGAGTTCCAGATTGAAAGCGCAATTGGAAACCTTGCACTTTAATCCTAGCAACTATCACAACGTCTAGTAGTAAGTGAAGCTTAAATTAAAACAAGGGATGCTAATGCATCCCTTTTCTGATAATTCAGGTGTCACATTTTTTAACACTGTGAACATGGATATTACCACTTCTTTTATTGACACTGACGCATTTATGGCTATTTTAGATGGCACTAGGCTTGCCGATGATGATCAAATGCAACATATAGAAACCTTGATCGACAAAGGTATACTCACCAAAGCAAAAGATGACCTATAAGTAAAATGCAGGAGTTCCAACTCAATACGTCCCCCTTTGTTTTTCAAATTTCTACCAATGTTCCCATGGTGGTTGAAAATGCAAAACGTATTTATAAGAGCCACTTTCTAACAGAAAAAGATTTTCGTGCTTCTGTCGATTATCATTTATCTCTTACTTACACTGGTGGTATTCGACGATTAACAAAATCACAAGTTACCTTTAAATGTGATGACAGAGAACCGTTCAAACCCTTGCCAGCCAATCAAGCCTTTGCAATGTTAGAATGGGGAATGAATTGGACGGTGGCTTTACATGAATTTCAGCATGTCATAATTCACTCTGCTGTTTTGGCAAAAGACGGTAAGGCCATTTTGTTTCCCGCGCCTCCTGGTTCAGGTAAAAGTACCCTAACTGCTTATTTGGCAAACCACGGTTGGCGACTACTGTCTGATGAAATGGCGCTTATTACACCATACGAGCTTAATGTAACACCTTTTGTAAGAGCTATATGCTTGAAGAACGCGTCTATCAATCTATGTAAGCAATGGTTTCCCGACCTGGCGTATTCTGATACAGCTTTTGCAACTCACAAAGGTGATGTTGCACATATGGCGCCTTCAGACAATTCTCTAGCATGCGCTCGAGAGCAAGCCAGAGTTGTTGGTGTTGTGTTTCCTAATTATGACAAAAGCCTGTTTTTGGATATTTATGAATTAGATAAAGCGAACGCTTTTATGCAGTTCGCTAACAATGCATTTAATTTCAATTTACTTGGCACTCTTGGGTTTGATACAGCTACTGCTTTAATCGAAAATGCCTTTCTTTATGAAATCCACTACAACAATGTTGAAGAAGTAGAGCGTTTTTTGTCTGAGAGGATAACAAACACATGATAGCGCCGGAATTGATTAAAGATTGTATATTAAGGCCTTCAATTGTAACTAGTTTATCGCAAAAGCAGTTGAGTGACTTAGTGATAGTATTAAGACAGCAAAAATTGCTAGCGACCTTTGCTGTTTTGGCGCAAGAACAGCAAGTATTTGAAGATTTACCAGAACAAACAAAACGGCATTTGTTAAATGCATTAGTCGTGGTTTCTCGGCAAAATGAACAAGTCACCGTTGAAGCTTTGCGAATCAAAGATATTTTATCTGAAACCTCTGAATTTGTCGTTTTCTTAAAAGGTGCAGCTTATAGCTTGGCCAAGCTCCCATTATCAAAAGGACGAATATATTCTGATATTGATGTACTGGTCGAAGAAAAAAACATAAAACAATGTGAGCAAGCGTTAGTTTTGGATGGGTGGGCTTACACTGAGATTAGTGACTATGATGACATGTATTATCGAAAGTGGGCCCACGAAATACCACCAATGCAGCACATCACACGTGGTACTAGTATAGATGTTCATCATAATATTATCCCAGTGGTATCCAAAGACAGCCCAAAGGTCGCAAAATTAGTTCCTTACATTCAAACTCGAGCGGACGGTATTCAGGTATTAAACCCTGAGATGCAGTTTGTTCACAGTGCGGTGCATTTATTCAGAAATGAAGAGTACAAAACAGCTCTTCGCGATCTGTTTGATTTATATTTTATGCTGGTGTCACAAGAACAAAGCTTTATAGAGGATGTTCTTGAAGTGGCTAAAGATGTTGGCTTTTTATATGAAACTGGCTTAGCATTATATTTTATTAATCATACGTTAGGTTTTAATTGCTCAGATGTTTTAATAACCCATGCGCTTGGGGAAAAAAGCAAATTTAGAGTGTGGTTAGATATCAGTATTTTTTCACGAATTTTCGTACCAACTCACCCTCTAATACAACATAGCAAACACGCGACAGCGCACTTTTTCGCTATGTTGAGAGGGCATTTTATTAAAATGCCCATAGGACTATTGATTTACCATATTTCAATGAAGTCTTTTAGGGGCATAGTGACGAAAATTATGGGTGAACACTTTTTTACACCAGAAGATTCAAAGTCACAAGGACTAAAATAAGGGAATTTTACATGAAATTTTTAGTAACAGGTGCGTCTGGATTTATTGGCGCTAGCACAGTCCGAAGGCTTTTATCTGATAATTATCAGGTAGTAGGAATTGATAATAACAATGACTATTATGAAGTTTCGCTAAAACTGGATAGACTAAAATGGGTCAACTCCCATTCAAATGCATCTAACTTCAGTTTTATAGAAATGAACATTGCAGACAGAGCTGCGATGGAAGCACTTTTTGCCGAACATCAGTTTACCCATGTTATTCATTTAGCCGCTCAAGCTGGAGTTCGTTATTCAATAGAAAATCCACATGCTTATATTGAATCGAATATTGTTGGGTTTATGAATATTTTAGAGGGATGCCGACATCATAAGGTTACTCATTTATGTTATGCATCAAGTAGTTCGGTGTATGGCGCAAATGAAAAAATGCCTTTTTCAGTGGAAGACAATGTGGATCATCCATTGTCTTTGTATGCAGCGAGTAAAAAATCAAATGAGCTAATGGCTCACACATATTCGCATTTGTATCAATTGCCGACCACAGGATTAAGATTTTTTACCGTTTACGGTCCGTGGGGCAGACCTGACATGGCACCATTTAAATTCACTAAAGCAATTTCTCAAGATAAGCCCATTGACGTTTATAATTATGGTAATCATAGGCGAGACTTTACTTATATTGACGATATTGTTGAGGGGGTTGTGCAATCGACTTTACATGTTGCACAAGGCAATCCTGAATGGGACGGGTTACAGCCTCAATCTAGTTCAAGCAAGGCACCATGGCGAGTTTACAATATAGGTGCGCAAACGCCGGTTCATTTACTTACTTTTATTGAATCTATTGAAAAAGCCTTGGGCAAACAAGCTATTAAGAATATGCTTCCAATGCAGCCTGGTGACGTTGAAGCAACTTACGCTGATGTGGAAGCCTTGGTACATGATGTAGGTTATCGCCCTTCCACCGATTTAGACACAGGTATCAAAGCCTTTGTCGATTGGTATGTCGACTATTACGGCTAATAAAAAATCTATTCAAACTCGATAAAAATCGGGTTTGAATAGGCGCTTAAGTCATGTTCTTCCGGTGTTTCTCTGACTAATCTGGTTCTTACGTAACATTGTTGCACTTTTTTATTAACAGGTAAGAATAGCAGAGATCTGGATTTTTCAGGTGGCACGTAGTCAGATGATAATGCAACACCTGATGGGCCACAATTAGTAATAATATCGGCGCGCATAAAATCGTCTTTGTATTGCTCATTTCGTACAAAGGATAAGTTGACTGAAAGTAATTCACTTTCTCCCTTTATTTTAATGGTTCCACCGGGGAAGATTTGTTCGTTTGAGTTGGAGGCGGTGATAGAAAAATCATAAGTTTTTAATAGCTTACCATGATCTGCCCAAAAGGTGCCTTTGTCCAAAGCGGTTATTATCCCTTTATAATTAAATTCAGGCGCTCTGATATGAATTCGTGAGAATTCACAAGGGGCATAATCCATATTGAAATCATGAAAATCAGAGGACGCAATAGCCCCCCAAATTCGTTGTCCTTTTTCTAATAATTTGTCCCAAAAACCGCCAACTTCTTCTACTCCAGGATCCCAGCGATCTTTGGTTTTAAAAACACCAAAATAGCTTCCGATATCATCTCTATTTTGATGTCCAGGCGCTCCAGAAATAGAGGAAATTAGCCTTCCATTTTTATTCCAGATACTTAAATCACTCATATTTTCATCTAAAGATTCATCTTTGCGTGTTGGGTGATTATAAATAGCTACTGCTTCTCCCTTTTCCAAATTTACGGCTTCAAGTACAGATACATCCCAATCTTGTTTTGATAGATCGTTTTGTGACAATAAGTTTGCCATTACTTTAGAAAGCACTCTTTCCTCAGAGGCCGGTGTAACAAGTATATTAACGTGTTCTCTACCAAAGTATGACGGCATACCAACTTCAACGCCATTGAAAATGAGCATGCCTTTATATTGTTCTCTTAAATCTCTGATCTGAGCAAATTTATCCAGAGACATAATGCTTTTATTGCCGCCGTGGTCAGTGATGCTCATTGCGTCACAGCCTTTCAAATATCCCTGTTCAACTAATGCATCTACACTAAGACTTCCATCAGAATAAGTGGTGTGGGCATGGTGATCGAATATTATCTCATTCGTTTTATTGCCCGCCCATGAGGGTTGATCTATTTGAATCTTTGTTTCTGGTTCCCTACTAAAATAAAAAAGAGCGACCGCGATTAAGCAGCATAAACATATGGAATAAATAGCGTACTTCTTGGAACTAAACACTAACATATTGCTACCTTTCTTCTTTGTACTAGTAAGCTTGACTGCATTTTCGGCCTTGGGAGGCACTTTTTCCCTGATGCGCGTTGATTTATATTTTCGCATTATTGGGCGTTCTATAAAATAATAAGATATTCCTGCAACAAACAATGTCAAAACAAAAGTTGCCAGACCATAAACTACGGCATAATCACTTAACGATATATTTAACATGTTAAAGGCTAGGAAACCTGCTTTTTGAATCGGGTAATGAAAAATATAAATACCGTACGAAACCACACCGATAAACTTTATCATGGACGATTCTAGTAGGAATTTCGCCGTTTTACTCAATGGTGCAGACAAAAGTACAGTTGCTAAGAGTAGAGGAATATAAGGAAAGTTATATCTTCCATATGTCACTTGCAGACTATCATCAAGAGGTGTTGCTAAAATGATGAAAGATGCAATTAAGGCACTCCAAAAAAGTAAATCAAATAAGATAGTTGAAGATACATTTTTAACTTTAAGAAATATGCTTGCAGTAAAAACACCTAATAAAAAGTGGGGCAGGTGAGCAAGGGTTGAATATTTTAATGCACCTGAAAAATTAGCATGACTTTCAAATCCAAATGGCCAAATTAAAGAAAAAGTAATTGGCCAGTCAGTGTAAGATTCCAGCTTATGCATCAGCCAAATATGAAGCAAGAATAAGCCGATAGCTAATAAAAAGATGCTGGTTTGTTTAAAAATGGTCGATAGAGGCTTTATGGCTAAGAAAAATAAAGGTAAAAGCAGGTAAAACTGGAATTCAACTGCTAGCGTCCAAAATGGAGGGTTTAAACTCATAACTTGATAATCTTTAAGATTATGCAGAAAGAACAAATGAGAGATAATATTGTTGAAATTTGCATCTGCTCCGGAAAAGCCCTTTAAGGCTAACAAAGCAAATAGGCAGATGTAATAAATAGGAATTATTCTAAGTGCTCGATTGGCAAAATACTCTTTAATGTTGGGCAACTGGTTTGATTCAGCCTTGCCCCAAAAGGGCATCGATAATAGAAAACCACTGAGAATAAAAAACAAAGCAACGCCTGTGTTTCCGTTTATCATTAAACGTTCAAAATCAAACATGCCAGCACTGCCAGATACCTTAGTAAATTGCTGAAAATGTACGATAAAAACAGAGACGGCAGCTATTGCTCGTAAACCGTCTAGAGAGGCTATGTAGCCAATGGAAGACTTGCTTAGCACTTTTTCTGACTGAATGGAGTGAGCTTTAACTTCTTCTATTTGTTCTGCTGAGCTCTGCTGGTGAGGCTTGTGTAGATTTACTTGATGCAAAATAAACCCTGCAAATAAGGCAAGCAGGGCATCGGTAGATTCGGGCACTGAATAGATAAAAAAGGTCTGGGTATACTCGAGTAAAAAAATAAAAACTGAGGTAAAAATGCTAGCCACCATTAGTTTGTTAGTGGCTTTATATAAGCTCCAGATGAATAACGTCATGAACAGGAGCTTTTTACTTACCGCTAAAATATTAAGTAAAATATTGCCGCCCATGGCGCCTGTAAAGGGAATCCAATTAAAGGCTGATTGAGTCTCTCTAAATGTGAAAGGGTAAAGACCATTGCCTAAAATTACCAAGAACATCAGGACTGACAGGGTTTTAAAGCCAACTTTCTGTTTTAAAATTGGCCACAAAGAGAGCGCTAACAGCGCCCCCACCATTTTAGATAAATTGATATCGCTGGAAATGATAATGAATTTAAGTCCAAGAACTATGCAGGTTAAGACAATAAATTTACTGTAAATATTGTGTTTTTTAGTCGCAATGGAAAGGCAGAAAAAGACAAAGGTCCAAAGCACAAAGTTCTCAAATACCCAATAAAAATCAACGTCAGGATTTGCGATTAGCTGCTTAATGTTATCTTTTAAAACTTGGAAATCGACAGTAGGTGCAAAAGGAGAAAGTTGAAGTAGAATTATAGCTATGGCAAATACCAGTGCTAATTTATTGTTGACTTGATTACCTTCTAGTAAACGAGTGTTAGAAAAGCTGCTAATTGCATATACACAAGCACCAAAAGCAAACCCCACTAAATTCCAAATGGCATCGCCGCCCCAAGGTGCTCTATCAATAAACCATAGTTGAAATATTTGAATGACATAAGCAAATATGAAGCAAAGTACAGTTGGAATTAGAAAGTGCGGGAATTTATTAAACCTAGGGTAGCTACTACAAAACAGAAACCCGAATGGAACAAAAAGCACTATGTTGGCAATAATATCTGAGAAATTAGTGCGAAATATTGAGAAATTGAGTAAAAGGCTAAGCCGTTCTTGGGAGAAATTACTTAACTCAAAAGTAAACGGATACAACGAACCATATGCAATCAGAAAACAAACTAAATAAAAAATCTTCTTCATAGTATTCTAAAACCGAGCAGCTATTAAATTTCGACGAAAACTAGGTTTTGAGCTATTTAGAACGAAAGCTTCAGACCTACATCTTATTTAATATCCCCTGCTAAACTAGGTACATCCTATTTCCCTCGAGAATATAGTCTAATACTCACTGTATTTGACTTTGAATGCAAGTACTGGCTGATTAGAAAATGCGTAAACAGGCTCGAAATAAAAAAGGAAACCCGAGGGTTTCCTTTGATTAGGTTGCTAGTGTGGCTGTTTAGGCTTCAAAAGCGCGATCTATCTTATCCACAATAAATGCTTTGTGGATTTCAGAGGCGTTGTCACCTCGACTATTGTCCGCCATATCTTTAATACGCTTTAATTCATGAGTGGCAACAGCTTGCATTATATTGTCATAGCTACTTGCTTTTTCTAAACCAGCAGCTGCAATTAAGCGTTCCACATATTCCACTTGCAGATTTTGACGATAGCTATTAACGCTACCTTTAATATCTGAGCTGAAAATGCCATTGGTTAAATCCTGCATCACTTCATTTAAAGGATATTCGTTGCCGAAAGTGGCTGTATCGGTAATGCGTTTTGCAACATTTGGATGCATTAAGTGATCAAGCACTGAGCGTTGAACATTTAACAACATATCATGCACACGCGGAGATTCATCACGTCCCCAACCACTAAAGCCACGACGTTGGCGTTGTAAATAAGCGTAAAGGTTTTCCATCTCCTCAACTGCATCCGGGGCAAATAACTGTTTGCTTAGTAATTGCATAGCGCGTTTCTGATCTTTCTTTGGTACAGGTGTTAAAGGCTGTGTATAACCTTCTTGACCAACAAAAGCACGATTTAAATAAACGCCACCTATATAGCGACTTACAACGCTAGCTTGACGGGCAAATTCATTGAAAATTACATTGGTCCCTACCACCAAATCATTGTGTGAGCGACCATCTACCAATAATTTATCTTTTAACTTGCCTGCTACGTCTTCAACCAGTTCTATCCTATCGCTTGCATACTCGATAGCATCACTGGACATATCAAAAATATTGATTCTTGGATCTACATGACGTCCAGGGGCTCTCATGTCGTCTGCATCGTTACCAAAGGCTAATTCAGGTTCAGCAGAACGGGATAAAATTGCATTTAGACGTGCCTCTTCAGCTTCAGGGTCTTCTAAAGCCACTGAATAACCATATTCAATTACCCAATCATCATAAGGTCCTGGTTTTTCAGTGTAAAAATCACCTTGCTCCATGCCTACAGGCGCATAGTTAACCGCAGGGTAATCCATTACTGAACCAGCCAAAATACCATTAGTTACCTCTATATCATGGGCTTCTTTAGGGCCATGCAGTTGGGTAGCCATCATATTATGATTCAAACCGAGTGTGTGGCCTATTTCATGTAGAATTAAATAATGCATGGATTGACGTAACAAACGATCTTTTTCAATATCGCCTATACCTTGTGACAGACCAGCATAATTACCAAACAATTGGCCCATTTGTAGCTCATGACCAAGGGAACAATAATTTACTTGCTCAGCAGTCAAACCTGACTGAGGAAGGTGTTTTCCGAGCGGGTTAGCGCCATCGGTAAACATTTCACCCGCTATCCAACGGCCTTGTAAGAATGTGTATTCGAGCATTACATCTGCTGCGAGAATTTGTCCCGTGAGTGGGTGAGCAACACTTGGTCCATAACCACCAAACGGAGGTTGTGGTGAAGACGTCCAGCGTAGAACATTGTATCGAACATCATCAGCAGACCAATCAGCGTCGTCAGGCTGCACTTTTACCTGAATTGCGTTACTAAATCCTGCTTTTTCAAAAGATGAGTTCCAAGCTAAAGCAGCTTCGGTAATTGTGTCTCGCCATTCCACTGGCGTGGTGTTTTCAATCCACCAAACAATAGGTTCAACTGGATCAGAAATGGCTGCATTTGGATCTTTCTTTTCTAGGTGCCAGCGATTAATAACATCACGGAAATTTACGGTTTGGTCGGTTGTAAGGTCATCAAATTGTTGAGTGAAATAACCAACACGAGGATCGTCCTTACGGGCCTGGAAGTTATTTTCTGGTACTTTCACAAAAGCATGCTGAATGCTAAGGGTAGTATAACGTTGGTCCGCAATTTCACTGCCCCCAAACACTTTTGGAGTAGAGTTTTCATAAACGTAATCTACAACTATGTGCGTATTTTCAGGGAAATTGTTGATGTCAGTAATACGTGACTTGTCGGCTGAGAATTTGCCTGGATCAAAACGATTTTTATCAATTTCAGGATTGCCTGAAGGCATCGGAGATACTCTATGCAAGTCTTCGTTTTTTACTAAGCTTTGCAATGAAAAGGCTATTTTACCTTCTTCATCATGTTTGATTTCGGTGGAAACTAGAATCGCTTCACTGGTATTAGCATCGGCGGCGCGGCTAATTGCACTTTCTGGATCAAAGTAAAATCTTGGAGTAGTAGAAACCACATCAATTCTGTTAAAACGGCGTCTAAACTCAATCAGTTTAGTTTCACGGTATTGACCTCTGAAAGTACCTGCGGCGACTACACCGTCTGTAGCACTGGCAATATAAAGAAATGGCTTATTTAAATCTGATTCTTCAATCACTATAAGCCCAGCGCCATCTTTGTTATCGCGGTAGATGTCGAGAAAGCCTTCAAAGGCTTCTTGTTTCTCCAAAATTTCAGATAAAGTGGGGTCTTTATCCTCTTCTTCTTTTTTTGCTTCTTCTTCTGCCCAGACACTGGCCTGAAAACTGACCAAAGTAGCTGCAAGCAACAACTTGCTTAAGCTGTTTTTCATGGATGCTTCCTTTTATTTTATTAGCGTAAAATGGATTACATTGTTACTACGGAATATTCTGTCAATATCCATACTACTACTATCAAAAAAAAGTTTGCATCTTAAGTTTCAGAGAAAATGTTTCAGAATGTTACGGCTTTATTCTACGACCATTTGGAGATCTACGAATTCTTTGTATTCGGGGTTAGTTTGATATAAATCTTTATGTACACCAGAAGCAATTATTTTGCCTTTGTCCATTACATAAATTTTATCAGCATTGGCTACGGTCGACAGTCTATGTGCAATAATTAAGGTGGTTTTTTCCTTCATTAATGAGTCTAGGGCCTGTTTGATAACTTTTTCACTTTTAGCGTCGAGGGCGCTTGTGGCTTCATCCAGAAGTAAAATTGGGCGGTTGGCGGCTATGGCTCTGGCGATTGCTATTCGTTGTTTTTGGCCGCCTGAGAGCTTAACCCCTCGTTCACCCAATTGGCTATCGTATTGAAGGGGTAATTCTTGAATAAAATCATCTGCAAAAGCAAGCTTAGCTGCGTTGATAATATCTTCTCGATCTAAGGTTGGATCACCAAAGCTTATATTTTCGGCGACACTTCCAGCAAAAATTACGGGGTCTTGTGATACAAAGGCAAATTGGCTTCTAAGATCGTGCAGGCTATAATCAGAATGAGGTTTCCCATTTAGTTTTATTTGTCCTTGGCTAATATCATAAAACCTTAAGATTAAATCAAATAGGGTTGATTTACCGGCGCCACTTGGTCCTACAAAAGCGACCTTTTGCCCATAATTAATTTCACAGCTTAATTGACGAATAACGTTTTCTTCTTCGTAGGCAAAACTAATATTTTCCAGCGCTAATATGGGGTCAGATATGCTTTCTAGTGTTTTGTTCCCAGAACTTTTAATATGTGATTCTTGAGATAAAAGCTGAATAATTCTTTCGCTTGCTCCTGCTGCTTTTTGTATTTCTCCAATGACTTCACTGATGGTGGCTATTCCGCCGCCTGCCATAACAGCATAAAACATAAAGGCGATTAATTGACCGCTGGATATTTCGTCAGCCAAAACGGCTCGCATACCTATCCAAGCGACAAATACGATAGCGCACATACTGACTATCATAACTGTGGTGATAAGCAATGCTCGGTACTTAATTCGACCACTGGCACTTTGCATAACTAAATTAACTTGATCTGCAAATCTGGTTTTAGCTTGTGATTGAGCGTTAAACGCTTGCACAGTTTTTATTTCATGTAAATTTTCGTCTACCAAACTGCCCATTTCAGCCACTTTATCTTGGCTGTCTTTACTAAATTCTCTTACTTTAGGTCCAATAATTTTAACCGGAATTAAAATTAGCGGAATTGCTAGGAACACATACAAGGTAAGCATTGGGCTAGTAAATAACATTAATACCAGAGCGCCAATAAAGGTTACAGCCGATCGCAAGGCCATAGAGATGCCAGTTCCAACGACAGATTGCAGTAAGGTGGTGTCACTGGTAAAGCGAGATATAATTTCTCCAGTCCTTTCTTGTTCGTAAAAACTGGGAGACAAGGTGATTAGATGATTAAACAAAGATTTGCGAATGTCAGCAGATACTCTTTCACCTAACCAAACCATGTAATAAAAACGTACGAAAGTGGCGAAGCTCCCTATGATGACAATGACCAACACCGCAATAAATGCTTGATTAATAACATTTAAGTCATTATTTGCGAAACCATTGTCGACCACATATTTGATGCCTTGACCTAATACCAACCAGGTTGAAGCACTGATTCCCAAGGCAATCACTGCAAATAGAACTTGTCGTTTGTAAGGTGAAAGAAAACCGGCTAACCAGCGTACAACAGATACGTCTTTTTGTGGTTCACTCAACGCTTAATCCTTGGCTTGTGATGAAAGTTGAATGCTCATTTAAATGTTTTCCAGTCAATGTCTGTGGAAAGTAATAATTCCCTTAAGGACAAGGCTCTGGGAATTGCTTTACCTTTTGGGGTCCAGCGGTGGCCTCCACAAGCTGCCACCATTACAGGTTTACCAGGTTTGAGCAACTTGTATTTGGTTTGCTTAGGAATAATGTCGAAGTATTCACCGGTTTTGGAAAACCAGCCAAATTGATTTAAATGAATGCGATCAGACGCGATTCTATCAATACTGTCTAATTCAATATGTTCTTCACCGAGATGCTCTACATAAACTGCAACCACTTGGCCGTAGCGCGCATGTTCAGAAAACCAACGCAAGACTTTATCTGTGTCCTGAGTGGCAATAGGGCATTTTCCTGCTTGCTTCGCCTGCCATGTGCCGTTGTGAACATCGACATCCATAGGGGAGTTACCGTCCAATAGATGCATAGCTGCGTTTTTTATGTGGAAGGTTAATCCTTTGAGCTTACGTTTCAATAAACGGGGGTCTGAAATATTACTGTTGGCGAGACGGATCAGTTCTCTTTCATACAAGGCATTACTCAATTCGGCAAAATTAGGATATTTAGCCGTTAGATTGAAAATACTGGTTTGTTCAAGTAATTCAGGAGACACAGGTTAGATAGTAGTTATTTTTATTCGGCGGAAATCATATCACAAAAAAATCGCACTGATAATAATGGCACAGAAAAATGGAGCCGTAGTTCATAAATAATGGAGCAGAAAAAATGGAGCCGTAGTTCATAAATAATGGAGCCGTAGTTCATTATCACCTTAAACCTAGTATAAATAACTTACATCTGGTTGGTGGGTGATAATGAACTACGGCTCCATTATTTATGAACTACGGCTCCATTATTAAACTACGGCGCCACTGTTGCGTTATTGTTATTACTGACCTTTTATTTCAGAACGGCCTTTGTATGGTGCTTTTTCGCCTAGCTCGCCTTCAATTCTTAATAATTGATTGTACTTGGCTACACGGTCAGAACGACATAGAGAGCCTGTTTTGATTTGACCTGCAGCTGTTCCAACGGCTAAATCAGCAATGGTTGCATCTTCTGTTTCACCACTGCGATGTGAAATAACAGCAGTAAAACCAGCGTCTTTCGCCATCTTAATAGCATTTAAGGTTTCAGTAAGAGATCCGATTTGGTTGAATTTGATCAAAATCGAATTACCTACACCGTTATCGATACCACGCTTCAAAATCTTGGTATTAGTCACGAATAAATCATCGCCCACTAATTGGATTTTGTTACCTAGTTTTTCAGTCAGATATGCCCAACCATCCCAATCGCTTTCGTCTAAACCATCTTCAATTGAAACAATAGGATATTGATTGGTTAGTTCTGCAAGATAATCACTGAAGCCGTTTGAGTCGAAAGATTTGTCTTCGCCGCTTAATACGTATTGACCGTCTTTATAGAACTCAGAAGATGCACAATCCAGCGCTAGGGTTACGTCATCATTCATTTTGTAACCGGCGTTTTCAACAGCTTCAACGATTACCGCAAGTGCTTCTGCATTTGAACTGAGGTTAGGTGCAAAACCACCTTCGTCACCTACTGCTGTATTTAAGCCTTTTGCAGATAATACTTTTTTCAACGAATGGAATATTTCTGCACCCATTCTTAAGGCTTCATGGAAGTTTTTCGCGCCTACTGGCTGTACCATAAATTCTTGGATATCGACATTATTATCCGCGTGTTCGCCACCGTTGATAATGTTCATCATAGGTACAGGCATGGAATATTGACCTGAAGTGCCGTTTAAGTCAGCAATATGCGCATACAGGGGTTTTCCAGCGCTAATAGCTTGGGCTTTAGCGACTGCTAATGAAACTGCCAATATTGCGTTTGCACCTAATACTTCTTTATTTTCTGTGCCGTCTAAATCGATCATGATTTGGTCGATTTCAGCTTGTTCGTTTGCGTCCTTACCTTCAATTGCGCTGGCAATTTTATCATTAATTGCAGCAACCGCTTTAAGAACACCTTTACCAAGATAGCGACTTTTATCTCCGTCTCTTAACTCTAATGCTTCGCGTGACCCGGTTGAAGCACCAGAGGGAGCTGCCGCTCTTCCCATAGCGCCACATTCTAAGTAAACATCAGCTTCTACTGTTGGGTTACCACGTGAATCTAGAATTTCTCTTCCTACAACTTGGCGAATCTTAGCCATTAATAAGTCCTCTTGTTTAATGCTTAATGCGATTTAATGATGCTTCTTTCTGTACTCGTTGGCGGCGGCAATAAACCCTTTAAATAAAGGATGGCCATCTCTTGGGGTTGAATTAAATTCTGGGTGAAATTGACCCGCAATAAACCAAGGATGATCTTCTAATTCAATTACTTCTACCAAACGCTTGTCTGTCGATAAGCCGCTTATTTTAAGTCCTGCATCTTCTACTTGTTGGCGTAGATTATTGTTTACTTCGTATCTATGGCGATGACGTTCGTAAATTTCGGTGGAGCCATACATATTGGCAACTTTTGTATCTTTGATCAAATGGCAAAGTTGACTACCAAGTCTCATAGTACCACCTAAATCATCTGAAACATCTCTGATCTCTGTAGAGCCCGTTGAATCTAACCACTCTGTTATTAGGCCTACAACAGGGAAGGGGGTTTCTGGATTAAATTCGGTACTATTTGCGTTATCCATGCCGGCAACATTTCGTGCAAATTCGATGTAGGCAACCTGCATACCCAAACAAATACCTAAATAGGGCACATCGTTTTCTCTGGCATATTTAGCGGCAGCAATTTTGCCTTCAATTCCGCGTTCACCAAATCCTCCAGGCACCAGTATGGCATCTAAATCTTTTAATAAAGTAACGCCCTTGCTTTCGATATCTTGCGAGTCAATATAATGAATGTTAACGGTTAGTCTATTTTTAAGACCCGCATGTTTTAATGCTTCGTTTACAGATTTATATGCGTCCGGCAACTCAACATATTTACCCACCATACCCACATTAACTTCACCTACTGGGTTGGACTCCGCATACAATACTTGTTCCCATTCGCTTAAATCAGCTTCTGGACAATCTAAGCCGAAGCGATCAACCACTAGTTGATCCATACCTTGAGCTTTCAACGCTGCTGGGATCTTGTAGATACTATCTGCGTCTCGTAATGAAATTACAGCCTTTTCATTTACGTTAGTAAACAAGGCAATTTTAGATCTTTCATTGGAAGGTAGCGGGCATTCTGAACGACAGACTAAAATGTCAGGTTGAATACCTACTGATCTCAGTTCTTTTACTGAATGCTGCGTTGGTTTTGTCTTGACTTCCCCCGACGCTGCCAAAAATGGTACAAGGGTTAGGTGCATGAACATAGTTCTCTCACGACCTATTTCGGTGCCTAATTGTCTAATTGCTTCAATAAATGGCTGTGATTCAATGTCACCAACAGTGCCACCGATTTCGACGATGGCAATTTCGTTACCTTCTGCGCCAGCAATGACTCGACGTTTAATTTCATTGGTGATGTGCGGAATAACCTGAATAGTTGCCCCTAGGTAATCGCCACGTCGTTCTCTGCGCAGTACTTCTTCATACACAGCACCTGTGGTGAAGTTGTTGCGCTGGGTCATGCGGGTACGAATAAAACGTTCGTAATGGCCTAAATCTAAATCCGTTTCTGCACCATCGTCTGTTACAAAGACTTCGCCGTGTTGAATAGGGCTCATAGTACCGGGATCTACATTAATGTAGGGGTCCAATTTGAGCATAGTTACCTTGAGGCCGCGGGCTTCAAGAATAGCTGCCAATGAGGCTGCAGCAATACCTTTTCCAAGTGATGAAACAACACCACCAGTGACGAAGATATAGTTTGTCATGTTAGGCCTAAAGTTTCCGAATTTTATTGTGAAAGCATAAATTTGAAGAACGAAATTTATACAAATTTAAAGCACAAGAATGCACTCATTCGATGGGCCGATAGTATAACGTTTTTTGTTTAGTTTAGTAAATTATAATTATTGTTTATTGCGTAATTGTTCTCGCCACTGGTATAGCAATGCTTGAGATTCTCTCGGGCTAAGTTCATCTAGATCTACTTGCGAAAGTTTTTGTTCTAGCCAATGCGGCGCTTCGATTTCAATCTGCATTTGCTGCGGCGCATCGACTTGCTCTAACGGGTGATTTTGTTGCTGCGGCGTCGCTGTTTCAAGCAATGCAAGTTTAGCTTTGGCAATGGTTAAAACATGATTTGGAACACCGGCGAGTTTAGCCACTTGAAGACCATAACTTTTATTAGCAGCACCTTGTTGCACTTGATGCATAAACTTAATGTCGTCATTATGTTCAATGGCATTTAAATGTACATTGCTGATATTTGAATATTTCTCAGTAAGCGAAGTAAGCTCAAAGTAATGGGTCGCAAATAAGGTAAAACAGTTAATTTTTTCAGCTAAGTAAGTTGCGCAGGCCCAAGCCAATGATAGTCCATCATAGGTGCTAGTTCCCCGACCAATTTCGTCCATTAGCACTAAACTATTGGCAGTAGCATTATTTAAGATATTGGCAGTATCTGTCATTTCTACCATAAAGGTAGAACGGCCTGACGCTAGATCATCCGATGCACCTATACGTGTAAAAATTCTATCGATAGGTCCGATACGCGCAGCTTCTGCCGGAACACAGCTACCCAAATATGTTAGCAACACAATTAAAGCAGTTTGACGCATATAAGTGGATTTTCCCCCCATGTTAGGGCCAGTTATCATTAGCATCTTGGTGCTGTCATTAATCAACAGAGGATTGGCAATGAAAGGCGACTCCATCACTTCTTCAACTACTGGGTGTCTACCTGCTGAATATTCAATAAGGTTTTCTTCAACAAGTTGTGGCCTAACCCAAGCTAGACTATCGGCTCGTTCTGCAAAATTTGCCATGACGTCTAGTTTTGCCAGATAATGCGCTGACTGCATCAGCGCTTTAAGGTGAGGAATAAATTGATCAAAAAGCTCGTCATACAAGCGTTTTTCTAGAGCCAAAGCACGACTTTGACTGTTTAATACTTTATCTTCATGCTCTTTAAGCTCAGGAATAATGTACCTTTCATTATTCTTTAATGTTTGGCGGCGTATATAGTCCGCAGGCACAAGTTCGCTGTTAGCTCGACTTACTTCAATATAAAAGCCATGTACTTTGTTATAATTTACTTTAAGGGTACTGATACCGGTGCGAATGCGTTCTCGATTTTCTAGTTGAGTTAAGAAATCAGTTGCACCTTGGGCAAGATCTCTAAGTTCATCTAGTTCAGTACTATATTCTGCTTTTATTACCCCGCCGTCTCGAATAACTACTGGCGGGTTTTCTGCAATTGCGCGCTCGAGTAATTCCGACAGTTCAGGATATTGCGTTATATGTTGAATATAGGATGATAGAGATTGACTAGCATTTTCATCTTCAGTATTTTGTATAACCTCTAACACAGAAAGAATATCTGGCAACACAGCCAACGCACTGCTAAGTCTCGAGAAGTCTCTTGGTCTGGCACTTCTAAGGGCAATGCGCGATAGCACGCGTTCCATATCTCCAACTTGTTTTAAAAGTTGTCGTAACTCATTGAAATCAGCGTTTTGAATAGCCTGCACTGATGTTTGACGTGACTTTATTTCTTCTGGCTCTCTCTCAGGCGCATGCATCATGCGTTGCAATAAACGTGATCCCATGGGGGTAACAGTTTTATCCAGCACACTGAGTAAGGTGTTTTCTAGTCCGCCAGATAAATTTCGTGTTAATTCTAAATTTTTCTGAGTTGCGGCATCCATTTGTAAACTGTGTTGAGGATTATCTTGGATTAGTTTATTGACATGTACCAGTTGAGTGCGCTGTGTTTCATTTACATATAATAATAAACAACCCGCACAACCAATTGACAACAAACTTTCATCAACGCCAAATCCGTCAAGGGTATTTGTTCCAAACTGTTGATTTAGCTTGTTGACGGCCGTTTGTTGGTCAAATTCCCATACCGGTCGTCGTCTGGAGCCTTTTAACACAGTCACTAATTGTGGAAACTGAAAATCTTCTGGATAGAGAATTTCTGCCACGTTAATTTTGGATAAATTGGCTAACAGGGCTTCTTCGCTGTGGCAATCAATGACGGTAAAACGTCCGCTGGCTAAATCTAAACTTGCACAGCCAAAACTCCCCTTATATTCATTAACAGCGACCAAAACGGCTTCTTTCTTTTCTTCTAACAAGGCCTCGTCGGTGATAGTGCCGGGCGTTACTATACGCACAACCTTGCGCTCTACTGGCCCTTTACTAGTGGCTGGATCTCCAATTTGCTCACAAATAGCAACGGATTCGCCCATTTTTACCAGTTTAGCGAGATAATTTTCAGCAGCATGATAGGGGACACCTGCCATAGGAATGGGTTCGCCGCCAGATTTTCCCCGAGCCGTTAGGGAAATATTCAATAATTCAGCGGCTTTTTTTGCATCAGAATAAAATAATTCATAAAAATCACCCATACGATAAAACAGCAAAATGTCAGGGTGTTCAGCTTTAATCTTTAAATATTGCGCCATCATAGGCGTGTGTTTTGTCGCAGTGTCAGGCATTGATTTTTATTATTCTTCTGTATTAATGGCGTTTAAATTTTGTGTGATCTAATGTACTTGCTTTATTATATTCTAAAGTAAAAATGCAGTGATGATAACAATGCTAAACAATCAACTAGAAAAAAAATTGCAGTTGTCTGAAGACTTGGGCCGACGTTTGATAGAAAAAAATGCTTTCGTCACTACCATAGAAAGCTGCACGGGTGGTGGTTTAGCCTACGCCATTACTGAAGTTCCTGGGTCAAGTGCTTATATTAAGCAAAGTTGGGTGACTTATTCCAATGAGGCTAAAATGTCACTGGTCGGGGTAAAAGCCAAGACCTTAGATCGTTATGGTGCGGTGTCCAAAGATACAGTAGTTGAAATGGCTAATGGTGGTTTATTGCGCTCAGCTGCCGACTATGCTGTTGCTATTAGTGGTATTGCAGGACCAACAGGCGGAAGCGCTCACAAGCCAGTAGGGTTAGTTTGGTTTGCTATAGCAACTAAATCTACCACAGTCAGTTTTAATCGTAAGTTCAGTGGCGATCGCCATTTAGTGCGCGAGCAAGCCATAGTGTTAGCCATTGAAAAACTGATCGATTGTATAGTTCAAGAACCGAATTAAACCTGTGATAATAAGGTTATTGTATATAGGTGTTAGGCTTTTTCGTGCTTAAATTAGGGCTCAGAAAAATTTAATTTACATGTAAATTCATACAGTTATTAAAAAATTCAAAAAAAGTCATTGAAACTGTATGGCTATACAGTATACTTCCGATATAAATGATTAGATGCTTAGTCGTTTGAATATAATTAAATGGTAATTTTTACCTGTAGTGTTATTGATAAAACACTCAAATTACGCAAGGATAAAATTGTGAAAGATAATAAAAATCAAGCTCTTAATGCGGCGCTAAGTCAAATTGAAAAGCAATTTGGTAAAGGTTCTATTATGCGTCTGGGTGATAATCAGGCGATGGATATAGAGTCAATATCAACAGGTAGCTTAAGTATTGATATTGCATTAGGAATCGGTGGTTTACCTTGCGGTCGAGTGGTTGAAATATATGGACCTGAATCCTCGGGTAAAACTACCTTGACTCTTCAGGTGATCGCCGAAGCTCAGAAAAAAGGGAAAACCTGTGCTTTCGTGGATGCGGAGCATGCATTAGACCCAGTTTATGCTGAGAAGTTAGGCGTAAACATCGAAGATTTACTGGTATCTCAGCCTGACACAGGTGAACAAGCACTTGAAATTTGTGACATGTTAGTCAGGTCTGGTGCTGTAGATGTTGTAATCGTTGACTCAGTAGCAGCACTTACACCTAAAGCAGAAATTGAAGGTGACATGGGAGATTCTCATGTTGGTCTACAAGCGAGATTAATGTCCCAAGCATTACGTAAGTTAACGGCAAACATTAAGCGTTCGAACACTTTATGTATTTTCATTAACCAAATTCGTATGAAAATTGGTGTTATGTTTGGTAACCCTGAGACTACAACGGGTGGTAATGCTCTTAAATTCTATTCCTCTGTTCGTTTGGATATTCGCCGTATAGGTGCAATTAAAGAAGGTGACGAGGTAGTTGGCAACGAAACTCGGGTTAAAGTCGTAAAAAATAAAGTTGCGCCTCCGTTTAAACAAGCTGAATTCCAAATTATGTATGGTTCTGGCATAAGTAAGGAAGCTGAGTTAATTGATCTCGGTGTAAGCCAGAAGTATGTTGAAAAAGCAGGTGCTTGGTACAGTTATAATGGCAACCGAATTGGTCAGGGTAAAGCCAATGTTGTGAAATATCTTAAAGAAAACCCTGAAATTGCCAACGAATTGGAAGGCAGAATTAGAGAAGCGTTATTGATGCCTAAAAAGCCAGCTGAAAAATCAGATACTGAAGTTTTAGCAGAATCAGAGTAATCACAAGTTTCATTGAAAGTTGTTAGCGCACACTTTCCCAACACTTAGCCCGCTTCACGCGGGCTTTTTTTCAATTCAAATTTAATCAGTAGCGAAAGGCCGTAATTGGCAATATTGATGAAGCTAGACGTTGAAATCGACCTTGTTATGCAGGTTACGCCAATTCTCGGGAAACTTACCTTGTAGTAAATAACTAAACGCGATCAATTCAGCTATAACTAGATAAAGAGCTTCAGGAATTTCTTGACCTAGATCCAGCTGTGACAATACCTGCATAAGCTCCTCGTCTTCATGAACCAAAATACCATGAGCTTGAGCGATGGCTAGTATTTCATCAGCAATTTGACCTTCGCCTTTTGCGATGACTTTTGGGCTAGATTTTGCTCCATCGTATTTCAAACCCACTGCTTTGGACTTATGTAATGAATGTTTGTCGTAGGTATCCATTATCGATCTCTTAAGCAAAGGCGTTCATAGTGCTTAGATGAGTTTGCATAATACTTGGAGGTATTTTCGCAGTGTAACAATTAGCGTTATTTATCTGCAATCCAAGTGATTCAAGCCGTTTGCTAAGCAATGGTAAAAATTTTTGAGCTTTTCGGGTTAATTGTTCTGAACTAGCATAGAGTGATAATTCTATCTTGTTTTTGATTACTTTGGTTTTGGCTAAAATTTCACCTTGCTTGCCTATATCCAATTTCATATCAAGCAGCCAGTGTGTTTGTAACCTTTGATTAGAGCTTTCTTCTTTACTTTGTTCTCGACGAATTTTTATTTCTAAATCTTTGTTTTCTGGAGAGATCAAATTAGGCAGAGTAAAGTACAAACTATCTTGACCTTGCAGACTATTCTCTGCGCTACGTAATGCGTTAAATTGTCGTTGATTAATGCTATTTGAAATCGCTCGGAAAAAGGTTGCTGATCCATCTAATTTTTCCAAGTCATGAGCAGCTTTAGTGACCGATTGAGGGGAAGCTTTGTCGTTATTTTTGCTTAACTTGGAAGACAACATATTAGCCAATTGAAAATATCCCTCTGATTGAGGTGATATTTTCCCTAACAAACGAATAGTTAATAAACTCACAAGTCCGTCTATGGCTGAATTTTGTGATTGGTTCATTAGTGCTTTCATGCTTAATAGTTGCGGCGAAAGGGCACTAGACAGCGTTTGCTGAAGAAGTTGTCGACTATTGTGTTCTTGTTCAGTTGTTTGATAGTCAAACTCGCTAAAGACCTCTGACTGGTTCATCAGGTTTTCAACTATTTTTCTAATTCCTTGCTCGGTTATTTGAGAACCCGCTGGGGGCGAGCTTTGCTCCTGTTTTCCTACAGGCATGATTTCAGTAGTCAGTTTTTGATTTTTTGCCATTAGCAATTGAGAGACTAGATCAGAGGATTCTTTTGGTAATTTTGCCAAGATTTGTGCAATGCCAGGATAAATACTAGTTGAATTTCCTCGTTCAGAGGGTAATAAACTTAGATTTTGGGTGATTTGTTTTTGAAACTTGTCGATTAACAAGGATACACCCCCATTCCCTAGTTTATCTAAGAGCGACGTCTTATAGGTTGATTTATTTATACTCTCAGTGTTTTGTGAAGAATTGGGCTCAGGAGGTATACTATACTGCTTTGACGTACCCTCATTTTTGCGAGGCGTAGAATCGGCTGAGCTATTAGCATCCCCTGTGCCATGTAAACTCTCAACAGGAGTCATAACGGTAACAGGACGAGGGACCAAGGTTAGATGAACGGTTTTGCCGTTTGGCGCAGCATACTTGGCAACCGCGAGTAGATTGTCCGTTTTTTGGGTAATATCTAGCGTTTGAATCTGTTTTGGTAAAACTTGCTCTAAAAGAGCCTTGTTGGGCTTTATTATAAGTATATCTGGGCTCGTCACCTGATTACTTGGATTAAATAAATTATCTTTAAGTAAATGATTTAGATTTACTTGGTTGGCGTTTGTCAGTTTTTGATTCAGGGTTTTTAGTTCATTAAAAGCTAACGGGCTAGCATCTATTTTTAACTGGCTAATAACTACATTGTTTGATTGTGTAGGATTAACGGCAAGTTTCATTTGTACCACTTGTTCAGGCTTTATATTCTGCAGCTTGGACAGGTTCACTGGCAAAGTTACTGGGAGCGTTCTCCCATTGTCATGCATCTCTACTTGAATATTATTTATGCCAACTTTATTGACGAGTCCTTGAATACTTACTTGCACGTTATTTAACGCGGAACTAGCCAGTTTAAGCAGTGTTTGCGCTAACTGTTTTTGTTCTAAAGGACTTTTAATTATTTTATCGAGAATTGGATAAGTCACAATTTTTGATATGTCATGAGGTGAAATATTAGGCCATTGTGAAGCTAATTCTCTCATTACTTGAGGAGGGATTGCTTGATTTTGCTTCAGTGACGCATTTTGCAATAGCCCAGAAGTTGAAACGACTAATTTTGCCAGCTCCCCTTTCACGCCTGTCAATACCAAGCGATCGCCTTTATTTAATTGACCATCAGCAATCAACTGTTCAACCGGTATCTGTAATTTTTGTTTACTAGAATCTACCTGTAAGGTTACTTTTCCCTGACCTACATTAAGAATTGTAAGCGACAACGTCATGGATTCTTTTGCCGCGTGGTGTGCATGTTCACTGACCACAAGCTTTTGGCCGCCTTGAATCGCATCTTGCAAGGCGTTTAGAGGGCTGACATGTGATATGGAATTTTGATTCATTCTCTGTTATCGGCATTCTTTAAAAAAATACAAGTTTCACTCGTCGAGGTAGTGAATAAATCATAGACGCGAATTTCATCTTGACATTAATCAATGAATAATTGTTTTGATTGACATTTTTTCTGTTTGAACTTGGCGTTGTCCATGTTGTTTGTGCTATTATTTCGCGGTTTTTTAAATAGCGGATTTAACTTGAAAATTCTTGAATTAAGCGGTGTTAGTTGTGAAAAACAAGACCGTGAATTATTTCACAATATAAACTTGACTCTGACCGGCGGTGAATTGCTTTTTTTGAAAGGTGAAAACGGAGCAGGTAAAACCAGTTTAATTAGGATTATCACAGGGTTATCAAGGCCAACCTCCGGAGATGTATTAATCCAACAAGAAAACATTCACAAATACCCAGATGCGGCAAAAAAACTGGTGTACTGTGGACATAAATTAGGCTTAAACGCCAATCTTTCAGCGCTAGAAAACTTAGGGTTTTGGTGTCAATTACATGGCAAACCTGTAGACAATGCTGAGCTGCAAATTGTATTGGAAAACCTCGGATTAGAAGGGTTAGAAGATTTGCCCGTCAAACATCTTTCTGCAGGACAGCAAAGAAGAGCATCCTTGGCCAAATTATGGCTATCAACCAATGCATCTTTATGGGTTTTAGATGAACCTTTTACGGCATTGGACGTTAATACTGTGAAGTTGTTATGTCATCAAGTTGACTCATTTGTAAACGCCGGCGGAGCAGTTGTCATGACCTCGCACCAACAAGTAGAACTCACTTGTAAAACATCTGAATTTTATCTGGAGTATCATTGGTGATCAGACGTTTAGTCGCAGTATCTAATAGAGAGTTTTCTCTAGCATTTAGACAAGCTTCTGAATTGATGCAGCCATTGATGTTTTTTATTATTGTGATAAGCCTTTTCCCTTTGGCAGTGGGGCCAGGTCCGGATATTTTGCAACGCATATCCGCCGGCGTTGTTTGGGTGGCTGCAATTTTGTCATTGCTGATGGGATTGGAACGCCTGTTCAGGGACGATTTTATCGACGGTAGCATGGAGCAATACATGTTAACCGATCTTCCTTTATATCTAATTGTCTTGATCAAAGTATTGACTCATTGGCTAATTTCCATGATTCCATTGTTGTTGTTGAGTCCAATGCTCGCGTTATTTTTGAATATGACCTTTGAAATGTATTGGGTATTAATCTTAACCCTATTATTAGGTACACCTACAATTAGTTTAATTGGAGCAATAGGTGTTGCATTGACGGTCAGTCTGCAACGCAGTGGCGTTTTGTTGCCCTTGTTGTTATTACCACTTTTTATTCCGTTACTTATTTTTGCCACTTCAGCAGTAGATTCAGTTTCTCTGCAATTACCTTATTCATTTCAACTTGGTATTATGGGCGCAATATTACTGTTTAGTATTGCATTAGCGCCTTGGGCAATCGCATATTCATTAAGGGTGAGTCAGCATTGAACTTTGTTAAATGGTTAAATCAATTTGCAAAACCAGAGCGTACCTATGGACTTTGCAATCAGCTGTTACCTTGGTTTTTTACCTTGGCGGTAATTGTTTTGCCAGTGGGAATTATCTGGGGATTAGGTTTCGCACCTACTGATTACCAACAAAACGAAGTGTACAGAATTATCTATATCCATGTACCTACGGCCTCGTTGTCTATGACAACTTATGTTGCTATGGCAGTAGCCGGTTTTGTAGCGCTTGTTTGGCAATGGCGCACAGCCTTGACGGTCATTATCGCTATAGCACCAGTGGGAGCAGTAATCACGCTTATTTCCCTGTTCACTGGCGCCATTTGGGGAAAACCTACTTGGGGTACTTACTGGATATGGGATGCAAGATTAACCTCTCAGTTGATATTGCTTTTTTTATATATGGGTGTTTTGGCCCTTTACGTATCCTTTGAAGACAAGTTGCAAGGTGGGAAAGCAGCGGCTGTGATGTCAATTGTTGGGGTTATCAACATACCTATCATTAAATATTCAGTAGAATGGTGGAATACGCTGCATCAAACTGCAACCATTAGTAAACTAGACAAACCTTCTATGCCAAATGAAATGCTTTTCCCCTTACTCGTTTGCATTGTAGGAATGGCGGGTTTTATTGGTTGTTGTGTGCTAATGCGATTACGTAATGAATTAATCAAGCGTGAAGCTCACCGCCCTTGGATTGGTGAATTAATGAATGACTCCCAACATCAACTACACAGACTCCCAAATAAAGGTTTGTTAGGGATATTATCTGCAATATTTGTGATTTGGGCTGGTTATATGATGGTGAATCAAGGTTTCCAATTCTCCAGCATCTCTTCTTTTTGGGATATGGCAGGCAGGGGTTATTTTGTTTGGCTATCTTTTGCGCTTAGTTTTTTATGTATGATGCTGTTGTTAAGCCATACCTTGTTTATGAACAAAATGGTTAAAATTCAAGTCAAACAGCAGCAGGCAAGAGCGGAACGTATTTTGGCAGCAAGGGCCAAGCGAAATCAAAAGAATTCAGAGGTTATTAGTAATGAATCCAAGGCGTAAACAGCGACTTTTAGCTGTATCAGGGGCATTGACACTTATTGCAGTAGCTGTGGGCGTTATGCTTTATAGCTTTTCAAATAACATTGATGTGTTTTATACACCTTCAGAAATTCACAACGGCAAAGACCAAACTGGGGTAAAACCTCAAATAGGTCAGCGAATTCGAATTGGTGGCTTAGTGGTACCAGGAAGTGTTTCTCGTGATCAAGATACTTTATCAGTAAAATTTGATTTGGTAGATACAGGCCCAACAATAACGGTCGAATATCAAGGAATATTGCCAGACTTGTTTCGTGAAGGCCAAGGGATAATAGCCACAGGCACTTTACAATCTCCCACCATGATAAGTGCACAAGAGGTGTTAGCGAAACATGACGAGGAGTATATGCCGCCAGATCTCGCTGAAAAGTTGGAAAAAATGGATCATCTAAAAACAAAGTCGGGAGCTTACTAAATGATTGGTGAACTAGGCACTGTCACATTAGTATTAGCGCTGATTTTATCTATTTTGTTGGCAATTTATCCACTTTGGGGCGCTCAGACCAATAACTCTGGCCTGATGGCGCTCGGTAGACCTATTGCAACTGGATTATTCTTATTCACCTTAGCAGCATATGCAGCGCTTACTTATGGATTTATTACGGACGACTTTTCCTTGAGTGTAGTGGCGCAAAATTCCAATAGTCAGTTGCCTATTTATTATAAAGTGACAGCTGTTTGGGGCAATCACGAAGGATCCTTCTTACTCTGGGTGCTTATATTTTCAATTTGGACGCTCGCGGTTGCCTTGTTCTCTAAAGGCATACCTGAAGCTATGTTAGCGCGAGTTTTAGCTGTTCTAGGCATGGTAAGTATTTCATTTTATTTGTTTATGTTAATTACCTCGAATCCATTTGAAAGTATGCTGCCATTCTTTCCTGTAGACGGTAGAGATCTGAATCCGCTTTTACAAGATTTTGGCATGATTATACATCCCCCAATGTTATACATGGGATACGTAGGTTTTTCAGTTGCCTTCGCTTTTGCCATAGCAGCTCTACTTGGCGGTCAATTAGATTCAACGTGGGCACGGTGGTCTCGCCCATGGACCATAGCGGCTTGGAGCTTTTTAACCCTTGGAATGGCTTTAGGTAGTTGGTGGGCATATTATGAATTAGGCTGGGGAGGCTGGTGGTTCTGGGATCCTGTAGAGAACGCTTCTTTTATGCCTTGGTTAGTAGGTACGGCATTGATGCATTCTTTAGCGGTAACTGAAAAACGTAAAGTGTTTAAATCCTGGACAGTGTTACTGGCAATCGCAGCGTTTTCGTTGAGTTTGTTGGGCACATTTTTAGTCAGATCTGGTGTCTTGGTTTCTGTGCATTCATTCGCGTCAGATCCTTCTAGAGGTTTGTTTATTCTTGGATTGTTAATTGTCGTAATTGGTGGTTCCTTATTACTGTATGCAATACGTGCTTCTCAATTAAAATCCGTAGGAAGATATGAGATTTTTTCCCGTGAAATGATGCTAATGGGTAACAATGTTTTGCTTTGCGCCGCGACTATAGTGGTTCTAATAGGTACCTTGTTTCCTCTTATTCACAAACAAATTGGATTAGGGAGCATCTCCGTTGGTGCACCATTCTTTAATCAAATGTTTACCTTATTGGTGGTGCCATTTGTGTTCTTTTTAGGGGTAGGTCCCCTTACTCGTTGGAAACGCCAGAAACCTAGAGATTTACGTAACCAAATGATCCTGGCCTTTGTGCTAGCCATGTGTGGTGGATTGGCGGTTAATTTTAGTTACGACCAACAGTCTTATTTAGGATTTTTGGGGATGGCAATGAGCTTTTGGGTTTTGGTCACAACTATAATGGAAGTAAGACAACGAGTAAGCGCCCAAACGGATGAAGAAAGTACCCTTGCTTCACTGAAAAAGCTCACTCCAAGCCACTGGGGAATGGTGTTGGGCCATGTGGGATTCGCGGTTTCCCTGATTGGTATCACTTTAGTAAGCAATTACGAATTAGAACGAGATTTAAAAGTTGATCCGGGTGATAAGGTCACCATAGCGGATTATGAAATCCATTTTTCTGGTGTAAAAGCAATTCAAGGCCCTAATTATGATGCTGATAGAGGCATATTTGATGTCTATAAAAATGGACAATTCGTCGATCATTTAGAGCCTGAAAAACGCTTATATAGGGTGCAGCAGATGCCCATGACCGAGGCTGGTATTCATACAACGCTGACCCGTGATTTATTCATTGCTATGGGGGAACCTCTAGATAATGGTGCTTGGGCGATTCGCTTATACTACAAGCCTTTTGTCGTGTGGATCTGGGGCGGAGCCTTTATTATGAGTATCGGCGGTGTTTTATCTATGTCTGATAAACGTTATCGCATTAAGAAAATGGCAAAATTTAAACAAACCTTTGCTAAAACAGAGAAAGTGGCGCCAGCATCGGAGATGGACGTAAAACCTCAGGAGTCTGCGCAATGAAAAAGCTAGCATGGTTTTTAGTGCCTTTGGTTTTGTTTCTTATGTTGTCGGTTTTTTTGTTTCTAGGCTTATTCTCTGATCCGACACAAAGAGAATCGGCGATGCTTGAAAATAAGTTTCCTGATTTTCAACTGCCTGATTTGATGCAAGAAAATATAATTTACGACAATAGTGTGTTTCAAGGACAGATGACACTGGTGAATGTATGGGGTGTTTGGTGCGTTACCTGCGCTATTGAATTGCCTTATCTGACAGAATTAAGTCAGCAAGGGTATCGCTTTGTTGGCCTGTATTATGATCAGGATTTAGATCCTGATTTTGGAACGAAAACCGTGAATAGAGTGCGCACTGAGGTAACAGAGACCTTGGGAAGATTTGGCAACCCTTTCGAATTTAATATCTTTGATGTGTATAGAGATACCAGTTTAGATCTTGGGGTAACTGGCGCGCCCGAGACCTTCTTGGTGGATCATAAAGGCGTTATTCGTGTACACCATTTAGGCGATATTAACCCAAGGGTTTGGCGAAATAAATTTATGCCTGAAATCGAAAAAATTAACGTTGAAAGAGGAATTTCTGATACTCAAAAAGGACTTGAGCAATGAATAAGCGCTTATTTTTATGTTTCGGCATCTTACTGGTATTAACCTTTAATGTTCAAGTGCTAGCCCAAGAAGAGACTGTAGTTACAAATGAGCAAGAGGCGCTACGCACTGTGCCTAAAGATTATGCTGAAAATTATGCATTTGACGATCCTGAAAAACGCAAAAGCTTCCTTGAATTAACTAAAAATTTAAGATGTCCCAAGTGTCAAAATCAAAATATTGCCGATTCAAATGCAATGATTGCCCATGATATGCGTAGAAAAGTGTATCAAATGCTTAAAGATGGAAAAAGTGAAGAGCAAGTTATAGCCTTCATGAAAGGGCGGTATAATGATTTTGTGTATTACAAACCACCCGTGAATGCATTCACCATTTGGCTTTGGGTACTTCCCGTACTTTTTGTTGTACTCATGTTAGGTATATTTTTAATGCGTCGAAAAACCGTTGACGATGAAAATTCTGACGAAAAAATTGCCCAGGCTGAAGCATTACTCAAAGACGAATAAGCAGAACGGCAACTATTAGCAACATAAAATATCTCCAAGAGGATTTTGAGTGACCTACTTTTATTTAATAGCAATTTTCTTAATAATGATTGCTGCCCTGTTTGTAATTTTGCCGTATTTCTTCCGGTCTAATTTCAAAAGTTATCAGGTAACCAATTCTAAAATACTCAAGCAAAGGCTAGTTGAATTGGAACAAGAAGTGTCTCAAGGCGTCATTTCGGAAAAAGATAAAGATGCAGCTATTAAAGAGCTTAAATTGGCGCTTTACAATGAGACTTACGAAACAAAAGAAAGCAAAGTTGATGGATTGTCGGTTCCTTTTAGCAAAGTAATGTTGGCGGCAATACCTGCCATTGTTTTAGGTGGATTGGTTTATTTTCTTTCGTCCCATTATTCAGGTTTAAAAGAGTATTCGGACGTCATTAACAGCACTGATGCGCTGTTGGACAAGATACAAACCAATCCGCAGGATGTAACGCCAAATGACTACGCAAAATATGCAGTTATTATTCGCAAACGATTGAGGGAATTTCCCGAAGACGAAAAAGGTTGGCAGTTGTTAGGGCAGGTTTATTTAGCCATTGGGCGAGTGGAAGAGTCTATTGCGGCATACGAGAAAGCGATAGATTTAACCCCAGGGGATGATGAGCTGCGTTTTAAATATGTGAACGCATTAATAACATCGGGCACAGACAATAGCCTAGGCAACGCTATGTCTCAGATTAACTACCTCATCACCCGAGATGCCGGCAACAGAGATTACAGATTAATGAAAACCGTTGTCGCGACTCAACTTGGAGATACGCAAACAGCGGGTGAAAATTTTGCCATGATAAAAGATCAGCTTTCTCCGCAGAGTAATTTTTATCAATCCTTGGTGGCTCAACTGAGAAATATAGGGGTCAGTGAAGAGTTTTTGGGAAGTGCAGTAGCGGTTACGGGCACTAGTATTGCGGTGACTGTCAATTTGTTAGATGAATTGAAATCTAATTTACCAGAGAATGGGTATTTAATAGTGTTTGCCCAAGATGCAAATGGAGAGTCTAGAGCGCCTTTGGCAGTGAAACGCTTGTCATTAAGCGAATTTCCCTTAGAGTTGAACTTATCACTGAGTGACGCAATGATACCTTCGTTAAACTTAGATACAGTTGATCAAGTAAAGCTCACGGCGCGAGTCTCCAAAGATCAAGATGTAATGCCGAGTGAAGGTGAATTAGAAGGTACGGTTAATCCAGTATTGTTAAATAAAGGGGAAAGTGTATCTGTGTCTATTGTAATTAATCAGGAAATATAGTGAAAATTAGTAAAATACTTGTCATTAGTGCTGCAATTTTTCTTACTGCTTGTGCAAGTCAGCAAGAACAACAGATGGAAGAAGCTGCACGAAATACAACTCCAACAGAAGCTTCTCAAGTGTCGGATCCTTTTGAGCCTTTTAACCGAGCAATGTGGGACTTCAATTATGAAGTTTTAGACAAGTATTTGTTAAAACCTGCTACACAAGGTTATATTGCCATCGCGCCTCAACCGGTTCGTACAGGTCTTTTAAATGCCTCTGAAAACTTAGAGGAGCCAGCAAATACCATTAATAACTTATTACAAGGTAAACCTGGAGATTCGGCATCTTCTCTCGGACGTTTTTTAATTAATTCTACTATAGGTGTATTGGGCATTTTTGATGTTGCAGAAAGCATGGGGCTTGAAAAACAAGAGGAAGATTTTGGCCAAGTACTAGGTGTTTGGGGAATTGGAACCGGCCCTTATTTAATGTTACCTGCGTTGGGGCCTAGTGATGTTAGAAGCTTAACCGGTAGAGTAGCAGATAGTTACTACTGGCCGTCAACGGTTTTAGAAGACCCTATTGTGATTGGTGCGGCTGTCATTAGTTTATTAGAGACTCGCGCGTCATTGCTAGAGCAAGAAGAAAACCTGAACCGGTCTTTAGACCAATATTTATTTGTTAGAGACGCCTATTTCCAACGTTTGGCATATGAAGTCAGTGATGGTGCAATTCAGCAACGTTCAGAAGAAGAGTTGCAGCAGGAAGAAGAGGATTTTTCTGACTTTGAAGATATGTTAGAAGGTCTAGAATAAGCGTCGAGGTGCCTGTGGCGAAATCTATTAAAATTGATGGCCGTGTAATTGGTGAAAACTCGCCTCCCTATATTATTGCCGAATTATCAGCGAATCATAATGGCGATATAGAACGGGCATTTAAAATTCTGGAAATGGCAAAAAGAAGTGGTGCTGATGCCATTAAATTGCAGACTTATACTCAAGATACCATTACGATCCAAAGTGACCGCCCCGAATTCCTAATAAAAGGTGGCCTTTGGGACGGAAAAACGCTCTATGACCTATATGCCCAAGCGCATATGCCTTGGGACTGGCATAAACCATTATTCGATAAAGCAAAAGAATTAGATATTACAATTTTCAGTTCGCCATTTGATAATACCGCGGTTGATTTGCTCGAAGATTTAAATGCCCCTGCTTATAAAATTGCTTCTTTTGAAGCCATTGATTTGCCTTTAATTAAATACGTAGCACAAACCCATAAGCCGATGATCATAAGCACGGGAATGGCGGATGCAGAGGAGATTGCAGAAGCTATCGAAACAGCACGCTCAAATGGCTGTGAAGATTTAGTTGTGTTGCATTGTGTTAGTGGATATCCAGCGCCTGCTCAAGACTATAACTTACGCACTTTACAAGATATGGCGCGTAAATATGATGTATTAGTAGGGCTTTCGGATCATACCATTGAGAATGTCACTGCAATATCCGCGGTTAGTTTAGGCGCTTGCCTAGTTGAAAAACATGTCACCCTCGACCGTCAAGGTGGCGGGCCTGATGATTCTTTTTCTTTAGAGGAACCAGAATTAGCTCAATTATGTAGGGACTCGAAGATTGCATGGCAAGCTCTAGGTCAGGTCAATTATGAACGTAAAGAAAGCGAAAAAGGTAATGCGATTTTCAGACGCTCATTGTATGTCGTAAAAGATATCGCCCAAGGTGAGCTTATTAGCAGCTTAAATGTCAAAAGTATCCGCCCTGGATACGGGCTAGCACCGAAGTATCTAGAGCAAGTGATAGGCAAACCAGTTAAACAAGCACTAAAGAAAGGCACTGCTCTAAGCTTCGATCATCTAAAAATGGAGTTGTAAAAAAATGGAGCCGTAGTTCATTATCACCTGCTCACCTGATGAAATGTTAGAAACGTTGGGTAGAGGTGATAATGAACTACGGCTCCATTTTTTCCGCCCATTTTTAGAATGAACTACGGCTCCATTATTGCTTTTAGTTAAACCCTGTAGGGTTATTTGACTGCCAGCGCCAAGAATCTTCGCACATGTCTTGCAAACCTTTCTCCGCTTTCCAATCAAGTTCTTGGGCGGCTAGTGTTGGGTCTGCGTAGCAGGAGGCTACATCCCCGTTACGGCGAGGGGCAATTTTATAATTAATTTTTTGACCGCTAGCGGCTTCAAATGCTTTGATCATATCTAATACACTATAACCTTGACCCGTGCCTAAGTTACAAGTGAATAAACCTGCATTTTGCTCAATTTTTGCTAGCGCTTTTAAATGGCCATTTGCTAAGTCTTCAACATGGATATAATCGCGTACACCAGTGCCGTCCGGAGTGTCGTAATCGTCTCCAAAAACACTCAAACATTCCAATTTTCCTGTTGCAACTTGGGTAATATAAGGCATTAGGTTGTTTGGTATTCCATTTGGATCTTCCCCAATTTTTCCTGACGGATGCGCGCCAACCGGATTGAAATAACGTAATAACACGATATTCCATTCGCTATCAGCCTTATACACATCTTCTAGAATCAATTCGACCATTAATTTAGATTGTCCATAAGGATTTGTCGGCTTACCTGTAGGCAATTTTTCATGTAATGGCAATTCAATTGGATCGCCATAAACCGTTGCGGAAGAACTAAATACTATGTTTTTGCATCCATGAGATTGCATGACCTTACATAGATTCAATGTTCCATAAACGTTGTTTTCGTAATATAAGATTGGCTTAGCAACCGACTCTCCAACTGCTTTAAGGCCAGCAAAATGAATGACAGCATCAATTGAGTGTTGTTTAAAAATGGCACTCAACGCACCTTCATCGCGAATATCACCCTCGATGAATTCAGGTTTTTTACCCGTTATTTCTTCTACTCGACGTAAACTTTCCAGTGATGAATTAGATAAATTATCTAAAACAATCACATTGTAGTTTTCTTCCAACAACTGCAAAACCGTGTGACTACCAATATAGCCGCTTCCTCCGGTCACTAAAATTGATTTCATTCATCGTCCTTTTTGATTTGTTTAGGGAGATATTTTACGCTCAGTGAGTATTGTAACGGTTTCACAAATAATGGATAGAGTAATAGTATTAACGCTGCCCATACCAAACTCCACCAATTTTGTGCTGTCTGTAATACCAAATAAAACACTGGCACAATAACAAAGAGCTTCAGGATATTTAATAAGGTTTTTTCTGGAATTGGCATTCTTCTAGAGGCTGCTTCTAACAATGCCATGCGTTCGGTTAATGACAAGTCTTCTAGTCCAGGAATGTTTTTTGTAGAGGTGTAAATCTTCACCTAAGTGCTCCAGTTCACCGTGGATGCTACCACATAGAAATGTCTGTTTTGTTACGTGACTAATTTAAAAAAGTGGGAATATAAAGAGATATTCCCACTAAAAAAACTACTACTCTCTACCTGCGGTTTCTTCCCACTTGCGAGATTTAAAGGATATTAAGTATAAAATTATACCTGCTGTAGTACCAAATAGACCAACTTGTAAATAAATAGAAGGTTCAACTTTGCCTTCTCCGGCATTGACCAATCCTGCTAATAGGCCCGCGGCTAAACTACCAATAGAATAAGTTAAGATAAATACGCCCATTAATTGCCCAGCGAAACGGCGTGGGGATAGTTTACTTACCGCACTCAATGCTACAGGGCTTAAGCAAAGTTCGCCAACTGTATGTAAAAAGTAGGTGGTTACCAACCACATAGGTGCAACTTTCATCGAATCAGCCGCTAACATCGCAGCGAAGAACATGACGAAGAAGCCAGATGCCATTATGATTAAGCCGATAGCGCATTTTACACTATAACTTGGCTGAATCATGCGCTTTCCTAAATTAACCCATAGGGCAGCAAAGAATGGAGATAACACGATAATAAAAATAGGGTTTAACGATTGAAACCACTGCGTTGGGATTTCAAAATCGCCTAACATACGGTCTGTATTATTCTCTGCAAAGAAATTGAATGATGAACCTGCTTGCTCAAAGCCGGCCCAAAAGCAAATAGAGGCAATACAAATTAGAAATAATGCGCCAACGTTGCGCTTCTCTGTTGGATTTAACTTACCTTTAAGAAAGATAACAACGAAATAAATTAAGAAGATTGAAAATACTATAGTCGCAATTGAACCAGTAATTGCTAGGGGATCAATCACTAAAGAGCCCATCATTGCCATGACAGTAACAATAGCAAGTACTAATAAAAGAGAAAAAATAACGGACCAGCTTAAAGTAACGGCTTTGCTAGACATCTTCACGGTAGGTTTATCGAAAACGGCTTCAATATTTTTACTTGTAAGACGGTATTGAATAAGACCTAACCCCATACCCACAGCTGCAGCACCAAAAGCAGCGTGGTAACCATATTTTACCTGCATAAGACCACAAACAAATCCACCGATGGCTGAACCTATATTAATTCCCAAATAATAGATGGTGTAACCACTGTCACGACGTTGATCTTCATCTTTGTATAACTGACCAACCATGGCGCCAATGTTTGGTTTTAATAAACCTGTGCCCAGTACAACTAAAATAAGCCCTAAGAAAAAGGTATTTGTACCTGGAATAGCAAGGGATATATGACCGAACATGATGATAATGCCGCCATACCAAACCGCTTTTTGTCCACCGATAAGTCTGTCGGCAATCCAGCCACCTAATAAGCCGGTAAAGTAAACCGAGCCAGTGTAAAGGCCATATATTGCGTTGGCAGACTGTTCAGTTAAACCAAATCCACCTTCTTGTACTGCAAGTACCATGAATACCACAAGTAAGCCGCGCATACCGTAATAACTCATGCGCTCCCACATTTCGGTGAAGGCTAGGGTAGATAAACCAAGTGGATGACCAAAGAACCGTCTGTCGTTTGTCCGGTCAATATGACCGCTATTAAGTTGTTCAGAATTCATTTTACAACCTTGTTGTTATTGTTATTTTAAAAAGTCATTATGCCCTTTAAATGTTAAAAGTTGCAAGGGTGGATGAAATTGTAGCGTTAATCTAAATATGGATATCAAAATAGATTATGAACGATAAACATAACTTGTTGTATTATTTTGAAACACATAAAGTCTTTATAGCTATTTAAACCTAATTACTACTGTTAACTTACAACTTATAATTCAATTTGTTAGAAGTAATTCAAGATTTAAGTTGCTCTATGACATGTATGAACTAAAATAAAAGGTGTATATATAGCCTTTAAGTGCTTAAGAAGTGGTAATTGCTATGGAGTTACATTTTTTTACAATTTGCTAGATTAATTTTGCTAGTATTGATGAAGAATTACTTTAAAATTCATAAGAATTTTTGCAATTTAGGGGACAAATATACACATTTTGGTCATAATGATGTACTTAATACTTTTTGCTAGTATTTGTTACTAAATTACTGCTAAAATTAGGCTAGAAACTCGCGCCACATTTTGAAATTTCACTATCTCGAAAAATTAAAATAAAACAATAATTATAATAATATACAGACTAAAGCATATTGCAGTTTCTTCACAGGATTTAGGTTTGAATCAAAAAATCGACATTTTAGTTACATTATTCCAAGGATTAAGGAATTTATGATGCCGTATCTCCAAGTTGCACCTCTTGTAACAACCTTTGTTTTGGCGTTAGGTTTATTAATCTTGATGAGTCCATTTGCCCATCAACTTGGGTTAGTTGACACTCCTTCTTCAAAAAGAGGGCACAAGGAGAAAGTGCCTTTGACCGGAGGATTGGCAATATTTATATCTGTACTAGTTGCAAGTATTCTCAATGGTGTTTGGTATGAGAGCAGTGCCGTGTTTTTCTTTGCTTCCTCTATAATTGTATTGTTAGGGACTCTTGACGATAAGTTTGATTTGAGTGCTAAGGGACGAATGGTATGTCAATTTGGCGTAGCGGGCATTATGGTAATAGTGGCGCAAAATACCATAACGGATTTAGGTGATATTGTTTCTATTGGTAATATTAAACTAGATTTATCAAGCGCATTTTTTACTATGATTTGTGTGGTTGGGGTAGTAAATGCCTTTAATATGATTGATGGAATAGATGGGTTAGCCGGCGGAATGTCTTTAATAGTGCTGATTTCCGTAGTATTTTTATTGGTTGTTTCAAATAACGGACACCTTATTATGACGCCGTTAATGCTGGTGGCAGCGTTAGTCCCGTTTTTAGCCTTTAATTTGAGCATGAAAGGGTTTAAAGGTAATAAGATTTTCATGGGCGACAGTGGAAGCATGTTTGTCGGACTTACAATCGTTTGGTTATTAGTCGATTATACGCAAGGCGAAACTAGTGCTATTAGACCTATTACGGCAGTCTGGATAATCGGTCTTCCTTTGCTTGACATGGCTGCAATAATGTATCGAAGAGCAAAAAAAGGTCAATCGGTTTTAAAATCTGATCGCCAGCATTTACATAACATTTTTATGCGAGCTGGATTATCCGCTAGGCGTTCGTTATCCGCCATCTTATTGATTGGTCTCAGTTTCGCCATTGTTGGAATTCTTGGTGAAATTTATCAAGTTCCAGAGACATTCATGTTTTCATTATTCATTATTGTACTGCTAATATATAGTTACATCTTGCAAAATATCTGGAAGATTTTACGAACAATAAGAAGTATTTTGAGATAACTCCTTCAAAACTGTGGTAGATTCCCTCTACAGTTATGTAAAGTATGCTAAAATTTCTAATTTTAATATCTATGAAAATAATAAAAATCATCATTTTGATTCAAATATTGTATTTGTCTGCTTGTTCTAACATTACCCAACCAGTTGCTGCGGGGCCCTTGGTAAATTCATTGAACTCATCTAAAGAACAGAAGACAGATGCGCGTAATATAGAGATTTTAAATACAGCTCAACTAGGAGATGATGTTAAGTTACATGATGATAATTATAGAGTAACTCAAAAGTACTTCTCAGCTGCCGGTTCAAACTGTTTATTACTCATATCGTCTACTAAAACTGCTGTTTATTGCTACAAAGAACCTGAGCAATGGTACAAAGTTGGTGAAAGTGTGGTTGATAGATTGGAGATGTTAGGGATATGAGGTTTTCAATCTTTTTAGTGAAAATTACACTTTTTTATTTTGTTTTTATCGCTAATTCAAGTCATTCTCAAGAAGTGAATCGCCAGCAAGTGGAACAGAATTCTAGTTCTCAAGTACAGAATGCTCAGAACGAAAATGAGCAGAATATTGACTTGTCGCAATTTGTGCAAGGGGGAGCTCCAAGCATTGGAAGAGATCAAAATAATGGATTTTCTCTTTCTCAAGGTCAACCTCAAGTAGGAATAAATTCATTATTTGGGCATAAACTATTTGCAACTGGACAAGCAGCTACTAGAAATGATGGACTTAATGAAAATTACCTTGTCGCACCGGGTGATAAAATTGCAATTCAATTGTGGGGAGCTGTAGCACGTTCTCAAGTGTTTACAGTTGATAACGCTGGTAATATATTCATACCCGAAGTTGGGCCAGTTTTGGTTAAAGATGTTCCGGCTGGTCGGCTTAACACATACGTCACTTCACAGATAAAATCGATTTATCCTAATAATGTTAATGTTTACGTAAATTTACTTACTGCTACACCCGTAAGTGTGTATGTAACTGGTTCTGTAACAAAACCAGGCCAGTACGCGGGGTTGGCATCAGATTCAATTTTATTCTTCTTGAGTTCAGCAGAAGGCGTGGATCCACAAAGTGGAAGTTTTAGAGATATTCGAATACTCAGGAATAATGAAGTTATTCAAAAATATGATCTATATGCTTTCCTTATTAACGGAACCTTAGATTCGTTCTCTTTCCAAGATGATGACGTGATTATCGTTGGTGAACAAAAGTCCATTGTAAAAACTGAAGGTGAAGCTCGGCTTCCCTTGTTTTTTGAGTTAACAAATCAAGAACTCAATGGACAATCATTAATCAAATATGCTCGTCCTTTACCCAATGCTAGCCATGTTGCGGTAACAGGAACTAGAGAAAATGGACCTATATCGATCTATGTAACATTGGAGGAATTTTTAACCTTCGAATTGCAAGATGGAGATGTAGTTCTGTTCAATGAAGATATCCGTAATGATGTTATTAGTGTTCAAGTTGTAGGAAGTCATGAAGGACCTTCCTTTTTTACGCTTAAAAGAGGTAGTCGGCTTATAGATTTCTTACATAGAGTCAAAATTGATCCCGAAGACTCAAACTATGGCAACGTATATATTCAACGCGAAAGTGTAAGATTAAAGCAGAAGCAACTGTTAGAGGAATCTTTGCAGCGTTTGGAACGTAGTGTCTTTACAGCACCAGCTTCTAGTAATGGAGAAGCGACGATTAGGACCCAGGAAGCTAGCCTTGTCGCTCAATTTATTGAGAGGGCTCGGGCCGTTGAGCCGCTCGGAAAAGTTATTGTATCTGAGGACGGAAAAGTGGCAAACATTCGTTTAGAACAAAGTGATGTAATTGTTCTGCCGAAAAATACTGATTTAATACAAATATCAGGAGAAGTACTAATTCCTCAAGCAATTGTATACAACCAAAATGCATCTATAGGTGATTATGTAGCTTGGGCAGGAGGGTTTACTGAAAGAGCTGATGATGAACGGATTGTCATTGTTCAAGCCAATGGATTAAGTACTGTTGCAGGATTATCTAATACAAGCCAATGGTTTTCAGAACAGCAGGCTTATCGAATTCAACCAGGTGATCAAATCTTAATCTTACCGCGTGTAGATGACAAAATTATTCAATCCATTAAAGATATTACCCAAATATTATATCAAATAGCTATCACTGCTAATGTGGCTGTTAATTAATATTGGAGGAACTTGATGTCTTCAGTAATTGTCATTAAAAGGAATAACCTTCGAGTTTGGGGAGATGTAATATTTGCCTTATTTCTTCGCGAAGTGAGGGTTGGGTTCAATGATAAGTTAGGCATCAGTTGGGCTTTGATTGAACCTATTGTATTTATATTTTTCTTGTCCTATTTTAGAAGTACAGTAGCTGGTTCAGGTTCAAATACACATACGCTTCCGACATTTTTGTTTATGGCTGTTGGCGTATTGTACGTTCAATCATTTTTAAAAGTTGTTCAAGGTGCGTCATTATCTATTAAGAAAAACAAGGCCTTATTTGCTTTTAGACAAGTTCAGCCAATAAGTGCAGTTATTGCTGCTTCCTTATTTGAATTAATCGTTAAAGTTTTTACTGTTATAGGCGTTTCAATCTTAATGTTCTACATGGCAATTGAACTAAGAGTTGACAATCCTATCTTATTTATAATGTGTTTTTTCAGTTTAGTTATATTTGGTACCACGGTAGGGTTACTTTTTGGTATAGCCGAACTTTTTATTCCTGAAGTTGAAAAAATTAGAACTTTGTTAACTAGACCGTTATTTTTTATATCAGGTATCTTTTTTTCCCTTCAAGATATACCTAAAGAATATTGGTATTTGTTGGACTGGAATCCAATTTTACATGCAATTGAGTTATCAAGATATTCGTTGTACGAATCTTATGGTAGTCATGGGGTAAATCTGAACTATTTATTGTTTATTACTTTTACTATGTTATTTTTCTCAATAGCTACCTATTTTGTTTCTTGGAAACAGGCAATTAGTCGATGATAGAGTTAAAAAACTTAACTAAATATTATCCAAATCGGCATGGGAATAACTATATCTTTAAGAATGTCAACTTTTCGATACCAACAGAAAGTAACGTTGGGTTACTTGGAGCAAATGGTGCAGGGAAGTCTACTTTATTTCGATTACTGGCTGGCAGTGAATACCCAAATAAAGGAAGAATAGCAACAACTAAATCTTTGTCATGGCCTGTTGCATTAGGCACAGGTATTCATCCTAGAATGACAGGTAGAGAAAATACTCGTTTTATTGGTAGAATCAACGGAGTAAAGGATTTAAGACTTTATGAAAAGCGAGTACTAGAGTTTTCTGAGCTTGGTAAACAGTTTGATTCGCCCGTTCAGAACTATTCTACAGGTATGAGGCCAAGATTAGCTTTTGCATGCTCAATTGGAATAGATTTTGACGTTTATCTCATAGATGAAGTCACTACAGTTGGTGATGCCTCTTTTAAACAAAAGGCAAAAGATACATTGATTGAGAAAAGTAAACAATCTAGCGTAATTATGGTGAGCCATGATATGGATGATATACGTTTATTCTGTAACAGCGTCATCGTTATTGAAAGAGGAAAACTTAGTTTCTATGAAAATATTGAAGAAGGTATAGAGAAGTATCAAAATTTATGAGTACACTACCAAAAAAAGAAAATTCCAACTCAAATAAGATCCTCATTGCCTTTTCGCGTTTTAGAGCTTTTTTAGGAAAGCATACATTTTTAGCGTTAGTTGTTTTCCCTTTTGTCATGTATTCTTTTTATCAAATAGCTATCTCGTCAGATAGGTATGAAAGTATTGCATTAGTTTTTGTAAAAGAACCTGATTCTTCTAGCACTTTAGATCCTGCTATGGCGGTTTTAACAGGCTTCGGTGGCTCAGCACCGAGTTTAGACACCGAATTAATAGCAAAATTTATTCATTCTAATGACATGTTGACGTATTTAGAGTCAGAGACGAAGTTATCTGAACATTATTCAAATTCTGAGTATGATTTTTTCAGTCGTTTAGAAAATAATAGTACTGTTGAAACCCTATTAGATTATTACAGAAATCATGTAAGTGTTGAAATCGATGAAAAATCCCAAGTGATAACCTTAAGTGTTCAAGCTTTTACAGCTGAATTTGCTCGCTTGTTGGCAGCCAAAATAGTAGAGCGTTCCGAATGGTATATTAATGAGATAAGTCATAGACTTGCTGAAAATCAGTTGAAATTCATTCGAGAAGAAAATGAGAAGATTGATAAAAGGCTGAAGTTAGCTAAGGCAAACCTACTCAATTTTCAGCAACAGTACGGGTTATTAGATCCTGAGGCAGAAGGTATGGCAATCCAACAAATTGCCTACGGAATTGAATCTCAAATTGCTGAAAAAAGAACACAACTAAGACTTTTGAAAACCAGTATGAGTGAAAATGCTCCTTCGGTAATTCAAGCTCAGTCAGAGCTTGATAGCTTATTAGAGCAATTAGAAACGGAGAGATCTAGACTCAGTGAATATGAGTCAAACAATGATGTAAGTATTTATCAAAAGAATGGGTCTAGTGTAAGTGAAGTTATGGCAAAATTTACGGATTTTAAGATTGATCTTGAGCTAGCTTTAGCTGCCTATACTTCATCTCAAGTATCGTTAGAAAAAGCTAGAATAGAAGCTTATAGACAAATTAAATTTTTAATGACAGTACAACAAGCAACCTATCCAGAAAAATCTAGTTATCCAAAAGTATTTTATAATGTTAGCCTCTTTTTATTACTCAATATAATGTTTTACTTTTTAGGTAAAATTGTAATTGCAACTATTAAGGAATTGCACCAATAAACAAGAATCTATGAAGAGAATTAATTATATAAATACTTTTTTTATGGATTTTGTTATTCTTCGGCGCTTTGTATTTGAGTAAAATAATTGGAAATAAAACAACTTGAGAACTGGTTTTAAGACATTAAAAGAATATACATTTGAAGAGGATAGTAAGCCAGAGGCTTTAATAGGGATGGCTATCCATAACAGGGATAACTTCCTTTGGATTTTACAAGCTATTGACAGCATTGTAGAGCAAAGTTACACAAAGTTTGTATTTGTAATCATCTTCGATGGCCCAATTGATGAAACATTAAGACAAAGTTTAATTGAAAAAATTGATTTACATTCTAAAATTCAACTAATTGAAAATGAAAATAATTCGGGTTTAAGCACTTGCATGAACTATATATTTGACCAAGTTTTTCATTTATATCCATGGGTAAAATATTTTTTTAGAATGGATGCAGATGACATTTCTATGGGGGATAGAATTGAGAAACAAGTTAGATTTTTTGAACAACACCCAAATATAGACATACTTGGTACATCTTTAGTTGAAATAAACGAATCAGGGAAAATTGTTGGCAAGAGGATTATGCCAAAGTCTCACTTGAAAATTGTCTCTATTTTGCCCAGACGCTGCCCTATTAATCATCCAACCGTTGGATTTCGTGCCTCAATAATCAGAGCAGGCTTTCGTTATAAAGAAAACTATATGAATACGCAAGATTATTTTTTTTGGGTAGATCTGTGCGCTGCAGGTTATAAATTCGCAAATTTAAAAGAAGTTTTATTACAGTTCAGAAGAGTTAATGATTTCTATAAAAGACGCGGATTTTCTAAATCAATTAATGAGTTCTCGGCACGTCGGTATGCCATGAAAAGGTTGAAAAAACTGAATTTTGTTAATTTGACTCACGCATTGATCATATTATTTATTCGTATGTTGCCTTCGAAAATAATCAAAATCATGTATAAATTAGATAGGTTTATCATTAAAAAACGGTCGAAACGGTTTTGATTGGAGCTGTTATAGTCTTATACAACCCCGAACTGAGCGAAACTTGCAAACTAGTTGAAACAATCCAGAGGCAAGTTGATGGGCTTGTTATTGTTGATAATTCGAAAGAAAATCATGAAAGTGCTTTTGACTTATCAAAAGCTTCATACCTACATTATGCTGATAATATAGGTGTCGCTTGCGCCCATAATCGTGGACTTAGTAAATTACTACAAGATGGGTTCACATTTGCTGTTCTATTAGACCAAGATAGTACAATTCCAGAAGATTTCGTGTTTCGAATTTCTTCGTTATTGATAGCTTCTGAAAAACAAAAAATACCACTAGTGGCAATTGGTCCAAGAGTGGTCTGCTCTTTTACGAATAAGCAATTACGTCCAAAATTGCAACGCGAAGTTTATTCTCTTGATGAATTATTAGTGGTAACTCAAATTATATCTTCAGGAATGATGATAAGACTTGATAAGCTTGAAATAATAGGCATGAAAGACGAATCACTTTTCATTGATGGGGTTGATCATGAATGGTGTTGGCGGGCGAAACAACACGGGTATAATGTTGGCATTGCTGAGCGAGTGTTGATGCAACACAAGTTAGGTGATGCCAGAAAGAAATTTGTAGGTATAACCTATAAGGTTGGATCTCCTGTAAGACTTTATTATCAATTTAGAAATATTCTATTATTGTGTAGAAGAGACTATGTGCCCTTATATTGGAAATTACGCAATTTAGGTTTTATGCCGCTTAGGTTTTTTATTAATGTGTTTTTTGAAGATCAAAAAATTAAACGTTTCAAATTCATGGTAAAAGGTGTATTTGATGGTGTTTTAAACAACAGCAGTTCAAAAAAAGAGTAATCTTTGCTGTAAAATGAATAAAAATATGTTCACTAACTCTAAAACTCAACAAGTACGCACCCTATGCTAAGACGATGTAAAAAGGTCATAGTAATTGCTTTAAAATATTTTATTGGAATTCTACCTCAATCTACACGAAACTGGTTAAAACAGAACGAAGCACTAACACACTTCTACACTCGAACCCTGCAAAAAGCTGGCCTATTTTATGGGTTTCCGTCAAAAGAAAAGTTAATGCAATATTATCAAAATATTCTATATCATCAGAGTGTTGAAATTGAAACCATGCTTGATGTTAACGAACAAAAATTTGATCAATTGGATATCTTGATATTTCCAAGTTCTGCAACTGATATTAATAATACCCTAGCATCAATAATTGAGTTTCAAAATTCTTCAATTGTTCGAAGAGTCTATTTTATTGACCAAAATGAGAATAATTTTGGTTTATCAAACGTCTACACTATTAAAAATTTTCAAAGCTACTTCTCGGAAAATTCTAAAGACTTAAAACGTCCTTTATTATTGATAAATGCAGGAGATCAATTGTACGAAAAAAGTGTGCAAGTTTTTCTTCGCACTGAACAGTCAATAGATATTGCCTACTGCGATACAGATCAAGTAGAAAAACATACTCGTTCAAATCCTAGTTTGTTTCCAGATTGGAACCCAGATCTTCAACTAACAACAGCCTATATAAACAGCGGAGTATTGCTAAATAAAGTCGAGATATTTAAGGATTTGATAGTAGAAAAAAGCATAGAATCAATTGCCGAGTTAATGGCAATTGCTTGGTTAAAAATGCCAAATATTAAAGTTCAGCATATTAGCTATGTCCTGGTTAACCATAAGCAAGAAAATAAATTACTTAAACAAATACTATCTAAGATTGGAAGGTATTTAACTGAAATCGGTGCAAATGTAAGTTACGAAAAAGATGCAGCAGTAAATAACATTTCTTGGCCGGTTAATGGGCAAAAACTTGTCAGCATTATTATACCAACTAAGAACCATCATGAATTAGTTGAAAATTGTATAAACTCTATCTTAACTAAAACATCATACAAAAATTACGAAATTTTATTAGTCGATAATAATTCTGATGATCCTCAGAGTATAAAAAGCTTTGAACGATTAGCACAAAATGAAAGTGTCACATTATTACAGTATCCTTATCCCTTTAATTTTTCAGCAATTAATAATTTTGCCGTTAATCATGCTAGAGGTGACGTAATTGCTTTTATTAATAATGATGTAGAGATCATTCAGTCGAATTGGTTAGATTTGATGCTAGGGCAATCATTGAGATCTGATATCGGTTGTGTTGGTGCTAAATTATTATATGGTGATGGTCGTGTTCAACATGCTGGGGTTGTTCTTGGTTATGGCGGAGGTGCAGGGCATGCCCACAAATATTTTCCCCGATATCATGCGGGCTATCTCAAAAGACTAGTTGCATCCCATAACTTTTTAGCAGTGACAGCCGCCTGCTTATTAGTTGAAAAGTCGATTTTTAATGAAGCGGGTGGATTTAATGAAAAAGACTTGGCGATTGCATTCAACGACGTTGATTTTTGCCTCAAAGTGAACCAACTTGGATTTAGGAATCTGTATTGTGCTGATGTTGAGTTTTATCATCATGAGTCAGTGTCAAGAGGATTGGATGTAACAAAGGAAAAGAGGGCTCGTTTTTTGCATGAATTAGCATTTTTGCAAGAACAGTGGAAAGACCATATTCAACATGATTTAAGTTATCATAGGTTTTTGACGTTAAAACGTGAAAACTTTTCTTTGAAATCAACAGAAGAGTTGAACACCCCACAAATTAATTGAAATTTAAATTATTATTATCATGCATTTGCAACTGCTGATATAGAATAAACACAGGTTTTAGTAAGGATATTTGATGAAAGTAACTGTATTTGGAATAGGGTATGTAGGGCTTGTGCAAGCTGCAGTTTTGGCTGAAGTAGGACACGAAGTTTATTGTGTAGATGTAGATGAGAAAAAAGTAGAAAATCTTAAGAAAGGTCAAATTCCTATTTATGAGCCCGGATTAACGCCTTTAGTTACTTCCAACTTTGAAGCAGGACGCATTGTTTACACGACAAATGCAGAAGAGGCAATTCAGCATGGGGAACTTATATTTATCGCTGTAGGGACGCCTCCAGATGAAGATGGTTCAGCTGATTTAAAATATGTTTTAGCTGTTGCTAGCTCAATAGCTGAACATATGCAAAGTAAGAAAATTATTATCAATAAATCAACAGTCCCAGTTGGTACTGCGGATAAAGTAAAAGCGAAAGTTGAAGAAGTTCAAAGTAAGTTAGGGAAAAGTGTAGAATTCGACGTTGTTTCAAATCCAGAGTTTTTGAAAGAAGGAGCTGCGGTTAATGATTGTATGCGACCTGATCGAATTATTTTAGGAACCGTAAGTAAGAGTTCGGAAAAGAAACTTAGAGAACTCTACGCACCTTTTAATCGAAATCACGACAAGATTATTGTGATGGATGTTAAAAGTGCGGAACTTACAAAATATGCGGCAAACTGTATGTTAGCCACAAAAATTAGCTTTATGAATGAGATTGCGAATTTAGCCGAACAATTTGGTGCAGATGTAGAAAATGTGCGTCGAGGAATAGGGTCAGATCCGAGAATAGGGTATCAATTTATCTATCCAGGATGTGGTTATGGTGGATCTTGTTTCCCTAAAGATGTGCAAGCGCTCATTCGTAGTGCAAATGGAGTTGGTTATCAAGCAAAACTTCTAGAGTCTGTTGAATCGGTAAACTATAGTCAAAAAGAAAAGCTATTTGGGTACATGAGCAATCACTACTGTGGGAGTCTACAAGGAAAAACGGTTGCTCTTTGGGGGTTATCTTTTAAACCTAATACAGACGATATGCGAGAAGCTTCTAGCCGCGTCTTAATGGAAAAACTCTGGGCTGCTGGCGCTAAGGTACAGGCTTATGATCCTGAAGCAATGGAAGAAACACAGCGAATCTATGGGAATAGGGATGACCTTGCATTAATGGGGACAAAAGAAGCAACGCTGAAAGGAGCCGATTGCTTAGCTATATGTACCGAGTGGCAAGCGTTTCGAGCGCCAGATTTTGAATATTTAAAAGATAATTTGAACGACTCTGTGATTTTTGATGGACGAAATTTATATGAGCCTGAGCGAATGTTGGAATATGGATTGCAATACTACGCAATAGGTCGAGGATTATCAGTAAAAAGAAACGAAGGATGAAAAAAAAATGAGTCAAGTAAAAAAAGCCGTTATACCCGTAGCGGGCTTGGGGACGAGAATGTTACCTGCGACTAAAGCTATTCCAAAGGAAATGCTTCCGGTTGTTGATAGGCCTTTAATTCAATATGTTGTTCAAGAGTGTGTTGAAGCGGGGCTTAAAGAGATTATATTGGTGACTCATGCTAGTAAAAATAGTATAGAAAACCATTTTGATACGTCGTTTGAGTTGGAAGCTACTCTAGAGAAGCGGGTAAAACGTCAATTATTAGAAGAAGTCCAGCAAATTTGTCCAAAAGATGTGACAATCATGCATGTTAGACAAGGGGTGGCAAGTGGTCTAGGGCATGCCATCTTGTGTGCGTTGCCGCTTGTAGGTGATAGTCCATTTGCCGTAGTGTTACCTGACGTTATTATCGACAGTTTTAAATCTAACCCAAAAAAGGATAACTTAGCTGATATGGTTGCTAGATTTAACACTACTCGTGTTAGTCAAGTAATGGTTGAACAAGTACCTCAAGAAGATATAACCAAATTTGGTGTTGTAGATTTGGAAGGGAAGGCTCTTGTACCGGGCGAATCAGCAAAAATTTATAAAATGGTTGAAAAGCCCGCGCTAGAAGAAGCTCCATCTGATTTAGCCGTTGTTGGTCGTTATGTGCTTTCAGAAAAAATTTGGGATTTATTGAAAAAGACGCCTCCTGGCGCTGGCGGAGAAATTCAGCTCACCGACGCAATTGACACTCTTATGGAACATGAGCAAGTTGATGCTTATTATATGAAAGGTAAAAGTCATGATTGCGGTTCCAAATTGGGCTATATGCTAGCCAACGTGGAGTACGCGTTAAGACATCCTGACCTTGGTAAAGAATTTAAACAGCACGTGAAAGAACTTCTTAAATAGTTTTTTAACAAGGCTAAATCTAAAAAAGGCATGTTAATTCAGTTAACATGCCTTTTATAATATTGAGTGTTGATGAATTGAACAAAAGAATTGTGATACATGTAGGGCCTCCTAAGACAGGTAGTTCTGCTATTCAGTTTTTCTTTAATGAGAATAGAAATTTATTGGAAAAAAATGGTGTTTTATATCCCAAACACCCATTTGATAAAAATAAAATTAGTTCGGGAAATGCTAGAGCCATTTGTAAAAACGATTCAAATGGCAGATTAGAATTAGACATTAGAAAATTAAACAAAGTAGTTAAAAACTTCCGAACAAATGATGCATTTCATACTCTGTTTCTGAGTTCTGAATCCTTTTTTAGAATCATGGATTCAATAATTGAATTTATTCCCGAAGTGGAAATTATCGGATTTATACGAAATCCTGTAGAGTTCCAGCTTTCTATTTATAATCAATCTGTTAAGCGGCATTCCAATACTGAAAAACTTAACGTTAGGAAAATTTTAGACTTTTCACAATGGGACAAATTTTTACAACTCAAAGAGAGGAAAGGGAACTTTAAATTATTTACTTTTTTATACAAAAGTTATAATGAGCCTGGCAATATAGTAGAAGATGTCTTATCAGTATTGAAATTAAATGGCAAAATTAAGCTTGAGAAACAACAAATAAATATTTCTTATTCGTTTGAATCCCTAGAAATAAAACGTTATTTAAATGGATTTGATATTACGGCAATACAGCAAGAACTTGATCAATTTTTACAGCGAAAAAGTGAACATTCTACTGATTATAGACTTTTATCGGACGAAGATTTGGCCTCATATACAGACCAGATACAACGAGGTTATACCAAATACGACTGCCTTTTAAGTGAAACAGAATGGAAGTTGATTAGCAAAATGGGGGAATCTCTATATTCTAAGACCTACAAAAAACAAGGATTAAAAGAAGGCCAAGTTAAATCAATATTAGAGTCTATTTATAATGAGAAACCTTTTCTTTTTTTTAGAATAGTGAATATCATTCGGCAAAATTCTAGCTATAGCCCCTTGTATTCTCAACTAACAGAACTACAGAAAATGCTATTGCCCGTAATTTATTTTGGGGACTGGTGTAGAGCTATGGTGGTAAACTTCAAGAGACGGAATAAGCTCGATAAAAGGCCTGCATCAATAGACGGAGCGGTTAAACTTTTTAATATTACGCTGGTGCCCCAAGCGAAAGGTTCAAATCCCGGACGGGTAGTTGGTGGATTAAAAGGAAAGAATATACCTGATTTTGCCTATCAATTAAGGTGTGAAAATACGCGTTCTAAAAGTTTAACGCCCCAAATTGTATCTGATATTGAATTTATTAATTCTTTTCCTGAATGTCAGAATGCAAAAGAAGGTGTATTTTTTTACGGTGGTCCGATCTTTAATAATTTCGGACACTATTTAGCCGAATCTATTCATCGCTTATCTTCGTTTCATGAGTTAAAAGAACAAGTCCCGAATGCCAAAGTTATTTTTCAACCACAGCGATATATTCAATTTTTAAAAATAAGAAAGCACACTTTGCCTCCTCATTTCTACGAGACACTCGACTATTTGGGGATTAAGAAAAAGGATGTGTTAATACAAAAGCATCCATTTAAGGTAAAGCAACTCTATGTAAGTAGGCAACAAAGTTTTTTTAGGTCGCGTCAGCCAATATCTAAAGAGTATAAAGACTTTCTTCTGTCATGTGAGCGACGCGCAAATTTAAACAATATACCAAAAAGCGATGAAAAAATTTATGTGAGTAGAGTTAATTACTTACTTAGAGGTGCGTATGCAGGAGAGCTCTATTTGGAGCAAATGTTCAAACGCTTAGGATTCAAAATAGTTTACCCTGAAAATTTAGCGTTAATAGAGCAGCTTGCTATATATAAACAAGCAAAAGAAATTGTTTTTGCGGAAGGTGCAGCGCTAAATGTATTAGAGTTATTGGGCAATATTTCAGCTAAAATCTCAGTATTTCAAAGGAGAGTGTATACAAAAGACGTCTTTTTCTCGATCTTGCAAGCCAGATGCAATGAATTTGATTTCCTTTCAGATGTGCATGAATTACCGTCACTATTTGTGCCTAAGAAGCAAGTCCGAGCAGCCCATGGTTCGGCAATTTCAATTTTAGACGGCGATAAGTTAAGTGAACTATTTAAATCCCGTTATAATTTTGAGAGTTTTGATGTTACCAGCTATCACAAAGCCGTTGTAACCGATTTAGTAAAATACCATAGGGCGTATTCTGAAAATTTAAAAAATAATAATTTGAAAGGTATAGAGGAAGCGTTTATTGCAAAGCTAAAACTTTATTTGAAAGAAGGGGTTATAGTAGATGCCGATAAAGGTTTGAGCTTCAACTAGCATCTTATAGCTTAATTAATTACATGTAGTAGCTCAGACTTGATCTGACAGTTACCCGAATTTTAGGGTGCCAGTGTCAGTTTATATTTGAGCTAAATTCT